>JAGLWM010000001.1 GCA_023133415.1 Candidatus Pacearchaeota archaeon
GCATTAATCACTCTGACGTCTGGGCTCCATAGGTCTACTTTGTCGCCTTTGAATCGGACGCCTCTTGAGACTTTTTGTATTAGTTCTCGTCTTGCTTTGTCTAGGTAGAATTGCATGAATTTGTCGGGTTGTTCTTGTTTTAGCCTCAAACGGCATGACCCTGCTGGGCCGGGATTTTCCAGAAGAGTTGTATATTTGGATAGGGGAATTAGTATTTGAATTTTCTCTCGTATGTTTTGTGATCCATCCAGTTTAGGATGATTGCTATTACTACTGCCTCTCCTCCTTCAATGGAGTAAATGAGTCGCCATGCTCCTGGTAGATTATATTTCCATATGTTTTTGCTTTTGTATTTTTGGATGTATTCTTTTGGGATTAGTTTTTTTGGTATTTGAATTCCGCAGAATGGATTTTTTTCTATGTCACATAGGGCTCTTTCTAATTGATCTTTCAGTGGGTTTTCTTCTGTTTTTTCATACGACTCCTGTACTTTTTTATCTGCAAATTGTATTTGGCAAGGTTTCATTTTTTATTTCCTCTTTTCCATGTTAAATGCGCATTCTTCAGTCTTTTTTCTGCGGCTTCTGGATAAAATATCCATCCTATTTTTCCTTGGCTGTCTACGGATATTTTTCCTGAGACTAATAGATAGTCTAGTATTGTGCTATATGTTTGATACATCATTTTTTTTGGGAGATTTTCCCATAGTTTCTTTTTTTTGTATTCTCCATCGTATTCTTTTATGAATTTTTCTACCATTAGGACGGTGTCCAACCTGGGAGATCTTGTAATATTTTTCTTTTCCATTTTTATTATTCTCACTCTTCATCCCAATGTTCTCCTAGGGCACCACCTTCTCTTCTCATGGATATATCAGATGATATACCCTTATAAATCTTTGTTCATCTAATTAATCTAATTTTGCATTAATCACTCTGACGTCTGGGCTCCATAGGTCTACTTTGTCGCCTTTGAATCGGACGCCTCTTGAGACTTTTTGTATTAGTTCTCGTCTTGCTTTGTCTAGGTAGAATTGCATGAATTTGTCGGGTTGTTCTTGTTTTAGGATTTTCCAGAAGAGTCCTTGGATGTTTGGGTAGGGGAATTTTGTGACTATGATTGATTTGCAGGTGTCGCCGGCGAAGTCTACGCCTCGTGAGCATTTTGTTGTGAATAAAATATCTTCCTCACCGCTTGAGAATTCGTCTACTGCGGTGTTTCCTCGTGATTGGATTTCGTGGAGCCTTTCTTGCGTGATTAAATTGTCAAATTTTAGTTTTGCGTTTTCTTCTTCAGTTGGAAGGTCTTTGAATGCGCTGACATGAACGAGTGTTGGTGGTTCGGCGTTTGCCATGCACATGTCCATTGTTTTTAGAAACATGTTTCGTGTGATTGTTCCGTTTTTGAAATTTGAAAATGAGCAATTTCGTTCGAGTCCCGTTCGTTGTTTTTTGATGTGGCCTGGATTTTGGGTTTCGGCTTCGATGATTTTGAAGTTATCCAGACCGAAGATGTTTTTGAGGACTTGCTCGGAGTGGAGGGTTCCCGACATCATGACCAAGACGTTGTTTTGTTCGATTAGTTCTTTTAGTTTTTGGGCAAGATTGATTGAGACTATATTTACTATGACTGTGTCTTCGGCTTTTTTTGAGAATAGTCCTCTTTGTGAATCTTTCGTGATTTTGTCTATGGCGATATAAGTTTCGCCCAAGAGATTTTCGAACGAGTGTGCGATTTCTACGAGGGTGTTATAGTAGTTGAGTTCTTCATCTTCGGCGAGGTTTGGATTTTCCAGAGCGATTTCGATAATTTTTAGAATTGGAGATTCTTCGAGTCTTTGGATGTCTGTTAGCGGGGGCGAGAATAGAATATTGTTGATTTCGTGGATTAGTTCTTTGACTTTAGTTCGTTTGGCTTGGTCACTTGGCATGAGACTTGAGAGGGCGGACTGGAGCCGGTTTAGGTTGAGCTTTCGTTCGCTTGAGAATGAGTCCAGAAATTCGTCGCATTCGTCGATGATATCGAGGTCGGTTTTTGGTTTTCTGCCTAACATTGTTTCTATCTGATATTTCATTGAGTTGAAAATTAGGACGTCGGCGTTTTTGTAGGCTTCATATTGGTCGGTCCATGGGCATCCTTTTTTTCGTTGGAAGAGGGCGAATTCTTTGCCACAGATTGCATCATATTTGATTTTTTTGACTTCGGAGAGACCTTTCGGGTTGATTTCGGATGGCATGATTGGAGACCAGTAGGGACAGGATGGTGCGATGTTCATTCGTCGGATGTCGGAGGCTGTTGAGAAGTCGTCTTTGTTTAGTTCAGGATTTTGGTCGATGTATTTGAGAAGTTGCTCGGTGTTTTTTTCTCGGAGTTCAATTGTGCAGGGCAGTTCGGGGTCGTCGGCTCTTTCGCCGCTGAAGGGGCAGCGGAAGTTGTTTCGACCTTTAATGATTGCGATGTTTAGAGGCTTCTTGTCTTGTTTTAGAATGAATTTTTTTTGCATATAGTCTTTTTCGTATTGCTCCTGGAGGGATTTGATTGGAACAACGAGTGATGTTTTTTTGAAGTGTCTTGCGAGATTTAGGGCGATGGCCGATTTTCCGGTTCCGCATACACCTTTGATGAAAATTAATTTGTTGCCGTCATTAATTGCATCAAGAATTTCTTTAACTATGTCGGCTTGAGTTTTTCCGTTTGAAAATTTTAGGGGTTCGAGTTCTTCACCGTTGGCATCAAAAGGATTGATTGAGTCGGGATTTTCTATTTTGTTATATAATGACCACATGGTTAACACCTCGTTTGAAAATCGGAAAAATGACTTTTAAAGATTGTTATGGTTAAATTAAATATATGTTACTTTTTGGAAGTAATGAATATAAAAAGATTTATAAATCTATATTTTGTATTTGATAATATGAAAAAAAGTTATAGCGGATTGAATTCTATTATAGAAAAACATGAAGGCAGTTGGGCGGATGTTATAATGGATATTGGACTAAGCACAGAAAATTTCGATAAAAAGATGGATTTATATATTGAAATATTGGGCAAAATTAAAGGGGATAGTAGCACTATTAATATTTTGCATAGAGAAATGAAATATACTAGATTAGAGATGGTTGAACACAATCGCGCTATTAATTCTGAAAGAGAAAAACACATAAAAAACTTGGAGACTTTAGCTATAACTGATGAGCTAACAGGTTTATACAACAGTAGATTTTTTTATGCTATTCTTGATAAGACAATTGCAAGAGTGGATAGGGGGAATGAAGATGCTTCTTTGATAATTGCTGACATTGATAATTTTAAATTATTTAATGATAATTATGGGCATCTTGCAGGGGATAAAGTTCTTAGGGTGATGGGCTCCACTTTGAAAAGTGAAATTCGTAAATTGGATGTTGCTTGTAGATATGGAGGAGAAGAATTTGGGGTTATTCTTCCTGATACGGACGAGAAGGATGCTTTGGATGTGGCATATAGATTGAATCGTAAAGTTTCTGGCCGTCCGATAGAGTTTGAAGACGAAAGTGGGAATATGTATAATTTACCTGTTAGTGTTAGTGTTGGGGTGGGGCAGGCTAGAAAGGGGGATTCCGCTAAAAATCTCGTTAATAGGGTTGATAAATATTTGTATAAGGCAAAAGAGGCTGGTAAGAATTGTGTGGTTGGTCGGGATGGGGTTTATGATTTTAAGAATTAATTTTAAAAAAATCATTTTCTTTTTTTGTAAAATATAAAGTTATTTTTGGAATATGGATCTTTATAAAGTTATTTTTGTTATTTTTATTGTGGGAATTCAAATGAGTATAGATAATTGTGATAGAAAGTTTGTGGGTAGTTTGGAGAATTGGAATGATATTTTAAAAAATTGTCCGAGTGTGAATCGTGTTTTTTATGAGGCTGTTATTGATTGGGGAAAGTGCGTTGAGGGTCCTATAATGGCCAGAAAATATAGGGTTTTTCATAATGACTTGAGATTGAGCAAAATAATGGGAGAGTTGGATAGATATACAAATGGACTTTTTTATCAATATACACAAAATACTGCTAAGCGTCTTCGTAAAATTGTGCATTATTCGATGAGTAGAAAAAGAGATATCTGGGTGACAAATTGTTGGCGTCCTGAATGAGGGCTATTTTTTTGTAAGCGTGTCTGTTTTTGTGGGTTGTGGGGTGGTGTTGTTACTTTGGTGTGGTTATCTGTCGGAAGGTTTATATATAATGAAAAGTTTTTTGTGGTATGATGATTGATGGGCTGATGGAAGTTATTTCTCCGATTATGTTGTCAGTGTTGTTGATAATTTATTTGATGGCTATTGAGCTTGGAAGTCCGAAAGTGAAGAGGTTGTTGATTCCTGTAATTATTGTGCTTATGGTTATTTTTGCCATTGTTTTTATTCAGAATATCGCTTATAAGTTGTAATTTTTTGGCATGTTACTACCCTAAAGTTTATATATTCTTGAAAAGGGGTTTGTTTATGGAAAAAATTGTCGCTTTGGTGTTTGGATTGTTTATTTTGTTAAATGAGATTGTTTTGCATCTTAGTGTTGATGTTGGGACTTTTATGTATGTGGCGTTGATGAGTGTGGCGTTGATTATATTATCTGGGCGGGAAGTTTTGAGCGATTTTGATCGAATGGTTGTTGTGTTTTTGGCGATTCCGCTTGTGAGAATTGCGGGGTTGTTTGTGGATCTTTCTTATATTTGGAAGGTGTTTTTGGGACATGGGGTTTTGTTGTTTTTGGGGATATATTATTTGTATAAGTTTGATATTGATATTGGCAAGGTTGGGAAGCATCTTTGGTTGATGCCTGTTGTTATTTTCTTTGGGGCTGTTATTGGTGCTTTGGCTAATGTCTTGTTTGCTAGTGGTGGGAACTTGGTTTTTATTATGTTGTTACCGTTGGTTGTTTTTTCTGAAGAGATTTTTTTTAGAGGGTTGATGCAAAATTTAATTGAAAGATCTTGCGGAGTTTGTTATTCTGTAATTATTCCTGCTGTGATTTATGGAGCGTTGTCTCTTCATCTTGGAATTTGGTTGGCGGTTTTATTTTTTCTTGTGGGTATTTTTTCTGCTCTTGTATATTTATCGACGAGAAATATTTTTGTGTCGATTGCTTTTAATTTGACTGTATCTATTTTTGTTTTTATTATCCCTAATCTTAATTAGTTATCCCGTGAAAGGTATCATTCGTTTATTACAATATATTTAAAGGAAAATTTCGTGAGTTTTTTATGAAGAAAATGATGGAACAGCGTTGAGGGCCCTATAATGGTCAGAAAATATAGGGTTTTTCATGACAAATAACTATTTTGCCTTATCCAAAAATAGAAGTTGAAGAAGTTAATGAATTATCTGAAACAGATAGGGGAGATGGGAGATTTGGGAGTAGTGGGGAGAGATAGATTTTTTTAATCAAGTATTTAATCCTTTTTGATAGACCACTTCTCAGCCCATCTTTTATAATTTTCTTCTCTTTTAATTTTTTTATCTTCAGCGTATTCTTTTATTGCTTGGAATCCTTCATCAAAGGAGTTCTCTAATCTACGCACAGCAGGACGTAAAGAATGAAATCCTCCATTAGTATAAGCGGTATAACTTACTCCTTCTTGACTCATAGGAAATTTATATGCATCTACATTTTTACTCAATATTTTAGGATACAATTTTATAAGTTCTTTTTTTTCAAATATTTCCTTTAACGAAGAATGGTATAATTCTATCTCCTTGTTTTTTAAATATTCTACCCCATCCATAACACACACCTTCGATTGATGTGCTAACTCTTGCAAAAAATCTCTGTATTTAATAATTTCGTCACCTTTCTCTTTTAACTGTAACCGCATTGTCGACACATCAATCGGGTCCATATATTGTAGACTCCCAATGCCATCTTCTATGGATTTTACTCCCTTAACTCTATTGCCATCTATAAGAATCAATTTCTTTTCTAAATTACTATCTTGATGAACATAATATTCAATTCCATCTTCTTTTTTGTTACATTGTTTCAAGACATTTTTCCAATCGCGGTGTATTTCATCTCTGCGATAATTTGGAATTATAACAATAGTTTTTGTTTCGTTTTTCATATTTCATTTAAGAAAATGTATTTTATAAATCTTTCTATCTGTTACTACTCTTTGATTAATAAATATCCCAACTTACGAATTAATCTTGTCAAAATCAATAATCAAATGTTTATGTTCTGGAATAAACTGCCTTGTTTTTACACCTGCCATTTGAAGCATTTTTTTCGCTGCCTCGTATTCGTCAAGATGCGCATACTTGTCGCTGATATAAATAACTTTTTTTTCTGCTCTTGTATATTTATCGACGAGAAATATTTTTGTGTCGATTGCTTTTAATTTAACTGTATCTATTTTTGTTTTTATTATCCCTAATCTTAATTAGTTATCCCGTGAAAGGTATCATTCGTTTACCATAATATATTTAAAGGGAAGTTTCATAGGTTTTTTATGAAAAAAATGATGGCATTGGCGCTTATCGGAATGTTTGTTTTGTCTTTTGGATTTGCCAGTGCTAAGACTTTGGTGGCTGGTAAGATTTACAATGCCGATTATAGTGATGTTATCGGGGGAGCTGATGTGACTGTTTCGTGTGATCATAATGGAGTTGTTAGCGTTGGAAATACAATTAGTTTAGGGGATGGTTCCTATGGGGTGGAGTTTGATGAGATAGGTTCTAATGCTTGTAATAATGGTGATTTTTTGACTGTTTATGCGGAAAAGGGGAGTTTGACTGGAATGAATTCTGGGGAAATTAATGACGATGTCATTGGAGATTGGGATTTAGCAGTTGTTAATGTTCCGTTGGTTCCTGAGTTTGGGTTTGTTGTTGGGATGCTAACGGTCTTGAGCGCGGTTTGTGTCTTTTTTGTTGTCAGGAAGGATTAGGATGAGGGGAGTTTTTGTTGGAGTTTTTGTTTTGATTCTTATTATTTCTCTTGGGAGTTCGTTTAGTGGTTGGTTTGTTTATGAGGAGGAGGAAGTTTTGGAGAGCGATGTTGATGTTGATAATCTGATTGAGGTTTTGTCTGAGAATGAGATTGTTCGGAATTTGCCGGAAGGGGCTTTGATTAGGGTTGAGCTTTATGGAAATATTAGCGGGGATTATTTGGTTTCGAGGGGGAATATTTCGAAGTATGATGGTTCTGAGGTTGATTTTGTTTTGGGGATTGATTCTAGGTATTTGGATGAGTTGAGTAGTGTTAATTATTGTGAGATTGGGGAGAGAGTTTTGGATAGTGGGGATTTTTGGTATAAGTTGAATATGGGGAAGTTTGGGTTGTTTTGGAAGTATAAGGGGATGATTAAGTATCGGGCTTGTTTTGGGTTTTGATTAGATTTATATAGAAGTTTTGGGGAACTATATTATGCCAGGTGTTTTGTCTCATGTGAGTGTTGCGGTTGCAGGGTTTGTTGTAATTTGGTTGTTATCTAATTGGAAATATGGGTTTGGGTTTTTTGTTGGGACGCTAATTCCTGATTCTATTAAATTTGGGATTCCTGCTATTCGGCTTCAGACGGCGAGTTTTGCGAAGATGATGACGGATCCGCTTTATGGACCTTTGCATGTTTATACTCATAGTGTTTGGACTTGGGTTGCGCTTTGTGTTTTTGTCGTTTTTGTTGGATTTTTGCTGTTTAGGGTTAGGTGGGTTAGTTGGGAGAGGTTTAGAATTTGGGTTTTTATTAATGTTAGTTTTCTTGTTGCTATTGTGATTCATTTGATTATGGATCATTTTATTATTGAGAAGAGTTTTTGGACTTAGGGATATTATAATAAGAGTTATATATTGATTTTGGTTTTGTTTAGGATGATATTAAACAAGGGATTTCGGCAATTTTTGGTGAAGACTGGAATTTTTTTGGGTTTGTTTGTTTTGATATCTTTTGTGATTGGGCAGAGAATTGTTGCCTCGTCTTTGCTTTATGGATTTGGGCTTTTTGTTTATGGCGGAATGGGTAAGATTTTGCTTTTTTCGATTTTTGGGTTTGTTCTTCTTTATCGCGATAGGCTTTTGGAATTGAAATATTATAAATACGAAAAGGGAAATTTAGTGTTTTTGTTAATTTCGTTGATTACTACAATTGCATTTTATATTTTGGAGTTGAATATTGAGAGGTTTTCTCCGACGGTAGAAAGTATAATTTTGGTTCATATTTTGTTTTTATCTATTTTTGTATTTTTGGGGATGGGGATTTTTGGGTTGAATTTTATTAGATATTTCTTTGGGAAGTTTAAGAAAGAATTAGGATATTTTTTGATATTTGGAGTGGTTGTTTATTTTTTGATGCATCAGGTTTGGAAGTTGTGGCCGGTTTTAAGTTTGGTCGTTACGAAGATTAGCGCTTATTTGCTTGGGTTGATTGGGGATGTTGTTTTGATTGATAGGTATAGTATTAGTTTTAATGGGTTTGCGGCACAGATTGGGGAGGCTTGTTCTGGCGTTTATTCGATTTTTATTTTTACAGCTCTTTATTTGTTCGCAGTAATTTTAGATTGGGGAAAATTGGATAAGAAGAGGGTTGTCTTAGTTTTTGTTCCGGCGGTTGTCGGGGCTTTTCTTGTGAATATATTTAGGGTGTTTTTGTTGTTTGTTGTTGGGGCGTTCTTTTCCCGAGCTGTTGCTGTCGGGCTTTATCATAGTTATGTTGGTATGATTTTCTTCCTGATTTATTTTGGTGTGTTTTGGAGTTTATCTTATAAGTGGATGAAGAAATAGGATTTGTTGTTGTATTGAGGGTTTGAAATCATTTTTCTTATCCAGCACTCTTAAAAACTCTCTCCCATTTTTTCTGCCATGTTCAAATTCTTCAAAAAAATAATCAAGTTATATAGAGAAAAAAGATAGTTTCCACAGGAATCATGGCTGTTCTTGGGGTTTTTCTTTTGAATGCTTTGTGCAAGGTTATTTAGTGTTGAAGGGCTTGGGCTGGCTACAACTATTATTTCTGTTATGGGACTGATTGTTGGGTTTAGTTGGAAGAAATAATTTTTTAAAAGATTTGTTTCTATTCCAGATAGACAATAGTTTCTATTGCCAATAGAAAGATTTATAATATCCAAAGGGTTAATGTTTTTATGATTAGAAACGAAATACTAGAAGAAGTAATAAAATCGCAAAAAGAATGGATTTTGGGATTGGAGGAAGGAGTTAACAGAGAAAAACTTTTAGAAATAGAATTAAAAAGTTCTTTTGCATTGGTAATTTCAGGCATAAGGCGATGTGGTAAGAGCACACTTTTAAGTCAAATTTTAAAAAAATACAATAAAATTTATTATCTTAATTTGGAAGATCCCAGATTAGATGGGTTTGAGTTAAAAGATTTTAATAAGATTGATGAAATTTGTAAGCAGTTATATGGGGGTGAAGGAATTTATTTCTTTGATGAAATTCAAAATGTTTTAAAATGGGAAAAATTTGTTAGATATTTAACAGATAGAAATAAAAAAATAGTGATAACCGGCTCAAATGCATCTCTATTGAGTAGAGAACTTGGGACTAAATTAACAGGCAGACATTTAAGAATAGAATTATTTCCTTTTTCGTATAAAGAATTCTTAAATTTCTTTAAATTAAAACCCTCGCAGAATTCTTTTGAAAAATTTTTATTTGAAGGGGGTTTCCCAGAATTTTTGAAAAAACATGACCCAACAATTTTACATGAATTACTAAATGATGTTATTATGAGAGACATTGCAGTAAGATTTAAGATTAAAAACACTCAAATTTTAAGGAAAATTGCAATTTATCTGATTAGCAATATTGGAAAAGAATTTTCTTATAATTCTCTTAAAAAAATGTTTGAAATTAAATCAATTCAGACGGTGATAGATTATATTTCTTATTTTAAAGATGCATATGTTATTTTTACAATTCCAAAATTTAGTTATTCATATAGAAAACAACAGGTAAATCCTAAAAAAGTTTATTCAATAGATAACGGGTTTTCGCATGCTAATTCTGTGTCTTTTTCAAAAGATAAAGGAAAGATGCTGGAGAATAGTGTTTTTTTGGCATTAAGAAGAAAATATAACGAAATTTTTTATTTTCAGGAGAAAGGAGAATGTGATTTTGTTGTTAAGAAAAAAGAAAAAGTTAATGAGGTTATTCAGGTCTGTTATGATTTAAATGATGAAAATCAAAAAAGAGAGGTTGAAGGATTAATTGAGGCAATGAAAGAATTTAATCTTAAAACTGGTTTGATATTAACATTAAACCAAGAAGATGAGATGATTATTGAAAATTATAAAATAAAAGTGATTCCTGTCTGGAAGTGGTTGTTGTATAATTAATTTTTCTCCTTATCCAACACTCTTAAAAACTCCTTCTTATTTTCTCCCCCATGATAAAACTATACAACAAAATCATGAATGACTCCCTCTACAAAAACTCAATCTATCTAATGGCCTCAACAGGAATCATGGCAGTCCCAGGCTTCTTTTTCTGGATGATTTGCGCCCGACTATTCAGCGTTGAAACAATAAGCTTAACTATCACTTCTTTCTCCAAAAAAACTTATTAACCATTTTTTTATCAATCCAAAAATGCTTATTTGCTTTGTTAATCAAATCAACGGAAGTTAAATCTTTGAAAGCATAAATTCTAACTTCTTTATTTTCCTTTCTTACATAATTTACTAGCTGAGTAAAATCTCCGTCTCCCGAAATTAAAATCGCCCTGCCATATTTATCCTTACAAGCATCTCTTAACATATCTAAAGATAAATGAATATCATCGCCTTTGATAATATAATATTCTTTCTCATCCTTATCAACTCTTTTTTGTCTTTTACAAAGAACTACCTTGCATTTAGGAATTTTTCTAAGACGAGCAAAAAATTTCATTTGATTCCAATAAACGTATTTATTGAAATTTTCTTTTAATGGAGCATTGTAATAATAGATTGTAATGAGCTTGTTTTCTCCTACAATTTCTTTAACAAATTTTTCAAAATCAAAAAAGATATCGGAATATCTTTGATTAATAGTTTTTAGTCCATAATAAAAATTTGCACCATCAATATAAACAGAAATTCTTTTTGAATTCTCTTTTCCCATTTTAAATAAAAATCCAGTCTTGACCGAAGCCCAGAACTGGGAATACATAAGCGGGATGTCCGAAGACTTAAGGTGTTCCCTGATACCTTGCATGTTACAGTAATTGCACTTATTTAAAACTTTGTATTTTGTATTAAGAAAGTTTTTATAGACGAAGCTGTCTAAGTTTTTATGAAACACGAGGAGCTAACTGCAGAGGTAATCCAGATTTTTTATAAGGTTTACAACTCTCTTGGATATGGATTTTTGGAAAGAGTTTATGAAAATGCTTTGAAGATTGAATTCAGAAAGGCAGGGTTGAATTTTAAAAATCAAGTTCCAATTAAGGTTTATTATAAGGGTGAAATTGTAGGGGATTATTTTGCTGATTTTATTATTGATGGGAAAGTTGTCGTTGAAATTAAAGCCACTTTAGGATTGGGAGTTTCTGATGAAAGTCAGTTATTGAATTATTTGAGATGCACAGGAAAGGAAGTTGGACTATTATTGAACTTTGGAAAAAAGGCAGAAGTTAGAAGAAGAGTTTTCAATAATGTTAATAAGGAAGGGGAATAATTGCTCACGGATTACACGGATTTACAGGATTAATACAGAAAGGCAGGGAAATAACTCATAGATTTAAGATACTTATAGATTTAAGAGAATAGCTTATTTAATTTTCTCATTCTAATTTCCTGTTTATGCCCCTTGTCTTAATCCGTGTAATCCGTGTAATCCGTGAGCTAATTTGGTTTTTGTATTTGCATCCTGTCTTTTGTATTCAGAAAGGGGAAAGGAGAATAATGGCTCACGGATTTTTTTGAGTATTTAGATTTACACGGATAAGACAAATACAATTTTTTATAAGTTACAACAAACAATCCTCCAAATAATTCTCTTTAAGTTCCCCTGCCTTAATCCGTGTTCATCCGTGTAATCCGTGAGCCAATTTGTATCCTGTCTTTTGTATTCAGAAAGGGGAAAGGAGAACAGTAGAAACTGTCATTTTAAGTTATTTGTATTTTTCCCTGCCTTAATCCGTGTAATCCGTGTAATCCGTGAGCCAATTTGTATCCTGTCTTTTGTATTCAGAAAGGGGAAAGGAGAACAGTAGAAACTATCATTTTAAGTTATTTGTATTTTCCCCTGCCTTAATCCGTGTTCATCCGTGTAATCCGTGAGCTAATTGGTTTTTGTTTTTGCATTTGCCTTTCTCCTTAAACAGACATTTTTAAACTCCAAACAAGAAATATATCCATGAATAAAATCAAGAACCTCTACAACAAAATCATGTCCGACTCCCTCTACAAAAACTCAATCTACCTAATGGCCTCAACAGGAATCATGGCAGTCCTAGGCTTCTTTTTCTGGATGATTTGCGCAAGGTTGTTTAGCGCTGAAGAGATTGGGCTTGCTACAACCATTATTTCTGTTATGGGGCTGATTGTTGGGTTTAGTGTTCTTGGGTTGAATATTGGGCTGATAAGGTATTTGGGGAAGGCGAAGAAGAAAAGCCACTATCTGAATACTTGTTTTAGTTTAGTTGCGATTGTTTCTGTTATTGTTTCTACTATATTTATTCTTGGGCTTGGGAAATTTTCGCCCCGATTATTATTCATCCAAGAGAATTTAATTTTGAGTTTCAGTTTTATATTTTTTATGGTTATTGCAGGGCTGAGTTCTTTGGTTGAGAGTGTGTTTATTGCTTTTAGGAGTGCGAAATTTGTTTTGATTAAGAATTCGATATTTAGTTTGTTGAAGATTGGGTTTGTGTTTGTTTTTGCAGGGTTTGGGGCTTATGGGATTTTTAGCTCATGGATGATTGCCTTGCTCTGTGCTGTTGTGTTTAGTTTTTTTGTTTTGGTTTACAAGTTTGAATATAAGTTAAGGTTTGTGTTTCATGATTCGATAATTAAGAAGATGGGGAAGTATAGTTTTGGGAATTATGTTGCAGGTTTTATCGGAGGTTTGCCTTTGATGGTTTTGCCGATTATAATTTTGAACAGGCTGGGGGCGGAGAGTGTTGCTTATTATTATATGGCTATGATGATTGCAGGTTTGCTGTTTGTGATTCCGGGGGCGACGACGCAGAGTTTGTTTGCAGAGGGTTCTTTTGTTAGTGGGAACCGCAAAAAGTCGGCAGTGGGTAGTGGGTTGTCGGTAGTGGGGAAAGGGGAACTAAAAACCAAAGACCAAAAACTAAAAACTAAGAGGGGGAAGACTACTAACTACCAGCGAAGCGAACTACCGACTACCGACTTGAGCGATTTGGTTGTTAGGGCGGTTAAGATTATTAGTTTGATTATGATTCCTGCTATAATTGTTATTGTTTTGTTTGGGGATTGGATTTTGTTGGCTTTTGGTGAGGAGTATTCGAGGGAGGGGTTTAGGTTTTTGCAGATAATTGCTTTGAGTGGGGTTTTTGTTGGGGTGAATACTGTATATAGTGGAGTGTTTAGAGTTAAGAAGAAGGTTAAGGAACTTATTTTTGTTACTTTTATTAGTGCAGTTTTAATTTTAGGATTGAGTTATTTTATGATAGATAAAGGGTTGATGGGGATTGGCTTTGCGTGGGTTGTGGGACAAGGAATTGTTAGTTTAGTTTATTTGGGATTGAGTTTTAGGCAAGGAAGTTTTAAAAAGAATTAGCCGTATAACAATATTATGGATGTTAAAAAACTTTTTTCTGTGATTAAAAAATTCGGGAGAAAATCTAATTCGGAAAAAGAAAGAAAGAAGTTTTGTTATTTGCTTGGAATTATTATGTTAATCATGTCATTAACCATAATCTATATGTTGATTAAAGATTTATTAAAAAATGCGGGAGTATCTTTTAACATTGCTCATGTTACTTTTATTTTTATGACTTTAATCGCTTTGCTTGCTTCTTTAATCTTAATAAGAGAGAGTTTTGAAAAAATAAATGGTTATTTTATTTTTGGATGCATTTTATCTCTTTCAGTATTATTTGTAGGATTGTATGGTTTTCAGATGCTTTATTTTATAGATAGCACATCATTTCATCCTTATTCTAGCAATATTAAAGATTTTGAAAAACTAAAAGAAGCCGATTTAATGAAAAACTTGATTGTACCGTCATGTTCTAATTTAATGAATAGTAAATATTTCACGGAATATGATATTCTCAGCTGTAATTTTAGTCTTGATTTTAAGAGTGAATTTTTACAAATTATAAATATAGACAAAGAATTATCTAATGGAAGTCGTATCTCTTCAAGTTGGGATTGTGAGGATAATTTTTGCGAATTTCATTTGCATTTAGAAGATGATATAAAAAGGTTCTATATATATCCAATATACACATACGAAAATGAAACGCTTTCTCCTATTATGTATATTTTTGAAATTGATTTTCTATATAGCGAGAGAGATTTGAGAGAAATGGCGATTGATAAGTTTACATTATTAATTACAATAATCACCATATCTTTTATTAGTGTCTGGGCTGGTGTTTATTATGCAAAAAGGATTTTAGAGGAAAAAACATAAAGATTTTATTGTTATTATATTTGAAGAAAGTTAATGGGTATTAGGTTGGAATGGTGTTGAGAAAGTAAGAAATTGAGAGGAAAATATAAAATTGTCTGCAAACGCAGGATTGATAAAACTATTAATGTAAAAAGTGAAATCTTTTATAGTGGGGGTAATTGTTTGTTATAAATTATTTAATTTTGTATGTTGGAGTTGTGAGACCATTTTGGTTTATTTGGGGTTGAGTTGGAGGAAATAGGATTATGCCTTACAAATATTTTTATAGCTTGAAGTTTCTTTGGATGTTGTACTTATGTGAGATAGTTTGAGGAAGAAGTTGTAAGACTCGGTTTGGACAGAACTAATCGCTAAAGGGATTAAACATTTGCCCTTCTTGGATTGATCTTTGTAATGAACCATCATTCATTCCATCAATTATTTTATCCATTGCAGTTTCATATATCCCTACAACATTTCCTATTCCAACTTGAGAATTTAATGTCAATTGCTGAACCATAATCATTTGTATTCCAAGTAAGGCTTTTTCTCCCTCGGTAAAACTTGTATCATCTATATCTGGAATTAAAATTCCTTCGTTTTGTCTTGAACTTATTATTCCAATTATTTCTCCAGTATCACTTAAAAATACAGGTCCTCCACTATTGCCTCTGTTGACAAATGAATTAATATTGTAGAAAAATGCCCCTTCTCCGACTTCCTTAACTGAGGATATGACTCCTTCATGAAGCATTGGGCTTACTTCATTTAAAGGAAATCCCACAAATCCAATTTTAGCCCCAACTAATGCTCTTTTTCTTTCAATAATTTTTAGAGGGGGAACAGGAAGGTTCGCTTTAAACATCATAAAATCTATCCCATTCAAAGATACTGCTTCTGTGATGATGTTGTCATATTCATTACCATTCCAAACAAGCTTTATATTTTTTCCATTAAGATTTTCTAAAACATGGGATGCAGTTAAAAACATTCCATCTCCAACAGAAAAAGCAGTTCCCTTGCTCCAAATGTTTCCCTTCTCATCAACATAAATTAAACCACTAGTTTTATCATTTATGTTTGCTGTATCGGTCTCTACCAATATTAAGACTGTGGAATTTGTCACTAAAGCGGAATTTTTTGAAAATGCTTTGTTATTTTCTAAATTATTTATTTTTGAATTAAGACTTGAATAAGCAAAAACTCCTGTAACAAGAAAAAGAAAAACAATACCTATAAAAAATACAGCCTTTTTATCCATATAAATAACTAGAATTTTATCCTATTTAAATTTTTCTCTCATCCCTCCCCTTTGACAATCTCTCTAAAATTTTTAAATATTATCTCTTCTCCAAAACAAAAAACACATGGTATTTATTTTCATAAGGACTAAAAACTTTTTTTATTTTGAAATATTTTAACATGGTCTTTTTTATTTTTTTAAGAGAATATTTTCTCATTCCAATTTCCCAATAATGTTCTCCATCAAATTTTGCTTTTTTATAAAATCTTGGCAATGTTAATGAAAAATTAGTTTGCTTATTTAATGGAACACCAATTTTTAATGAATTACCAATTTGGACACCACAATAGGGTAAGCTTATCAAAACATTTTTTTTTAGAAACCCTTGCAATTTCTTTTAATGATTTTTCAAAAAAATTAAAGGGTAAATGTTCCAACACTTGGAAACAACAAACTAAATCAAAAGAATTATTTTTCAATGGAATATTATCAACGCCCCCTAAAACATCTGGATTTAAATCTTTAGCAATATCCATTACTTTATAAGTTATTTCTTTTGAAAGTTGTTTTTTTAAGAAATTGTTTCCTGCTCCAATTTCTAAAACTGAAGATGGTTTTAATTCATAGACATGTTTTAATTGATAATAATAAGACATCCATCTCTGCTTATCTATATATTTTTTAAAATCATAATGTTCTTTAGTTACTTGTTTTATGGGTTTCATTTAAATATTTCAAAACCTTATTTCGTATGAGTTTTATTTATTTTTAATCCGAAATTAATCGCATTGTTAAAAGTTTTCGCAGAAGTTTTAATATCAACAATTTTTTTTGGAGGAATTTTTTTTATATTTTTTTTCATGTCTAATAATAGTTTCGGATCATTTAATAACTTTTTTATGGCTAAATGTATCTCTTTTTTACTTTCAGGATTTATCGTTAATCCCGTTTTGTTTTCGTTAATTAATTCGCATCCTGCGGCAGCATTTGTAGTTATAATAGGAACATTATAATAAAGCGATTCATTAATAACAAACCCCCAAGCATCATCCAATGTTGGAAAAACAAAAAAATCAGCCATAGAGTAAAAATTTGCTTTTTCTATTCCTTCTGCATAATCAAAGAATTTTATGTTATTATTTTCTTTTGCTAATTTTCTCAATTCATTTTTATATTCTCCGTCCCCAACTATTAAAAGTAAGACATCTTTTTGATTTAATCTATTAAAAGCCTGAATTAAATATTGAATTCCCTTGTCTTTTCTTAAATATCCTAAATGTAAAATAATTTTTTTATTTTTCCATTTTACAGGTTTCAGAATTTTTTTTAATTCAGGCAATAAGCATTTCGGCATAATTTGAGTACCAACAAAGATAGTTTTTTTATTATTTAAACTTTTCATAAATTCTTTAGATTTTAAAGAATAACATAAAAATCCTGTTGAAATATTTAGCAATAGTCTTAAATAAATTTTCTTAAGGGATTTTATTACTTTCCCCATTTTATTTCTTGATTTATAATTTTCTTCTTTTTCACCTGTCCAAATAAAAATTGGTTTTCTTTTTAATTTTGCAAAAAAACAGCAAGTTAATAATGAAAGAAAAGATTCCGAGCTTTTTGCAAGAATATAACAATCAAAATTTTGTTTGACTAAATATTTTATAAGACCAAAATTGATAACAAAACCTTTTAAAGAAATGTTTTTTAGTATTTTATGTTTAAAAGTATATTTATCTAATGAAGTTGTCCATAATCTATCTTTTGAATTTTCTTTGCAGAAAATAACTTCTAAATTATATTTTTTAGAAATTTCTTCAAATAGTGGAAGGCGATAGGGAGCAAGAATATTGTGTAATATTAAAACTTTTTTATTTTTCATTTAATACCCCTAAATAATTTTTAGCAATTTTATCCCAAGAATATTTTAATACTTTTTGTCTTGCGTTTTTCTCAATGAGTTTTCTTTTTTTTTTATTTGTCATTAAATCTACAATCGCATTTTTTAATGCTTTTTCATCTTTTGCAGGGATTATAATTCCATCTTTTTTATTTTCAATATATTCTGAAAATCCGAGAGGTGTTGCAATTACAGCTTTTCCACAAGACATGGCTTCAAAACCACATAAAGGAAAACCTTCCCTATATGAAGGAAAAATACAAATTGTTGTCCTATTATATAATATAACTAAATCCTCTGTTTTTTGAAAACCCAAATTTTTTGTATTTGGCAAATTAATTAGATTTGATAATTCTCCCTGTCCTGCAAACCAAAATTCATATTGAGGTAGTTGTTTTGCAACTGCAAGAATTTCTTTGATTCCTTTTAATTCAATAAATCTTCCTGTAAATAAGACTATATTCTTTTTTCGTTTGATATTCTTTAATAGTTTGAAAGCTTTTGTATCAACACCATTTGGAATTACGATTATTTTTTGTTTATATTTTTGAGGGAGTTGTTGGGTTAATCCCTTTGAAATTGAAATTATCTTAGTTGCTTTATTGAAAGCTTTTTTAACAATTAGATTTTGAAAAAGCTTTTTCTTTAATTTTAAATTATTTGTTTCTTCTCCATGCAAAGATGGAATCATGATGCTTTTAGATTTCAAAAATAAAGTTAGTAAAAATGAATATTCTAAAACTGGATTAATAACACTAATTTTTTCTTTTAATATTATTTTATCAACATTTTTTGCAATTTTTTTAATTTTGATTAATCTTTTAAGAATATTTTTATTAAAAACATTTCCTAAATTATAAGTTTTTATCCCTAAATTTTCGTAAATTGAATAAATTTCATTGTTCACAAAAAGAACATAATTTTCTCCTTTAGAATGTTCTAGTAATTCTTTTACAACTCTTTCTGCTCCTGAAAATCCATCTGAAATTAATAATATTCCAATTCTCATTTAAATATTTCAGACCCCCCATTATTATAAACTTTGTTTTTGTTTTTATTAAGGAACTCTGTTGGGAAATTAAGATAAAGAGCTATATTGTTAAAAGATTTTGTATATACCCCAAAATTTTTATTATTATAACTTGAATAAATATAAGATTTCAAAACTAACCCCGAATAAATATCTGAAGATATTCGATTACTAGAACAATTTTCTGAAAGAAGCATTTTCCCATAAGAATGCGAACCAACATAAATTTTATTTTTGTTATTATTTAAAAAAAACCAATTTGTTGAAATAATATCTGGTTTGTGAGTATAAAACTTGCTATAACTTAAACCAATATTATTCAATACTAAAGAAACATCTGGGCCTCCAATTAATTGTGCATAAAATCCAGAAAAAATTAGAAAATAAAAAATAAAAAACAAAAGAACAAGTTTCAGTTTTTTATTAAAAAAGAGAAAAATACATAAAAATCCAGATACCGAATAAAAAGAAGTTAAGAAAAGAGATTGCTGAAATATTCTTGAAGTATCATAGTTAACTGAGATAAAAGGTAATAAAATAATAAAACCGACCAAAGTATAGAAGGTAAATGCTAATACTTTTTCTTTTTTATTTTCCCCATCTTTCTTAAAACAATAAATTAGATAAAAAAAACCGATTATGAACAAAACTTTTCCCAAAATTTCAAATATCTTTTTTGAATCATGTAAAAATTTAAATTGCCCAAGAGGGGTCAAGAGTATTCCTTGAGGGATTTTTATTCTTGGTTTATAAGAATTTTGAAACAAAAAACCGCCTGATTCAGTAGATTCCTCACTTATTTCTAATAAATATTCATCAAGAAGATTACTCATACTTTTTTTAGAGGAGATGCTAAATTGTTCTAATATTGAATGTCCTGGGGCTTGAAGATCTTCATTAAACAAATCTCCTAAATTTGAAAAACTATTCTTTAGAAAATAATTAATCCCATTAGATGTAGAGGTAGCTTGTGAATACCATAAAAACCCAAATATAAACAATAATAAAATTAATCCAAATGTTAAAAAATATACATTTGTTTTTTTATGTTTTAATTTATCTTTCTTTTTCTTAATTTTTTCATACTTTTGATAAATTAAAGAAAAAACATACACTAATAAAAAAATAGCAAGGGCAATATAAGTTGTGGAATAATGAGAAACAGCCATTGAAAATCCAAAGATGATAAAAAAGAGTTTTCTTGCATTTGTATTAATATTCTCCCTAAATATTATTAAAAGCATTAATCCAAAAAATAAAAATGCAATCTGTTGCCTAATTGGAATTGAATACCAGCTAATAAACATTGGTTGTGACATAAAAAAGAATGCGGCAAAAAAAGATAATATTTTTGATTTTTCTTTGAACAATAAATAAACTATAATTGGGGTTAAGGCATAAATAAAAACCTCTGCAAATTTTAAAATAAAATGCGGATTGATTGAGGTAATACTATAAAATATTGAAGGCAAAATTGTTAAAGCCAACATCGAGCCATAAGCCCCTCTGAAAATTTCCGGACTCCAAAATTGTATCTTTATTATAGAATTTAAAATGCTAAGTTCAGAATTAGTATCAACCCCACTAACAAACCAACTTCTTAGAGAAGTCATTAATAAAATCGCAATTGCTATAAACAAAATTCCCCAAGGGAAAACATTCTCATTTAATCTTTTCCTGAAAATTGTAAGTAATAAAACATAAACCGCAATCCCTCCTAACATAATCATAGTTAAAATATTTGTGCCATGATTGTTCAATAAAAAAGCTCCGAGAATTGAAAGAACAGGAAACAACATTGGCACAATAAAAAAGATTCTGTTTGTTAAATCTAATTTTGGAGATTTTATTTCTAATGATAATTTTTTATTTCTAATATATGCAATTATCCAAAATACTATTAAAAAAATATTAAAACAAATCAATATAGGCCATAATGAAAGAGGTTCGTCAGTTATATTCAACAAAGGCAAAATCCAATTTACAGCCAACCCCCCAAACATAATAAAGCTAACAGAAAGCCCAATAACATAAACCAAATATTCCCAAAATCCAATTTCTCTAATTTTCAACATTAACATAATTAATAATCCAGGAATTGTTATTAAGAAAATAAATGAGAGTATTGCTCGAATATAAAACTGGTTTATATCAAGACCCACTAAAATATTTATCAATAGCAAAAATGCCAATATCCCAAAAAACAATTTATTCTTAGTTAAATTAAAAAGATTTACTTTTCCAAATTTAGGAGAGGGTTCTTCTTCTAAATCTTCTTTAGGAATTGTGAAAAAAGATTTTAGTTTATTTTTTAGATTTAATTTCATTTTGTTTTAAAACTTTTCCATAAACATTTAAAAGTTTTTTTGCATTTTTTTTCCAACTAAATTTATTTATTGCTTCTTCACGAGAATATTTTTTCATTTTAGCAATTTTAGTTTTATCTCCTAATAATTTTTTGATTGAATATTTAATATTTGTTGGCGTAGGATTAATTATATGGATATTATTTACATCTAAATGTCTTTTATAAATTGGAAGATTACTTACTATAATTGGTAAACCTGATGCCATTGCTTCTAGAACTGTTAAAGGAAATCCCTCGCTTTTTGATGGAAGAATAAAAACATCACTTAATTGATAAATTTCTTTTAATTCCTTTTGGGGCAATGTGCCCATAAAAATTGCGTTCTTGTCATTTTGCATATGTTCTGGAGTTTCCCCATCCCCTACAAAAATAATTGTGTAATCTTTATCTCTTGCCTCAAATAATTTATCAAATCCCTTTACTTCAACTAATCTTCCAACAAAAATAATTATCGGTTTATTTGTCGGCAAATTGTATTTTTTTCTTAATTTGTTTTTATTTTGATTAGTTGCTGGTTTAAATAAATTAATATCTACAGAATTTTCTATAAAAATAGTTTTTTCCTGCTCCCCCAACCAATCTTTTACCTGCTCATTGCACACAATAATCTTTTTTGCAGAATTAATAATAAACCTTCCATAAGTTTTATGAACCAACCATTGAATAAAATTAACAATCCATTTGCTATGTTTTATAGTTTCAACATGTTGCATCATTACAAAAGGTTTTTTTCTTATTTTTGAGACTAAAGCTCCAACAAAAGAAGGCAGATAAAAAAAATCATGAACATGAACAATATCAACTTCTTTTATTTCTTTATTCAAAACCTTAATCAACTTCAAAGAAAAAACAGGGTAAGGAATCCCCCATTTTCTTTCAAAAAAATTCCAAGCTTTTACTCTTCTTATTTTTATTCCATCCATAATCTCTTCTTCTGGTTCATCGCCAACTTTAGAGCTAACTATTGTTACATCATGACCTTGCTTAACCAATTCTTTAGCCTGATTATATGCAACAAATTCAATCCCTCCTTTATGTGGCAAAAAATAATGAGTTGCGATTAAGATTTTCATTCCCAATCAAAACCCCATCAACCCAAGCCTCTTAACAAAAAGATGAACTGTATTCTTCACAGCATCTTTCCAGCCATCAAGTTTAACTTCACCAACTCTCACTCTATAATCAATAGGAACCTCCTTGCACTTAAACCCCTTCTGAAAAGCCTCAATTTTCAACGCCTGAGAAAAAGGCATCCCGGAAGCCTTAACATTTAATTTAGACCAAATCTTTTTCTTAAAAATCCACATCCCCGATTGAGAATCATGAAACGGAAATCCCCTCCAAAGACACCTGCAAATCGTCGCCAAAAACCAATTCCCAAACTGATGTGTCCAATGCATAACCCCAGGCCTCAAATTAGTTAGCCTATCCGTACTAATAAAATCAATATTCTCCTTCTCTATAATTTTCAGGAATTTTGGAATGTCCTCGAAAGGATAAGTGCAATCTGCATCCCCTGTAATGATTATATCTCCATGACTATTCGCAAAACCAGCCTTGTAAGCGTTCCCATAACCCCTCACGGGCTGAACAAAAACCGTCGCACCATTTTTCTTTGCAATATGCCCAGTCTTATCCGTTGAGCCATTATCGACAATCATAATTTCCACATCATAACCCATCGCCTTAATTTTAGAAATCGGAACCTCTTTGATAACACTCGCAACAGCCTCCTCCTCATTCAACGCCGGTATAACAACTGTTATTTTTTTCTTTTTGGCCATATAATTTTTGCGGTTCTTTGTTTATAAAGTTAATTACAAAGTTGTTCCTCTGGAGTGGGATAGTAGTTAGTGGGAATTTTTAAAAAGGCGCAGCACGGTTTGTATTTTATGAAAAAGGTCTTAATTGCCGGAATAATTATTTTGATTGGTTTTATAGTTGTTCTACAGTTTATTCCTCTGGGAATTGAGCCGTTGACAGAGTTGTATTTTGAGAATCACACGAAGCTGCCTAAGTATATTTTTCCGGGTAGAGAGTATAATTTTAGTTTTACGATTCATAATTTGGAGTATCAGAATATGGGTTATGATTATAGCGTAGATGCTTATAAGGGGAATGAGTTTTGGTATAATCTTGATTCTGGCAGGGTTTTTATTGGGGATAATGAGTCTGCGACTTTAGGTGGAGAGTTTGTTTTGAATAAGGGGTTTGATAGGGCTAGGATTCAGATAAATATTGAGAAAGATCATTTGGATATTGTTCCGGATTTTAAGAAGAAACTTTGGTGGCCGGATCCGAATTATCCTGATAGTGTGGATATTCATTTTTGGGTAGAGGAGATTGTTGGAGCTACGATAATAAAGAGTTAGTCATTAAATGATTACAGGCTTTGCCCTTTTAATCGAAATCAGCCTCCACTAAAAAGGCAGAATTTTCCACTGAATTAGATTTAATTTCTTTAGAAACGAAATGTTTATAAATCAATCTTATCTAAATATAATATAATGGTTGATAGTTAAGAGAGTGTTCCTCTGTTTAACGCAGGGGAATGTTAACTCTCTCCAAATTTTAAAAATGAAAATAATGATTTTTTTTGGACAATTCTAATTTTTTCAAGAGTGTATGTTGTTTCAAAAAATTGAAAAATCAAGATAGGAGGATAGACTATCACAAATTAAATAAATTTGTTATAAATTATTTGTCCAAAATTCCCCAGTATAAAAACAAAACTCTTTTCCATGTAAGGACATATTATTATGATGGAGAATATACAGATACTTTAATTAATAAAATCAAAAAACACCACGAAGATATCAAAAAGACTTCGGGCAGTGATGACGATAAAGCGATAGTACAAGAAATATTAACAAAGGCAGAAAGACGACTTGGGGCTCAAAAAAAAGAGATATTCAGGATGAGTAGTTTTCCTTTTTTTGAAACAAGATTGAAGCCACTTCAATACTCAAAGAAAAATGGAATTTTTCAAAAAGGTGTTGATGTTCAACTGGCAGTAGATTTAGTGTCTAATGCATATTTAGATAATTATGATGTTGCTGTACTTTTTTCAGGAGATATTGATTTATATGAATCAGTAAAGCTAGTTAAGACACTGGGGAAACATGTTATTGTATTCTCTCACAATAGCCTTATGGCTAGGGGAATGACAAAGGTGTGTGATTATTATAAAGATTTGCATTGGCTTGATAATGCGCAACTGGATGAATTCACTCATATATTCCAACATAGACCTAATAACACAGGAGCTAGAGCCCTAGTTAGTTAAATTTATAAATCAAAACTACACTCTGATTTTATCGGTAACATCTTAAGATGTTATTGAAAGTTAGCTCGATAAAAAGTTAACAAAACAAAGCCTCAATATCTTTTTGGTTAAATAATTTCTGCGTATAAAGCCGACTTTGACTAAAAAGGCAGAGGTGACTAAAAGGGCAAAGCGATGATTACAATAAAGTTTATATAGGATGTATTGTGAATAATATCATGTTAAAGACAATGGGTTTGTTGGTTTGCGGAATATTTTTGTGTTCAGTTGGGATGGTGAGCGCTGATTTGGTTATTCTTGGAACTATTTACGATGGTAGCGCCGGTGGTGATTCACAACTTAATGGGGCTAGTGTCAATGTTGTTTGCGGAATCACTAGCAGCCCGGTATTTGTAACTAAGACTGATGGCGCTTATGCTGTTTTATTTAATGATAGTGACTGTAATGAGAGTCATAATTGGAGTATCTCGGTTTCTAAGTCTGGATATAAATCTTTCAATGGAGATGAAAAGGCAGTGGATTATTCTGATAATATGACGAATTTTTCAGGACTACTTTATAGCACTGTTATTGATTTTGTTTTAGAGAAGGAAGAGGTTACGGATAGGAGAAGGGGGAGTGGAAGCGGAGGCAGTAGTAGGTGTAATGTTCGGTTATGGGATTGTGATTTAGAATGGAGTGAGTGTGTTGATGGCTCGCAAAATAGAACATGTAATTCTAATTGTGGAACTGAGAAGGTAGAAATGCGATTATGTACGGTTGAAGAAGAAGTTAAGAATGAAATGGTTTTGGAGGATAATGAAGGGGAGGCTGAGGTGTCTGAACCTAGTGGATTTTTTTCTACTATTACTGGTGCGGTTATTGGTGGTGGAACTAAGAGTTTAGGTATTGGAGTTGGTGTACTAATTGTTGTGGTTGTTGGATTGTTTGTTGTGGTTAGGAAGAGGAAGGGTTAATTGGGTTATTTTTGAGAAGTGTTTTCCATAATGGTTTTACAAATATTTTTTTATTGTGTATGTTTAATTCTTCTTCTTGATCCATTGTCAAAATTACACCTTCCTTAAGATTAAATTTCTCCATAGTTTCAAGAAGTCCATCAACTTCTCTTTGTTTGTTTCTATTGTTTGTATTACCAGTGCATATTATTCTCTTAAAATATGTATTTTTAGTGCATACTAATTTTTGTTTAAAATGGGCAGGTGGCAGGAATTTTAGGCAGGGTTACGGTTGTAATACCTTTTTTTTCATCAATTTTAATGCAACACTTTTTTAATAATATTTAATCTGTTATCCTGTTTGCTTGTTTTAATCATTTTTTGTTAATGTATTAATGTTATTTATAATCCCTTCTCAACATAGATTTTCTCTTTATCTAATTTGTAACCTAATTTTTTATAATATTCCCTGACGCCCACACCTGAGATTACTCTGATATTTTTGTAGCCTTTTTTCTTTGCGATTTTTTCTGCTTCTTGCATGAGCTGTTTTCCTAGACCTTTGTGTTGAAAGGTTTTGATTTTTAAGTCGTGAGTTGTGAGTTGTGAGTCGGGGGTCGGTGTTATATTTAGGGCTGGGCCGTAGACGTGGAGCTCCCGTATCATTGCGGGAAAATTTTTATCCAGTCTTAATCTTAGGAGTCCGAAAAGAATATTATCTTTGTTTATGGCTTCGATGAAAAATTCGGTTCCGTTCGAGGCTTTGTATTTTGTTGTTTTAATTTTTATTTTTGTGTCTATTTTTCTTTTATCTCGTATGGCAAAGCCGATTTCTCTAAACCTGATTTCGTTAATAGATTTCTTTCTTTTTAGAAAAAAGAAATTTCTCGCAAGTAGAAAAACTTGTTTTGGTGAACCGTGGAAGCTTCGCATATAGGAAGATTCCTTTTTCTTTCCCACGCGGATTTTGCTTTCGATGTCGTGGCGCATGTCGATGTTTTTGATTCCGGCGATGAGGTAGCTTGGTGGGATTTCTCGCATGATTCGCATAATTCGGCAGTATCGTGGAGTTAGTTTTAACATTTGAATTATGATTTCTGTTGCTTGTTGTTTTGTATATGGGATGTATTCGCCGCCGTAGTATAGATTTCTGAGTCCTGCTCCTTTGAGAACTTGGCAGGGATAGATTTTGATTTGATCGGGTTTGAATTTTTGTGATGAGAAGATTTTTTTGAACATTTGGATGTCTTTTTTTGGGTTTGAGCCTGGAATACCTGGCATTAGATGATAACCGATTTTGAAGCCTGCTTTTTTTAGTCTTGCTGTTGCGTTGATGACGTCTTGAACGGTGTGGCCTCTGTTGACTTTTTTGTAGATTTCGTCATCAATTGCCTGGACTCCGAGTTCAACCCGTGTTGCGCCCCATTCGAGCATATTGTTGATGTGGTAGTCGGTGCAGACATCTGGTCTTGTCTCTATGCAAAGCGCTACGCATCGATGTTTTGTTGTTTCGTTTATTTTTTTTGCTTCAGCAAGAGACTTTGATTTCTTTCTGTTTAGAGCGTCGTAGCATTTTTTGATGAAGTCGAACTGGAATTCTTCGGGGTAGGATAGAAAGGTTCCGCCCATGATGATGAGTTCGATTTTTTCGGTTGGGTGCCCCATTGCTTTGAATGCTTTTAGTCTTGCGTTGATTTGTTTGATTGGGTCGTATCCGCATTCTTTTGCCCGGAGGACGGCTGGGGATTCTGGGGTGTAGGATTGAGGGGCGTTGAATGAGGGGCAGTAGAGGCAAGTTCCGTGGTTGCATGGGCGTGGGGGGAGCATAACTGCTAAAGGAGCGACGCCGGAAAGGGTTTTGGTGGGCTTACGCCTACTGGGAGTCGTGAGTCGGGAGTCGGGAATCGGGAGTTGTGTTTTTGCGCTCTTAGTTCGCGCTTGTGGTTTTTTGAGTTTCATAAAAACAAAAGTGATTTAAGCTTTAAATGTGTGAGGGTTTGATGAGGCAAGAAGAAGTTTGGGATGCTATTGCAGGGAAGTGGGCGGAGTTTCGAGCGAGACCTATAAGGGAGATTCGGGAATTTTTAGAGGGGAAGAGGGGGAAGGTTTTGGATTTGGGGTGTGGGTCTGGTAGGAATTTTGTTGAGACTGAGAATTTGGAGTTTTATGGCGTTGATTTTTCTGAAAAGTTTTTGGGATTTGCTAGAGAAAAGGGGTATACCGAGTTGAAGAAGGGAATGACTTATGAGATTCCTTATGGGAATGAATTTTTTGATTGGATTGTTTTTGTAAGGGTTTTGCATTGTGTGGATTCTGCGGAGAAGAGGAAGAAGAGTTTGGAAGAGGTCTATCGTGTTTTGAAAGATGGAGGTGAGGCGTTGGTTTCGGTTTGGGGAAGGGGGCAGGATAGGTTAAAGAATAGGGTGAAGGAAGGGTTTGTGCCCTGGAGTGTTGATGGGAAGAAATTTGAGAGGTATACGTATATTTATGACAGGGATGAGTTTGAAAATCTTTTGACTAGTGTTGGGTTTGAGATTGTGAAAACTTGGGAAGATGGAAATATTAATGTGATTGTACGAAAAGTTGTTATGGTCTAAATGAATCGATTGCTGGTAATTGATAATCAATTATTTCTTGCATTTTAATCTGTTTTTTATTTTTGAAATCAGGAAATAGCTGAGTAAACATTCGTTTGTCTTCAAAAAGTAATTCTGCCTCCGAATATAACATGCAATTGATTCCTGAATATCCATTACATTTTTTGCAAATATAATCTGGAGTCTTTATTATTTTTATAATATTATCATGAAACTGGTAAATTTTCTAAAATTTTTCTGAGATATTTTTGGTTGCCTCATCAGTGAAATTTCTTTTTCTTTTTTGTCCATCTTGGAATGTTAATTTTCTAAAATATTTAAGTATTTCTTCGTAAGGTTTTTCCCAATGATTTTTTAGTATTAATAGATGATGTGGTCTTAGGTATATTATTTCTTGTGCCATTTAAGAATTTGTTTTTTTTATTCCCATAAAATCCATAAGGCTGCCTTTATTGTAATCCAAAGTTTCTCCCGATATTGCATCAATTTTTATTCTGATGATTCCGAGGGCATTGTCCATGCAGGTTAGATTCCATTGATTATCTCTTAGGATTGCGATAATTTTTGTTGGGGATATCGCTGAATTGTTTTCTTTGATGATTTGTTTGCAGGTTGGTTCGATGTCGTTGATGTCGATTTTTATTTTTAGAGTTTGGAGTTGCATGTTTTCAATTTTATCGTCATGGATTTTTGGTTCTGAGGAGAGATGAGGGAATGATGCTATTTTATTTTGAGAGGGTATGAAGAAGTCAAGTTGGATTTGTTTTTGGTCGCTAGGTATATCCTCAGGGTTCTGGGGTATTTTATTTTCTGTATCTAGAATGAGGAAGGCTGCCGCAAAGAAAGAGTCGGGATTTTGTTTTTGGAAGGCTTCATAGTGAGACGTTTCTTGGAGTTCTTGTAATAGGTTTTGGAGTTTCATAGAAATATGGGGGATTTTGCATTTAAAGATTTAATTAGTTTGTAGAATATAGAAACCTTGATTCGATTGGAAATCGAATTGAAAATCGGTCGTACTTCGTTTTGGTAATTTAAAGAATTACTTAATTAGGCGAGAAATTAAGATTAGTTCGATTAGACCTATAACAAAGAGAGTGTAGGCTGCGACGGTATAGCGGTTTTTGATATTGGTGATTGTTGGTGGGATGTCGCCTGTGAAGCTATTTTCACTTTCAAACTCAGTTTTAAGGTCGGCTATATCTGATGCTCCTATGACTGTAAGTTGGGAGAAGAAGACAATTCCGATTATCAGAGTTACTATTGCTTGAAAAAGTAAAACAATTTTCCCCCATTTCATAAAGATTATATATTTTTTAAGTATATAAATTAATTGATAATTCGGCTTTGTCCTAAATTGAAAATTGGTTGTGGTATATTATAATTCTTACTAAGATATAAAAAGTCTTTTTGTTTTGATTTGGGATGGAAGATGTTTATGATGTTTTGATTTTGGGTGGGGGTCCTGCGGGTTTGACTGCGGCGATTTATTGTGGGCGTTATAATTTGAAGACGCTCGTCGTGGCTGGGAGTTTTGGCGGGACAGCGAATTTGGCGGGGGAGGTTGAGAATTGGCCTGGATTTGTTGGAGCTGGGAGAGATTTGATGAGGACGATTAAGATGCAGGCAGAGAGGTTTGGAGCGACTTTTCTCAACGCAGACGTCGAGAAAGTTGGGATGTCGGGGGTCGGGGGACAGAGATCAGAGATCAGAGGTCAGATGTCAGAAGTCGGAGGTCGGGGGTCGGGGGTCGGTGAAGGCAGAGAGCAGGGGACGGGGAAGGGGTTTGTTTTGCATTATGGGGATAAGAAGGTTGTTGGGAAGAGTTTAATTATTGCGCTTGGGACGAAGCATCGGCAGCTTGGGATTCCGGGGGAGAAAGAGTTTTTGGGGAAGGGTGTTTCGTATTGTGCGACTTGTGATGGGAATTTTTTTAGGGGGAAGAGGGTTGCTGTTGTTGGTGGGGCGGATTCTGCGGCGAAGGCTGCGCTTTATTTGGCGGATATTTGTGAGAAAGTTAGTATTGTTTATCGGAAGCATGAGTTGAGGTGTGAGCCTGTGAGTTTGTCGGCGATTCGTGAGAAGGAGAATATTGAGATTTTGTATCATTCGAATCCTGTTGAGGTTCTTGGGGAAAATGTGGTTACTGGGTTGAAAATTCGGAGGTCGGAGGTCGGGGGTCGGGGGTCGGGTGGGAAGCAGGAGGAGGGGAAAGAGGAAGAGAGAGTTCTAGAAGTTGATGGGGTTTTTGTTGAGATTGGGGCTGTTGCGGCGACGGAGGGTTTGAAGGATTTGGGTGTTAAGATGGAGAATGGTTATGTTGTGACTGGGAAGGATTGTAAGACGAATGTTGAGGGAGTTTTTGCTGCTGGTGATGTGACGAATTCTGTTATGAGGCAGATGATTACGGCTGCGGGTGAGGGGGCTGTTGCGGCGAAAGGGGTGCATGAGTTTTTGATGAGGAGATTTTGATTGGTTAATCTTTAGGATATGAGAAATTTTCTTTGAGGTAAATAGTTACATCCTTTCTAATCTTGCGATTCTTTTTGAGAGGGGTGGATGTGTCATAAACCATTCTTTTTGTTTTGTGGGTTTTGCCAGGAAAAGTGGAGCGACTGCACCAGAGACTTTCATCGGGGTGTTGTTTTTGATTTTTGTTAGTGCTCCAATTAAACCCGTTGGAGTTCGCATGAATTTGACGGCTGAGGAGTCGGCTGCGTATTCGCGTTTTCTTGAGATTGCGAGCTGGACTAGTGCGACGATTATTGGGGCTAGGATTGCGAGGGCTATTCCTATTATCATTAGGATTACGTTGTTGTTTTCTCTGCTTCGGCCTCCTGTGATAGAAGACCAGAATAAACTTCGTAAAAATAGTTGAGAGATTATTGCAATCATCCCGACGAGGACTGCGGTTAGTGTCATGAATCGGATGTCGTAGTTTGTGATGTGTGAGAGTTCGTGTGATAGGACACCTTCGAGTTCTTGCTTGGAGAGTTTTTCGAGGGCTCCTGTTGTGACGCAGATGATGGCGTGTTGTGGATCTCGGCCTGAGGCGAAGGCATTGATTTGTTGGTTTTGCATGATGTAGAGTTTTGGTTTTGGGAGGCCTGAAGCCAGACAGAGTCCTTCAACGAGGTTATGGTATTGTCGGTATTGTGGGCCTATTGCTAGTTTTGCATTGACGGATTTGATTGCGATGTCGGCTGATTTGTAAAATCCTATTAGAACGTAGGCGATTGAGATTGGGATTCCTATGATGAGGATTAGAAAGAAGTAGTCGCCGCCGAGGGAGAATGCGATGGCATAGGTTAGGATTAGGAGGACAAAAAGGATGATTCCAATTAGGAGGTAGGAGGAGATTTTGTTTCGTTTGATTTCGTCGTGGAATGAGAGTCGGTTCATAATTAGATTATATATTTTTTCGAATATAAGCCTTTAGGTCATTTTCATTAATTGAAATTTCATAAAAGTTGTTTGAGCTAATGCTTTTTTCAATTCCAATAAATCTTTTTTCTCTTTCGGGTATAAAACTTAATGCTTCTTTTATTGTATCTTCAAATTTTACTGGTAGGGCAGTTTCCATACATACCATTGGAATTCCGTCGTTAGTTTTATATTTTTTTGCAATTGTTAGTGCATCTGCACTGTGGGGATCTATTATTTTTCCGGTTTCTTTATATAACTGTTTTATCGTGTTTATTCTGTCTTGGTGGGTTGAACTATCGCTATAAAATCCGTTTTGTTTAAATGTATCTAAACTGATTCCGAAATCTTTGAAATCTACTTTTCCATCCTTCCTGAATTTTTCCACATATTTTATTACAGTTTCTGTGTTTCTATCTACAAGGTCAAATAATAATCTTTCGTAGTTTGATGCTTTTGATATATCCATTGAGGGACTTGATGTAATTTGCGAGGGCGTTATTTTATAAATTCCTGTTTTGATTAGTTTGTCGAGGACATTATTCTCGTTTGTTGCTATAATTAGTTTTCTTATTGGCAATCCCATTTTTTTTGCAATATATCCTGAGAGGACGTTCCCAAAGTTTCCTGTAGGGACTACAAAATCAATCTCGTCCCCGACATTTTTTATAACTTGTAAATATCCTGAAAAGAAGTAGGGGATTTGTGAAGATATTCGTCCCCAGTTGATTGAGTTTACTGCACCCAATTTTGAAAACTCAGGATCTTTTTTTAATCCCTTTACTAAATCTTGGCAATCATCGAATCTTCCATTGACGCTAATGTTAAAAATATTTTCACCTGACAGCGAACCCATTTGGGCTTTTTGAAAGTTGCTCATTCCGATTTTTGGGCTTAGCATAAATAAAGTAATATTTTTTAGTCCTTTAACTGCAGCTTCGGCAGATGACCCTGTATCTCCAGAGGTTGCCCCGAGAATTATTAATTTTTCATTTCGTTTATTTAATTCATAATTCATTTCTTGTCCCAGCTCCTGTAATGCCATATCTTTAAACGCCGCCGTTGGACCAAGAGAAAGATTTTGCATAAAAAGGTCTTTTTCAATTTTCTTAACTGGAACCGTGTTCGAATTTTGTGAATTAAATTTTGGTTCGGCATAGGCATTTTTTAAAAGAGTTTTTAAATCGTTATTAGGAATTGTATTCCCCACTAATTTCTTTTTTATTTCAAAAGCTAATTCTGGATAAGACATCTTTTTCATTCCTTCTAATTCTTGTATAGAAATTTGTGGATATTCTGTTGGAACATATAGTCCTCCATCCGGAGCAAGGCCTTCAAGTAAGGCATCTGTGTAAGAAATTTCTTTTTTGTTCTTATCTCTGGTGCTGATTAATTTTCCTTCCATGTCATATTATCAAAAAGGGTATTTTTATATTTAACTTATATTCTTCATTATATATTCTAATATGATATATTTAAATAGATATTTCAAAATTTAATTTTCGGTACGGCTTTTGCTGCTTCTGGGATTTTTAGGTATTCTTTTGGTTTGAAGCCGTAGATAGAGGCGAACCATAGGCCAGGAATTTTGTGTGTCATTACATTGTATGACATAATTCCGTCGTTGTAGTATTGTCGTGCATATGCCACTTTGTCTTCGATTGCTGAAAGCTCTTGTTGTAGTTGTAGGAAATTTTGATTTGCTTTTAGATCTGGATAACCTTCTGCGATTGCGAAGATTGATTTTAGCGCTGATTGTAATTTGTTTCCGGCTTTCATCTTCTTCTCTACGCCTTTTGCAGACATGAGAGCTTTTCTTGCGTTTGTCACTTCTGTGATTATTTTTTTCTCGTGTTTCATGTAGCCCTTGACTGAAGCTAATAGACTTGGGATGAGGTCGGAACGTTTTTTTAGTTGGACGGAGATTTGCGCGAGGGAATTGTCGATTTGGTGTGATAGTGCTACGAAGCGGTTGTAGTAGATTAGGAATGTTGCGGCGACGATTATTACTGCTACGATTAGAATCCAAGTTATCATAGATGTGTTAATTCAATTAAATTTATAAATGTTGTTATCTTTCGTTTAGGATGAATAGGAGTTTGATGATCGGGATTGGAATTTTGGTTCTTATTTGTTTGGGATTTTTGATTGTTTCGAGTATGACTGGGAGTGTAATTACCGGGTCTATTATGAATGAGAAAATTATTGAGGATGAGTATTTTAAGATAAGTGATTTTGGGAATGAATTAAATGAGGAGGTGAATGATGGTACACAAGATAGTAGTGGATCAGGATAGTTGTATTGGATGTGGCGCTTGTGCCGTGACTTGTCCTAAGGCTTTTGAGATGAAAAATGGAAAGGCTCATGCTGTGAAAAGTGAAGTCGAGAAGTTGAATTGTGAAACAGCGGCGGCAAGTGGGTGTCCGGTCGGGGCGATTAGTGTTAGTTAAATGAGTAAAAATATTGATTTTAGCTTTTTTTAGCTACTTTCCATAAAATTTTAAAATAATTTCTATAACTTTTTGCTAACTTTTTGCTTTCTATCAAAATTATTATAACTGGATTCTCATGAATGAATATTGCCACCTTATTTCCATAGACAAAAGTGGAAGCAGGAGATTGATATTCCTTTGAAATAAATTTGACCCGATTCATCTTCCATATCGGAGCCCGTGAACCCTCAGTAATGATTATTTTTGCCCTTATATTCTTTTTAGTTCGCCAGTTTGCCCATTGTTCGGTATAGGCTGGCAAATCCTCGCTAAATTTTCCTTCTGCTCCAAATAAAATAAAATCTCTATTCTCTTCTATCATATTATTCATAACTGTTTTCTGGCCTTTAATACCAACAAAAATTTGTGCGATAAATTTTGTCTGTGCTTCTTCCTTAATGGACTTAATTTTTTTGAAAACCTCTTTGGCCAACTTTTGTTTTTTTTCCGCTTGCTGTTTTTCTTCCAGAGCAATGTCCACAAATTTTGAAGGGCTTACTGCAGAATAACATTTTATTTTATTTTGAATTACATAACTTGCAAAACCTTTTCCGATCAATCTTTCCAAAACATCATAAACCGTTGTTCTGTGCAACTGAGTTTTCTTAATTATCTCAGAAGCAGATGATGAGCCAATGCTAAGAAGAGCCAAATAAATTTTTTCTTCTGTGTCAGTTAATCCAAATTCCTTAAGCATTGTGTCGTCATGTTACATAACTACTACTGTTTAAATATCTTTGTCACTACAAAAATAGTATGGCAGAAAAAGGATATCGAGCCAGAGAGCAAACCAAAAAACCCTACGAAAAACCATCCTACAATATAGAAACTACTATGACATTTATGTTCGACGCCATAAAAAACCGAGATACTAAATATACCTGCAGACAATGTTCTAGTTGTCATGGATGCAGATGAAACCCAAATTATTATACGTCGAAGATTTCCGAAAATGTTTTGAAATTACTCAGGGAGTTTTTGGAGAAAGTTATACCATAGATTGGAGAAAAGATTTTATAGAGGGTGCTATGGCAATGAATAACTTGGAGCAATATTGTGCAGGCGTATTTGATATTAATTTAAATTATGATTCTTCGAAAGCAGATGATGAGCAGACAAAAGAGGGATTTGATTTAATTGAAGTCGTCAGAGAAAGGAGAAGCGGTCTCCCAATAATCTGTGCCAGCAAGGACAATTATAGAGATGAAGCATTAGAAAGAGGTGCCGACTTATTTATGTTTAAAAAAGAATTTTGGGAAAGGGGACAAGAAGTATTAGAAAAACTAATTAAGTAAAAAGAGACAGATAATGGAAGACAGAAAAGATATGTCTGAACGACAAAGATATTTTAAAGAGTTACGTCAGCAACAATATAATCGTAAAGATTTTTATGCTCAACAAATTTTAGAAATTAAACAATTATTAGAATCCAATGAAAAAGAAATTCGATATAATGAGGGATGGATAGAATTTCACGAAAAATCAATTGAGGGACATAGGCAACAGATTGAAGAAATTTCGCATTTTGATGAAAAAAAAGAGCAGAAACATAAATTAAAATTTCATATTGAGCAAATAGAATCCCATCATAAGAAAAATATAGCGTATCATAATAAGGAAACCAGCGCATTAAAAAAAGAGATTCAATTATTTGAGGAAGGAATTGTTAGGTGTGAAGAGCAAATAAATTATTTACAAAATAAGGCAACGGAAAACACTAGAAATTAAATCTAACCTAATTTCTAAATAAAAAATTCTTCAAAAGATTTATAAAAGAAAGTTAACTATTGTTAACATGTATTTGTTACCGCAGGAGATTGAAGTTTGGTATATTATTCCGGCTGTTCGGAAGGAGTTGGCTGGGCTGTTGACTAGGGAATATGGTTTTAGTTATGAGAAGGCTGGGTTGGCGCTTGGGATTAGTAAGGCGGCGATTAGTCAATATTTGTCGAATAAGAGGGCGAATAAGGTTAAATTGAATTTTGATACTAAAAGGGAGGTTGCCCGGTCGGCGAAAGTAATTGTTAAAAACCCGAAGTTGGCAGTAAGTGAAATCCAGCGAATTTTGAAATTTATGAAGGATAATAAATGTTCGTGTAATGTTTGCAGGAAATATAATAAGGAGGTTCTTGGCTATTGTAATTGTGAGCCGAGATATTAATGAAAATTTATTTAGATAATGCTGCGACGACGAGGGTTGATGATGATGTGGCTGAGAGTGTTAGGCGGGTTTTTTTGGAGAGTTATGGGAATGCGTCGAGTTTGCATGATGTTGGGCGTGAGGCGAAGGTTGAGTTGGATGAAGCTCGGAAAAAGATAGCGACTTATCTTGGTTGCGATGTGGACGAGATTGTTTTTACTTCGGGTGGGACGGAGTCTAATAATTTGGCGATTCGTGGTTTGGCGAAGGCTAATCCTAATAAGAAACATATTGTTACTTCGGTGATTGAACATTCTTGTGTCTTGGAGACGTGTCGTGATTTGGAGCGGGAGGGTTATGAGGTTGATTATTTGGGTGTTGATTCGGATGGGTTGGTGAATGTTGATGATGTTCGGGAAAAGATTCGGGAGGATACTCTTTTGGTTTCTGTGATGCATGTTAATAATGAGGTTGGGACGGTTCAGCCGATTGAGGAGATTGGTCGAGTTTGTAGGAAAGCTGGAATTTATTTTCACACCGATGCTGTTCAGGGATTTTTGAAGGTTAATTTGGATTTGAAAAATGTTGATTTGATGTCGGTTTCTGGGCATAAGGTTTGTGCGCCGAAGGGTGTTGGGTTTTTGTATATCAGGAAGGATGTAAATATTTCTTCGATTATAACTGGTGGCGGACAGGAGGGTGGTTTGAGGAGTGGGACTGAGAATGTGCCTGGGGTTGTCGGGTTGGCGGCTGCTTTGGATGTTGATTTTGGGATTGAGGATGTTCGGGAAAGTCGGGATAAGATTGTTGATGGGTTGAAGAAGATTAAGCGCGTAAAGATTAATGGGTCAATGGGGGATCGGGTTTACAATAATATTAGTGTGTCGTTTTATGGGATTGATGGGGAGAGTTTGATGTTGATGTTGAATGAGGACGGGATTTGTGTTTCGACGGGTTCGGCTTGTGCTGCGGCGAAGTTGAGGGGGAGTCATGTTTTGAAGGCGATGGGCGTGGATGAAATGTATATTAATGGGAGTTTGAGGTTATCACTTGGAGTTGACGCGATTGGGAAGGAGGAGCATATTGTGGAGAGAATTGGGAAGCATGTGGCGAAGTTGCGGGAGATTAGTCCGTTTAAATTTTCTGACGAAAATTTGGGTGGTTCTTCGACTGAGTCGAAGGGTGGTTCACATCCTTCAAATGTGGATGGTTCAGAATCAAAGATTCTGGGTGGTTCAGCTTCGCTGGGGGCTGGTTCAGCTGAGTTAAATGTTGATAAGAGTGAAGAGGAGGATTAATGATGGCGAAAAAGATAACTAAGGATATGACGTTTGCGGAGATTATGAAGCTGGACAAGAAGGCGGGCGAGAAGTTGGCAGAGCGGGGTTTGTTTTGTGGTGGATGTCCGATGGCGCAGTTTGAGACGTTGGAGAATGGGGCGAAGGCACATGGGGTCAGCGTTGAGAAACTATTGGAAGAACTCAACGCGAATGGCTCGAACGAGAATCGTTCGGAATAGTTCTTCAACTTCCTTGAAGGATGGCTCAGCTTTGCTGGGGGTTTGGTTTAGCAAAAGAAATGTAAATATGGAAATAAAAAATACTAGTGAGAATGAGAAAGATAATATTATTTCTAGAGTTAAATTTAGGTTGCCTAATTTGGCTGAAATTGCTAGGGGTTGAATGATGAATAATATAAATTACAACAGGAATGTCTTGGATCATTTTCGGAATCCGCGGAATATGGGAGAGTTGGGAGATGCTGATGCGGAGGCGACGGTTGGTAATCCCAGTTGTGGTGATGTGATGAAGGTCATGATTAAGATTCGGGATAATCGGATTGAGGATGTTAAGTTTCAGACGATGGGTTGTGCGGCGGCGATTGCTACGAGTTCGATGTTGACGGAGTTGGTGAAGGGGAAGAGTTTGGACGAGGCGGGGAAGATTTCGAATGAGGATGTCGTTGTTGCTTTGGGTGGATTGCCTCCGATAAAAATACATTGTTCTAATTTAGCTGCGGATGCGCTAAAATTAGCAATAGCTAATTTTAGAGGCAATAGGAAATAGGTAATGGGTGATAGGTTGAATGTTGCGCTCTCTTTTCGCGCTTGTGGATTATATAAGTAATAAAAATAAGTTTTATGAAAAAATAATGAATCCCCCAAGCTCCCTAACAAGGAAGATTCATTGAATGTGATTTAATTAAAATAATAATAATATTCGAAGATTTACTTCTTCTTTTTAGCCACTTTTTTCTTTACGACTTTCTTAGCGACTTTTTTCTTTACGACTTTCTTAGCGACTTTTTTCTTCTTCTTTCCGCCTCGAGCCATTTTAGCTTCGCAAACGTTACCCTTTCCATCTACATAATATAGAAAACCAGATTTTCGTTCAACGACATTTTTAGCGATAATTTTTCCCATTTTTTAACCTCCTTTTTACCTCTTCTGTAAACTTAATTTCTTTAGAGTTGATTTTCTATTTAAATGTTTCTATTGCTAACAACGAGTTTTGTCGACGGGATGAGAAGCCAGGCTTTGGGGTATTTAGTATTGTTGCGCACTTTTTGTGCGCGACTTGTGTGGCTCTTGTGTGCGACTTGTGTGACTTTTGTTATTTTGTCGACGGAAGTGGTATTTCTAGGAGATATTTTCCTTTGCCTGAAATATTGAGTTTCCAGGTTTTGACATCGATGACTTTTGTTGCGTGGAATTTATCGTCGAGAAAGAGCGCGCGAAAGGGTTTGCAAAAGAGAGAGTGAATTGAAAGTGTTTTATTTTTATTGAAGACAAAGAGAAGTGGCGGAGAATTTTTTTGGAACATTAATCCTATGAATTTTTTTGTTGGGGTGTCGCATATTTTTGCTTTGATTGTTCTCTTTTTGCCGTCGATATAATAGACCACATCGGTTGTCGGTGGCACCCTCATAAATTTAGAACAAAAATCGGTTGAGGCGGACCCTCGGTGGTTGGTGGTTGGTTCTGCACTCTTTTTGCGCGTTGATTTTAGTGCCATTCGATTTGATGTTCTTCTTTTTTTAGTTGACAATATTTCTTGTAGACTGCTCCGACGGATTTGTCATGAACTTTGTCGTGATGAATAAAACCGCCGCCAAATGATTTTGGGATATGCATGAGTTCGTGAATTATGACTTTAAGCTGTTCTTCGATTGAGAATTTATCAAATTTTTCGGAGATGACTTCAATTAGGTAAAATCCCCTTTTTCTGCCCATTCCGATTTGCATGGCTTTTCCGAGGGCGTGGCATCTGGCGACTGTGTAACGAGCTTTGGATCCGGTGCTTCTGAGAAAAGCGACATGCTCAAGAAGGACATGGTTCCAACTTAGTTTTTTAACTATTTCTTCAGCAATTTGCTGAATATCTGGAGCTTGGTGGTAGCGAATTACCATTTCGCTGGTATTCGGTATTTGGTTGTTTGGTGATGTGTTGTCTGGTTTATCCACATTGCTCGTTCAATTGATTCATTTTTTTTCATCTTGTTACCTCGATTGTTTTTGTCTTGGAGGTGTGTCCTTTTATGATTTTTACTTTTGCCTTAAAATACTTTGATAAAAGTTTTTCTAGTTCGATGTTGGCTTTATTTTCTTTGGCTGGTTTTTTGAGGAAAACTTTTTGAATTTTGCCGTTGATGTCAGTTTGGATTTCTTGACGGGATGAGTTTGGGCAGACCTTGATGTTTAACCTCATGTGTGTGGAAATTTATTTAAGATTATAAATATTTAGTTAGTGGGAATAAGTTGTTCAAGAAGAGCCATTCTTATATAGAGACCATTCTCGGCCTGGCGAAAGTAGGCAACTCGTGGATCGTTTTGTTCTTTATAGAGGGATATGTCAATTTCTTCGACGTGCGGCAGTGGATGCATTATTCTGGCATCTTTCGGAATTAACTCAAGATTTGTATCATTTATGATAAATTTACCCTTGGCTTTTTCGTAATCTTTTGGACTGATTCTTTCTTTTTGGATTCGGGTCATGTATACTATGTCGATGGTTGGCAATATTTTTTCGAGGTTGTCTTCTTCGGTGAATTTTATATTGTGTCGCTCGAGATAATCTTTGATATTTTGATTTATCTTTAGATTTTCTGGGGATATAAATATGATTTGGACTCCCGAGAATTTTCCGAAAAGGTAGCATAAGGATTGAACTGTTCTGCCTGAGGTGAGGTCGCCGACCATTGCGATTTTTATGTTATCGAGCCTACCAATTTCTTTATGGATTGTATATACATCTAAGAGAGCTTGAGTTGGATGTTGACCTTTGCCGTCGCCGCCGTTTATAATTGGAACGTTACTTACTTGTGATGCTTTTTCCGCAGAGCCTTCTTCGTTGTGTCTCATGACGATAGCGTCGGAGTATGATGCAATAACTCTAATTGTATCTGCCAAAGATTCTCCTTTTGAAACGGATGAGAACTCTCTGGCATTTTCGGTACCCATAATTTGCCCGCCCATCTTTAACATTGCTGATTCAAAGCTTAGTCGTGTTCGTGTGCTCGGCTCATAAAATAAAGTTGTTAGAACTTTTCCTTTTAGTGAATCACTCGGAGATATTCGAAGTTCCTCGGCTCGTTTAAAAAGTTTGAATAAAAGTTCTTTAGTAAATTGCTGTGATTCAATTAGGTGCTTTGCCATTTCGATATTGAATAATTTTGGGTTTATAAATAATATGGGAATTGTGAATAAGTGATGAAGAACGATGGATATAAAGGCTTGATTGCTTGTTAATTTGTGTTTTTCAGCTTGTCATAATTTCAATCTACTCGCACTTCACTCTCGCTCAAGATAGTTTTATATTTATTAGTCGCAAGAGCAAAGGTGCTCTATTCGTTCTGAGCAATTCGTTGGGGTATTTATTTGTCAAACAGCTCAAAGTTTTACTCGCACTTCCTCGATGGAATTTAACTTGTCATTATCTCTATTCCATTTCGGTGCTTCAGGGGATGGTTTTTGCCTACGGGCTGTTTTGTTCTAACATCAATTGCTTTTACGAATTTGTCTCCGATGTCTGTGTGAAGCGAGTAGGCAAAATCGAGTGCAGTTGAGCCTTCTGGGAGCAGAAAGCAATCTGGTAAAATGTTACCTTTGCTGTCTGATAATTTTGAACCTGCTGGAAAAACCGCGATATATTTTAAAACATCAAATACGGCTTTGTCAAGGATTTCTTGAACTCCCGTTGAACCGAATTCGTCGAAGACATTTTTTTTAATTAAATTTAGTGCTGTTTTTTGTCTTTCATTTACTTTACCCTCGTTGATTGTAAAAGATGAGTTACCTTGGACGTATTCGATCATTCCTGCATTTGCGGCTTGTCGCAGTGATAGTTCGGCGTCGGCGGAACATGCAATTATTTGCATGTTTGGAAATTCTGATTTTAATTTTTTGAGATTTTCTTTTGCACCTGATTTATCGATTTTGTTCGCGACGATTAACATTGGTTTCGTTGAGTGCCTTAGCGTTTCTGTAAAATTTGATAAATCCTGTTCAGACCATGACGTTGGATTCTCCGGATTTAATTTTAACTTTATCAGGACTGACCTTACGTTTTCTTCGGTAACTCGTAAGCCTGAAAATTGTTTTGCGACCGCGGCCGCGAAGTTTTGTTTTGTTGTTTGGATTGTTCTGGATAGTTTGTCCCAGACTTTTTCGAATATCGCCCGGTACCATTTGTTTAGTTCGTTCTCTAGCATCCGGACGTCGGCTAGTGGATCGCCTATGCCTTCTTTGCCTTCGGTGTCTGTCGTTCCGGATGCGTCGACAATTTGGATGAACATGTCCGCTTGTCTTAATGAATCTAAAAATTTGTTTCCTAATCCTTTGCCTTCGGAAGCACCTTCCACTAGTCCCGCGACATCCATTAGCTCGACTGGGACAAATCGTGTTTCTCCTGTGCAGAATCCTGTTCGCGGGTTACATCTTACACCGAGTTCTTTGCAGAGTGCGTCGACTCGAACGTAACCGATTCCGTGGTTTGGCTCGATTGTTGCGAAGGGATAGGATGCGATAAGGACGTCTGATAGCGTGGCTGCCTTGAAGAATGTTGATTTTCCGCATGATGGTTTACCGACCAGTCCTAATAGCATGAAGTTAAAGTGATAAGAAGGTTTTTATATCTTTTTTTGTGACTAGTTTTGTGAGCCTGTAGCTCAGCCTGGTCAGAGCGCTAGTCTTATAAGTCTGCAGTCCTTCGGGGTTGTAATTGCTTTCGTCTAAGAAAGCTAGAGGTCCGGGGTTCAAATCCCCGCAGGCTCATGATTGCTGGGATTGAACCCTCGGGGTTTACTATAAGTATGACTCTATCTTGTGAGCCTCAAATCCCCGCAGGCTCATATTTGCTGGGATTGAACCCTCGGGGTTTACTATAAGTATGACTCTATCTTGTGAGCCTCAAATCCCCGCAGGCTCATATTTGCTGGGATTGAATCCTCGGGGTTTAATAATTTCATATGATTAATTTGTAGATATGCGTTCAAAAAAATAAAAATTTATTCTAACATGCAAGAAAATTTAGGATTATTTTTTACAAATAACTAGGGTATAAGATCCGTCTTCAGATATCTTCATATCTACTTCATTAAAATACATATTTAAAATTTCAACAAGATCTTTCTTTTTATACTTGTATGATAATAATACTAAAAACTTATCTCCTGTTTTGAATTCTATTTTTTTCCCATATAATTCGATGGTTTTATCGATTTTGAGATTGTAATAAATCTCGATTCTGGATTCTTTTAGTTTAATATCCATCTCGAGTTCTTCTTCTTTGAAACCGAGACCTTTGGGGATGTTTATTAGTAATTGTTCTAATGTTGCTGATTTTTTGTATAGTTCGAGTATTTTCTGTGGCTTTTTGGTCAAAATGTTATTTCCCAAAATCAATAAATCTCCTTCTTTCATGGATCTTCGAATATTATATAAAATTTCATGGATTTCTAAATTTTCTATTGTGCTTCCGAGAAGTAAGAATATATTTTTTTGATATTCTTTGTAGCGGACAGATTTTGAAATATTTTCAATGTTATCAAAATCGGAGATAATCCACTGCATTTTAATAACTTCTTTTGGGTTTTCTTTTCTAACTGTGTCTATGGCCGCTTCTATTAGATTACTGTTAATATCGACGGGACAGTATCTAATATTAAAATTTTTTAATTTTTGGATGATTTTTGCAGCTTTTTTTCCACTGCCGCATCCAAGATCGACAATATTTATGGACTTGTCTTTAATTTTATTTTTGATGTTCTTGATATTGTTATTGATAATATTCATTTCCTGAGAATCTATTTCTTTTTGATATTTGGACTTTCCTTCAAAATCAAAAAATGCTTGTGGCTGTTCTTCTGAACAAAAAAGAAGTTTGGAATCCGCAAGATTCCATATTTTAGAACCCTTTTTTTCGGAGTGTCCTTTCCTGATTAGTTCTTTAAAAATTAGATCATTGATTTTCTGGCTTTCGTTCTTTACCATAATATTTATGGTTATTTTTGGTTTTTATGTGTTTGTATTTATTGTCGGGAGGTAACAGGGGTAAATAGAGGATGGGATAACTATTTAAGTAAACGGGGATTTTTAGTGAGAATATCAAGGGGCTTATTTTGACGAATATTGTCTTTCTCTGATATTGATATTAGATGAAAGGAGTAATAATAAGATGAACGAAAGAAGATTTGACAATAGAGGAAGCAATTTCAGTAGAGGAAGCAAATTTGATAGGGGGCCTATGAAAATGCACAAGGCAATATGTTCTAAGTGCGGGAAGGAATGTGAAGTGCCGTTTAAGCCTACTGAAGGGAGAGATGTTTTTTGTAAAGAATGTTTTGCCAGCAATAGACCTAGAAGATAGTTTTTAGGTTGTTGGTGGGGTTTTTGTTTTTTATTTTTTATTTTTTTATTTATTTCCTTTGGGATATTCTTTAAGTATTAATATTCCATGTTTTCCATCAAATGTTGCTATTTGGTATTATTTATAAAACTTTTATCTATTTTTAATACTGAATAGCATAATTTAGTCAAGTTTTGTCTAGATAGATTTTGGTCTTATTAAAAATAGGTTGCGAAAACTTAATAACTTGATTGTGGATTTTATTAGATGATGATATATGAAACGGTGGTTTCTTTTTTGGTGGATTCGATTGGGGCGCTTGGATATGTGGGGATTTTTGTTCTTATGTTTCTTGAGAGTTCGTTTTTTCCGTTTCCTAGTGAGATTATTATGATTCCTGCGGGTTATCTTGCGTATCAGGGGAAAATGAATTTAGTGTTGATAATTGGGATTGGGATTTTGGGTTCCGTCGCTGGGGCGTGGTTGAATTATTTTTTGGCGGATAGATTTGGAAGGAAGTTGCTTTTGAAATTTTTGAAGGAGCATCATCTGAAAATGGTTGAGGATTTTTTTGAAAAGCATGGTCATATTTCTACTTTTAATGGTAGGCTTATTCCTGTTATAAGGCAGTATATTTCTTTTCCTGCGGGTCTTGCTAAGATGAATCCTTTGAAATTTACATTGTATACTGGACTTGGCGCGGGTATATGGATAACGATACTTGCATTTTTGGGTTATTTTCTTGGACAGAATGAGGCGTTGATTTATGAATATTTGAAAGAGGTAACTATTTTTGTTTTAGTTTTTGTGTTGATTTTGACTATTGGTTATATTTATTTTAAAAAATATCTTTGTGGAAGTAGGGTTGGGAAAAATTGAGGTAGGATTAATTATATAAGCTTCTGTTTCTAGTTATTTTAGAGGTGATTAAATATTATAAAATGAAATATCCAACATTAAAACGAACCGTTCAAAGCATTCTTGATGGGGCGGAAATAAATATTAATGGGGATAAACCTCAGGATATTAGGGTTTATGACGATATATTTTATCAGAGAGTTTTAGCGGAGGGTTCATTAGGACTTGGAGAATCTTATATGGATGGGTGGTGGGATTGTGAAAGGCTTGATGATTTTTTTTGTGAAGTTTTAAGAGAAGATTTGGGGAAGAAGGTTAAGGGGAGAGGAATCATTTGGGATGTTTTGAAGGCTAAAATAATTAATAGGCAAAGTAAGTTGAGGGCTTTTGAAATAGGCGAGAGGCATTATGATATCGGGAATGAACTTTTTCAGGGTATGCTGGATAAACGAATGGTTTATACTTGTGGATATTGGAAAGATGCAAAAAATTTAGACGAGGCACAAGAGTCAAAGTTGGAGTTGGTTTGCAAGAAAATGGGATTAAAATCGGGTATGAAAATTTTAGATATTGGCTGTGGTTGGGGAAGTTTCACAAAATATGCTGCAGAAAAATATGATGTTGAAGCTGTCGGAATTACAATCTCGAAAGAGCAGGCGGATCTTGGAACAGAATTATGCAAGGGGCTTCCTGTTGAGATAAGACTTAAGGATTATAGAGATGTGGATGAGAAATTTGATGCGGTTGTTTCGCTTGGAATGTTTGAGCATGTAGGTCCGAAAAATTATAAGACCTATATAAAAAAAGTTTCTGATTGTTTAAAAGATAATGGACTATTTTTGTTGCATACTATAGGTGCGAATAATTCAAAAAAGATTAATGATAAATGGATTGATAAATATATTTTCCCGGGATCGGTTTTGCCTTCTGCGAGTCAGATAGCGGATGCAAGCGAAGGATTGTTTGTTCTTGAGGATTGGCACAGTTTTGGAGTGGATTATGATAGGACGCTGATGGCATGGCATAATAATTTTGATAAGAATTGGGATAGTTTGAAAGGGAATTATGATGAAAGGTTCAAGAGGATGTGGGATTATTATCTTTTGAGTTGTGCCGGAAGTTTTCGAGCTAGAAAAAATCAGTTGTGGCAGATTGTTTTTTCTAAGAATGGTGTTGAGGGTGGATATGAGCCGGTGAGGTGAGGGGGTGTTGGACAGCCAAAACAATTAATTTACGCTCCCACCGACAGAGTTTACAAAATGGTATAATCGGTGTATGTTGTTTGGTTCTTTAGTTAATAGCGAATACGATAATAAGAATAAGAATGGCAACAATTACAGCAATGGTACTTACGAATAAGACTTTAAGAAAATTTTTAACTGTATGCTTGTCCCATAATGCGACTGCAAGAGTAATAATAGCTACAATAAACATTAGCCATGAAGCCCACATCATACTTTTAGTTGCTTTATCTAAATCAATATTTAGCTCGAGTAGTTTTTCGTTTGCTTCTAGTGATTTTTTACTTGCTTTTAAGGACTCTTCTGCAGAATTAAATTCTTTTTCAAATAAGTCGTATTGCCATTTTGGCATACAATCAAAATATTTTTCATATACTAAGGGATATTGATTAAACAAATTTTGAACCGAATAGCCTTTATTTAAAGTATAATTTTTAATAAAAATAATATCATTCGAGGTTATATTTATTTTATAATCTCCTACAGAATCGAACTTTATTATTTCTATCAATCCGTTGGTCTGATTTGGTATTAATTCTATGCTTTTGTTTACAAGAAGCTCTATTTGAGTATAATTTCTACAGCGTAATTCAATTGGGGTATTAATACAAACATTAAAATCTTTAATTAATTTTTTTTCTCCAAGATTCGTTAAGTTTATTTTGTATGTAAAAGCGTCTCCTACAACATTATAATCTAATGAGCTTGGTCCTCGTGGTTCTATCTGAATTTCAATATTTATATTGTCATAGGCTGAGACAATTGACACAGAAGGCAATAGTAAAAATATTGCGACTACTATGTATATAATGTTTTTATCCATGGAAAATAAAAAACCTTCCAATTTTTAGATTTAACTATTAAACGCTTTCAAAAAACTTAACAGCAAAATTACAAAAATCTATAATAGTTTCTTTATCCAAATCAAATTCTTTTCTTTTCCCTAAGTAGTTTTGAGTTTTTGGAGTCACTTCTTTCCCGTCCATTAATTCCTGATATGTTATACATTTAATGTGCTTTTTCGAGACGACAATAAAATAAGCATTTTCAAAAGGATAGGTCTTTGGCAAGTCTTTTTTAGAGAATGTTTCGTTTGCCCTAAATTTTACTTCTACAAAATAAACATCTTTTCTTTCTGGATGTTGAACCACAAAATCTGGCATCCTTCTTATATTGTCTGCCACGTCACTGCGGACACCCTTTAGTAAATTCATTATGCCTGGGACTGTATTCTCCATTCCATATCTAAAAACATTATATCCTAAAGATAAAAATAATTCTTCGATTAAAGTTTCTGCGATTCTTCCCTTAATCATCCCTTCTCTGTATCTGCTTTCTTTATTGTTTAAACCTTTTTTCTCTTGAGGTTCGGAATTTTGTTGACAATCTCTACACAAAATCTTTCCAAATTCCTTTTTAGAATAATCATAGACCTTCTTTTCTATGTCTTTGTCACATTTTGAACAGTAGTAATCCATGATTAATAGGTGACTATATCATACTTAAATACTTCTGTCACAATCATACTCAATCCAACTTTTTACTTTTATAAGAGTCTATTGCTTCTTGAGAAGATTTGAATGTTTTGGTGTTATCTAAATGCTTATTTTGCTCTATATGCATTTTCTCTCTTATTTCTAATTCGTTATTTTTAGACTTATCACTACTGTCTCTAATATAGCTATTTTTTTCTATGGTATCTTGGAGTTCCTCTAATTCATCATAAGGAATGTACCTTCTAGATGCCGGTTTAATAATTTTATCTGTTTCTCTGTGTCTTGTTTCAATAGTTACCATTTATTTATCATCTAGAAAGTCAGAATCGAGGTTCTTTTTCCATGCCAAAAATAATTCATTTTTGAATTTTACTATACGCCCCATGGCTTCATTTAACCTTTTCTCATTAGCTTCATTTTTATCATATTTTGCTAACTTTTGGATTGCCTTCATTTCTGTATCGCATTTATTCGAGAGTCTTTTTTTGAATGGCTCTAATCTATATCTAGATTGTTGATATTTTGAAAGAATCTCCTTATTCCCAATCTCCTTATTTGTCATGATTTAAAGACTCCTTAGAACTATAAAAATATTATTGTGCTATTGTTTTCACTAGCCCCTCACCCTTCTTAGTTCTCCGATAAAGCCTATGTCTCTTCTCCTCTGGGTTTAAACATTCAATCAACTTCCTTTCCATTAAGGAGATAAGAATATTGCTGATATATCCTAAATTAAGCTCCACTTCTTTAGATATCTCCGTAGGCGTTTTAGGTTTTGATAACGCTAAAAATACCTTTTTCCTATTTTCACTTCTTATAACAAAACTATAGTCGCCCCAGTTTTTCATAAATAGAAGTGCTTATAAAGTATTTAATACTTAAACGAGTGATACACGAGTAATCTAAAATGGCTAAAGAAAAAGATAACAGTTGGATAAAATGGTTAATTGTAGCGGTGTTTCTTTTTGCTGTAATTATTGTTAGTTTAAATTTCGGAGATAATGAAAACGAATATATTTCCCATACTTCTAGAGAGGTTTATACTTATTCTGGGAATGTGACTAATGTAGCTAATACTAATGAAGAAACTTTAGAAAGAATAGTTTTTTCTGGCATGAATCAAAATTCAGAAGTTAGTAGTGCTAATCCTAGTTTAGTTGTGGTATCTGGGATGGACAATAATATTAAATTTATAAAAAACTCTAATCCTAAAGAAATTACACTAGGTGGAATGAGAAATAAGATTATTCTTTGTAGAGATATTCATAGTCCTAAAATAGATAATTCTGGATTAAATAATGAAGTGGATTATGTTAATTGCTAATCTGACTTTAGCCTAACTCCACATTTCTTATTGGGACAACATCCGTCTTCAAACTCATCAAACCAAGCCCCACACTTCTCACACTTCCACTTATACGACGCATCTGCCTCTTCTTCCGTTATTGTCGTTTTTCTCGCTTTTTCTACGGGATATACGACTTTTAGTGCTCTTAGTTCTTTTAGCTCTGCTTTTTCTTCTACTTTCTCTTTCCCATATTGTTTTCTTATAACATCGTGCTCCAAAATTGGAAACTTCTTATAGCAACAAGTAAAATTAACATAGTGATTATGTTTGATTTTCTTGACTTTCTCACATATAGGACACTTTACTACCCTTGCCATTTGGTTACTTTGGTTATTTTAGTTATCATAGTTATTTTAGTAATTTGGGTTATTTAGTAATAAATTTGTAAAATATAACGGACTATCAATATTTGTTAATCCGCAATTATGAATACTCTTAGTTAGTGAGGATGGAACAATTAAGCTCATAAAAACAAAATCTTTTCTGATGGTTCTAATTGGTTTTTTGGATTTTATATTATTTAGAAATACTCTTCTAAAATCTTCATCTCTCCAAAACATTTCTTTATGTTTTTCATAATCCTTGAAGTCTTTAGATTCTAAGCTATATCTGTCAATCATTCCTTCCTTTTTGAAAACTTCTTTTGTCATTAATATTTTTTCAAACATTTCTTTAAACGAACCTACGACATCTTTGTGACTTTTGTCAATAAATCTTTCAAGAACAGCATTAATGAATCTGGTTTCTTCTCCATCAAAATTTCCGAGAGGGAATAAATCAGCTTTGTATAATTTTTTATTACAGGTTATTTTATTTGTGTGGGTTTGCCTAATCATTTTAGCATTCAATAATTCTAAAATCCATTTATGAATTGTTCCTCTCTGATTAGGATTGTTATAAATTAAAATTGCCAAGTCTGTCTCTGACATATCTTCACATAGAAGTAATCCGTAAATCTTTCTAGGAATTTCTTTGTTTAGTAATTCAATTGTACTATTCGCCATATAACTGTACTGTCTAAGTACAGTTATAAACTTTGTGTTTTTAGGTCGAATATGGAAGAAATAGAAAACAAACTAAATAAGCTTCAATCAAAGATGGACGCCTTAGAGTTGAGATTGATGAGGAAGCTAATGAACGGAAATGAAAAAGAACTCCCAACTCCATGTAGTTATTGAAACTCATAAACTTAATCGATTAAAAGAGGAGGCGAAGGAGCAAAGAGTTTCCTTGTCGGAATTGTGTCGGCAAAAATTGAAACCTCGACCTCAAATGGATAGGATTGAAAATAAGCTGGATAAATTATTGAAGAATGGAAAAAATGGAGGCAATGCCTCCAAAAAATAAAAATAGCCTTAACCCATCATGAAATTATTCGTAACGGGTCGCCGTCCTTTTCCAGGAAAATTTCGGCAAGTCTTTGAGATAATTATTGTCCCAACACCACTCTATAACAATTTCTTGAGAGCGTCCGTCTGGATTATCCTCTTTAGTAGTTTTTGTTAACTTTTTTAGGCTTTTTTTAATTGCTTCAGGCATCTTAGACGCTATCGTCTTTGCTGAGTCAATAATTTTCAAACAATTCCTTTTTAGGTCTTTGTTAAAGTCGTCAATATTTCCATATTTACCATCAGATTTTTCAGCAACAGGGAAAGACCTAGACCTTCCACCTTTACTTCTTACTGAAAGCAAGCCATATGGTTTTATGTATTCTGTAACATATCTACCAACTTGATTTCGTGGCTTCTTAATTCCGCGAGCGATTTCGGTAATAGTAACCCCTTTCTCTGCTACCACTGGGCTATTTTTTACATAGTAAACAATTCTGCTTACTAAATCTAAATCAATACGTGGGTGTTCAGTCACCAATTTTGTATTCATATTAAGTAATAGGGCGAGTAAGTAAAAAGCGCATCACCCCCTCCTCCTTTCAAAACTGCTAAGATTCCAAAGTCAATCAAAACACTTAAATACAATCTTTCGTACGTATATTTGTCTAGAATATTTGTAGAAAGATTGTTTTTCTTACTTGAATTTAGTTGGTTAATATTATTTTTCATGATAAAATATCAAAATTAATTAGATTTATATACTTCCGAAGACTTAGACTATTGTAACGAGAGGCTAGTTTTGACGGAAGTGTTGAAGCTAGTTTCTTTATTTTTAACTTTGATGATGCCCCTTTAATTTATATTTAAACATACCATCTACTTTTTTTCTGTCGAGCTCTCCCCTTCTAGATAACATTGTTAATGTGGGGTGTAAGCTACTATTCGGCATTGGAGTATTACTTGAAAATTCTATTTTTTCCCTTATTTCTTTTAGTGTTTTAAAATCTTCTAAAAATCCATCCTGTATCAATTTTCTAATTTCTTTTATTGGACTTAGTTTCTTGTGATGGATATTTTCATTGTAATTGTTATAAATTTCTTCCTCAAAACGTCTATGTCTAAATTCAAGGTCTCTTCTGAACATAAATTCTCTCTTTTGAATGTCTCGGATAACTGAAGATACTTCTGATGGACTTCCCTCTATGTTTATTTTTAATCCAGTTGAGCTTCTTACTTCGGCATTCATTTTATCCATGCATATTTATACAAATCACCCTTTATAAATGTTTGTATAAGTTAGTTGATATTTTGACTATTTTCCAGGTAAAACACCATATTTATGCCATATTTCTATATAACTTCTATATAATTATATTATTTCTTAAAAATTCGTCTAAGTACAAATAACTCTCCCTTGCCCCACTCTGTCAAATCTTTCTTCTTTTCCAAATCCAAACTATCAAGATAACTTTCCAAAGTTCATCCAATAACTTACCCTTGATTAATAATTGCCTGGGCTTGTGCATTTTCTAACCTCCCGAATACAATATCAACTCTGTCTATCGTCTCAATAAACGTATCTAGACGCCCCTCAATAGCCGTCAGTCGCTCTTCCATCATCTCCTTGGACTTATCGACCTCTTGGAGTTTTTGCTCTATCTCGGTCTTCGTAGTGTCTAGAAACATATCGTCCTCTTGGATTGTATCTTTCATCCCGAGAAGTTCAGAATAATAATGAATTTTATCGGATTTCTTCCAGCCAAATCTATATTTCAAAGCTGATTCAGATTTATACCTTGGAAGCCAATAACAACAAGAGCAATGCCGAAAATCATACATTGTTAAGTTCTTATATTGTTTTCCTGCCTCACTCATCTCATTACCGAAAACTCTTTTTGCTAGACGCTTTAGGTATTTGTTTGCCGAGAAAGGCTGGATAATAAAAAGATAGTCTTCTGGTTTTAGCTCTTTTTCTCTGACATAACTTTCTACTAATTCGGAAGAAAGCATAAGCTTTATTCTTCGTCCAAAAGTTTTACTTACTTCATCCCGAACATTAACTTCTTTGAAATTATTGTATAAGTCAGAAACCCTGATGTTCATTAATTCGCTTGGGGCTCTCATTCCTGTGTCAAATAAAAACATAATCATAACTTTGTATTCCCATTTTGTATTGTCGCATAATTTCTTGATTTGCTCTTCGGTTAGGTATACCCATTTTGGCTTTTCTCCTCTAACATCTAGGTCAAGGGTTATATCTAGAATTTCTACCCCATTTTTTCTATTAACTATTTGGTGCCAATGCCAGAAGGCTTTGAAGATTTTAACAAAGGTGGGAATTGATAGATAGGTTTTCCCATCTTGCCTAACAATTTCACCCTTTCTCATTCTTGAAAAAAATAACATTATTTGCTCTTCTCTGATTTTAGTTATATCATTTAGGCTATATATCTCATGAAATTTATTAGAGAAATAAACCATCTTTTCTGCTAAGGAATTTAATCTAATATAGCTTCGTCCACCCTTGACGCTCTTCGATGAGACGTTAAGTCCGTGTTCCATGTCGTGAAGATATTGTTTTATTATTTCGGAGTTCTTTTTGCTGATGCCTGGGATTCCTTTTGCGGTTTTCTTTTCCCATCGCTCCCATCTTTCTTTATGTTTATACGGGTCTATCTTTTCCATAAAAATCTTAGATAAAAATTCTTTATATAAAACTTGTAGAAGTGTTGTAGGCTTACAATAGTTGTAGGCGATTTTGGGAAAATAAGAATTAAATTTTACTTAGTTTCTTTATATTGAAAATCATAATTTCTAGTAGTTATGGTTTCAACTACTTTGACAACTTCTATAATTAATTGTTTTGCTCTCTTCTTGTCTGTATCCATTTTTACAATTGACCTTAATACTGGAAACTTGTCCGAGGTCATGTAAGTGGGCTTTGGTTTATGTTCTCCCTTTAATGATACCATATAAGCAGGAACTACTATCTCTGGAAGAATCTTATGTAAATTTGAATGAATGTAATTATTTCTTATATGGTTTTTTATTTCCAAGAGATAGTTCTTTTCCTTTTCTATAATAATTTCTTCCTTTAAACAATCGGATAATAAATTCTCTAAATCGTTTTCATAGTGTTCTTTTTTCTTATAATACCACATTTCTTTCAAAAATGATTCTATAAAGATTGAAAGCATACATATGGAGGCATTAAAGTTACCAAACCAAAAATTGCTAACTGCCTCATAGTACAAAGATTTATTTTCTATCTCTAAATGTATTTTATCATTAAGAATTGGTAACTCTCTAATCCTGTCAACGATTTCGTCTTTTTTATTCGAAAATGTTTCATATATCTTTTCTGCTTCATCTTTTTTTAGAAAATATTCTTCTTTCTTAATCTTTTTTTTATCTAACTTCTTTTGTTTTAATATTAATTCGCTAAACTCTTTTATTGCTTTATTCAGATGTTTAATATGTTCTGAATCTTCTGAGAATCCTCTCTTTATCATTTTTTCTTTTTTATATAGGAATCTTTCCCTTTGGGCTAATAGATTTAACATAGATACAAACTCAGAAGGATTTTTTTGCGATTCAACATTAAAATTAATTTGTAGATTTTCAAAATATTCAGCTATTTTGTGTATATTATTATTTTCATCCTTAAAGGATTGAAATAATTTAGAGTCTCCCTTATGTTTTAAAAATTCCTCTTGACCGATTACCCCTTTATCAAATAAATAATCTATCAAGGTTTCTATATTGCACTCATTTTTAATCTCTCTTGCTATATAGTGGTATGTATCGTTTTTTGTTGCAACAAAATTTTTTAGAAACCCTTCCTCTATGTCTTTTTTCATAAGCTCAAATTCCTGTCTTAATTTTGCTATATCTTTTACTGGATTAGATTCTTTAGTCATAGGAATTCAAATAACCTATTTTATTTAAGTCTTGACATCCCCTAAAAATCGACGGAGCGTGGGCACTTTTTGTCCATCGGAAATCCCTAGAATATACCGAAATGGGGAAACGCTCCCACCGGGATTTGAACCCGGGTCACTGCCGTGAAAGGGCAGCATCCTTGGCCACTAGACTATAGGAGCATATGTTTAATGGTTGATTTTAATTTTTAAAGGTTGTTGTTCATAGTTTTATTCGCAAAATTTTATATAGTTTATCGACGACTGTTTTTTATGAGGTGCTATAGAATTAGGTTTTCTGATTTGGCCGTGTGTGAGGTTGAGGGGAAAAGTTGTCGGAAGTCTAGGGTAAAGTTTCCGGAGGCCTTGAGGGTTGCGAGGCTTTTTAGGAAGCATGGGAATTTGGGGTTGATTCGGGATGGGAGATTTTTGATGGGTGAGTTCTGTGATAAGGGTAAAGTTATTGGGAAAAGGATTGATGTTTTGCCAGATGGGACGAAGTTGAGCAGGGCTTTTTCGTTGTTCGCTCCGAGGTTGGCGGTTCATGATGAGAGATCGTGTGGGCATTGGGATGTTATTTTTGAAAATCCGAGTGGAAGTTTATGTTATGTTTATAGTTTGGATAAGGTTCGAATTTCGAGGGAGGAGAAGTTTAGGAGGGTTTATGATTTTGAGAGATGTTTGCCGAGGCTGAGGCGGAATTTGATGAGGGCGCTTGGGGAGGATGATTTGGCTTTGGCGATGTTGGTTTTGTTGAAGACGCGGATGAGGGTTGGAAGTGAGATTTATTATAAGAGGAATCGGCATAAGGGATTGACGACATTGAAGAAGAAGGATGTTAGGATTTCGGAGAAGAGGGTGAGATTTGATTTTATCGGAAAGGATGGGGTGCCGCAAAGGATTGAAGAGGATTTTCCTGAGAGCATTGTTGGTGAGTTGAAGCGAGTTTTGAGGAAGAGGAAGAGGGATGATTTTGTTTTTGTCGGGAAGAGTGGGCGGACTTTGAGGGATACGGATTTTGAGAGGGCATTTGAGAAGTATTGTGGCGTGAGATTTTATCCGCATATTGTTCGGTCGCATTTTGCTACGCGGGAAGTTGAGATGTTTTTGAGAAGAGGACAGGGGGATGTTAAGAAGTTTTGTTTGAGATTGGCTGGGAAGTTGGGGCATAAGAGATTTTCGAAGAAGAGTGGACTTTGGGAGGATTCGTATGAGGTGACGTTGCATCATTATGTTAGGCCAGATTTGGTAGAACAGTTGAGTCGACGTTTTCGAGATATTAAATAAGTGTTGTGTCTGTGACTTAACCCTTGTGTTTGAAGAATTCTATTTGGCGGAAGCGTTTTAGGACTTTTTCGTAGGGGCCTTTTTCTACTAGGGTTTTGGTTTTGGTTTTATTTAGGAGTCGGAAGTCATATTGATTTGGGTCGCCTTCGATTTTGTCTTTGCCGGGATAGTCTTTCCAACGGGTTGATGATTTTGGTTTGTATTGGAGAACCATGATTTGTTGAGGAGATTGGAGTATATAATATTTTATTGTAACGGGCGGAGTACGACAATCTTTGAGTAGTACCTAAATATTTATAAAGAATTTCTGGCTGTTGGATTTATGGAAGAAAAAATAGTTACTCCTGAGGAATCTGCTTCGGTAGAATCGACGGAAGTTCCTGCAGAAGAGGCTCCTGAGGCTCCGGCTGAAGAGGTTTCTGAGGAAGTTGTCCCAGAGGTTGAAGAGGCTGTTGAAGCTGAGGAAGCACCTGTTGAGGAAGTTGTGGAAGCTCCCGTAGAAGAGACTAGTGAAGAAGCTGCTACGGAAGAAGAAGCTTCTCCTGAGGCTGAAGAAGCGCCTGTTGAAGAGGCTCCTGCTGAGGAAGCGCCTGTTGAAGAAACGGAAGCTCCTGATGAAGAAGAGAAGGTAGAAGCTGAATCTGGGGAAGAGGGCGAGGCTGAAACTTCTGAAGAGACGGCTTAATCCTTTGCATAAATTTTTTATTTTTAGAAGCTGTCGGGCGAGAAATCGCCGACGGGATTTTTTGAATTCTTTGAGGAAAAATAATATGTGTAAAAAACTATTATTTATATGATTGCCTAGATTAATTTGACGAATTTACTTCGATAATAAACTTTTTATACCGAATTCTCGATTAAATATTATATCCTGCCAACGCGCTTAAAATTGGGTGGGGCATACAATGACGGTTGTAGTTCAATGGTAGAATGTACGGTTGTGGTCCGTGAGACGCGAGTTCGATTCTCGCCTTCCGTCTTAAAAGTGGAAAGTAAATAAAATGGTAAACTTGTATTTTATAACTGGTAATAGAAATAAATTTGTTGAAGCAAAAAGTGTTATTGCTAATGTTGAGCAGATTGATTTAGATTTGCCCGAAATTCAGGAAATTGATGCTCATAAAATTATTGAAGAAAAACTGAAAAAGGCTGTTGAGAATAATTCCGGGGAGTTTTTTTGTGAGGATACTTCCTTGTATATTAATTGTTTGAATGGTTTGCCGGGTCCTTTGATAAAATGGTTTCTTGAAGCGTTAGGTGTTGATGGAATATATAATCTGATTGAGAAGTATCCTGATAAAAGTGCTGTTGCAAAAACTATTATTGGCTATATTAATGGCAATAATATTGCATTTTTTGAAGGAGAGGTTAGAGGATCAATTGTTTCGCCTAGAGGAGAAAGTGATTTTGGGTGGGATAAAATTTTTCAACCGGAAGATTCTGAAAAAACTTTTGGTGAAATGGATTTGGAAGAAAAAAATAATTTTAGTATGAGAAAGAAAGCTTTAATTAGATTGAAAAATTATTTAGACGAGGTAAAAAAATGAAAACACAAACTGTTAAGGGTTTCCAGGATTTTGTTGGGGCTGAGGCAGCTAAGCGGATGAAGATTAGAAAAATTATTTTGAAGGATTTTGAGCTTTATGGATTTGAGCCGACAGAGAGTCCGACGATTGAATTTGAGGAGTTTGTAAAAAAGGGTGCTAGCGAGGATACCATTTCGGAGATTTTTAGGTTGGAGGATCGAGGGAAGCGGAAGTTGGCATTGAAGTATGAGTCGACGTTTCAGCTGAAGAGGTTGGCGCGGAATCAGAGGCTGCCGTTTAAGAGGTTTGAGATTGCTCGGGTATTTCGGGATGAGCCTGTTTCTTCGAATCGGTTTAGGGAGTTTACTCATTGTGACGTGGATGTTGTTGGGAGTTCTTTGAGGGATGAGGCTGAGGTTTTGAGTTTGGTTAAGAGTATTTTGGATGAGCTTGGGATTGAGAGTGTTGTTTATTTTAATAATCGGAAGTTGTTGAATGAGATTATGGTTGGAGAGGATATTGAAGAGCGGAATAGGGAGCGGGTGATTCGTGAGTTGGATAAGTTGGATAAGTTGTCTAGGAGGGAGGTTGCGGATAATTTGAAGAAGATTGGGGCGGAGAGGATTTTGAAGGTTATTTCGGGAGATTTGACGAAGTATAATTTTTATGGTGAGGTTAAGGAGTTGATTAAGTTGTGTAAGGCTTATGGGATGAAGTTGAAGTTTTCTCCGACGTTGGCTCGGGGGTTGGCTTATTATAATGGGACTATTTTTGAGGTTAAGACTGCGGGCATGAAGGAGACCGTTTGTGGAGGCGGGGCTTATTTGGTGAATGAGGTTCAGGCTTTTGGATTTGCATTTGGATTGGATAGACTTTGTGTTCTGTCGGGTGTCGAGGGAGATATTGCGAGGGTTTTGGTTTTGTCGTTGGGAGAGGATGATGTTGCGATTGGGTTGGCTTCTAAGTTGAGAGAGAATGGTGTTAGTGTGAATTTGTTGATGGATAAGGCGATTGGGAAGGGTTTGGAGTATGCGAATGCGAAGGGAATTGGGAAGGTGATTTTTGTTGGGAAGGAAGAAGTTGGGAAGAAGAAATTTAGGGTGAAGGATATGGCGAGTGGGGATGAGGAGTTGGTTTCGGAGAGGGGGATTTTAGGGAAGTTGAGATGAAAAGAGGTTTTGATTCTGCGAGATATATTGAGGCGCAGACTGCGGAGATTTTGAAGCGAGTTCAAAAATTTGAGAGATTGTATCTTGAATTTGGAGGGAAGTTGACTTATGATAATCATGCTTCGCGTGTTTTGCCTGGGTATAAGAAGACGACGAAGGTTGAACTTTTGAAAAAATTGGGGAGGTTGAAAATTATTTATTGTGTTAGTGCGCAAGATATTCAATCGGAAAAAGTTGTTGGGAGATCTGGGAGGAGTTATGAGGAACAGGTGTTGAAAGATTTGAAGGATATTAAGAAGTTTGGATTGAACGATGATATTGTTGTTATAACAAGATTTGATGGCGAAAAAAAGGCTAGGGAGTTTTCTAAAAAATTGAGGTCGTTAGGGAAGAGGGTTTATTTTCATGATGAGATTCGGGGCTATGGCGAGAATATTTCGAAAACTGTTGCCGGATATACGAACCAGAAATATATTCCAATCAGGGAAAATTTGATTATTATTACAGGGCCCGCTGGGGGTTCTGGGAAAATGGCTTTTGCACTTTCTCAGATTTATCATGAGAGGAAGAAAAAAATGTATGCGGCTTTTGCGAAATTTGAAACATTTCCGATTTGGAATTTGCCATTAAAACATCCTGTTAATCTTGCTTATGAAGCTGCTACGGCGGATTTGTTGGATGAGAATGTGATTGATCCTTTTCATAAGAAAGCCTATGGGGTTAGGGCTGTGAACTATAATCGGGATGTTGAGAATTTTGAGATTTTGCAGGCGATTGTTAAGAGAATTACGAATAAGAGATTTCCTTATAGATATAGGTCTCCGACAGATATGGGTGTGAATATGGCGAAACTGGGAATTGTCGACGATGAGGTTTGTCGGGTGGCTGCGATTAGAGAAATAAAACGACGTGATAGGGCTTATAAGAAGGAGTTCAAAAAAGGAAGGGAATCTGAAGCGACTGTTGAAAGAATGAAAGATATTTTGCGGAAAATCTAGACTGATTGTTCATCATTTACTAATTCTAACTCTTGCTCTAATTCTTCTAATTCTTTCTTGTGAATTTTTAAAGTCATGTGAATGTCTTCGAAGTGTGCGGGTTGTCTTAGAAAAATTTTGCCATTGTTTGATAAGTGTAATATTGGAATGAAGGACGCGAGTTTTTCTTCTTTGGCTGGTGCGAGGTGAGAGAATTTCACGTGGTCGTTTCCCTGGTTTAGGTGGTTGCTGACGACGCCGAAGATTGATTTGATTCGGACTTTTAGTGGGACGAAGTTGTTTTTTGGGAGAACGGTTAGTATATTTTTCCTAGCTTGTCTGCCTTTGATTTCTTTTCGGATTCGACGATTTTCGGTATTGATTGCGTGATCGAGTGCTTTGATTAGTTCTTGAAGTGTGACTTTTTTGTGACGCGCCATTGGGGTTCGAGGGCTTAAGATTGGGAGGTCGTTTTCATCGATTTCGATTCTTTCTATTTCGTAGCGTTTTTCGTCTTTTTTGCCGTAGAGTGCGTCGTTGAGATCTTGGATGTAGGAGTTGATGAGGATTTCGGATTTGAGTCGGAGGAGGAGAGAACAGGCGAGGAGGATTTTGGATGATATGAAGAAATCGGTTTCTTCGAGTTGTTGGATAGTTTGGACGTATTTGTCTGCTAGGGTTGCGAGGTCGATGTCCCAGGGATCGAGTTGTTCGGTTTTGATGAGATCGTAGATGATGGATTGCCAGCCGAGTTCGTTGGATGAAATGAGGTCGAAGAATTGTGCCTGGTTGATTTTATCGCTGCTTTCCATTGATTTCTTTCTTTTTTAGAAAAAAAAGAAATTTCTCGCAAGTAGAAAAAACTTCTTTTCCAAAACTATGTTTTGATTTAGTTTCACTGTGTTGTTTGGTTGCCTTGGTTAATAAGTTTTCTCTAAATTTTTATGTCACTAAAGAATTACAACATACCAAAAACTTTATATAGTATTACTTGTTAGTTATACTATCACCTCTTTTTCCCCAGGAGAGAGCGGTAAGGCAACTTTTTGATCGCTTTGCTGCATCTCCTAGGGTTTATAATTTTACAGAGTAAAATTCTAAACCTGATTCGAAGTTTCTTTGAAAATTCTCATCGGAAATTTCCTAAAGAAAATTTGGGGGTTGTCTTGCGCAGACGGCTGATGTGGTTGTTATTTTGACTTGGGATAAATTATTGAAGCTTAGGGCAAAATAAGGATTAAATTGAGTTCCACATAAATTCAAAATAATTCTTATAACTTTCATGAAGTAATTTGTCTGTTATTACAAGAACATATATGTTTTCTTTTTGTAAAGATTGAATAGCAACTTTGTCGTTGTATAAAATAGTTGTAACCTTTGCCGTATATTTTTGAGGAAGATATTTTATTTTTACTTTTTTCTTAGGAAGTGATTTAAGTAATTTTCTTGCATTCTCATTGGCTAAATATCTTGCAGTTATTCCTGCCTTTTCATACCTTTTTATAAAATGTGGAAATTCAAATCTTAAAATTTCAAAAGCCATCCCTGTTACTCCAAAAGCTAAAACTTCTGAAACATTATTCATAATGTCTTGGTAGAATGTTTTTATTCCTTCTTTTCCTTCGAAAACTTCTATTTTAAATGGTTCAATAGATTGATGTAATTCTTTAAGTTTTGGCAGGATTGATTCAATTTTTGTTTTTTTTGAATTAAGAATTTCTATAAATTTTTTAGGGGAAGCAGATTGATAATATCGTTTTGAATTTTTTAATACATAACTTGCTAAACCCAATCTTATTAGATTCTCTAATTCTAAATATGTGGTCGTTCTATTTATTTTAGTTAATTTTGCTAATTTCGAGGCAGTGCATGATTTTTCTTTAAGTAAGGCTAAATAAATTTTTGATTCTCTTGCATTAAGTCCAAATTCCTCAAGTATTTCTTGTTCCATATTCTAATAAATATTTTATCTATTTAAAAGTTGTTATTAAATGACAACATATATTTAATTATTTTTCTATTCTATTATTTTTATGAGAATTATAGAGGATTGTCTTAATGAATTAAAATTAATTGGAGCTCCAAGACCGTATTATCTATTTGGAAAATCCAAGATTTATAATAAGAATGGAGAAGACAAAGTAATCGCAAATGCAATGTTTCCTTCCTTTGAACCTTCAATCGGAGATAGATGGAATTCTCGTACACCTCATGTTAATCTATCAAATGCTTATTTTGCATTATGGAATACAGTCCATTTACTTGGGAATGAAATTGGGTTTTATGATCCTTTGAGTACAAAAGGAAATTATAAGCCAATTAAACTTCTGCCTGCTGATAAAAATATTCAACTTGAGATGATGATAAAAGATATACGACCTAGTCAAAAGATGGAAGGTTATGATTTAGAAGGAAAGTTTATGGGTAAATTTCTTATTAATGATGAACTTTATCTTGTTCTCAGCGGAAAGGGTATCGGAAAAAGTAGATAGTATACATATAATTATTTTTTGGCTTCTAGTTTTGGTTCGACTTCTTTTTTCTCGAATTCTGTGAAGTGACATTTTCCACAATATGCTCTTCCTTGTCCAACGGACAAGAAAACTCCTGGTCCGCATCTTGGGCAGCTTCGAGCTTTCTTTGTGATTTTGTCGCCTTCAATTGTATATTTTTTGTATTTTACAGAAGTCGGCTTATTGACGTGTTTTTTCTTTCCTTTGATTTTGGATTTGATGGCCATGATTTCTTTCTTTTTAGAAAAAAGAAATTTCTCGCAAGTAGAAAAACTTCTTTTCCAGAGCTACGCTCTGATTTATTTCTATTCTGATTTTACCTCTTCTTTAGTTTCTTCGGTTTTTTCTTCTGTGGCTTCGACAGCTGTCTTTGCGGCTTCAGCTTCTTCGGCGGCTTTTTTCTTTGTTTCTTCTTTGGCTGTTTTTTTCTCGGCTTCTAATTTTTTTCTCACTTTTTGTGGAATTGTTTCTATTTTTTCTCTTGCTTCTAGGCTATCATATACAACTACTTCTGTTAGGAATTTTTGTCGTCCGAAGTTTGTGTTGATTTTTTTTATTATTGTTAACGTCTCGTCCTTTCCTAATGCGGAGATTACTTCTGATGAGTTTGGAGTGGCTTCGGAAGAGATTTCAACGACTAATTCTTCTCTCTGTAAAAATGGGTTTTTTTCTTGTTTGATTATTTTTATTTTCATTTTGACTTTATAGCGAATTCGCCTTCTGTATTTATTTTCATATTTTCTGCCAGTTCGGATTTTTCTGCGTTGAAGATATGGATTCGACCTTTGAAGGATTCGCTGGCTGGTGTTTCTCCACACTTAGGACATTTGTCTCCAAAGTAGATTGCTTTACAATTTAAACATGATTTTTCTTTATTTGCTTTTGCTGCCATTATTTAGACTCTTTCTCTTTAGAAAAGAGAAATTCCCTCGAAGTAGAGAAACTTAGATTCCAAGACTTCGTTTTGATTTAATTTCATTTTTTCACCTTCTTGGCTTCGATTGCTATAGTTTGTTTTGCTTCGGCTTCAGTTTTATCTTTTTCTGCCTTTACCCAATCTAGCTTTCCTAGACCTGGTTGTCTCATTGTTAGACCTATTTTTGGTTCTTCGCCTTTGTATGAGATTGCTACGATTCGTGCTATGCATTTGTCCCCTTGCACTAAATTCTTCTTGCCGTCTTTTCCTGATAGGACGCCTGTGTCTGAAAATGATACGAAGTCGTCCATTGTTTGGGAAATGTGAATCATGCCTCGGATTGGACCCATTGATATAAAAGCTCCGAAGTTTGTGATTTCTTCAATTTGGCCGTAAACTAATTCTTGGAGTTCGGGTTTGAATATGACTAGTTTGAATGTTGATTCATAATATGCTGCTCCGTCGCCTGGGATTATGATTCCCTCTTTTACATCTTTGACGTTGAGAACTGTGACTACTGTGCCAATATCTTTGTCTTGGAAACCTGAATAGGACTCTTCTAGTTGTGTTCGAACTGCTGCATCTGTATCCATCCCGAATTTGTTCGGTTCTACTCTTACATAGTCTGTTACTAAAACTTCGTAAAACATATAGTTTTGAGAAAAATTTGATTTAAAAGTGTTTCGTTAGACTATCTGTAAATTTTTCTTTCCCCTTATGGTTAGAATTTTGTTTTTGACTCGGGATTTTAGATTTTTGTCTAGGGTTGCTAGGATAATTGGTTTGTCGATGATGTAATTTACGATTTTGATATCGATGTTTGGGTTCTTGCCTGGGAGTTGAATGATTTTTGGGTTAAGATTTTGAATGATTTCGAAGCTTAGTTTTGCGGCGTTTCTGTCTTTAATTTTTATTCCTGTTCGGTCTTTTAGTACGCCGAGTTCGTTTAGGACATCTTGAGGAACGAGCCATTCTATTGGTTCGGTTGTTATTTGGTTTGTTATTTCTGGGAAGTCGATTTTTTGTTTGGTGCAAGTTAGGATGAAGTTTGTATCGAGTAGGATTTTCATGATTGTGGAATGTTAAGAAGATTTATATAAGTTGGGATATTTAATTTATTATGAAAGAGGTTTCAAACATTCTTCGGATTTTGCGAGAGGCGAAACGGTTTGTCGAGGCAGATAGTCCGACTGATGTGAAGAATTTGTCGGATCAGACGATTCATGTAGCGACGATTTCTCAGGATGCGGATAATATTATTGTTGCTGTTTTGGTTTATTCTATTGGAAAGGTGATGGAGCGGGATCATTATAGAGATATGAAGGGATGGAATGAGTTTTACGAGGCTGTTGTGAAGAATTTGGGGTTGGCGGTTAAGGCCTTGGAAAAGGAGAATGTGGATGGCGCGCGAGTTTATTTGGGGAGGATTAGGAATTCGCTGAATAGAATTGAGGGGGATATGGGACGATATATTAAGGATATTTTTCGGAAGGCGGAGATTAATAAAGCATTCAAGTTGTATGAGCATGGTTTATCGACTGAGAAGACGGCGGAGTTGTTGGGTGTGAGTTTGTGGGATTTGGCGAGTTATATTGGACAATCGCATATTGGGGACGCGAAGATTGCGATTTCGATGCCGATTAAGAAAAGGGTCAAAATTGCGGAGGAGATTTTTGGATGAGAATTAGGAAGGCTGCGAAAAAAGATTTTAGGGAAATTGCAAAGATACTAATGGAGGAATCTTCTAAAAAACCTTACAATGAAAAATATTCGATGAAAATAGCTATAAAAGAAATAGTCGCATTATCTCAAGATGAACTTTATGTTGCTGTAAATGAAAAAGAAATAATGGGTTTTATAGCTTCGAATATAACTCCTGATAATAAGAAAAAAGCTTACATTCGGGAACTGTGGTTAAGACCCATTTATCAGGGTAAAGGAAGTGGGAAGGCTCTTGTTGAATTTATTGAAAAGATGTACAAAAAGAAAGGGGTTAATATTGTCCGACTTGTAGCTAAAAAAAATGCTGGAGCGTTTAAGTTTTATAAGGAAATAAAATATAAAGAGTATCGAGAAATGGTATTTATGGAGAAGAGGTTAAAATGAAATACCTAATTTTTGATGCGGGACCGATTATTTCGTTGACGATGAATGGGATGTTGCCTGTGCTTGAGAGATTGAAGGAAGTTTTTGATGGCGAGTTTATTTTGACGCCGGCAGTGAAGCGTGAGGTTGTTGATAGGCCGATGAGAATTAAGAAATTTAAGCTGGAGGCTATGCAGATTCAGGGCTTGATTAGGAGAGGTTTGTTTAAGATGTCTGGTGATATTGTGTCGAATCAGAAGTTGGATAAGGAGGTTAAGCGGATTCTGAAGATTGCAAATGGGGTTTTGAGGACGACGGATATGAAAGAAAAGATTAAGATTATTCATGGTGGGGAGGCTGCGTGTTTGGCTTTTGCGAATCTTTGTGGCTGCGAGAATGTGATTGTTATTGATGAGAGGACGACCCGAATGTTGACGGAGGCGCCAGAGAAATTGGAGAAGATGATGGAGAGGAAATTGCATACACCACTTGATGCGGAGTTGAGTTTGTTGGATAGTTTGAAGAAATTTAAGTTTATTCGGTCGGCGGAGTTGTTGTATGTTGCGCATAGGAAGGGTTTGATTGGGATCAAAGGGGGAAAGGATTTGTTGGATGCATTGCTTTATGGGGTGAAGTTTAAGGGATGTGCGATTTCGTCTGTTGAGATTGAAGAGATGAAGCTGTTGGTGTAGTTAATCAAGATTGGATATTTTTTGAGATATGATAAAAATTCTTTCGGATAGAAGGCTTTAAAAGAAATAAAAAAATATATTATTATGCGCTAATTGTCATCGGGATTACGCAGTAAGGGTTCATCGGATAATGATAGTCTACTCGGCTCCAGCCCGAGGGGCGGGGGTTTGATTCCTCCTGAGCCCATTTTTTTAATTTTATACATTGATAATTTTTCTACAAATTCCTCAATACTTTTATAAATAAAGACTTCTTAATTTTGATATGGTGAAAGATATGGTGAAGAAGATGGCGATTGAAACTGTTGGTGGTCAGGATGAGTCAAAGGAGGTTGTTAAGAAAAGGCAAGTGTCTTCTGGGAAGAAAAAAATGACGGCGAGGGAGAGGGATGAGTTGTTGATTGAGAATTTTGTTGGGTTGCAACATGCGATGACTAATATGTCGGTTAAGTTTGGGATGTTGTCTGATAATATTTCGAAGCTATTGCAGATTTTTGAGGAGAGCGCAAAGAATTTTATATCGGGAGATCGGAAAACTAGTGACGCTGAGATGTTGAAGAAGATTGATTCGTTGTTGAATCAGAATAAGACGATTGCGAAGGGTTTGGTTTTGATGGAGGGAAGCTTAAGGGGTAGAAGTGAGGAACCGCCAATGGCGACAGCTCCATATAGGGCTGAAAATTTACCCCCTAAGCCTAAGCCACTTCCAAGACCATGAATTCTAAAGAAACTTCTTTGATTGTGACGCATCCTTTTATTCAGGGGTTTGTGTTTTCAATTATTCGGACTATTGGGGCTAGGAGTTTTGAATATAGGAATCGGGAGGTTGTACATGCGGATTTAGTGCCGAAGGTTTCGGAAAATGTAATGAAAGCATCGCTGGGGAGGAGGATTGTTGAGGTTCCGAGAATTGGGAGGGTTGAAGTTAGGAGGAGGGATATGGGTGCGTTAGTTACTCCGATTGGTGTTGTCGATAGGCGAAAGATGGAAATGAGACGAGATGTTGTTGTTCCGCAGAAAATGGTTTCTCCCAGAGGGCCCGTCTTGCCTCCGACTCAGGATATTCCCGTAGCTGCTGTGCAGGATATTGGACTGCAAGTTCCTCAAGGTGAAGTTGTTGTTGGTCAGGATTATGGGAAAATTATTCCTTTGTTGAGTGATCCTTCGGTTTCTAGTATTGAATGTTGTGGAATGGGAAAGCCTATTTCAATTATTAGGGCGGGGCAGAGACAGATGACAAAAATTGTTTTGAATGGGAAGGAGATTGGAGACATTTTGGAGAAGATGGCGGATGCTGCTCATGTTCCGTTGGTTGAAGGAGTATTTCGGGTGATGGTTAATGGGCTTTCGGTCAATGCGGTGATTTCAGAAATAATTGGTTCGAGGTTTGTGATTAAGAAGGCAACAGCATATGGATTGTTGGAGAAATAATTTTAAAATCGAAAGGTTTAAAGTCAGTGGATTAATTTTTTATGGATGAAAAAAGGTTCGGATAATGAATTCATAAGAAAGAAATTAGAAACACGGAAAGCGATAAGGAAGACTGTAGAAAGTTTGTGTTTTTCGTCTGAAGAAATTGAAAGCCTGCGTAGCATTTATAAGAAAATTGCGAGTGTTGAAAGTTTGAACAAGGTTTATAATAGTATGCAAAATTTAAAAAATCTTGAATTATGGAAGAGGCTTCAAGAGAAAGCTATAAAAAATTATGATAATAATGTAAGTTATCAGGAATTTACGGGCAGGGTTCTTGGTTTAAATGAGAACCGGTGGGAATATTTTTGGAGCTCGGGAAGAATAAGTGATATTCCTTGCTGATTTGAAAAGGATAATTTTAAATAATTATTAAATTCGGTTTTATTATGGAGAATGAGATTTCGAGGGAGAAGTTGGATAGGTATTTTGACTTGACGAGTCGGGGATTGGTTGAGGTTAAGAAAAATGTGATTAAGGGGAAAGATAGTGAGGCTGGGGAGATTATTGAGATGGTTTCGAATTATTTGTCGGATGCGCGGCATTTTGAGAAGAAGGGGGATTGGGTGAGTGCGTTTGCGGCTTTGAATTATGCGCATGGATGGTTGGATTGTGGAGTAAGGATTGGGGTTTTTGATGTGAATGATAGGGAACTGTTTACGGTTTGTTGATTGTGTTTTTGGAGGGTATTTCTTACACAAAAGGTAATACTTATACAATAAAAATTATAGACTCAGAAGACCAGAAAGAAATTCCTGGAGAAAATATACTCTATGGCGGATTTGTTGATGGGATATCTACCGAATCTGATGTACTTATGTTTAGAGTTTATGAGCCACTGAGCGGAAGAGATGGGGGCGTTGAGGTGCCAAGGATATATTTCGTTTCTGGCGAGCTTAATGACTATATCCCAAGAACCAAAAAGGAAGCTTGTACGTTGCTTGATTTAGCTGGTGCTAAGCAAGGTTATAATTTGATATTTAAGATTGAAGAAGAACTGTTGGATCCCCTTGCTATAAAAATGGCGGAGAATCCCAATCAATTGACAAGGGGCTATACGCCGACGGATCCTATAAAATGGATTATTGGAACAAACTATTTTGGAATGATGAACGAGGCTTTTGATGCAATTCCGGATAATATGATTACTGATGCAGTTACGGGAGCGAATATGGATACAAGGTATTTGGCAGGGTTTTTTGATTCGATGAATGAGCTCACAATTACAAGATTTAAGCCACCGGTTATAGATAAACAAGTTAGATATTGGTCTGTATGTGTGTATCAACCTTTGAATGCCCTACTTTATGGCTGGGCTTGCGCAAGATATAACGAACTTCAAGTGGATTCAGATGGATATGTAACAATAATATATTCATCACCTAAACACAAACCTGAAGGAGTGTGTGATCCTGTAAATGGTGTAACCGGTAATTGTAAATATAATTGGATGCACTATGGAAGCAAGACTCCTCTTTCGTGGATTAGGCAACTTGTATCAAACGACAATTATAAAGAATCATTAGTTAATTATAAAGGGAATAATTATGATGCCGAAGCGCTAAAAGCACATATGGGGGAGTATTATCCCAAATCATGGTATTGTAGTAAGGCGGAGTTTAAACAGCGAGGATTGGATTGTGGGAAATTACCTGAAGAATTAGTTACCGAAATCTTCCCCGATATTATAGCTAAATGCAGATTAACCTGCAAATCTGCTTACGTAACAGATTGGCATAAAGGAGAATGTCAAGAATGTCAAGAAGGGTACATATTAGTTGAATGTGAGAAAAAAGGAATGTTTTGGTGGAAAAAGTATAGAGAAGCTTGTGAGAAGATTTATGAAACTGAATGTTTAGAGAATCCAAAATGTGAATATAATGATGTGGAAATAAGAAGGGAAGAGTGTTGAATATTATGCAAAGCAATTTGCTCTTTTTTGTTTAGTGATTTTTTGTTTGTATTGTTGAAGTTTTTCCCTATAGTAAACATGTTGCTTTGATTTCAGTGGCATGTGATTTATCTCAAAGACTTTTTTAATTATTGACATATACTAAAGACAGAAAACAAAATTTATAAAAGATATTTTAAAGAATTTCAACTCATTCCAAAATATATATAAATCAAAATTACTCTTTGGTTACATGAAAAATGTGTGGGTGATTAGTCTTGGTGGTTCGAGGATTGTGCCCGATGATGTGGATGATGAATTTTTGTTGAAGTTTAAGAAGTTGTTGGATTCGCATAGGTCGCAGAGATTTGTGGTTGTAACTGGTGGGGGTTCGACGGCTCGGAAATATATTGTGGCTTTAAGAAAGTTAGGAGAGGGGACATGGAATCAGTCGATGGAAGGAATTGCGGTTACTCGGTTGCATGCTGGTTTTATGACGAGATTTTTTGGGAAGGAGGCGAATGAAGAGATTCCGATGAATATGAAAAGGGTTCGGAATATGCTGGGAAAGAATAGAATTGTATTTTGTGGAGCGTTGAGGTATCGAGATAAGAATACGAGTGATGGGACTGCAGCGAAGATTGCTGGGTTTTTGGGATGTCCTTTCATTAATTTGACTAATGTTCGGGGACTTTATTCTGCAGATCCGAGGAAAGATAAGAGGGCGAAGTTTATTTCGAAGATTTCGTGGAAGGATTTTTTGAAGGTTGCTAGGAAGGTTAAATATGAGGCGGGGCAACATTTTGTTTTGGATTTGGTGGCAGCGAGGGAAATTGCGAAGAAGAGAGTTGTGACTTATATTGTTGGGTCGTTGAAGGCGATGGATGGGATTTTGAAGGGGAAGAGGTTTATTGGGACGATGATTGAGGGGTAGATATTATCAGTGATGTCTATAATCGCTATTTTCTCTATTTGCATTTTAATAATTGTCTTTCTGAAGTGATAACATTTAAATAATCTGATTGTTTTGGATTTTTATGGCAATTCGAGATGAGATATTGAACTATCCTGATTTGATTAATTCAGCAGTAAGTGTGTCAAATTTTGGGCGTAGGTTGGATGTTTCTGGGAAGTGTGCTATTCAGAAGCCTGAGTCTATGGGGTTAACAAAGATTATTGATGAGGTGTTTAGGAGTTATGAGGATTGGACTGGGTATGATAGATCTGGAGTTGTAAAATCTTATGCGTTGAAGTCATTTTTAGATTTTAGTTCTGATAGCGAGAGGATTCGTGATAAGCAAGATACTCATAAATATTTTTATGGTAATGATGAATTGCGGGAGCACATAAGAGAAGGGGATGTTCCAAAAGAGATGGGTTTTTATTTTAATCCAAATAAGCCGCATGAATATTTACATAAAGTTTTTACGAATAAGAGACTTTATGTCGAATATATGAAAAAGTTAAATAGACTTGTGCGAGATCCGACGTCTCTGACATTGAATAAATTAAAGTCTTTTCTCGATAAAGTGGAGGTAAATGAGGTTGCTGATATTGATGAACAAGATAGGGATGTTAGGGATTATGATGTTTATTTGAGCGTATCGCGAAGTTTTGGTGATAGTTTGAGTTATGGTTTTAATGCGAAGAATTCTAAAGGAGAGGTACTTGATTTGAATACAGATAGAATTAAGAGCTTTGGAGAGAAACATGTTGCTTCGGTAATGTCTGATTTTTCTCATGCTGTTTCTAAGAAATACAAAGAAAAATTTGATTCGCTTGAGGTTAGTTTGAGTGGTTTGGAAGATTTGACTATTGAAGGTGTTAAGAATAAGTTTATTGGGTCCAAGAAAATTGTTATTGATAAATTAGGTAAATATGTTATCGATGAATTGAAGAATATCCTTGTCGGGAATGTTGTCCTTGGTTGGGAGAAAGATAAGGGTGAAAAAGAGGTGCAAAAATATTCTGCTGTGACATCTGACTTTTCAAGATTTTGGCAGAATTTGAGATATTTTACACATATGGGTGATTATTTTCATAAGTTGGAGGGTGAGGGGTATAAGCTTTGCATGCCTGAGATTGTTGACATGGAGGAGAATGTGATGGAAGTGAAATGCGGATCTAGTTTTAATTTGATGAGGAATATGTCTAGAGAGGAAATTGTTACGAATGATATTAAGATTGGGAAAGATAGGAAGCATGTATATGTTATCACTGGTCCGAATAAAAATGGGAAGACGACATTTGTGAATATGTTTACAGGGTTTCAGACGGCGTTTCAGGATGGGTGGTATCTTCCTTGTGAGTCTGCGAGGGTTTCTTCTAAGTGTGGAATAAAGTCGTTTTTTCCTGAGGTTGTTTCCGAGGATGATGCTGAGTCTCGGTTTTCTTATGAGGGAGTTAGAATGAGGGAGATTTTTGAGAATGTTGAGGATTATTGTATTGTGCCTATTGATGAGCCGTTTACTTCTGCGCCGAATATTAAGACGGGCGATTATTTACGGAAGATTGTTGGGAATGTTATGCCACATACTCCGAATGTAACTTATATTATTACTTCGCATGAACATAGTTTGATAGATGTTGTAGATGGCCTTCATGGAGGACAGAATCTTAAGGCGGATTCCAGGGGCGAGGGAAAGAATATTGAGTTGTTGAAGAAGATTATGCCCGGGTCTTCTACTGTCATGAATTCGGATGGTTTGCTTGAAGATATTGGGGCTGATCCTGATAGTCTTTTGGGATATGTTAAGAATAAAGCTAAAGGGGGAAAATTAACTTTTAAGTAATATGATAGATGTTGGTTGTAGATATGAGGAGACTAAACGGATGTTAATTGAAAAATTAAATGATCCTTATAATATTGAGGTTTTGGTTTCTGGGGATGTTGCTGATAACCATGTATGTTATTTTTGTGAGGGGAAAATTCCTGAGGGAGGTGATATGTTTAAAGTAATATATCGTCATCTTAATGTTAGGGGTGGCGTTGATGAGGCGACGTATTTTGTTGATGAGGATTGTATGAAATCAATAAGGGCGAAGAAATAAAAACTCTTTTTTGTTTGTAATAATATGAAAGATATAAATTTATTCAAAACAAAAGATTCAATCTATTTGAAGAAAATCAAATCTAAGGCAGAGCTCTCTAAAGATGAAAAGGTTGATGGATTTTTGATTGAATCGTCGGAAAAAGAAGCAAGGCGGATTATTGACAGCTTAAAAGACAGCGGAAAGAAAATTGCAATTGTTGGCGGAGATGATGTATTTAATCGTCGGGCAGTTGAAACTTTGAAGATTAATTATTTGGTTTCGCCCGAACGTGGAAGTAAAAAAGATACCTTGAAGCAAAGAGATTCTGGAATTAATCATGTCGTTGCGAAGGAAGCAGCGAAGAGAGACATTGTGATTATTATTGATTTTAATGAGATTCGAAAATTAAAGAATAAAGAAAGGGCGTTGAGATTGGGGCGCCTGATTCAGAATGTGAAGATTTGTCGAAAAGCTGGGTGCACTATTAAAATTGCGAGCTTGGCGACAGACAAGAAAAGTAGTATTGATGAGCGTGGGCGAAAGTCGTTTGGTGTGAGTCTGGAAATGTCGAGTATACAGACAAGTAAATCTGTGCAATTCTGAAAAAGTTTATAAATAATTTATTTTATTAATTCATTATAATATTTTTCCCAACTCAAATGATAATCTAAACCCTTTAATTGATCATTCTCGATAAATCCCCCTCTACTTTGAAAGTATTTAGCAAGAAAATCCAACTGTGAACCATTTAAACATCCTTCATAAAAATTGCCTTCGCGATTTAAAATCAGACCTAATCCATTTGGATTAAGTATTTGTGTATAAGGTTCCTCTCCATAAGTAATTATGTGTGTTTTTGCTCTTGTAATTATGTCTGTGAATGCTTTTTCTTTCATAAACATGTCAATTATGTTTGGAACTCTGCAACTTTGTTCAGAAGTAATATATTTTTCTATTTTATCACCGTGGGTAAAAATACGTGGCTCAAGACTCAAATACAACAAACTTTCTTTTTTTGCAATCTTTATTCCATCCCAATCTTCAACCTCCGTTTCATTATCTATATAAGAATCCATTGTTTGTGCAAAACATAAATCAAAGTTGTGGAAATCGGGATTTAATGTTGTATTCCCTGTAACAATTGGTTTTATCTTTTCAGAATATGCAAAAGGAAGTTCGTCGCTAATCTTATTTTGTGCGATTGGTTCTTTAAGATATTTTAGTTCCATAAAAAAGAATGTAAATTCATTTTATAAACTTTTCTTTTTATAGTGGTAACGTTAGCCAATTATTATTTTGATTCTGAAAATGTTTATAAAAGAAGTTTGTTATTTGATTGAATGATTGAGTTGACTGGGAGAGTTGTTGAAGCGGTGAATGGTGTTGCACATCATATTGGGGCATTGCCGCCGAGCGAGGCGATTATTTTTGATATTGCTGTGATTTTGATTTTGTCGGCGATGTTTGCTTTTGTGGCGCGGACGCTTCGCCAGCCTTTAATTCCAGCGTATGTTTTGACGGGTTTGGTTTTGGGTCCGTTGGTTTTTGGTGTTGTGAAGAATTTGGATCTGATTGGCGCATTTAGTGAAATTGGGATTGCGTTTCTGTTGTTTACTGCTGGATTGGAGATTTCGCTTAGGAAGATTCGTGAGGCGAATTTGAAGAAGATTGCGTTGATTGGTGTTTTGCAGGTTGGGGTGATTTTTGGGGTCGCTTTATTGTTGGCAAATTTTTTGGGGTTGGGTTCTTTGCAGGCGGCCTATATTGGAATTATTTTGGCGTTTGGTTCGACGATGGTTGATATTAAATTATTGTCTGATCGGAATGAGTTGGTAACGCTTCATGGTCGGTTGGTTTTGGGGATTTTGTTGTTGCAGGATTTGGTGGCGATTGTTGCAATTGTTGTTTTTACTGGTGGTGGTTTTGCCATTTTGCCTTTGACTGTTGCTTTTATAAAGTTAGGTTTGATTTTGTTGGCTGCCATTTTGTTACAGAGGTTTGTTTTGAATCGATTGTTTAGGTTTGCGGCGCAGTCGAATGAGTTTTTGTTTTTGTGTTCGTTAGCTGTTTTATTTTTCTTTATTATTTTGGCTTATGTTTTTGAGTTATCTATTGTGATTGGTGCTTTTATTGCTGGGGTTAGTTTAGCGAATTCTCCGTTTAAGTTCGAGCTTGAGTCGAGGATTTCTCCATTGAGGGATTTTTTCGCGATTTTGTTTTTTGTGGCTCTTGGGATGCAACTTGTTTTTGTGGGGATTGGAGACCGGTTGATTTTGCTTGGGGCTTTGTTGATTGGAGCATTTTTGGTTAAGCCTATTGTGACGTTTGTATTGCTTCGGACTACTGGGTATCAGCCGCGAACTGGTTTTTTGACGGCGATTTCTTTGGCACAGCTTTCTGAGTTTTCGTTGATTATTGGAATGATAGGTGTGACTGCTGGTGTTTTGGACAGTTCGATTTTTTCGACGGTGATTTTGGCTACGATTATTACGATGTCGGTTACTCCTTATTTGATTGAGTATAAGGGCGAAATGTATCGGTTTTTCCGTTATCCAATTAGGTCGTTGAAATTTTTGCCTGTTCGGGAGGTTTTGTGCTATGAGGATAAGAAGGATAAAGAAGTTTTGTTAGTTGGGTCTCATCGGATGGGTGGGGCGTTGATGGAGGAATTATTGGACAAGAAGGATAAATTGTTGGTTGTTGATTATAATCCGGAGGTGATTGGAGCTTTAATGAAGAAGAAAATTTCTTGTGTTTATGGAGATATTTGTAGTCCGGGTATGATTGATAAGCTTAATTTGAAAAAGTTAAAGTTGGTTGTTTCGACGATTCCTGATTATGAGCATACTCGGTATTTGTTGAAGAAGTTCAGGAAGATTGCGCCTAAGGCCAAAATTATTGTGACGGGAAGTCGGATTAGTGAAACGATGAAATTGTATCGGGCTGGGGTGGATTATGTTGTGACACCGAAGATTTTGGCTGGACAAGAATTGGCTAATATTGTTCATAACAGGAAGGTTGGAGATTTGAAGAAAGCTAGGAAGAAGCACCTTACTCACTTGCGTGAGATTCATAGATTATTATATTAGTAATTTGTGAAAGGTTGACGTTGGAAGTCTTGGTGATGTGCGACTTGAAAATATGGTACGAAGAACTTAAAAAGTTATAATATATTGAAGTATAATGGATGAAAAATTAATTGTTGAATCGTTATCTCCTATGGAAAAGGGAGTCCTTCCAGAACTGATAAAGGATTTTTTGGATATTGAGAGTGTTTCGAAGAAGAGTAGATTAGATAAAACGACGGTTTTGAGGGCGGTTGGGTTGCTCGAAAAGAAAGGTTTGGTTGAGGTTGAAAGTTCGGAAGTGAAGAGAGTTGATTTGGGAATTTTGGGAATTAACTATTTGAAGAAGGAGTTGCCAGAACGGACATTGCTGAATAGGTTGAATGAGAAGAAGGTGGTTCCGATTGGGGAGATTAGGAATGTTTGTGGGTTGAATGAGAATGAGGCGAAGGTTGCTTTGGGTGTTTTGAAGAAGAAGGCTTTGATCGAGATTGATAGTGGAAAAGTGAAGTTGGCGGCAAAGGGAGATGAGGTTAGCAATAAAATGATTGAGGAGATTTTCATGGAGAAGTTGCCTTTGGCTTTGGATGAGATTGTGGATTTGGATGCTTTGGCTTTTGAGAATTTGAGGAAGAGGAAGGATGTTATTGAAGTTATTGAGGGAAAGATTGCGATGGTTCGGTTGACGGATTTGGGAGTGAAGATTTCTGATATAGACTTGAATGTTGATATGCTGGAGGCGTTGACGCCGAAGATGTTGAAGGGAACAGGCTGGAAAGGGAAGAAGTTTAGGCGGTATGATTTGGGTTCGCCAATTTCGAGGATTTATGGAGGGAAGAGGCATTTTGTGAATCAAGCGACGGATTATGCGAAATCAATTTGGCTGGAGATGGGGTTTAAGGAGATGACGGGAAATATGGCTGAGACAGGTTTTTGGGTTTTTGATAGTTTGTTTACGGCGCAGGACCATCCGGTTCGTGAGATGCAGGATACTTTTTATTTGGAGGGAATGGTTGGAAAATTGCCTACTCGGTGCAAAAATAAAAAAGATTGTATGTTGTCTAATATTCAAAAGGCACACGAGGGTGGTATTAATGGAAGTAAGGGTTGGCAGTATAAGTGGGACGAAGAGGATGCGAAAAAGATTTTGTTGAGGACGCACACAACTTGTCTTTCTATAAAGAAGCTTTGGGAAATAGGGAAAACGAAAGAGTTTCCGGCGAAATATTTTGCTCTTGGGAAGTGTTTTAGGAATGAGACTGTGGATTGGTCGCATGGTTTTGAATTTAATCAAACTGAAGGAATTGTGGTTGATGAAAATGCGAATTTTAGACAGTTGCTTGGATATTTGAAGCAGTTTTTTGGGAAAATGGGTTATGAGAAAATTCGAATTCGACCGGCGTATTTTGCGTATACCGAACCGTCGTTAGAGATTGATGTTTGGCATCCTGTGCATGAGAAATGGTTGGAGCTTGGGGGAGCAGGGATGTTTCGTCCCGAGGTTACGATTCCAATGTTTGGTCGACATATTCCCGTGTTAGCTTGGGGTCCTGGATTTGACAGGATGATTATGGAGTTTTTTGGAATTAATGACTTGAGAGAAATGTATAAGAATGATTTAAATAAATTGAGGGAGATGAAATTTTGGTTACGCCAGAATTAGACATTGGGGTTAGGGTGATAAAGAGATTTGTTGGATGATAATGGAAAAAGAAAATAAGGAACAACGGATTGGGAGAGAAGATGGAGATTAGTGAAGTATCTCCAATTTGGGAAAAGTTTAATGAGAAAGATAATTTAATTAAGGAGTATACTTATTGGAAACTTCTCGTGAGGAAAAATCATGTTTATCTAGGTAGTTGTGTTGTGGTTACGAAAAAGTATTTGGAAAATTTTTCTGATATGAGCGAGGAGGAAATTGTAGAGTATCTTCAGATTGTTAGGGATGTTGAGTTTGCTTTGAAGAAGTTGTGGAATTATGATGTAATCCATCATATTATGTTAATGTTTAAAGATAAGCATACGCATTTTCATATTCTTCCAAGATATCGGGAACCGAGAAACTTTGCAGGAATTGAGTGGATAGATGAATTTATGTCTAACCCGTTGGGGAAAAAGCGAGAGATTTCTCAAGAAGTTCTTAATCAGATTAGAGATGAAATTAAAAAAACTATTGAGGTGAAAAAGAATGGAGATTAGTGAGGCACAGGAAAAGGCGAAGAAATTGATTTTGCATTATGGAGATTATTGGGAACCGTTGTCTCAGTTGGCTAGATTAACCGAAGAGGTTGGAGAGTTGGCGCGGGCTATGAATATTAAGCATGGTGGAAAGAAGAGTAAGGGAGAAATGGATAATCGGAAGATTGAGAATGAGTTAGCCGATGTTCTTTTTACGACGTTAGCTATAGCAAGTGCGCAGGGGATTGATTTGGGGAGTGTTTATGAAAAGAAGGTTAAGGCGGATTATAAGAAAATGAAGGGGGTTTATTTTAAGGATGAAGATTAAATTGACGGATATTCTTTTTTGGATTTTGATTTTCAGTTTGGTGGTTGTTGGAATATATGGGGTATTGTTTAGATGAGGATTCGTTTTGAGGATGTGATATTTTGGATATTGATAGCCGGGATTATTGGGATTGTTTTGTGGATGTTGCATGGTTCGCCTAGTAACGCTGGGGCGATTGTTGGGGTTGGGCTTTTTGTTGCGGCTTCGGAGCTTGTTCTTTGGAAGAATATGTTTGAAATTGAGAGGAATACTTCCATTGGTTTTGTGAAGGTGAAATCGGAGTTTAAGGATGTGAAAAGAGATTTAAAGGAGATAAAGGAGTTAGTTAGAAGATGACAATTTTGACGATGAATCGAAAGGAGTTGGAGAAGAAAATCGGTAAGGTTACTCCTGAGTTGGAGAACAGGATTACGGATATGGGGACGTCAGGCGGCGTTTCGCCGCAGGTGATGGGTGGTAGGTCGCTATCGCTTGTAGGTGGTAGGCTGAATGTTGCGCGTTTCGAACGCGCTATTTGGAGGAATAAAGGATGATAACTATAGGAATCTTGGCTACGATATTAGGTATAATTACTGGATTGGCTAATGTTCCACAAATTGTTAAAATTTTTAAAAACAGAAGTGCTAAGGATATTTCTATTCTTACTAATTTAATTTTTATTATAAGTTCTATTGTTTGGTTACTATATGGATTACAATTGGATAGCTTTCCTCTTATTATTGCTAATATAATTTATATAATCACTTATGGATTAATTATTACTGGATGGACGGCTTATGGGAGAAATTTAAAATGACTATCTTAACTATGAACAGAAAAGAACTGGAGAAGAGGGTTGGGAAAGTGACTGATAAGTTGGAAAAGAGGATTACGGACATGGGGACGCCGATTGAGGAGGTGACGGATGCTGAGGTTGAAGTTGAGGTTTTTCCTAATAGGCCAGATTTATTGAGTTTGGAAAATTTTGCGAGGGCTGTTAATCAGTTTGCTGGGAAGGAAAAGATTGCAAAGTTTAAGATTTTACCTCCGCAGAGGGATTTTCTTGTGACGATTGACAGGTCGGTGAAGGCGGTTCGTCCGTATACGGTTTGTGCGATTGTTAAAGGGTTGAGATTTGATGACGCGAAAATTAAAGATATTGTGGATTTGCAGGAGAAGTTGCATAATTCGATTGGACGAAAGAGAAGGAAAATTGCGATTGGGATTTATCCGCTTGATAAGATTAAGTTGCCGGTTAGGTTTGTTGGTCGGAAAAATGAGGAAGTGAAATTTTTGCCGTTGGAGTCGAAGAGGGAGATGAGTCCGAGGCAGATTTTGAGAGGGCATCCGACTGGACGTGAATATGCGCATTTGCTTGAAGGTGTGGATGTTTTTCCTATTTTTATTGATGCTGATGATGAGGTTTTGAGTATGCCACCGATTATTAATTCGGAGAAGACTGGAAGGATTAGTGAGAATACGCGGGATATTTTTATTGAGTGTTCAGGACATAATTTGATTTACTTGAAGAAGTGTTTGAGTATTTTGATTGCGTCGATTTCGGAGATGGGTGGGAAGGTTTATGCGATGAGGATTCGGGATGCGAAGGATGGGGATTTGGTGACGCCTGATATGTCTAATGAGGAGTTGAAGTTCAGGGTTGAGGATATTGAGAAGACGCTTGGGATTTCGTTGAACGAGAAGGATGTTAAGAGCTACCTCGCAAAAATGGGAATTTTTGCTCGAAAGAGCGAGGAGCGAGGGGCGAGGGGCGGGGATATGGTGGCGGAGATTCCGGCTTATAGGACTGACATTTTACATTGGATTGATTTGACTGAGGAAGTGGCGATTGCTTATGGTTATGATAATTTTGAGGCTGAGCTTCCGGAGATTTCGACGGTTGCCGAGGAAGATCCTGTTGATAGGGCGAAGCGGGTGATCGGAAATGTTTTGGCTGGGTTGGAGATGTTGGAATGTTCCAGTTTTCACCTGACGACGAAGAAGAATGTGAAGAAGATGCATTATGAGTTTAATGATTTTATTGAGGTCGAGGCTTCGAAGACGGAGCGGGATGTTTTGAGGATGGATTTAATGACGAATATGTTGCAGATTTTGTCGGAGAATAGCGATGCTGCTTATCCGCAGAAGATTTTTGAGATGGGACGGGTTTTTGGAAAAGTTTGTAGTGAGGAGTTAGTAGTTGGTAGTGGAAGCGAAACAGGAGTGATTGAGGAGGAGAGGTTGGCAATTGCTATGATTGATGAGAGGATGGGGTTTACGGAGATAAAGCAGGTTTTGGATTATTTGTTTAAGATGTTGGGTGTAGAGTATGAGATTGAGGATGTTGAGGATTCGAATTATATTGTTGGGAGATGTGGGAAGATTTTGGTTGAGGGTTTGGAGATTGGTCGTGTTGGAGAGATTGCGCCACGGGTATTGAGGAATTGGAAGATTAGGATGCCGACTGTGGGTTGTGAGATGAAGCTCGAGGGATTGTTTGGATAGATATTTAAAGTTCTTGAGCTGATTTATTTTATGAAGAGGGTTTATATTGGATTGGCTGTTATTGGTGTTTTAGTTTTTGTTCTTGGATGGATTTTTGTTTTTGGAGATAAAGTTTTGGATAGTGTGGACAGTGGGGAATTTTTGGGAGGAGATTCTTATGTAGATAAAGAGAGAGGCGAGGCGGAGAATGGGGAGCAGGTGATAGAGGATGAGCGTCGGGAGTTGGAAGATGTGGTTAAAGGAGAAGCTGATGGAGCAGGTGAACCTAGTGAGAGCGAGGTTGGTTATAGAACGCAACAAGTCCAGTATTCGCTTAGGAATTTTGTCGAGAGTGTTGAATGTTTGGAAAATGGGACGACTAAATGTAATAAGATTGGAGTGAATTGTTCTGTTGAGGTTTATAATTTGGATCATGAGGTTGGGGGTATTTTTGGGATTAGGTATTCTTTGATTTCGGATGAGAAGGAGTTGGACTCTGAGGTGGCTGAGAAGGATATTGGGGTTGGTGAGATGGGAGTTTTGAAGGTTGGGTTTGTGAGGGAAGGTTCTTTTGGGTTTGACGTTGATTGGGGCTGTTCTATTGACATGGAGAGTGTTCCGCAGTATTTCCAATATTGAGAGCTCTGTTGTTTGAGGGTGCGATTTAGGCTTATTGAGAAAGTTGGGTATTAATCGAAGTAGCTTCGTCCTTTTGAGATGTCATCGTCTTTGAAATTTGTTTCGAAAGATTCGAACAGTGTGTATATTTTTGTTTTGACTTCTTGCCAGATATTAAATGTTTCTTTGATAAACTTAACTTCGCTTTCTTCTGAGTAAACTGTATCGAGTTTCATTATTTCGATTTGGGTTTTTGAAAGTATTTTGTAGAATTCTTGGATTGATTCTTTTTCTTTTGGCGAGATGTTTTTTAAGATTTTGAAGACGAACATTGGTGGGCTGCTTGGGTTGATTAGTGTTTCGAAAAGGCTGATGTATGCTGTGATTTTTTCGTTGATTGCTCTTCGGATTTCTCGCGCTAGGAAAGATGTTTCTTTTTCGTAGAGTTTTTCGATGTCGAAGTCTTGGGCCATGGCTTCGAATTCTGGTAGATTATGGTCTTGTTTTAGGGAGTTGTATTCTGCTTCGAAATCTGATTGTTTTGGTTCCATTAGAAATTTGCGTTAGAGGGGTTTATAAGATTTTGCTCACGCGGCAGTGTTAAGTTTTCGTGGCTTGAATAGTGGTGTTAAGTAGTGTGGCTTTTAGTTAGATTTTTAATTAAACTCATTAGTTTCAGAACAATAACATTTCGCTTTAAAAATTCCTACATTATCAAAAATTTGCCATCCAACTTGAGAAGTTTCTATATTTATTTTTAATGGATTTGGGTCACTTCCAGTTAAGATTTGAATACTTTCTATTTTACAGGATTTATAGGCACCATTACCAATACTATTAATTCTATCCACACATTCTTGAGCATCAATCCAACCATCACCAAAACCATTAGTTTCTAATCCTGTTGCACCCTGATAATCAAAAAGAACTTCTATGCTATCTCTACGAGGAGTTTCTGTATTTTCATAAAAGCTTAAAGCATTTTGACATTCTTCAAGTTGAGAATTATCTGTATTATTAATAATTTTAGTATTTGAAAAGAATATATTTCCAAGAATTAAACCAATAACTAAAGCAATTATAGAAACAATAATGGTTTCTTTTTTCATGGGATATTAAGGATGTTTTTATTTAAAAATCTATCTACTTTGGGGACTATTAAATTTTCGGGGCTTGGATTGTGATGTTAAGGGATGTGGCTTTTTTAGGATTATAAAAATTATAAGTCTTATTTAAAATATCTCTAAGGCGTTTTAATTTTTCAATATCTTTTATAGAATAATCTATTCTCTTTCCTTTCGGTTTCTCTCTATTAATCAAACCTAATTTTATTAGGTTTTCTAATTTTTTTTGAATAATCTCATTATTGCTATTTTTTCTTGCTATTGTTAGGGCTCTTACGCAAATAGGGACTCCCTTTAGGAGTTTATTTAGAATAAATAAGTCTAATTCGGAAAATAACATATTATAATATTTCCCTTCTTTCCTCATTTTTAATACACGAATTTAACGCTTTTAAATATTCCTAAATCTATATATAGAAGTATCTATACATACCAAAAGATATATATAAAACAAAGGATTTAAATAATGAATAAACTTAACATATTTATGAAAAAGGAGATAAAATTTATTAGTATTAACAATAATTATTTTTCTCAAATTAATAATTCTTTAGAAGTAAAATCAATTAGTAACATTTAAAACTATGTTACTATCTAAAAATTAATACAGAATGGTAGAACAAAAATTGAAAGAACAAAAATTGAAACAGAAAATTAAAGAACAAGAAAAGATAATCGAGATGTTATCAAATCAAAAAACAGTTAGAGGCTTAATATCTGCATTAGAAGATGTTAAGAAGGGAAATTATATCACTTTAACGAATTATTAAATCATAATCATTCATATCACGTGAGTGAAAAGGACGCCCCCGACGGGTATCGAACCCGTGACATCCTCCTTTCCACAAAAAGTAGCAGGGAGGTACTCTATTCCACTGAGTTACGGGGGCATTCTTGCCTTTTCAATATGAGGTTATAATTTATTTTTGAATTTCTCTTTTATTTCTTTTAATTTCTCAAATAATTTCTCATACTCTTTTGATTTTTGATAGTTCTTTTTATGGTGCATTGCTAGTCCCATAATAAAAACTATAATTGTCCCATCTAATTTAATACAATAAACCCTCATTTTTTTTCCGACGGGAATTTCACAAAATCCCTCATGTTGATATTTCATAGGTTTTGCTATATTAGGATTATCCAATAACTTATTAACTCTTTTTTCAACTTCTACGATACTTGCTGGACTTTTTAGACCATATACCGAATCTAAATAAGTCTGGGTTTTAATTACTTTAATCTTTTTGTCTGTCATCTTCCTTTTTATTTTCCTCTTCTTTTGAAGTATTAATATTATTTTTTTCAGGCTTAGTTTGAATATCTTCCCTAGACTTCTTTATTTTTCCAACAAAATCTCTGAGCATCATATCAAAAACTGAAGATAATGCAAGAGAATCTCCAAACTCCTTGTTATACTTTTCAAGGTCTTCTTTCAAGAATTTTAAGTTTGATTCATCAACAGAAAGACTTATTGCCACTTTCTTTCTTTTTATTTTTGAAAAGTCTACGTCTGCCATATATCTTTATTAGAAAAATCCCTTTTTAAATATTACTAATTTATTATTTTTTTAGTATCTTTGAATAATGGTGTGTTTCTTGGTCTTTTTTAATGAGTTCTTCCAAATAGTCTGAAATTTCTCTTCCCGACCTGATACAATAAATTTTTACCTCTTTCCAAAGTTCAGGGTTAACCTTGATGCTTGTAGTAACTCTTTTCATAGAGTATTATAATATTATAGCTTTATAAAGATTTGTATGGTTAATTAATATTAATAAAAGATAGAAAGGTTTATAAGTATTACATACTACTATAATACTATGGAAACACAAACAATAAAACAGTTCTCCACGACAAGAGAACAGAAAGCAAAACAAATCTTAGAAAAAGGTAATCCAGAAATCCTAGACGAAAACACCTATATAGTCCCATCACAATTTGATAGTTCTAAAAAATACGAAGTTACTCATTTAGATAGTTATTCTTGTTCTTGCCCTGACTTTGAAAAGAGATGCAAGGGTAAGGGATTATATTGTAAACACATTAAAGCAATTATTTTATTTCAAAAAATTAAATCCAAATACGAAGTTAAGCCCGAAGTTGAAGAAGAATTAGAGTTTATTATTCAAGAGCCAAAAAAGGATTTATGCCCTCATTGTCAATCTGAAAAAATAATTAAGAGAGGAGTAAGGAAAACACAACTAAAAGAAAAACAAATTTATTGCTGTAAAGAATGTAAAAAGCGATTTGTTTTAGAGCCGATTAAAAACATTAAAGGGAATGAGAAAATGGTTTGTCTTGCTATGGATTGTTATTATAAGGGTTTGAGTTATAGAGATATTTCCGACCAATTTAAACAATTTTATAATTTAAAAATTTCTCATGTTGCGATTAGGAACTGGATATTAAAATTTAGTAAAGTTATGGAAAAATACTCAAAAACAATTCAACCAAATATTAAAGGAGTTTGGAACGCCGACGAAACTTTAATTTTAACAAAACGAGGAAATAAGAAAAAGGATAATAAAAATTTTGATTATGTTTGGAATGTGATGGATAATAAAACTAAGTTTTTACTTGCCTCTATTAATTCGGGAAGAAGTAGAAAATCAAAAGACGCCCAAAAAGTTTTTACAGAGGCATATAAACAAAATGGAAAAATACCTTTTCAGATTATAGTAGATGGATATAGAGGTTATAAAGATGGATGTAGAAAAACTTTTAGAAACTGGGGCAGAGAAAGAAAGGTTAAGTTTACTTCAATAATAGGCAGGAGAAAAGAAGTTAATAATAACGCAATAGAAAGCCACCACTCACAACAAAAAGAATTCCACAAAGTAAGACAGGGAGTTACAGAAACCCAAACCTATCAAGATGGATTTAAGGTTTTTCATAATTTTATTAGAAAGAATGTTAGAGAGGGTTTAACTCCTGCGGATAAATGCGGAATTGGATTAAACGGAAATCGTTGGAATAATATGTTAATGAATAGTTTAAACAATGTTCAAATAACTAAAGTGGAGGAAAAAGCCCCGAGATTAACAGAAGAGCAAAAAATTATGATAAACCACGAATAGTTAACACTCCCTGCTCACGCGAAATTTATAATTGGTGGTTATGGTATTGTCTAGTATGCGTCGAATTATGAAGGGATAGGTGTTCTTCGTGTGTTTTTACGGATGTGATGGATTGGTAATGTTTATTAGTGTAAAAATTTTGTGATAGTGAACGCCTGATTAGCTCAGTTGATAGAGCGTCGCATTGGTAAATTCCCTTTCCTTACATAAGAAAGGTGTAATGTTTTGATCCAAAAATGCGGAGGTCGCGGGTTTGATCCCCGTGTCAGGCTTTGTCAATTTACAAATAGGCTCCTATCGTCTTATCTATTAGGTTTTTTTTGTTCGGTGTTATTAATCTTGATTGCGTTACATACCAGATGTTTCGTGTCTACGCCGATGTCCCATAGGTTTGAGGCGACTTGTCCGATCCACCCGAAGTAGAGATATACTCCGCTGACTGCTCCTCGGGGAGATGTTATGTCGATTTGCTCTGAACTGAAGTGACCGACGATTGAAAAGTAGATGATGAATCCAATTATTAGGATTATGAATATTTTGATTTTTTTGCTATGATGGTCTAGTTTTAATAGAATTAGTCCTATGAATACTAGAACTGCGATTGCTATCCATTTACTTATCATGGTTAGTTATAGTTAGGAAGTTATAAAAATGTTTTTAATTAGGCTTTTCCCGGTCATTTCTTTTGGTTTTTTTATTTTCATTAAATCTAGAATTGTTGGCGCGATATCTTTAAGACTGGATTTGTTTAGTTTGACGTTTTTTAATTTTTCGTTATTCGAGACTAAAATCATGGGGACTGGATTTGTTGTATGTGAAGTTTCCCATCCCTTCCGTTGATCTTCTGCGTTTCCATGATCTGCACATATAATCATATCATAATCTTCTTTTAATCCTGCATTAACAATTTTATTTAAAGCTGAATCAATAGCGGCACAAGCTTTTTTTATTTGAGATACTTTTGCGGTATGTCCGACCATATCTGCGTTTACTAAATTTGTTACAATAAAATTATATTTGACCTTTTTGATTTCTTTAACTAAATTGGTTGTTATTTTATTGATGCTCATTTCGGGTTTTAAATCATAAGTTTTTACTTTTGGCGATGGAATAATAATTCTTGTTTCTCCTTTATTTGGTTTTTCAATTTGCGAGTTAAAGAAAAATGTTACATGTGCATATTTTTCTGTTTCGCTAATTCTTAATTGTTTCAATTTATTTTTTGCGATAATTTCTCCTAAATTATTTTTTACTATTGGCTCATGAAATGCTACCGCGGTTTTGATTGGATGATAATACTCTGTCATTGAGACATAATATGCTGAAATTTTTTTTCTTTTGAAGGGTGTGAAATTAGTGTCGGAAAGTGCATGTGTTAATTGTCGTGCTCGATCTGTTCTATAATTGAAAAAAATCACGGAGTCTTTGTTAGAGATTCCTTCATAGCCAACCTTTGTTCTTGGTTCAATAAATTCGTCAGTTATATTTTTTTTGTAGCTTTCGGACATAGTTTTTCTGGCATTACTAAATTTTATTTTGGATGCTCCTAGTGCGATTGCTTCATATGCGACTTTTGTTCTATCCCATCTTTTGTCTCTGTCCATGGCGTAGAATCTTCCACAAATAGAAACAATTTCTCCGAATTCTATACTCTTGATTTTCTTTTCAACTTTTTTTAAATATTTTAGTCCCTTATCGACTGGGGAATCTCGGCCATCTGTTATTAAATGAAGTTTGATATTTTGAAATTTTTTCTTTTTGCATAAATCTAGGAGTGCAAATAAATGGTTTAAGTGGGAGTGCACACCCTCTTCTTGGATTAATCCAATAATATGGACTGCTCCTGATTTTTTCTTTGCAATAGAAATTGCTTTTAGGAATTCTTTTTTTTGGAAAAATGATTTGTCGCGAATTGATTTATTTATGCGAGTTAAAGATTGATTGATAATTCTTCCTGAGCCTAGTGTTATATGTCCGACTTCAGAGTTTCCCATATATTTTCGTGGTAATCCTACTGCTCCGTTATGTGCAGACAGTAAAGTATTCGGATATTTCTTCATTAATTCATCGGTGAATGGGGTCTTGGAATTTGCTAGTGCATTGTTTTTTTTAGATTTACGAAAGCCCCATCCATCTCGGATAATTAGTATCACCTTTTTCATAGAGAATAAAAGCTTTTGTAATTAATAAACCTAACTCTTAAAAAGGTGAGGTTCTTTAATATTTTATGATTAAATTGAATTTTCTTGAAAGGAGGTATATGAAATGAGGAAAATAAGTATATTATTTTTAATGACGTTTTTGATAGTTGGAACTTTTAGTTTTGTTGCAGCCGACGATGTCAATTCTGAGATCGAGATTCCGGAGGCGAAGAAGGTTGGTTTTTTTGAAAATGCTTTTGATCAGATGAGACTTGCTTTTACTTTTAATAAGGAAAAAAAGATTGAGCGAGTTTTGAGTATGGCTGAGAAGAGGTTGGCTGAAGCTGAGGCCATGGCTGATGAAAATCCTGAGAAAGCCGAAAGGGCTCGTGAGATATATGACAAGCTTGTTAGTAGAGCTGAGGAAATTTTTGAAAAAATGGAGTCAAATACTGATGGTATTAATGGTTCTGTTAGTGATATGGAACGTATTGCACGGATTCAGGACAAGTTTGAGCGACATAGAGAACATACTGACGAAATCTATACTCGTGCGCTTGAGAGGTTTGAGGCTAACAATGCAAGTGACGAAAAAATTGAGCGATTTGAGATGTTTTATGATCATGCTTTAAATCGGAGTTACAAGATGGAAGAAATGATTCTTGATAGGCAAGAGAATATTATGAATAAACATAAGATTTTGAGTGAAATGTCTGATGAGGAACTTGAAAATTTGTTTAAGAAGATTAAAGAAGATGAAGGATTGGTTAGGGCTCGTGAGGAAAGGATTAAAAGAGCTAAGGAGAGATTCGAAGAAAGAATCGGTTGGATTAGTGAAAAATTGGATCAGGCAAATCTAACAGAACAGGATACTGTAGAGAGTGTTGAGGATACTGAAATGGTCGAGGAAATGAAGGATTATGAGCAATCTGAAAATTTTGCGGATATAGTGGTATCTCCTACGCCAGAACTTGAAGCCGATGAAAGGCTATTAGATGATGTAATGGTTTCTCCTATGTCGGACTCTGGAGTTGATAATTTAGAAATGCCGTCAGGAATGGATTGATATATAGCAAGATTAAATTTTTATTTTTTTATTTTTTTATGAGATAACTTCGGAATTGAAGTATCTTTTATAATTTTTTTTATGCATTTTAATTAAATTAATAAGTGGGTGTGCCATAAAATTTTATGCAACCAAAAATCGGAAATCTTGGGCTCAAAAATCGGTTTTTATTGGCGCCGATGTTGGAGCCGAATGATATTGCGTTTCGCTTACTTTGTAAAAAAGCCGGATGCGGATTGACTTATACTGGGATGATTTCACCTTTGTCTAAAAGAAAATTGGATTTGGATGATAGGCCGGCGTTGCAGTTATTTGGGAATTCTGCGCGGGGGATTCGGAGTTTTATGAAGAAATATGATTCGAAGGTGTCGCTTTGGGATTTTAATTTGGGATGTCCGTCGAAGTTGTCGAAGAAGATTGGGCATGGGGCATTTATGCATGAGAATTTGATTGAGATCGAGAGGATTTTGAGGGTGATGCGGGAAAGTACTGTGAAGCCAGTGACGATTAAAATTCGGAAGTCAAAGATAGCTTTGAAGATTGCGAGGATGGCTGAGAGAATTGGGGTGGATGCGATTGGAATCCATGCGCGGACTATTTCACAAGGTTATTCTGGTGAGGTTGATTACGATTTTGCTTTGGAAGTAAAGGGAGCTGTCGCTATACCGGTGATTTTTAGTGGGAATGTTGACGAGACGAATGTTGAGAGAATTTTGAGGGATTTTGATTTTGTGTTTGTGGGGCGGGCAGCGATAGGAGATCCTGCAATTTTTTCAAGATTATTGAAAGGTCGAGAGTCTGTTGAATGTAAGCGGCTTTCTGATTTTGGAGAATATTTGAAGTTGGCGAAAAAATATGGCTTGTTTTTTAGACAGATTAAATATCAGGCTATGAATTTTACGAAAGGGATGAGGCAAGCAAAAAGGATTAGAAAAAGATTAGTTGGGGTTGAAAACATTGAGGAGATTGAAAAGATAGGAGAAATATTCGCTTAGGGGATTAGTAAGAAATAAATAGCTATTATGTTTTAGATTGCTATGATTTGGAAATTTGTAACTGTTGTTTTTGTTTTGTTGATGCTTCTTATTGGTTTTGCTTTTTTCTATCAGAATGTGATAACAATTACACCAGTTGAATTGAAGACTAATTATATCGAGCCTGAAAGAGTTAAAATGGTTGATTATGGGAAAGTCCCTGTTTTTGCTGAGAATTTGAGATTTAATCATAATTTGATTTCATATTTTATTGAGGAAGATTGTGATGAAATTAGGAGGGAGAAGATGCTTGCGGCATTTAATATTTTTAGTGGGGAGGTGAAGATTATTGCGTTTTATGAGGGTGACGAGGATTCTGATATTAAGGTTGGATGTTCGAATGAGTTTATTGAATTGGGGGAGAATTTATTTGCTGCTGGCGAGGGAGGACCTTCAAAGATTATTAACACGAGTTTATTCAAGGTGATTGAGGAGGGGAGGATTGAACTATACAATGGGGAGGATTGTGATTATCCGATTGTTGCGTTGCATGAGTTGGGGCATGTTTTTGGCTTTGCTCATTCTGAAGATCCTGCGAATATTATGTATAATGTTTCGAGATGCGATCAGCGGATGAGCGCGGATATGGCTGAATTGATGAGAGAGTTGTATTTGATTGAGGCGTTGGCCGACGCGAGAATCAGTGAACTTGATGCGGTTTTGCATGGGAATTATCTGGATTTTAATATTTCGATTTTGAATGAGGGATTGATTGGGATTGATGATATTGATTTAACGATTTTATCCTCAACCAAGGATGACTCTGGTGACCCCGCTGATGGTGAGGAAGTTGAGGTTATAGAGTTGGGTAAGATTGAACTTGGATATGGGAGGACGCTTCGGATTAAGAATATGAGGATGCCGTGGAGGGTTAAGGAAATTAAGTTTGTTGTGGATGAGAAGAATTTGGTTCGAGAGCTTAGGGAAGATAACAATTTTCTGGAGATGCGTATTTTGTGAGGGGTGGGGTAGGTGATCAGTAGTCAGTGATCAGTAGTCGGTCTTTGTTCGCGCTTGTTTTTTGGGTGGTTGATATTGAGAGTGAGGATGAATGTGGAGACTAATAAAATTTAAAAGTAACTGTTAATTTTTCTATTGATGGAAGAGAGTTTGAAATATACTAGGATTTTGAGGGCGTTGATGGAGTTGCCGTTTCAGGTGGGGCGGAATTTGTTGGCGGATTTTTTGATTGGAGATTATTCTAATAAATCTATTTCTAAGAGTCGGTTGGACGAGTTGGATAATTTCGGAAAATTGAATTGGGATCGTGGGAAGATTTTTGGGGAAATTGATCGGCTGATTGCGAATGGGATGATTGAGATGGTGCAGAGTGACTATAATCGGTTTGTGAAGGTTTTGTCGTTGACGATTCGGGGTAGAAATGAGATTACACATCCAACGTTGGAGGGGAGGAAACTTGGGAATCGGGTTGATTTTGGAGAGAGTGTTGTTAGTGATGAGGATAGGGAAAGGTTTGCGGAATTCGGGAATTTTTTGGAGATGTTTAATGACGAGCAGAGGAAGGCGATTATTTCGGGGGCTTTGAATTTGCTTTGTGTTGCTGGGGCTGGATCGGGGAAGACGACGGTTTTGACGAAGAGGATTGAGTTTTTGGTGAAGTATAAGGGAGTTGATCCTGAGAGTATTTTGGCGATTACTTTCACGCGGAAGGCTAGACTTGAGATGAAGAAGAGATTGGGCGAGTTGGGAGTTGTTGGGGTGCAGGTTCATACTTTTAATTCGTTTTGTGAGGGGATTTTGCAGAAATATGGGACACAGATTTATGGTAGGGCGGTTAGGGTGCAGGGTTATGGGGATAAGATTTTGGCGATGAATATGGCGCTTGCAACGATTGGATTGGAGATGGAGCAGGTTGTTGATGAATATTTTAGTGCGGGGCAGAAGAAGTTTAGGACGGCGAGTCAGTTAGCGAATGCTTTTATGAATGATTGTTTTGCTGTGATGGATTATTTTAAGGTGTCGGGGACACGTAATAGTGTACCCTCTAAAATGGGCACTGGTGTGCCGTCTGCATCGGGCAAAGAAGATTATGATTGGAGTCGGGATGTCGATGGGAAGGATCGGGTTAATGCGGAGAGGATTTATCGGATTACGCAATATTTAAGAGAGCATATGGAGACGCAAGGATTAAGGGATTATAGCGATCAGATTATTGATACGATTAAATTTTTTAAGGAGTATACGGAAGGTATACCGAATTTTGAGTATGTTTTGATCGACGAGTATCAGGATGTTAATGCGATGCAGATTGAGTTGATTGGGTTATTGAAGCCGAGGAATCTTTTTGCGGTTGGGGATCCGCGGCAGTCGATTTTTGGCTGGAGAGGAAGTGATGTGAATTATATTTTGAATTTTGAGAAAGATTTTGGGAATGCAGAAGTTGTGCATCTGAAGAAGAATTATCGGAGCTTTAGAGATGTTGTGACTTTTATGAATCATGCGATTCGTGATATGGGGTTGCCTGATCTCCAGGCTACGCTTGGAGTCGGGGGTCGGGAGTCGGGAGTCGGAGGTCGGGAAGGCGAGGGGGAAGGCAGAGGGAATGAGGGGGGAAGAGAGGGTAGGGGGAGGATTAGGATTTTGGATTTTGAGAGTGAGGATGCTGAGCGGGATTTTGTTTTGAGGGAGATTGAAGATTCGGATGTTTCTTTGGATGAAATTTTTGTTTTGGCGCGAACGAATAAGATTTTGATGGAATTGTCGAGGGTGATGAAGGAGCGGGGAATCTTGCATGTTGTGCGGGCTGATGAATCATCTGGTCGGGAGTCGGGAGTCGGGGCCGTTCGGCATACCCTAAATACTCTGAGTTCTGGGGCAGGTCGGGAGTCGGGGGTCGGAGGTCGGGGGTCGGATGGGGTGACGTTGGCTACGGTGCATGCGATTAAGGGGCTTGAGGCTAAGAAAGTTTTTGTGATTGGGGTAAGTGAGCAGAATTTTCCGTGTAAGGCGAGTGATCATCCGGCGATTGAGATGGTGAAGAGGGATGATTATGATCGGGAGGAGGAGGAGAGGCGGTTGTTTTATGTTGCGGTTTCGAGGGCGAGAGAGGAGTTGATTGTGACGCATTCTGGGAAACGGGGGAGTTATTATATTACACCGGAAATGAGAAATCTTATTTCTGATGTGTCTGCGGTTGATGGTGAGCGGTTGATAGTTGATGAGGGTTTGGCTGGGGAATTGAAAAGTTGGAGGTCGGTTGTTAGTGAAGAGGGGAGTGTTCCTGTTTATACGGTTTTGACGAATAAGACTATTGATGAGATTGCGGAGAAGAGGCCGGAGAGTGCGGAGGAGTTGATGAAAATTTCGGGGATTGGACCGGGGAAGTTGATGAGATATGGGGAGAGGATTCTTGGAATTATTGGTGATTTCGAGGGTGGTGATGGGGATTAGGATTTTGGGAATTTGAATATACCCAATGTCCAAACGCTCCCGCCTTCAAGAAAATTCACTCTAAAATTTTGTCTTAGAATAAATTGGACAAAATTCGAGCAAATTTTTTGTGATTTGATTTCAAATCCCTATGTTCGCATACGCTCCCGCCGGGATTTGAACCCGGGTCACCGCCGTTCTCCAAATGAATCTCCGGAGAGATTCAGGTGGCTGCCCAAGCGGACATAAAGTCGTTGTCTCATCGACGAGGACTTTCCACCTCTTTGAGAGGGCGGCATCCTTGGCCACTAGACTACGAGAGCTTGTATTGTATAGATAAAAATTAGTTTAAAAGATTACCGATGGAATTGTATTTTCCGCTTGCTGTTTTGTTGTTTTGCTCTTTTTTTGTTTGGGGAAGATTTATAATATTTGATTTTTTGGTTTTATTATGGAAATTGATTTTGCGGCGATTGAGAAGAAGTGGCAGGATAGATGGGAAGGGGAGAAGGTTTTTGAGGCACAAGGGAGAGGTCAGAGGTCAGAGGTCAGAGGTCAGAAGGAGAAGTTTTATGTTTTGGAGATGTTTCCGTATCCATCTGGGACTGGTTTGCATATGGGGCATGCTTTGAACTATACGATTGGAGATATTCTTGCTAGGTTTAAGATTATGAAGGGTTTTGATGTTTTGCATCCTATGGGTTATGATGCTTTGGGTTTGCCGGCGGAAAATGCGGCGATTAAGGCTGGGACTCATCCTGAGAAGTATACGAATGATGCGATTGAGAATTTTATTAAGCAGACGAAGGCTTTGGGGGTTTCTTATGATTGGAGTAGAGTTGTTAATACGGCGAGTTCTAATTTTTATAGGTGGGACCAGTGGATTTTT
>JAGLWM010000010.1 GCA_023133415.1 Candidatus Pacearchaeota archaeon
GTGTGGGGAGTTCGTCTTTGACGAACGACTTGGGGAATGTTGTTTTGATTCATGGTAAAAAGATGACTTCAGATGACGCTTGGTATCCTTGGTTTGGTGAAGAAGTCAAGAAGAAAGGTTTTGAGTTTGTTGCCCCTGATTTGCCTAAAAATAATGATCCTGTTTTGAGTGAATGGCTTGAGGAATTGGATAAAATTAACCCTAATAAAAATACTATTTTGGTTGGACATTCTCGGGGTGGGGTTGCAATTATGAGATGGCTGGAAAGACTGTCTGAGGGAAAACGGATTAAGAAAGTTGTTTTAATCAGTACGAATAATCCTGCCAATATTAAAAAAAGTCGAGAGAAGGATACGCATGGATTTTATGAAGCTGGTCCCTATAATTTTGAGAAGATTAAAAGTCATTGCGATGACTTTGTTGTAATTCATTCCAAAAATGATCCTGTTATTGCTTTTGAAGCAGGAGAGAGAAACGCAAAAGGATTAAATGCTAAATTTAAAGTTTATGAAGATAAGTTTCATTTTGGAAGATGTTTAGATGAAGTGCCTGAGGTTTTGGAGGAGATTAATGAGCGGAGAAAGGGGAATGTTGTTTTAATTCATGGTAGCAATGAGAAAGATAGGGAGAAAATCGCTAGGGGATTTCCTGAGCAGAATGAGAGAAATTGGATTCCTTGGACGAAGAAGAAACTTGAAGAGAAAGGGTTTGTTGTTAAGAATCCGTTGATGCCTAAAAGTTGGGCACCTAATTATGAGGATTGGAAGAAGGAGCTCGAGAAGATTGATATTAATGAGGATAGTATTTTGGTTGGGACTAGTGCGGGGGGAACGTTTTTGACTCGATGGCTTGGAGAGACAGATATTAAGATTAAGAAATTGATTTTGGTTGCTCCTGCATGTCGTAATAAGAAAAAGGAGAAATGGGAATCTGAAGAATTTTATAACTTTGATATTAATAAGAATATTTTAGATAAAGCTTCTGAGATTGTTTTGATTGAGTCTTCTAATGATGCCGAGAGTATTAAGGAATCTTGTAAAATTTATTCTGAGAAGCTTGATCTTGAGTCTATCGTTTTGGAAAACGGGGGACATTTTATTCAGAAGAGTGTAGATGAGGTATTGGAGTTTCCTGAGTTGGTTGAGGAGATAATTGGTAAGAAAAATTGGAAAGTTTTTACGACGCGGCCGGATACGATTTTTGGTGTGACATTTATGGTTGTTGCGGCGCAGCATGATAGGTTGGATGAATTGGTTACGGATGGGCAGAGGGATGAGGTTGATGAGTTTTTGAAGGGGATTACGTCGGTGAGTGAGAAGGATATTGAGAGTTTGGAGAAAGAGGGTGTTTTCAGTGGGAGTTATGCTGTGAATCCGGCGAATGGGGAGAGGGTTCCGATTTGGGTTGGGAATTTTGTTGTTGCAGATTATGGGAGTGGGATGGTAATGAGTGTTCCGGCGCATGATAAGAGGGATTTTGAGTTTGCAAAGAAGTATAATATTCCGATTAAGGAGGTTGTGCGTCCTGTTTATGGCGATCCGCATAAGGATGCAGTTCATCGAGATACGATTACGGCTGTTGTGCATAGGAAGAGTGATGATAAGTTTTTGATGTTGAAGTGGAAGAAATTTGATTGGGTGTCGCCAGTTATTGGTGGGATTAAGGAAGGTGAGTCTGTTGGAGATGCGGCGGTTAGGGAAGTGGAAGAAGAGAGTGGGTATAAAACTAAATTTATTAAGAATTTGGGTGGAAAGGTTGAATCGCATTTTTATGCTGAGAATAAGAAGGTTTGGAGGTCTAGGATTGATCAACCTGTTTTGTTAGAGTTGGTTGATGAAGATCAGGGAGAGGTTTCTTGTGAAGAGAAAGCTAAACATGAGGCTGTTTGGATGAGTGGTGAGGAGGTTTTAGAAAAAGGAACTTTTGAGGATAATAATATTGGGATTTTGATTTATTTGGGAAAGAATAAGGCACATTGTGAAGGTGGGAAACTTTGTAATTCTGGGGAGTTTGATGGAATGGATAATGTTGAGGCGAAGGAGAAGATTAGTGATTGGTTGATTAAGAAAAGTGTTGGTAAAAAAGTTGTTAATTTTAAGTTGAGAGATTGGGGGATTTCTAGGCAGAGATATTGGGGGACGCCGATTCCGATTGTTTATTGTAAGAAGTGTGGTACTGTTCCTGTTCCTGAGAGTGAGTTGCCTGTTGTTTTGCCTAAGGATGTTAAATTTGGTGAGGGGAATCCGCTGGAGAGTGCTGGAGAGTGGTTGAGGGCGAAGTGTCCGAAATGTGGTGGAGAGGGAAGACGGGAGAGTGATACGATGGATACGTTTGTAAATTCGTCTTGGTATTTTTTGCGGTATTGTGACCCTAAGAATGATGAAGTTATTTTTGATAAGGAGAAAGTGGAGTATTGGAATCCTGTTGATGTTTATATTGGTGGAGCGGAACATGCTTGTATGCATTTGATTTATTCGAGGTTTTATGTGAAGTTTTTGAGGGATTTGGGGTTGGTTGATTTTGATGAGCCGTTTTTGAAACTGTTTCATCAGGGGATATTGCATGCTGAGGATGGGAGAAAGATGAGTAAGAGTTTGGGGAATGTTGTTGATCCGTTGGATGCTATTGAGAGGTATGGGGTTGATGCAACTCGGTGGTTTTTGATTTCGGTTGCTTCGCCTGATAAGGATTTTGATTGGAGTGAGAAGGGTATTTTGGGGGTCACGCGCTTCATTAGAAAAGTATTTGATTTTTATAATTCACACGAAGGTGATGGATGGTCGGTGGATGGTAAAGAGAATATAGAATTGATTTCGAAGTTGAATTTGACGATTAAGAATGTTGGTGAGTATTATGATGGGTTTGATTATAGGAAGGCAACGATTGAGTTGCGGGAGCTTTTTGATTTGATGGAGAACGGGTGTTCTAAGGGAACGGCTGAGAAATTTTTGAAGTTGTTGAGTCCAATTTGTCCGCATATTAGTGAAGAGTTATGGAGCAAGCTCCACAAGTCGGAAGTGGGGAGTCGGGAGTCGGGGGTCGGGGGTCAGAAAACAGGTGTCAGGTGTCAGGTGTCAGCTGAGGGGAGTGTTGGTTTTATTTCTACTGCTGAGTGGCCTGAATTTGATGAGAGGAAGATTTTGAAGAAGGGTAAGGGTGGGGATTTGAATGGGAAGATTATTGAGAGGATTTTGAAGATTGTCAAGAGTGAGACGAAGAAAGTTTATGTTTATGTGATGCCGTTTGAGTTGGAGAGTATTGATGCGGAAAAGATTTCTGAGGAGGTTGCTAGGGAAGTTGAGGTTTTCGCGGTTAGTGATTTGGGGAAGATTGATCCGAAGGGGATGGCGAAGAAGGCGAAACCTGGGATGCCGGCGATTTATTTAGAATAATTTTGATTTTTAGCGTCAATTTTATTGTAAATTCTTTCTCATGTATTTCTATACACAACGAAAAAATTTCCTGCAAAATTGACTGCTAAAAATCGAAATTATTAAATGATTAGTTATTTAAAGGAGATTTATTTTTGTATATTATGGTGAAAAGTGGGAATGGTTTTTTATGCAATCTGATTCATGGGCGTCGGACTTTTGGTGAGAAGGCGGCTGATGTGATTGCGGGATGGGCTGGAAGTTGGGTTTTTATTTTGGGGTTCTTGATTTTTTTGGGGATTTGGATGGTGGCGAATATTTATGCTTGGGTTAGTAATTGGGATCCGTATCCTTTTATTTTATTGAATTTAATTTTGAGTTGTGTTGCTGCGTTTCAAGCTCCAATAATTTTAATGAGTCAGAATAGGCAGGGACAGAAGGATCGGTCGAAGATAGAATACGATTATAAGGTGAATCGAAAGGCGGAGAGATTGATTGAGGATATTTTGAAGAGGGTGAAAGGGATTGAGGCTAGAGGACGAAGAAAGTAAAAAGTAATATTTTAGGGGATTAGAGATTAGAGAAATGGCTTCAGCAGTTTTCTCTGAAATAACTGATTTGATGCAAATTAGAATATAATTTTTCTAGTTGGTCTATTCTCCTATATGACAATGATTCGTTTTCAATTTCTGTTTTGTATTTAAGACTTTCAGTATTTCTAAGATAATCTGTCCTCATTTTAGCAATACATACAAGAACATCCAACGATTTAATTGATTTTATTTTTGGATTTTCTATATGGGAGAGAACTACATTCACTTTATCAAGCACATCTTCGAATGACTCACTATCCCCTAAAATATATTTATTGTAAATTTCTCTAAGTGATTTTTCTTTTTTATTTGTTTTTTGTTTCATAATGGGTGATAAAAAACAAACCTTTTAAAATTGTGTTGTCAAATAATTAACGACATTATGGATAAATTTAAATACTAAAAATCTTTGTGGAATTATGCAAGAAGAGTTAAAAGAATTCGGATTAACTGATAAAGAAATTAAAGTGTATCTTGCCTGTTTGAAATCTGGAACAGCACTGGTTCAGGATATAGCTAAAAATGCAGGAACTTACAGAACTTATACATATGAAATATTAAAATCATTAAAAGAAAAAGGGCTTGTTTCTTATGTTATAAAATCAGGAAAACAATATTTTGAGGTCGCAGAACCAGAAAAATTAATCAATATTCTCAAGGAGAAAGAGAATAAGATTAAAAAAATTCTTCCTAATTTGAAAGAGCTTCATAAATCCTCTACGGAAAAGCCAAAAGTTGAACTATACGAAAATAAAGAAGGACTAAAGACTATTTTGGATGATATTATTAATACCAAAAAGGAAATTTTAGTCTATGGAAGTACGGAAAAACAATTGAAAATATTAGAATTTTATTTTCCAAATTATATTACGAGAAGGGTTAAAGCAAAAATTCATACAAGGGTAATAACTGAAAAAAGTCCACAAACTATTGAGATGTTAAAGTCAGAAAAAAAAGAGTTTCGAGAATCCAGATTTATTTTAAAATTTGAATTTCCTACTGTAACATATATTTATGGAAATAAGGTTGCAATGATTTCTTTAGAAAAAGAGATTATTGGACTGATTATTGAAAGTAAAGCTATTGCAAATACTCAAAAACAAGTATTCGAATTATTGTGGAAACTCGCTAAAAAATGAAAGTCACAAAGAAAAACTATATTTTGTTTGCTAATAAAAAGGTAAAATAACTGCTTTGTGCGGGAGTTCTCCTATTCAAGGGTCGCTTTAATCCGTCTTGCTCGCAATTTGCATTTCACAAAAATATCTTTAATTATTTTTCTTTTGCTCAAAGCGAATTGTTCGACTCCTGCGCAGGAGTTCTTTTATTCAAGAATCGCCTTAATCCTTCGAACTCCTGCACTCGATGATTGTTCTTTTTTGATTTTAAAGTGGCCTAATTCTGATGTGTTTTGGACATGCGGGCCAGCGCAGATTTCGTTGGAGAAATTTCCGATTTTGTAGACTTTTACTTTTTCTCCATATCTATCATCAAAAACCCCTATGGCTCTTGTAGATTTTGCTTCATTGAGTGTCATTTCTTGCATTTCTATTGGAATTGCTGCTTTTATTTTTTCATTAACCAGGTCTTCGATTTTTTGTTTTTCTTCGTCGGTTAGTTTTCGGTCGAAATTGAAGTCGAATCTTAGGCGCCCTGGTGTTATGTTGGAACCACGCTGGAAGATTTCTGGATTATTTAGGACTTCACGCAGAGCTTGATTTAAGAGGTGGCAAGCAGTATGGAGTTTTGTTGTTTTTTCAGAGCTATCTGCCAATCCTGATTTAAATTTTCCGGCGGATGCTGTTCGAGAAAGTTTTTGATGTTTTTGCATTTCTTTCTCAAATCCCTTTTTGTCTAATTTGAGATTTTTTTCTATTGCTATCTCTTCTGTCATTTCGATTGGGAAACCATATGATTGGTAGAGTAGGAATGCATTTTTGCCTGAGATGCCGTCAGAATGACCTGCGATTTTTTCTAGAACTCGAAGACCTTGCTTTAGTGTTTTTAGAAAATTTGCTTCCTCTTTTATAAATTCTGAGTTTATTTTTTCTGCATTTAAATTGTAGTCATCGTAGATTGGGTGGATTGCGTCTGCGATTTGTGGGGTAAAGGATTCGATTCCGAGGATTCGACCATAACGAATTGCTCGACGAATTAATCTTCTTAGGACATAGCTTTGGTCGGAATTGCCTGGGACGATGCCGTCGTTGATTATGAAGACTGCAGCTTTGATGTGGTCTGCTATTATTCGCATTGCTTTTGTTACTGTTTTGTCTTCGTCGTATTTGTGTTTTGACATTAGTTCTATTTTTTCGATGATTGGTTTCCACATTGATGCTAGGTAATTATCTTCGAGTCCATCCAGAATTGCGATTGTTCTTTCAGCGCCCATTCCTGTGTCGATGTTTTTCTGGGTTGCTTCGTTATAGTTTCCATCTTTGTCTTTTACATATTCCATTAGAACATCATTCCATATTTCTACCCAATTATCATCTTGTGGGTTGTAAACTTTTGGGGCTGGTGTGCTGTTTGGTTTCCAGTAGAATATTTCTGTGCAAGGTCCACAGGGTCCTGTTTTGCCCGCTGGTCCCCACCAGTTGTCATCGCTTGTTGCGACACCTCCTTGCATAAAGGCAATTCTTTCTTTTGGTATTCCTATGGATTCCCATATTTCAGCCGCTTCTTTATCTTTTGGAATTTGCGGAAAATCTTTGTCTCCTCCAAAAACTGTTACTGCTAAGCGTTCTTTTGGCAAGTTTAGAACTTTTGTTAGGAATTCGTAGGACATTTCAATTGCTTCTTTTTTAAAGTAGTCTCCTAGTGACCAGTTGCCTAGCATTTCAAAGAATGTATGGTGTGTTGTGTCGCCGACTTCCTCAATGTCGCCTGTTCTGACGCATCGCTGGATGTTTACCAATCTTTTCCCCTGGGGATGTGTTTCTCCTAATAGGTATGGGACGAGTGGATGCATGCCTGCTGTTGTGAAGAGGACGGTTGGATCGTTTTCTGGAACGAGTGATGAGTTTTTGATTTGGGAGTGGTTTTTTGATTTGAAGAATTCAATATATTTTTCTATTAGTTCTTTTCTGTCCATCGTGATATTTGGAGAGTTAGGTTTTTAAATTTTGGGGGAAAATAATATTAAGAATTGAGTTCTTGGAGTTTGGCCTGAATTAGTTTAAGCTCGTCTTCGATTTCATCTCGTTTTGATAGAGGTATTTGTTGCTTTATTTTTATTTCTTCGTGTTTTTGGATTGTTTTTGGCATTTTTGGTGTTGGCATTTTCCCTTGGATTGAATCTATTTGGGAAAGGGTTGAAGTTAGTAATCCGTGAAGCTGTTCTTTGAGGTCGTATTTTTGATTGGAAAGAATTTTTAGATTGTGAAGTCTTTTTAGAGTTTGGAGAAGATCTACTTGATTTAGGAGAACGTTTGATTTACTTTTTCTATAGATTTCTGGAGCTACTGAGACATATAATTCTTCTTTTTTCATAATTAGATTTGGCTGAAGATATCTGCGTCAACTTCTGCTAATCGAGATTTGATTTTGTTGATGTCTTCAGCCCAGCCTTTTAATTCGACTTCTTCTTTTAATCTTACTTCTTTTATTTTCTTAACAACTGTTTCAATTTTTTCAATTTTTTCTTTGATTTGTATAAAATTTTTTTGTGAGGATTGGAATTTGTCTATTCTTACAAATATTGGTTCGTTTGATGTGGAAGGTTGTGGTGTCGAGATTATCGGTGCTGGTTCGACTTTCTTAGGTAAGGTTGGAATTGGCGGAAGGGTTGGAGATTCTGGAACTGTTTGTTTTAGAGAAGGCATCGGAGGAATCTTTGATTCCTCTTCTGTTGTTTCTCTTACGTGAAGTCCTTGCGGGATTTCCATGTGCACCTCGTTTTCACCAGGAGATGGCACGCCTACCACTGCGGACTCTACCATTTCTTGATTAAGATTTCCATTTTTGGAACTTACTGGGAATGATGGTAATTCTGGGAGATTTTTTTTGGGGGATTCTTCCTTTGGCTTTGGGATTTCTGGTAACGCTGGTGCTTTTGGAATGGATGGTATTTTTTCGTTTTTGGTAAATAGTCCCATATTATTCTTTCGTTGATTTCTTTTTTATAGGTTTATAGTAATTTTATAATGACAGCAGGTATTTTATTTTTGTAAAATATAATTAGTAATTGGCAATGGCGTGGGATACGGGCTCGCTTTATTAGCGTTTGTCTCTTTGGGATGATGTAGATATAAGTTTCGGGTCGCAAGAATATCTTAGAAAGTAAGAGCCTTTTTATGATTTCGGTTTAGCAGTGGAAAGGTATATAAACGAAATTTTATTTTATTGAATATGCAAGTTAAACTTCTTCATGATCTCGTCGAGGAAATGGCTGGTGAGGGCACTGGAAAGATTGTTGATATTTTGTTTAAGAAGAAGGATGTTAATGAATTTTTGATTGCAAAGAAGATGGAATTGACAATTAATCAGATTAGGAATATTCTGTATAAGTTGTCTGCGGATAATTTGGTTTCGTTTATTAGGAAGAAGGATAAACAAAAGGGTTGGTATATCTATTATTGGACGTTGAATACGGAGAAATGCTTGATGAAGTTAGAGGACTCTTTGAAGGCGAAGATTAGAAGTTTTGAGGAAACTTTGAATGATCGTGAGACGAAGCGGTTTTATGTTTGTAAATCTTGTGATATTGAAGTTGGAGAGGAGAAGGCGTTGGAAAATGGATTTAGTTGTGAGGAGTGTGCGGATATTTATGAATTGAGTGATAATAGTCGACCGATTCGTGAGGCGAAGACTTGTATCACTCGGACGAAAAGAAATTTGAGTTTGATTGAAAAGGAACTTGAAGAAGTTAGGAAAAAAAAGGCGACTGCACGAAAGAGGGCAGCGAATAAGTTGGCGAAGGAAGAGAAGGCTAAGAAGGAATTAATGAAGAAGGCCCGGGCTGCTGCGAGGAAGAAAGTGGTTGGGAAGGTTGTTAAGAAGAAGGTTGTTAAGAAGAAGGTTGTTAAGAAGAAGGTTGTTAAGAAGAAGGTGGCTAAGAAAAAGGTTGTTAAGAAGATTGGTTTGGCTGGTAAATTGAAAAAGAAGATTGTTAGGAGGAAATGATGGGAGAGTGGTTTGAGCAGAAGTTTGGTGGTGGTTATGGCGTAAAGCAGTCTTATCGAAGGAAAGCTATTGGATCTGATTTATCTTATACGAGTATTTTGATAGGAGTGAATGTTATTACCTTTATTTTGTTCTTTACTTTTCTTGGATTTGTTGATGAGGGGCAGTTGGTTTCTTGGGTTGCTTTAATGCCAGCTGTGATTTTGAGTGGAAAAAATGTTTGGACATTTGTTACGAGTATGTTTATGCATGCGGGAATTGGGCATTTGTTTGTGAACATGATATCGTTGATGTTTATTGGAAATTTTGTTGAAAAGTTGATTGGAAAGAAGCGATTTATTTGGTTGTACTTTACTGGAGGTCTTTTTGCTGGGTTGTTTTTTGTTTTGATTGCTTTGGCTAGTGGTGTGGATTTGAATGTTTATGCGGTTGGGGCGAGTGGTGCGATTTTTGCTTTGGGTGGATTGTTGGCAGTTTTGACTCCGAGGCTTCCTGTTTTGGTCTTCTTTATTATACCAATGCCTATGTGGGCTGCTATGGGATTTTTGATGTTTGGTCTTTGGGCATTGTCATTAGGGTTGGGATTGCCGATTGGAAATGTCGCGCATTTTGGTGGTTTAGTTGTTGGAATTGGATATGGGTTTTATTTGAGGAAACGTTATCCGAGGAAGACTAAAATGATTAGTAGATATTTTGCTAGGTGAGATGATAAGGAATGAGTTTGTGAATAATTTTATATAGTTTTGATTTAACCCTATTTTATGAAGAAGTTTTTTATAAAAAATTATTTGAAGTGTTGGGAATTTTTTTGTAAAACTCGATGGTTTTTTGTTTTTGGTTTTGGGATTTTTGCGTTAACATTTTTGATTGGGTTTGCTTTTCCTGTTTTTTTTAGGGCGGAGATTTTTGGGATAGTTAAAGGGTTGGTATTGGCGATTGAGGGAAAGAATACATTGGAGTTGATTGGTTTTATTTTTTTGAATAATTTGCAGGCGAGTTTTATGGCGATGGCACTTGGGATTTTGTTTGGGTTTTTCCCGATGATGACGTGTATTGTGAATGGGTATTTGCTTGGATTTGTGGCACGGGAGGCGGTTATGACAGATGGAATTTTTATGATGTGGAAGATTTTTCCTCATGGAATTTTTGAGTTGCCGGCTGTGATGTTTTCGATTGGGATTGGATTCCGATTGGGTTGGTCGGTTGTGAGTGATGGATGGCATATGGTGAGTGGTAAGAGGAAAACAAGGGAGAATGGATTGGGGTATAATTTTAGAGAAGGCTTGAGGTTTTTTGTTTTTGTTATTGTGCCGTTGTTGGTTGTGGCTGGGGTGATTGAGGGGATATTGGTGAAGTTGATGTGACTGGAAATTGTATACTAAAATTTATTTTGCATTTACAGGTTGGAGTTTAATAAAAGTCGAAAATTGATTTTTGTTTATTATAATTGTTTAGTATCCATGATTTTTCGTTGATTTGTTTTATTGGGGTTTGAATTCTTGTGCTGATATTGGCAAAAGCGTCTTCTACGGTATCGAAGTGTTTTGGTTTGTTCGCGAATGTTCTTCTTGCTGTTTCTCTGACGATGCCGACTCCTAAAGGGGCGTAGTATTCTGGGAGGATTTCCCTGAAGATGAGGACAGTTGTTTGGCGTTTTATTTTTATGAGATGTTGGGTTAGTGGAAGGCGCATCGCATAATAGCCGCCGGCGACGTTTGATGCGTACGCTTTGCGACCGCTAAAACTTTCATAGTCTTGAATTAAGCTGAAAGTTTTGTGATTGGTTTTTTGTTTTTTGTTTTCGGTATGAATGTTGCACTCTTCGTGAGTGCTTGATTCAGAGTAGGTTGAGCCAGAAATCCATGTTTCGATGGCTTCGAATGAGAAGTGTCCGGGGAGAAGGAGGGCTTCAATGTGGTTTCCGAGAAAGTTGCCGGAGTATAGTGTTATTTGGTTTATTTGCTTGAAGTATCGGATTTTTTTAAGATGTTGTTTTGAGATTGTGTCGTCGGTTGCTGTAATGGACCATCTTGTTGGAACCATTCGGCGATTGATTTTTTTGCCGAGTAGTCCGATTGAGAGGAGTTTTTGGAGGTGGTCGATTTTTGTGTTTGAGGCATATAGCTCTTGAATTGCGTTTGTTGTTTTGATGTCGGTATCGTTGATGAGATAGTCAACTTTTCTTGGGACGTGTGGGTTTTCTTCTAGGATTGCTTTTTTGATTGGGGCTGGGTTTGTCATTGGTTGGAAGATTTTGTCAACTGTGAATTGGAGCGTTGGTTTTTTCTTTAGAAAGATTTCGGTTGAGACGGGTTTGGATGAGAGAGCGAGTTCTTGGGTGACTTGTTTTATTTTTTCGTTGCCTTTGATGTGGGTTTTTGATTTGCCGTAGATTAGCTGTCCTCTTAGTCTTAGAATGTTTGCTACGGAGAAATTTTGTTTTGACCATTCTTCTGCGCTTGGGAAATTTGAGATGTTGTCGTTTTCTGATGGTGTGAGGATTCCGGAATTGATGTAGGGGTAACCGATTCGTCCAACGAAGATTTCCGGTGCGGATTTTCCAGAGAAGTGGAGTTTTGGTTTTGGGGCGTTGTCTATGAATTTGGCGAGAATTTTGCAGGGCTTGCCGCAGAGTCCTTTTCCCTTGCAGCGAAGACATAGGTTATCCATGTGTGGCTAGAGCAATATCGGTTTAAAGAAATTGTTGTGTTAGTCTTTGAGATTACTTAGTCCTATTAGGATAAACATTGCACCGATTCCAAGGAGTGTCCATATGAGGCCGCCTTTTAGAAAGAGTGTTGCTGATGTTCCGAAGTCTGCCCAGTTGGTGATCCAGATGTAGATTGGAACGAGTAAAAAGATTAGCCCGATTAGTATTTCTAGAAATTTGTTCATGTATGTATTAGGAAATTTATATTTATAAATTTTATTGGGCTATAATGGATATTTTTATAAAGAATAGGATGTTGTATTAACTATGAAAAAGGTGTTTGGTTATGTTGTTTCGGTTTTTGGGATTTTTGTTATGGCTATTGGTTTTGGGGTGATTCCTGTTAAATTGACGTTTTTGGAGATTGCTGGAAATTATGTTGCTGGGATTGGGATTGTGATGATTGTTGTTGGGATTATGATGTCGCTTGAGAGGAAGGATGTTGGAAAGAAGGCGAAGAGAGGAGAGGATGAGGTTCCGATTTATGAAGGTGTTGGGAAGAAGAGGCGGGTTGTTGGGTATCGGAAGGAGTAGTTAATTAAATATTGTCTTCAATTATTTTTATCCATTTATCTCTTAATCTATCATATTCATGGTCTGAATAAAATTCCCTATTGTCCTCTAATTTTTTTAATTCGCTCTGTGCCTCTACTCTTGATTTAATTTTCATATCTTTCCATATTTTCCTAACAGAAGACATGCCGAAATATTTGTGTATACGACTATCGAATCCTACTGCTATTAATGCAAATCCCAGTCCTATCCAATATATTACATTGGCTTCTCCTATTTTGTCGTATCTGAATATCCAGAGCGCTATGAATGATATTATATAAACTGCCCAGCCTATTTTTCTTCCGAAAGATCCTAATTCTGATTGATGAATGAAAAAGAAAAATATGATTAGAGGAAGAAACATTGTTATGCCAATCGCTAGTGTTCCATATTGCAATAGAATTGCTTGGACAAATTCGTCTGGAATATATCTTACTGACAGAATTGCTATCGCACTTGAGACTATCCATTGAATTGGTCTATTTTTTTTCCCTCCAAATATGGTATTTTTCTTTATGACAGTGTAAACAACTAAAAGAATTATTGAGAAAAGGAGAATTTTTGCGAATAGGAATTCGTCGAAAGTGTTGATGTCAAGTATTGTATCGGATATGAATTGGATTAAGAGGACGATGATTTCACCAAGGCCAGTTAGAAGTTGCTCAATGCCTTCGACTGGACCGGCGCTTACAAATGAAGTCATTGATAGTATGAGGAAACTGATGATTCCGCAGTTGGTAGTTGGTAGTTGGTAGTTGGTAGGAGTTGGGGTGCTCTTTTTCATGTTGGGTTTAGATGTTTTAGGTTTATATAATTTAGTATGGGAATATTTATAAAGAATTGTTGGATTGAGTTTGTATGGATGTGAAGAGGTTTTTGATTTTAGGGATGTTGGGAATGTTTTTGATTTCTATGATGGGGGGGGTTTTGGCTGATGGAGAGGATTATTCTGAGGAGGCTTTCGAGACTGGGAGGGAAGCTATTTCTTTTGCTGGTGGATTTTTTAATGCTCTATTCACTCAATTTTTTGGAGAGGGAGAACAATTAACTCGTTTTTTCTTTGCTTTATTGTTAGGAATGATTATTTATTCTGTAATTAATACTTTATTTAAAGATAGCAGTGGAACTGTGCGGTGGATTATAACTGGATCGGTAACCGCCTTGGCTTTATTGGGATTGCCGGCTGGATTTTTAGAAGCTATTAGGACGCAGTATAGTGCTATGGGTGCCACAATCCTAACAATTATTCCCTTTATTATTGTCTTAGTCTTTTCTCTTAAGTCAGAAAGTGTTTTAATAGCCAGGGTAACTTGGATTTTTTATGCGTTTTATTATCTTGCTATGTATTTTTATATTATACTTACTGCAGATGCTGGCTGGTTAACAACTGCTAATATTCCTTATCTTGCTGGATTTTTTGCAGGAGCATTTATCTTTTTCGTTGTTGGTAGAATAAGAGGTCTAATATTCATGGGAAAACTTGAAGGACTTGAAGAGAGAGGGATGAGTAAAGTGAAAAAAAGAAAGCTGCTTCAAAGAATTCAAGATGAAGATCTTGGAAGATATGCATCATAACTTTTGATTTGTAAACTTTTTTAAAGATTTAATTCTAGTTTAATTTATGAAAAGAGTTGTTTTGTTATTGGTTTTGTTTGGGTTGATGTTTGTTTCTGCTGTGGATGAGCCGACGACTGGGATTGGAGGAGAGGATGTTGAGAAGATTACAGGTGCGATTGAGGATTTGCCGATTGACCCCGAGACTGGTGAGATTGATTTTGAAAAGTATAAGCCGTTTAGGACGAAGGCAGATGAGAGGATTGCTGCGATTAATGAGTATGTTGGGCCGATTACGAAGGTGCTTTGGGGAGTTGAGTTGGAGTTGAGTTGGAGTTTTATTTTTTCGGTTATTTTTTGGATTTTGCTGATTGAGTTGATTTTGATGCCTGTTAGTGAGATTTTTGATTGGAATTTTTTGTGGAGTTTGGTTGGGAGCGGGATTATTGCGAGTTTGGCTATGCAGGGATTTGGGAAGGATTTTGTGATTTGGACTGAGAGTTTAGTGACGCAGTGGTATATCGGGGCTGTGGTTATTGTCAGTGCGGCGATTTTTGGGGTTATTTATTCTGTTTTGATGAAGTACTTTGGAAAGATGAGGGAGGCGGAGGCGAGAGCGCAGACTGAGCGAGATAGGGCAGTCATTCATGCGGAGAGAAAGCTTGCGGAGAAAGAGTTGAAGGGTAGGAGTTGATATTTTGGTTTCTTGAGGGATTAGTACTCTTTGATAGTTTTCTTTGGTTTTGTCAGAGTTAGTATTAGGAATAGTGTTGCTATGAGGGAGAGTATTAGAGTTAGGGTTGCATAGGATGTGGCCTGGGTTGTTCCGATGACAGCTCCGGTTGCTAGGTTTTCGCGGAGGATGCCGGTCGTGGATGTTGTGATTATTAGAAGTGATGTCAGATTGATTGCGAGTGAAATGCAAAGGAGGATGCCGATTATCATTTTAGTTTTTGTATTATTTTTATTTGCATATAATTATGGATGGGAATATGTTTAAAATTCTTTCTGAATAGAGAGATTTATATATTTTGAAGGTATGTGGTGGTATGGTGATAGTGTATTTGCTTTTTGTTTTGGGGCTTGTTTTTTTGGTTAAGGGAGCTAATTGGATTGTTGATAGTTCGTCGTCGATTGCAAAGCGGCTTGGTGTTTCGAGTTTGTTGATTGGTTTGACGATTGTCGCTTTTGGAACGAGTTTGCCAGAGTTGATTGTGAATTTGTTTGCTGCTTTTGAGGGAGCGAGTGAGGTTGCGTTTGGGAATGTTGTTGGGAGTAATATTGCGAATATTTTTTTAGTTTTGGGAATTGTGGCGTGTTTTAGGAATGTTCGATTAAAAAGGGAGACTGTTTGGCATGAGATTCCATTTGCGATGTTGGCTGCGTTTCTTTTGTTTATTTTGACTGGGAATTTGTTTGGGATAAAAGAATTTTTAACTAGAGATGATGGATTGATTTTGTTGGGTTTGTTTGGAGTTTTTCTTTATTATGTTTTTTTGATGGCGAGAAAGAATACAAAATTTGATGTTGGTTCGGTTAGTGGGGATTCGAAATTGGAAATTGGCGTGAAGTTGGTTTTGGGAATTGCTGGGATTTATTTTGGTGGTAAGTGGGTGGTTGACGGTGCTGTTTTGATGGCGAGTCAGTTGGGATTAAGTGAGTTCTTGATTTCGGCGACGGTGATTGCTTTAGGGACGAGTTTGCCGGAGCTGGTTGTGAGTGTTGTTGCCGTGATGAAGGGGAATGTTGATTTGGCGGTTGGGAATGTTGTTGGGAGTAATATGTTTAATGTGTGTTGGGTTTTGGGAATTGTGCCATTGATTTCTCCACTTAGGATTCCTGTTTTTATTGGGCTTGATATTGGAGTTATGTTTTTGGCAATGTTGGTCTTGTTTATTTTTATGTTTATTGGGAAGAGGCATGAGTTGAGGCAGGTTGATGGGATTTTGTTCTTGTTGCTTTATGGATTATATATATTGTATGTTATTTATCGGGGATAGGTGGGGAATGAAGTTGAGCTTCGCGTTTTTGATTTTTAGTTGTTGGTTTTTGGTAGTATATTGTGTGGTTCGACCGCGCTAGTGATGATAATAGATTGGGGTGGTGAGTTTTAAAAGAAATCAGATAGTCCTTTCTGTTTTTTAGATTCGCTTAGTGTTTTTAATTTTTGTAAACCTGAGTCGATTCGGGATTCTGAGAAATCGTATTTCAGGAGGAGTTGTTTGATTTTTTCTTGATCTGGTTTTTTGAATTCTATGTTTTCTATATATTCGGATTTGTATTCGTGGAATTGTTTGAAGACTTCTTGCCAATCGAAGATGAAATTGAATTTACTTGAGATGTATTTGAATATTTCGATTGGGTATTTGTATTTTTGGATTATCTCTAGGGCTCTTTTTTGACCGATTCCCTTTATGCCTCCTGGATTATAGTCAGTTCCGACGAGGATTGCAAGACAGATTAGCTGGTCTCTGTCGATGTTAAGTTTGTTTAGTACTTTTTGGAATTCGATTAGTTCTGGTTTGATGTCGATATAGAGGCCAGAGGGAAGTTTTTTTCTTCGTGCTGAGGTTAGGTTTCGGATTAGGTATGGAGTTGCATAGAGTAAGGCGTCGTAGTCTTGTGATGCTGCCGCATAGACTTTGCCTATTCTGGCTAGGGTTGCTGCTTCGGCTTCTCCTTCGGAGGGAGCTTGGATATATGGGATTCCTAGAGCGGTTAGGAGTTCTTTCGATTCTTGGATTATTGTGTCGGTTATTTTTACTGTTCGACCGCTGTATTTTCTCATTGCTTCTATGTCCTCTTTTAGTTTGGCTTCTGCATATTTTTGTTCGGCTATTTTTTTTGCTTCTTTTCGTTTTTCTATTTCTTGCTGTTTAAGTTCTGGGGGAATTCCATCAAAGATGTAGACTGGTTTGATGCCTTCTTGGAGGAGATTTAGGTTTCTGTAGAATAGGCCAGAGAGGTGGGATGTGATTCGACCGCTTTTGTCTTGGAGGGGTGTGCCGTCGGGTTGGCGGATTGTTGTTAAGAATTGGTATAGTGTAACATAGGCGTCGATTGCTATGGTTTTGCCTTTTAGGTCTGAGATTTCGATTTCTTTTTTGGGGATGATTTGTGAGATTTGGACGCCCATTGTTTTTAGAGGAATTATAGATTGATAAAATTATTGGTTTGGGAAAGTGTATCCTATATCTTCAAGACATTTTATAGAAATTCCTCTGGTTTTTTCTCCTCTGAGCATTTCGGATATGGCGGTTCCACATTTCTGGGAAATTTTACTTTTAGGGGGCTTGATTTCTACTTCCATTGATGAATTTTTTTCTGATATTGGAGCTGTTCGAAGATTGTGTTTGCCGGTATAGTAGGATAATAAAGATAATGCTTTTTCCATTGGATATTCCCTATCTTTAAAAAAATCTTTGTCTTCCTTTTCATATTGCACAAAATGCATTATTTTTTCATTATTTAGGGTATATAAAAAATTCAATGTGTTTTCTGTTGATCGTTCATTGTCTCCTTTGTATTCCATTTTTATGATGGTTTTTTGTCTTTTTCTTTCTTCGGCAATTTTTCGAATTAAATCGCTTAATGTTTTTATATTTTTATTTTTCATATGATTATTTTTGAATATAAGATTTTATAAATGTTTTGAATGTTGTTCTTTTGTAGTGACTATTATTTTCTTGTCTGAGTAGAAGATATATAAAGTTGCGTTGGCTTCGATTTGCATGGAAAAGGTTTTTGAGTTTGTGCCTGTTGATTATGATTATTTTGATTTTGAGGGTCGGAATTATGTGAAAATGATTGGGCGAGATGGCGCGGGGCGGAAGATTTGTGTTGTTGATTCTTATGATGCGAATTTTTATTTGATTTTGAGGGAGGGTTATGGGGCAGATGAAGTTTTGAAAAGGCTTAAGACTGTTGAGGTGAAGAAAGCGGGGAGGGTGACGCGGGTTTTGAAGACGGAGATTTTGGATAAGAATTTTTTGGGTGAGAAGAGGAATGCCATCCGGGTTTGGATTACGAATCACAAGGATGGGCATGATATGGCGTCGGCGATTGGGGATATGGAGGAGATTGAATTTAGGAGGGAGTATGATATTCCCTTGGTAACGAAGTATATTAAGGAGAAGAAGGTTGAACCGCTTCAACACTATTGTGTCAGAGGGCAGGGGACGAAGAGTCGGGAGTCGGAGGTCGGGGCCGCTCGGCACACCCCAAATACTCTGAATTTTGGGGCGGGTCGGTGGTCGGGGGTCGGGTTAGATAAACTGGATGTTGAAAAGTGTTTTTTTGCGGAGAGCATTGAATCTTTGAAAAAGGAGAAAGAATTTACGCCGAAGATTTTGGCTTATGATATTGAGACGATGAGTAGGGAAGTTGGTGAAGGAGAGATTTTGATGATTTCGGTTTTTGGGAATGGAATTAGGAAGGTGATTAGTTGGAAGAAGATTGATGATGCGCCGGGTTATGTTGAGGTTGTTGAGGATGAGGCGATGATGATTGAGAGATTTTGTGAGGTTGTTCGTGGGGCGAGTGTTGATATTTTGTGTGGCTATTTTTCGGATGGATTCGATTTGCCATATTTGAAGGCACGGGCTGATTTTCATAAGGTGAAGTTGGATTTGGGCATAGATGGGAAGGGACCTAGTTTTAAGAGGGGGCGGATTGCTTCGGGGAAGATTGCGGGTGTTGCTCATGTTGATTTGTATCGTTTTGTCGATGCTGTTTTTTCGCAATATCTGCAGAGTGAGACTTTGAGCCTGGATGAAGTGGCTGGTGAATTGATTGGAATAAAGAAGGAGAGTTTTGATTTTTCGAGGTTGGGAAATATGAGGGGTAGGGATTGGAAGGATTTTTTTTCTTATAATTTGCAGGATTCGGCTGTAACTTATGAGTTGGCGTTGAAGGTTTGGCCAGATGTTGCAGAATTTTGTCGGATTATTAAGGAGCCTGTTTTTGATGTGACTCGGGATCGGATGGCGACGCATGTTGAGAATCATATTTTGCATAATTTGGACCGGTTTGATGAGATTGCTGAAAGGCGGCCGGGGCATGCTGAAAATATAGAGAGAAAAATGAAAGGGAAATTTGAAGGGGCTGATGTTTTTGAGCCGACGCCTGGTTTTTATGAGAATTTGGTGATGTTTGATTTTACGAGTATGCATGCTAGTCTAATTGTGTCATTTAATATTTCGGGGCAGAGCTTGAGATTTGTAGACGATGGAAATTGTTATGTTGCGCCTGAATTTGAGCTTGATGGGAAGGAGCTTCAGATTTATTTTGACAAGAAACCCGGATTTTTTTCGACGCTGTTGGCTGAAGTTGTTAAGAAGAGGAAGAAGTTTAAGGGGGAATATGCGATAGATAAGAGTGCGATGAAGAAGGCTCGGAGTAATGCGTATAAACTTCTGGCGAACGCGACTTTTGGCTATCAGGGATTTTTTGGAGCGCGATATTATTCTAGGGAGGCGGCGGCGGCTACCTTGGCTTTTGTTCGGAAGTTTCATGGAGACACAATGGAAAAGATTGCAGGGGAGGGATATAAGATTATTTATGGAGATACGGATTCGATTGCGTTTTTGAAAGAGGGGAAAAGCAAGAAGAAGATTTTGGATTTTTTGAAGAGGATTAATGTGGGCTTGCCGGGAATTATGGAGTTGGATTTAGAGGATTTTTATTCGCGCGGGATTTTTGTTGCAAAGCGAGGTGTTAAGACTGGGGCTCGGCGTGGTGTTGCTGGAGTTGGGGCTAAGAAAAAATATGCGTTGTTAAGTGAAAAGGGGAATATTAAGATTCGTGGGTTTGAAACTGTGCGGCGGGATTGGTGTGGATTGACTCGGGATTTGCAGGATAGAGTTTTGAAGATGATTTTAAAGGATGGGAATGAGAAGGAAGCCTTGAAGTTGGTGAAGGATGTTGTTGGTAGGCTTCGGGCTCGGGATGTTGAGTTGGAGGATTTGATGATTCGGACGAAGTTGAAACGAGATGTTGGTGATTATGTTGCGGAGGGACCGCATGTCGTCGCTGCGAAGAAGATGATTGAGGCTGGAGTGAGTGTTTCGGCTGGGACATTTGTTGAATATTTTATTGGGGAGGGAATTGGGAAGAGAGTTGGGGATCGGGTTTATTTGGCGGGTGAAAGGGTGAAATATGATATAGAATATTATCTGAAGAAGCAGGTTTTGCCGGCAGTGGAGGGGATTTTTGATGTATTTGGGGTTGATATTGAAGCGGTTGTTGAGGGGGAGAGGCAGAAAAAACTTTTTTAAAAAGTTTTTTTGGGTTGAGAAAACTTTAGAGTTAGGTTTTTATAGAAAGAGGCTGTTGTTTTTTTATGGATGAAAGGAAAAGTTATTCGGAATATTTGAAAGAGAAGTTTCCGCCTAAGGCTAGATTTGTTAAAAGAATGGAGGCATTGCTTGGTAAAGCTGAGGCGGAAAAGTTTTTTGAGATTTCCTATACGAAGTGCCCGAGTTCGATTCGGTGTAACACTTTGAAAATTAGGGTTGAGGATTTAAAAAAACGACTGGAGAATTATGGTTGGAAATTAAGACAACCGTTTGCGAAGTTTCCTGAGGTTATGATTATCGATTCGAAATTGGAACCGGGGGAATTGGGAAAAACGAGAGAGCATTTGCTTGGGTATTATTATGTGCAGGAGATTTCGTCGATGTTGCCGATGTTGGCGTTGAGACCTGAGGCTGGGGATTTTGTTTTGGATCTTTGTGCTAGTCCGGGGAGCAAGACTACGCAGGCTGCGGCGATGATGGAGAATGGTGGGACGATTATTGCGAATGAGATTTCGATGGGGCGGATTGGGATTTTGAATTCGAATTTGGAGCGGTGCGGTGTTATGAATAGTATTGTGACGCGGAAGGAGGGGGTTGCGCTTTGTGAGAGGTTGTTGAAGAAGTCGCATATTCGGTTTGATAAGATTTTGGTTGATGCACCATGTTCGGGAGAGGGGACTCTAAGAAAATCGCCGAAGACTTTTTTGATGTGGAATGAAAACATGATTAGGAAAATTGCGAGGACGCAGAGGAAGTTGGCTGTTGCTGCTTTGAGGTTGTTGAAGGTTGGTGGTGTGATGATTTATTCGACTTGCACTTTGGCACCGGAGGAGGATGAGATGATTGTTGATTATTTGGTGAAGAATTTTGAAATTGAGGTTGAGGCATTGAGGTTGCCGTTGAAGTTTAGAGAAGGTGTTTGTGAGTGGGAAGGGAAGAAGTTGGATGATGAGGTTAAGAAATGTTTGAGATTGTATCCTCAGGATAATAATACGGATGGGTTTTTTGTGGCGAAGATTCGGAAGTTATCGGACAGGGAGGAGGGAAGATGAAACCAGAATATGTTTATCATGGAACTACTAACGGGAAAATTAAAATTTTTGAACCTCGTGTTCCTAATGATATTGGAGGGAATAAACATAATGAACATAAGGGTATTTATGCGACTAAGTTAAAGCGATGGGCTATGGTGATGGGAATATTGTCGGGGAAAGGCGTGCTATGTTCTCGGATAGATATAAAGCCAAAAATCAAGGGTATAATTTTTGGCGGAAAACCTCAGCACAAATATTTTTATGTTTATACTTTTGAGTCTGCAAAATTTAAAAATATTCCTACTAATGGACATCAATATATTTGCCGTGAAAAAATTGTGCCATTGAAAGTTGAGCGGTTTATGGTCAAGGATTATATTAAATGGATTAGAAATGCGAATGAGGAGGAGATGAAAAACTTAATGAATATTATTAAAAAAAGAAAATTGAAGGTGAATTTAGGATGAGACTGATAATTACCCGGCATGGGGAGACGAAGGAAAATAAAGCTGGAATTATACAGGGGCATTCACCTGGGGTTCTTTCTGATTTGGGTAAGGAACAAGCTGGAAAGTTGGCGAAGAGATTGAAGGATGAAAAAATTGACTTAATTATTTCTAGTGATTTGGACAGGGCTTTGGATACTGCTAAGGCTGTTATTAAATTTCACGAGGGTGTTGATTTGGTTTTGGATGAGAGGTTGAGGGAGAGATTTTTTGGGGGGCTTGAGGGAAAAAAGATAAAAGAGCTTGGGGTTCCCACGGGTATGCCGCTTATGGAATCTCTTAAATTTCTCAAAGATGAAGATTTTGAAAACAATGAAGAAATTCTTGCTAGAGCTAAGGATTTAGTTAAGGATATTTTAGAGAAGGATAAAGGGAATGTCCTTTTGGTTGGGCATGGGGGAATTTGTAAATTTGTGATTGCTGTTTTAGGTGAGAAGAATATCGAAGACTTGAAAGGTGTTTGGCTGGAGAATACTTCGATTAGTATTTTTGAGGGAGAGAGTAAGGAGATGAGGTTGAGATTGTTAAATTGTGTGGAGCATTTGGATGAAAATTGATGTATTAAGTAGAGCGAAAAAGAAGAAATTTATCGAAGGCTTGAGCGAGCTTGGGATTAGGAAAATTCCGCAGATGTTGGTTCGGAGTGGGAAGGAGAAGATTCGGGCGTTTTCTGGGGATTTGGATAGGGAGCAGATTATGGATATTTGGAGATTGTTGCCGATTGAGGGGATTGGGTTGTATGTTGGGAAGGATATGGTGAATCGAAGTGGGGTTCGTGAGGTTAGGTTGAGTTTGGATGGGATGCATGTTTGGAGGGAGCAGTTGACTGAGAGGGTTCTGGTTTTGGATGAGGAGCAGGAGGGGGTTTGGTTTTTAGGTAGGGATGTTGAGCTTAATGAGGCGCAGGTTGGAAAGGTTGATGATGGATTTGTGTCGGTGAAGTCAAGTGATGGAAAAGATTTTGTTGGAGTTGGGAAGATTGGAAGTGAAGGGAAAATTTTATTTAGTTTTTTGCCTAAGGAGAGGAGAAGGAAGGAGCGGTCATAGCTTCGCTATGAGAAAAGCTCAGCTTTGCTGGAAGAGTTCACTTTGTGGAGAAGCTCAATCACTTCGTGATTGGAAAGATTCACGCTTCGCGTGGGGGCTTGGTATACCCGTTCGTACTTACGGGAATTATTTTTGAATTTTTGAATTTTTGATTAAAATTAATCAACTAACGCTTCTAACTCTTTTCTTTTCTTATGTCCCCAATAAGTAAAGGCAGGAGGGGCTAATAAAACTGTAGGTACTATTGATTCTAATGGCTCGGGAGTTCCTTTAATAGAATGAACTAAATAAGTTAGACTGATGGTTGACACGGAAGGCACGACAGAAGACGCTATTCTTGCTATGGTGCCATTTTGAAAATATTGCGCAAGGTTTTCACACATTTTTGTCATGCTTCCACCTGCTAAAAAAGTATAAGCAGCTTGTTTTGAAGCTGCAATTGATGCAGAATCGAAACCATATTCGGAATTAGCGTAATAGACTATTCCTCCCATAATTAGAGCTCCGATGGAACCCATTTTAAAATCAAAAAATTTGCTACTATAATTAATATCTACATTTCTTTCTTTGATTTTTTTGTACATGTTGCTTCCTTCTTTTATTCAAATTTTTGTATTTTTAACACTATTTATTAGTGCGAAGACAATTCTCTTTACCTAATTTCGTAAGGTTTAATTAGACTGAAGATTTGGTTAAATTATGGAGAAATCAGAAATTGAATCGTATGTGAAGGCAGGGGAGATAGCTAAGGAAATTAAAAAGTTTGCTCGTGGGTTAATTGAGCCTGGGATGAAGTTGATTGATATTGCCGAGGCTGTGGATGCGAAGATTTTGAAGCTTGGTGGGAAATTTGCGTTTCCTGTGAATTTATCTTTGAATGAAATTGCGGCACATTATACTCCTGCGTCGGGAGATGAGACAGTTGCTGAGGGGATTTTGAAGGTTGATATTGGTGTTGCGGTTGATGGATTTATTGCGGATACGGCTTTTTCGATTGATTTAACTGAGGATGGGGAGTTTGGGGAGATGATTAGGTTGAATGAGGAGCTTTTGAAGAGGGCTTCTGAAAGCGTTAGGGTGGGTATAGAGGTTCGGGATGTTGGGGAGGCCGTTCAGGATGCGTTAGAAAAGTGGAATGAGGAAAATGCTCAGAATAAAGATTCGGAGGAAGGGGGAAAGTTTGTAGTGATTAAGAGTTTGAGTGGGCATGCTTTGGGGCGAGATGAGATTCATGCTGGATTAACGATTTCTAATTATCGGAATGAGAATAGGACGGTTTTGGATGATGTGGCGTTTGCGGTTGAGCCATTTGTGACGACTGGTGTTGGGGATATTTATGAGGGTGAGCCTGGAGGAATTTATATTTTGAAGAGGAATGGGCAGGTTAGGGATCGGGATGCAAGAAAGGTTTTAGAATTTATTAGGGAGAATTATAAGACGAAGCCGTTTTGTGCTAGGTGGTTAAAGAAGGCTGGAGAGTCGGTGAGTGGTGGGTGGTCAGTGACTAAATTGAGGTTTATTTTAGGAATGATGGTGAGGCAGGGGATTTTGTACGAGTATCCTATGTTGATTGAAAAAAGTAAGGCACCGGTGAGTCAGGTTGAGAATACGTTTGTTGTGACGAATGGGGAAGTTAGATGTACGACGGGGGAATGAGTTAGTGGAGTATTGCGCTCCGGAATGGAGAATGTGATTACTTTTCCAATTTAGCTAATTCTTCAAATAATTTTTTTTGTTTTCTGTTTAGACTTTTTGGGGTTTCCACTTTAATGTTGACGAATTGATCTCCAGTTCTGTAGTTATTAACATTTTTGACTCCTTCGCCTTTTAATCTGAATACTGTGTTGGATTCTGTGCCTGAAGCTATTTTGATTTTTGTGTCTCCTGATAGTGTTGGTATGGAAATTTTACATCCTAGTGCCGCTTGTGAAAAACTTATTGGGAAATTTATGTAAATGTCGTCGCCGTCTCTCTTGAAAACTTTGTGTGGTTTTACCCTAATGACTAATAATAGGTTTCCGTTTTCGCCTCCCTTAATTGCGTTGCCTTCTCCTCTGATTTTTAAAAATTGGTTGTTATCGATTCCTTGAGGTATGTTGACGGTTAGTTTTTGTTTTTTGTTGATAACTCCTCTTCCATCACAATGTTTACATTTTTGTTTTGGGATTTTTCCTTCGCCGTTACATTTGTCGCAAATCGCTACTTGGCGAAAAATACCGAATGGGGTTCTCCGGTTGATGGTTATTCTTCCTTCGCCGTTACATTTGTCGCAAGTGTCTAATTTTTTATCTTTGGCTCCAGTTCCGTCACACGAATCGCATAAGATGTCTTTTCTGATTTCTATTTTTTTTTCACATCCAAAAGCAGCCTCTTTAAAATCAATTATTAATTCGTATTGCAAATCGTCTCCCGTTGTTCTAAATGAATCTCCTTGTGAGCCCCCGAAAAAGCTGTTTCCGAATAAATCTTTAAAAATATTTGAAATGTCTTCTTCTCTGGAAAAGTTTTCCTGACTGTATCCTTGGTTAAATGCGTCCTGTCCCATAGAATCATATTGTGATCTTTTTTTATCGTCGGTTAAAACTGTGTATGCTTCACTCATCTCTTTGAATTTTTCTTCGTATTCGGTTTTTTTGTTTTTGGGTGCTTTGTCTGGATGATATTTTAGCGCTAATTTTTTGTAAGCTTTTTTTATTGCATCTTTAGTGTCGCTTTTAGAAACTCCAAGAATTTCATAGTAATCTTTTTTTGCCATAATCTAAAATCTATTAAAACAAGATTTATTTTTTATCTTCATTGTCAACAACTTCTGCATCAACAACTTTATCCTCTGACTCCTTATCGTTGGATTCGTCTTTTTCCGAAGCCTGTTCTTTAGCAGCTTGCTCATACATCTTTTTCCCAACTTCTTGAGATATCTTTTGGACTTCTTCTAATTTGGTTTTGATTTTTTCGATGTCTTCTTTTCCTATTAAGTCTTTTAGTTCTTTTAGTTCTTTTTCTACTTTTTCTAAAGTTTCTTTGTCCACTTTATCTTTGTATTCCTCTAACATTTTTTCGGTAGAGTAAACTAAAGACTCTGCATTATTCATGGTTTCAATTTTTTCTTTTTTCTTTTCATCTTCTTCTTTGAATTTTTCTGATTCTTTAACCATTTTTTCGATTTCGCTTTTATCTAATCCGGAACCACCAGTAATTGTTATTTTTTGTTCTTTGCCTGTGCCCAAATCTTTAGCGGAAACATTTACAATTCCATTAGCGTCGATATCGAATGTGACTTCTATTTGTGGTATACCTCTTGGTGCGGGTGGTATTCCTGTTAAATCGAATCTTCCTAGTGACTTGTTGTCTGCAGCCATTTCTCTTTCACCTTGTAAAACATTTATTGTTACTGCAGGTTGGTTGTCTGCGGCGGTGGAAAATATTTGGCTCTTTTTTGTTGGAATAGTTGTATTTCTGTCGATTAAAGGTGATTTTATTCCTCCGAGAGTTTCTATTCCAAGTGTTAGCGGAGTAACATCCAGCAATAAGACGTCTTTTATATCGCCTCCTATGATTCCGCCTTGGATGGCTGCACCTAATGAAACAGCTTCGTCAGGATGGACGGATCTGTCAATAGTTAGTTCAGTTATTTCTTTAACAATTGTTTCAACTTTCGGTATTCGAGTACTACCTCCTACTAAAATAACTTTATCTATTTTGTCCAGTTTGGAATCTTTGATTGCTTTTTTTGTAGGCGCTTTTAGTTTTTCAAAAATAGGTTCGCAGATTTCTTCAAACTTAGCTCTTGTTAAATTTATATCTAAATGTTTTGGTCCGGCTTGGTCCGCGGTTATGTAAGGTATGTTTATTTTTGTTTGCTGGGTTGAGCTTAATTCTATTTTAGCTTTTTCAGCAGCATCTTTGAGTCTTTGTAGAGCAACTAAATCTTCTCTTAATTCTATTCCGTTTTCTTTTTTGAATTCTTTGGATAAGTGATCTATGATTACTTCATCAATGTCGTCGCCTCCGAGATGATTGTTTCCGCTGGTAGATTTAACTTCAAATACACCATCTCCTAATTCCAAAACGGAAACATCGAATGTTCCTCCACCGAAATCGAAAACGAGAATTGTGTGATTTTCAGATTTATCTAATCCGTAAGCTAGTGCTGCTGCCGTTGGTTCGTTGACGATTCGTTTTACATCTAATCCTGCGACTGATCCTGCGTCTTTTGTAGCTTGTCTTTGGGCGTCTCCAAAATAAGCCGGAACAGTTATCACAGCTTCTTTAATTTCATGTCCCAAATATGATTCGGCGTCTTTTTTTAGTTTTTGTAAAACCATTGCAGAAATTTGTTCTGGACTATACTCTTTTCCATCGATGTTAGTTTTTGTTTTTTCTCCCATTAATCTTTTTATACTTCTAATTGTATTTTTTGGGTTTGCAACGGCTTGTCTTCTTGCGACTTCTCCTACTAAAATTTCGCCGTCTTTAATAGAGACTACGCTAGGCGTTGTATTGTTGCCTTCTGAATTTGGGATGATTTTTGGCTTGCCACCTTCAAGAACGCTCACCGCTGAGAATGTTGTTCCTAAATCTATTCCAATAATTTTACTCATTTTTGTTCTCCATTGTTTTAGTTATTTTAACTTTTGATGCTCTTATAAGTTTATCGTTTAACTTATATCCTTTTTGTAGTTCTTCCGTGATTTTCCCGTCTTCTTCTCCTTCTTCTTGAATTAGTGCTTCATGAATTCTGGGATCAAATTTTCCTTCTGTTTTGATTGGCTCCAGTCCTTCTTTTTGTAGGATAGTATATAGTTCTGAATAAATCATTTTGATTCCTTTGTTATCCGTGTGTTTGAGGGCTAGTTCAAAGCTATCTAGCACTTCTAATAATTTTGTGATTAGTTCTTCGTTTGCATTTTTCAAATTTTCTTGTTTTTCTCTTTCTGTTCTTTTTCTAAAATTTTCAAATTCTGCCTGCAGTCTCTGCATTTGTTCGAGATACTCTGTTTCTTTGTTTGTTTTTTCGGTTTCTTCTTTTTCCATTTTTGAATAGTTTGTGTTGACTTTAACTCAACATGTATAGTTTACATCAACAACTATATAAAGATTTCTATTCTTTAGTTTTTATGAAATATTTAAAGGAAATCAGAATTTTAAATGTGGATTTTTCTGGCAGGCGAGCTTTAAATGAGGAGATACAGGAGTTTTCGAATTGTCTTGGGATGTTTGGGAAGCGAGATAAGGAGAAGTCGTGTTTTAGGATTTTTGTTCATTTGTTGAAGGATCGGGATTGTTTGTCGTCGGAACAACTTGCAAAACGTTCTAATTTATCCAGAGCTACGGTTATACATCATGTTTCGAGGTTGATGGATTCAGGATTGGTTACAAAAAGGGAAAAGGGATATTTTTTGAGATTCGATAGTTTGGAAGATTTGACGAGGGAGATTGAGAAGGATGTTTGTTCCACTTTTAGGAAATTGAGAGAGATGTCTAAGAGGATAGATGAGGGGATGGGGGATAGGGATTAGGGTTTGAGATTAAATCTTTTTTCTATGGATAATTATCGGTTATCTAAAATTTTATCCATATCAATGAAAGAGCAACACTCTCCAAGGCAAGATAATCCAATTCTCGGAACAAATTTAATTTCATTGGGTAAGTATGGAGTGATTTTATCTAAATACTTCCCATGACATATAACGTCATAATCAGCACTTGAATCTCCTATCTCAATTGTGTTTTTGGTTCTTTTAATTTTACCCGCATCAATAAGTTTATATAAATCTCCTGTGGAATTAGGAATAAATCTTGTTTTATCTTCAGACCATTTTCCATCAAAATCAAACCCAAATCTCTCTAAAGTTCTATGCATAATATCTCCATGGAACTCTGAAAACCCTTCTTCACATATAAAAAGATAATCTTTTGATTTTTTTCCAAATTCTATTTGAACAAATTTTTTTAATCCTGTTTCGGGCAATGTTATCATAGGCCTTTTTTTATTATCAAATCTATATTCTTCTATCATATTTTTATATTTAAATTATGTTTATTTAAAGTTATTGAATGTTATTAATCACCCTGTATAACTTGCGGAAGAATTTATCAGTGCAGCTTTTGCGGATTTGAGATATTTGGATTCTACTTGTTTGTATCTTTCTTGATCGTTTTTTGATACGGAAGGTTGAACTTTTTCCATCGCTTTGAGAAAGTGTTCTTTTTTGACTTTTTTTGCTTCGATATTTTCTCGGAGAGCGAGCATTGCGGCTTCTCTTGCCAAGGATTCTATGTCTGCCCCAGTGTAACCCTCTGTTTCTTCGGATAATTTTTCTAGATCGACTGATTTGTCTAGTGGCATTTTGCTTGTGTGAATCTTTAAAATTTGGAGTCGTCCTTCTTGTTCTGGGACTGGGACGTATACTATTCTGTCGAATCTTCCGGGACGAAGAAGTGCTGGGTCTAGGATATCTGGTCGGTTTGTTGCTCCGATGATTAGGATATCCGCAGAGACATTTAATCCATCCATTTCTGTTAATAGTTGATTTAGTGCTTTGCCTGTCTCTTGAGATGAACTGGTATTTATTCCTCTGTGTGACCCTATAGAATCTATCTCATCGAAGAAAATAATGCAAGGAGAAACTTCCCTTGCTCTATTGAAAAATTTTCTTACTATCCTATGACTTTCATCTATCCATTTACTTAATAGCTCTGGACCTTTGACTGAAATAAAATTTGCTTCGGATTCATTCGCGACGGCCTTTGCAAGAAGTGTTTTTCCTGTTCCTGGCGGTCCGTAGAGAAGGACTCCTTTTGGCGGACTTACTCCCATTCTTTCGAAGGATTTTGGGAATTTAAGAGGCCATTCAACCGCTTCTTTTAGGTCTTGCTTAACACCTTCCATTCCTCCTACATCATTCCATTTTATATTTGGAGTTTCCACTAAAACTTCTCTCATGGCAGAAGGTCTTACTATTTTCAAGGCTTTTTCGAAATCTTTTTTCCCGATTTTTAAATTATCTAAAATTTCTCCAGGTATCTCTTCGTCTTTATATTTTTCTAAATTAAATTTATCGATATTTCTTTTAAGCAATTCCATTGCTGCTTCTTTTGCCAGAGAGGCTAAATCTGCTCCTACGAATCCATGGGTTCTTGAAGTGATTTCCTCTAGGTTTACTGATTTTGTTAGAGGCATTCCTCTAGTGTGGATTTTTAATATCTCGAGTCTGCTTTTTTTGTCTGGAATTGATATTGAAACCTCTCTATCAAATCTTCCTGCTCTTCTTAATGCGGGATCTATTGAATTTGGTCTATTAGTTGCTGCTATTACAACTACTTTACCTCTGGATTGCAATCCATCCATCATCGTCAATAGTTGCGAGACTACCCTTCTTTCTACTTCTCCGTGAGAATCCTCTCTTTTTGGTGCAATTGCATCTATTTCGTCTATAAAAATGATGGACGGGGAATTTTTTTCTGCCTCATCAAATATTTCTCTTATTTTTTTCTCGGATCCCCCTAGTAGAGCATTGTGTATTTCTGGTCCATTTACTGCTATAAAATGCGCTTCGGATTCACTTGCCACCACCCTTGCCAGAAGAGTTTTTCCTGTTCCTGGCGGTCCGTAGAGGAGGACTCCTTTTGGCGGTTCGATTCCTAGTCTCATAAAAATTTCTGGACGTTTTAGCGGGAGCTCTACCATTTCTCTTACTTTTTTTACTTCTTCTGTTAGTCCTCCGATATCTTCATAGGTTATTTGGGGGATGGATTCTTCGGAGATTTCGACTGCTTTTGGATTTAGAGTTATGGCTGTGTTTTCGGTTATAATGCAGGGTTTGTTTGGTGAGGTTGAGGCGATTATAAATCTAATTTGAGTTAGCCCACCTGACATGCCCCCAAATCCCATTTGATTGAAGACCTCGCTCATGTCACCGCCGAACAAATTACTAAAGTCGTCTGACATTATGTCTCGTCGCTGTTGCGCTCCTCCCATCACTACGATATCTCCTTTGCTTACGGGTTTTCCAAGGAGTCCGCGCTTGAAATTATCTGGACTTCCTTTTACTATGATACCTTTTTGGGCTGGTGCAATCGTAATTTTTTTTGCTTCAATTATTGTTTCTTTTTTGATTTGGACATGTTCGCCGATTCCAGTTTTAGAATTCTTTCGAGTGATTCCGTCCATTCGAATTATGTTTTCGCCATGATCTGCTGGATAGGCTTGGTCTACGATTGCGTATGTCTTTCTGTTTCCTGATATTGATATAATGTCTCCTCTTTCAAGATTCAGCTTGCGCATGAGGGATGGGTCTATTCTTACGATTCCTTTGTAGGCGTCTTCTTGAAGCGCTTCTACAACTTTAAGCTTGATTGTTTTTTCGTCTTTTTCTACCATCTGAAATTAAGTGAAACTCTTCCCATTTCTTCCATGCAAAGATTCACCATATCATTTATTTCTTGTTCTTGCTCGTTCATGAAATCGATTATTTCCCTAGGAATTGATACCGTATAGGAATTTCCGACATATCGAAGTTTGACTTTGAAATTTTTCTTCTTGAGATTTTGGAAGTTTTCGTATTCTTTTAAGTCTTCTGGGTGGATAATTTGGTTTTTGCATGATTCACATTTTAGGGTTCTTAGAATGAAACCTTTTCGAGTTATTTGTTCGGGTAGCATTTTTTTGTTGCAGTGTTTGCATAGGATTGTGTTTTCGAATATGTCTTGCATGTATATATTTACTGTGTATACTTTATAAATTTTATTGTGGTAAAGGTTATAAATAGAAATTGTTTGTTTGAATTATGAAATGTTTTAAGAGAATGTGGGATTTTCTACAGGAGGATAGTTGGTCATCGTTTGTTGTGACATTGGTTTTGGCATTTGTGATAATTAAGTTTGTTTTCTTTCCTGGGCTATCTTTTTTGACTGGGACGAGTTTGCCGTTGGTAATTGTTGAGTCGTGCAGTATGTATCATCATGAGGATGGATTTGAGAAGACTTTTGAGAGTTCGGTTTATGCGGATTATGGGTTGGGGTTAGAGGATACGGTTGATTGGGATTTTCAAAATGGGTTTTCGAAGGGGGATGTCATTTTTGTTGTTGGTGCTGATAATGTTGAAATTGGGGATGTGATTATTTTTAATGGCGGGGCGCGATATCCCATGATTCATCGGGTTGTTGGAGTCGGAGAGACTTATGCGACGAAGGGAGATAATTATAAGACGAATTCTTTGCAGTTAGCAAGTGAGAAGTCGATTCCGGAGGATGAATTGGTTGGAAAGGCATTGTTTCGAATTCCGGCGGTTGGATGGGCGAAGTTGATTTTTTTCGAGTTTGGGCGTTCGAGTAGAGATCGTGGATTTTGTCGTTAATTTTTTAAATGATATATCCTTGAGTAAGCGATGGAATTTTGTCCCAAATGTGGTGCTATTCTTATGATGAAGATGAAGCGAGTTGGTTGTCCTAAGTGCAACTATGTTGCGAAAGGGAAGGTTAATATGGAGATGAAAGAAAAGGTTGATGCGGGAGTTGGCGTTGCGGTTGTTCTTGATGGTAAAGAGAGTGTGAATCCGATAACTGATTGGAATTGTCCTGCCTGTGGGGCGAAGAAAGCGGAGTTTTGGATTAGGCAGATGAGAAGTGGGGATGAACCGGAATCGAAGTTTTATAAGTGTGTGAAATGCGGGAAGACGTGTCGGGTTGATGATTGAGCGGTATTTTTGATATTTGCATGAGTCAATAGTTCCTGTAATCAAACATAGAAATAACTTCTAGTATTTACGAGAAGTGAAATAAAGAATGGCCTCGAGTTTTACTCACGATTCACACCTCACAAAAAAATTTTAAAAAACTTTTGTTCGGAGCAAATCGTTCTTTCACAAAATGCATTTCGAAAAATAATTTTAAATTTATTTTTTCTCAAAGCGTTTTATTCACCCCGACAGTCGTGGCTTCAAATTACAGAGAGAAAATATGCCATCTTCGATGGCATTATGGCCTCGAGGGGATTTGAACTTATTCGCAATTCACACTAAAATTTTCCTAATCACTTCGTTAGGGAAAATTCGCGCAAATTGCTCACCCGACACGTTTATCGCAGGTTAAAATACACAGAGAATAATATGCCATCTTCGATGATATGATATGGCCTCGAGGGGATTTGAACCCCCGACACCTAGATTAAGAGTCTAGTGCTCTAACCAGGCTGAGCTACGAAGCCATGAATATTTATGAGAAATTTGGTTTAAAAAAGTATCTAACTTACTATTTTCTTTATTGCTGCGATGTGTTCTGCAACTTCGGAACCTTTTTTTGTTAGTTTGATTATTTTGATTCGTCCTTTTTTTTCGAAGCTTACGAGTCCTAGATTTTCTAGGGATTGGAGAATTTTTACGGCGTGGGAGTATGTGCAGTCGACTTCTTTTGCGAGTTGTGAGCCGTATTTTGCACGGGAAACTTTACCAAGGGCGATCAGCATCATGGCTGGTTTTCTTCTGAAAAATAGGTCAAAGTTTTCTGCCATCTTATTTATTTGGAACTATATGTTCTAATGTATATATTAGAGTGATATTTTGCTTATAAGTTTTTCTGCGGATTTTCGTCCATGGGTAGTAGGAACAGAATTTTGTTCTAGTGACAGAGAATTTGGAAGTGGTTACGGAAAGGTTTAAGTAATTATTATCTGTTTTTGATTTATGTTAGATATTAAGTTTATTAGGGATAACTCTGAGTTGGTTAAGGAAAATATGAAGCGGAAGAACCGAGTGGATTTGGCGATTGTTGACGAGGTTATTGGTTTGGATGCGGAGTGGAGGAAGTTGAAGTATGATGAGGATGGCTTGAGGGCACGGAGAAATAAGATTAGTGAAGAGGTTGGTGCGCTGAAGAAGGCTGGTAAAAATGCAGACGAGAAGAAGAAGGAGGCGAAGGAGATTCCTGGGAAGATTAATAAGTTGGAGGAAAAGAGGAAGGAGTTGGAAGTGAAGATTCGTGAGATTATGATGAAGATTCCGAATATTATGGATAGCTCGGTTCCTTTGGGGAAAGATGATTCTGGGAATGTTGAGATTGAGAGATTTGGTGAAGCGAAGGTTCCTGATTTTGAGGTTAGACATCATGCTGATATTGCTCAGAGTTTGGGAGGTCTTGATTTGGAGGCTTCGAGAAGGACGAGTGGTCATGGGTTTTATTTTTTTAGGGGTCCAATTGCTCAGTTGCATTCTGCTATTTTGACTTATGCTAAGGACTTTATGGTGAAGAGAGGATTTGAGTTGTGTATTCCGCCTGTGATGATTCGGAGTGATGTTGTCGATGGTGTGATGAGTTTTGCGGAGAAAGATGCTATGATGTATAAGATTGAGGACGAGGATTTGTATTTGGTTGGGACGAGTGAGCATTCGATGATTGGGATGTTTAAAGAACAAGTTTTGAGGGATAAGGATTTGCCTGTTAAGTTGACTGGGTATTCGACTTGTTTTAGGAAAGAGAAAGGGGAGCATGGGATTGAGGAGAAGGGCGTTTATCGGGTGCATCAGTTTGAGAAGCAGGAGATGGTTGTGATTTGTCGTCCTGAGGAGTCGTTTAAGATGTATGATGAGATGCTTGGTTCTACTGTCGATTTTTTTAAGTCGTTGGGTGTTCCTATTCGGACGTTGGAGATTTGCTCTGGAGATTTGGCGGATTTGAAGGTGAAGAGTGCGGATGTTGAGGCTTGGAGTCCTAGAAGGAAGGAGTATTTTGAGGTTGGAAGTTGTTCGAATTTGACGGATGCTCAGGCTCGGAGATTGGGGATTCGGGTTCAGAAGGGGAGTGAGTATTATTTTGCGCATACTTTGAATAATACTGTTGTTGCTAGTCCGAGGGCTTTAATTGCTGTTTTGGAGAATTTTCAGGAAGAGGATGGGAGTGTTAGGGTGCCTGAGGTGCTTCGACCCTACATGGGGAATTTGGAAATTATTCGATCGAAGAGAGATTAGATATTAGAGGTTAGAAGTTGAGTTTGAATGTTGCGCTCTGTTTTCGCGCTTGATTTTTATAAAATAATTTTATAGATACTTAGAAATTAAATGTACTTCTTTTTGCGATTGATTGCTTGGTGAAATTTTTTAGGCTGGGACTACCACACCTGAAACGTTGTATATTGCGAGATGATTATTTTGGTTGTCGAGAATTAGATTGCTAACTGATGGGACTGTGTATTTTGTTGGGTCTGATGTTGAGAAGTAGATATAATCAATGACGGATTTGTATTTCACGGTGACATCTTGGTCTATTAGTTTTTGTGGGTTGACTAGGGACTCGATTCCGTTTGGACTTGCACTTAGATTTCCTTGGAGTCTCATTAGGAAACTTGGAGCGGAGATTGAGGTTTTGTATAGTGAATTTTGAAAGTGGGTTGTTAGATTGGTGTAGTCTGAACCTGTGACGAAAACTTGGTATGGAGTTTGGTTGATTTTATTTAGAACTTTGCCAGCTGTGTTCGCGGAGTAGATTGGGTCGTCGAAATTTTCTATTGGAATTGAGGATGTTGTAGATGTTGTTTTATTCCAACTTGCGAGGTTGTTGTTGTCTTGGATGATGAGAGTTGTGTTGAGTGTGATTTTTAGATTCCATGGGTTGTCTTGAGTTATAGATATTGTTGGATTTAGAAGTTGTACGTTGGCGTTGATTTTTTCTGCGTTTGAAGATAGGAGACTTTGGAAGCTTGAGAATGTTGCGTCGTCCATTAATTCCTGATGGTTTCCGTTTAGCGTGCCGTTGAAGAATATTTCGTTTAGTGTTGAGTCGATGTCTGAGATGTATGTTCCTGTATCTACTATTTGTTTATTGAAGAGGAAGATTGCTCGGTAACCTGAGATGTATGTTTGTCGTGGGAGATCTTGCTCTACGGATGTGACGAAGTTGTTGAGTGTTGTGATTCGGTTGTTAATTGAGGAATGATCTTGGATTAGAGTGTAGGCTCCGTAGGATATTGCGAAGAGTGAGAGGATTGTGATTGTGATGAATGTTAGGATTATGCCTCGCTTGGAGTAGTTGGTAGTTGGTAGTTGGTATGTGGTAGTTGGTATGTGTGGAGTGTTGCGGTCGCTGCGTGACTTGTTCGACATGGAATTGTTTAGTGCCATTTTCTGATTTGCACCTCCGTTGAGAACAAGAAGGGAACGCCTTCTAGGTTTGATGTTGTGATTTGCATGTCGTCGTTTGAAAGCTCTACATCGACTTTTCCGTCGGAATCGAAGTCTAGGAGTTTGAAAATGTTGTATGTTGCGATTTGTGTTGAGTCGGTTGCGCCTTCGCAGTTTGTATAGATTCCGCAGTAGGGGGAGGATGAATATTCGCAAATTTGTGTTCCGGAATAATCTGAGGGGATTGGAGTTGTTAGGTTATATGTGTTGAATTGAATTGTCCAGTTGCATCCGTCGGCTGTTGATGAGACTGAGGTATATGATGCGAGGTCTTTTGAGATTGTGTAGATAATTTTGTTATTGATTGAACCAGTGCTTGTGTTTGAAGACGAGAGTCCTGTTTGTAAGGTTAGGGTATTGTTTTGTGAGGTTAATGAGGGCGGTATATTGACTGAGTATGGGTCTCCTAGTTTTAGGAAATCTGTTTGGTAATCGCTTAGGTTGTAGATTGTTTGGTTGTTTATTTCGATGAGGCTTGTCCATCTTGGCCCGGAGTAGGAGATTGTGGCAGCTTCCAGGAGTGTTGAGTTTGCTGGTAAGGAAAATGTTGCGGTGTCTGCTGAAGAGAAGGGCTGTTCGATTGTTGCGAGGAGTCCTGTTTGTAGAGATTCTTTTGTGTAGTCGAATTCTATGTAAGAGTCGGGGAAAAGTTGTGAGAAGAAATCGCCTGAGATTTGGACGGTTTGCTCATAGTATGCTGTTTGGATTAGTTCTTCTGCTATTGTTTCGTAAATGTCTACGAGGTCGTCGACTGCTGAGTAGAAGCTGCCGTCTGCGCAGGATGCCATCTGGGTTAGTGTCTGGACGTTTGCACCTGAGCCGAATCCGATTGTGTAAACTTTTATTCCGTGGTTATTGTAGGCGTCGCATGCGGCTTGGATTGCGTCACCACTTGCACTTCCAGTTCCTTGCTCTGTACATTGTGTATTTGCGTTTCCGTCGCTCATCATTACGATGGATTGGAATTTGCTTGAGTTTGAATCTGATAGAAGTCCGGCTACTGCTTTATTTATTCCGCAGCAGATACATGTTCCTCCGTTTGCATTCCATGAATTTACTTCGGATTTTAATGATGCTTCGTTGTTTGATAATGCGTGATAGTTTGTGTCTGATGCGGATGATGCATAGGCAGTTAGTCCGACGCGATTATCTGTTTCATTGAGAATCATTTCGATGAAGAGATTATTTGCGTCTTTAGCATCTTGGATTTTGTTTTCTGTGATTGTTCCGCCGCAACTATTACATCCTGCCTCATTTGAACAATCATTAAACCAGCAACAATACCACGGGCTTGCTCCGGAGCAAGTTACTCGCATGCTGCCTGATATGTCGGTTGCCGAGAATACGTCGATGTCTTTTGAATCGTTTGTTACGTAGTCCATATCTTCCATTCCGAATCTTATAGGTATGGTTTTTTTACTGAGATCTGAGTAATTTAGGAGCGTGGCTAGTGTTGCATTTGTTATTGTTATTGGTGATGTGCCGTCCGAGGAGGAATTGAAAACTTGAGTTTTGCCGAGAGTTAGGAATGTGTTGATTGAGTTGTTGAAGTGGAGCGAGATTGTTAAACCAGTTAGGTTTCCTGGAATATGGAATCCGTCGTAGAGATTGATGATTCCTTCGATTCCTGGGAAATAATACTTTGCTGGTTGCTCGTATGTGACTAGGCTGTCATAGGAGATTTTTATGAAGCCGCCGGCGATGTGGAGGCTGTCGCCTTTTATTTCGAGGGTATTTTGTCCGGATGTGAAGAAGGCTGTGCTGAGATTGTAGCTTACCGGAGTGAAGTCGTCTGGAGATTTTGAAAAGTTTCCGAGGGAGATATTGTTAACGAGAATTTCGAAGTCATTGTTTATTACGAGTTCTATGGTTGCGGAATTTATTGTTCCTTCGTAGTCGATTTGCATTGTGATGTTTCCTTCTCCGACGTATCCGCCGAAGTATGCGTAGTCTGTCCTTGAGGAACTTGAGAGAGATGCTCGTGTTGAAAAGCCCGTAACTCCTGTTCCATTTCCTCCAATTCCGCTTATGACTTGTCTATTGGTGACAACATTCTCGGCTGTTTCGAATGGTGTGATGTTTTGGGAAGCTAGAAGAATGCTGCCGTACCAGATTCCTATATTTTCATTTGGAGAAAGAGAAGATAGTGTTTCTTCGGCTAGGTTTTGGGCGATTGTTATATTGGTTACGTAGAATTCTCCGATTTGTTCGAGAACAGATTTCGTTGTGTCTGTGATTTTTCCGTTGGCTATTAGTTGTTGCGTATATATGTTATCGAACTCTCCTATTTTTAGTGAGTCTAGAGATTCGAGGATGTCTGCTGTTATGGTGGATTCTTGGCGGGATTGTTTTAGTGTTGGTGAGATGGCGATGATTGTTATGATTATGATTGTTAGTGCTATTAGTGCGTCGATGGTGAAAAATTGCGCCTTAGTTTTTATTCGTTCCATATGTATAGGTAGAGTGATGTTGTTTTATTTTGGTAAATTGTGAATCGTGTTATCTTGACTAGATTTTTGGCATTGATGTTTTGTTTTGTTGCTCCTGGTTTGCCGATGCCTTCGACTGAGCTTGAGTTGATTGTCATATTTTGGTCTAGAAAAAAGTAATATTCATACTCTGTATTGAAGAGGTTTTTAGTTTTGGTGTAGTTATTTTGAGTGTATATCATTTGGTAGAGGTTTTCTATTTTTGTTTGATTGATTTTATTAGCGGTTGTTATCCCTAGGATTCTTACGTTGTTTGGATTCCAGTTTGTTGGGTGGCCTTCGGAGAGGAGGTTGTCTGCTATTATTTTGCCGTCGTAAAAGAGAAGTTCTAAGTTGTCTTTGGCTTGGGATGGCTGGTTTAAGGAGTAGACGAAAAATATCATGATACCGACTAGGAATAGTACCATCCCTGCCATGAGGTCAAGGCTCCAGACTTGACCTCGGGATCCAATGTCTCGGGTAGATAGTGCGTGGTGAGTAATGAGAGGTAGCATTTTTATTGATTTAGATATATTACTCCATTTATTTTTTCGATTTTGTTTTGGGTTTTGTTGATGTTGCCTATGACTTCTGGGACGGGGAGCGCTAGGGCGTGTTTGTCGTTTGTTGTTTTAACATAAACTATTCCGGAATCAATTGTAATTTCGTATTCTAGGGCTCCTGATGTTTCAGGGATTTCGAATTGACGAGAATAACCTTCGCTTGATTCGAGTGCGAGGTTGATTTCATTCTGGACTGTTAGTGCGATTTCTTTTAATTGGACATTTTGATATTGGTAGATTTTGCTTTGATGGTTTTGTTGGATTGCGAGAAGCAAAATGGAGGCGAAGAAAAGAACTGCTCCTACTATAATTATGAATTCTATTCCGACTTGAGCGCGCGAAGATAAAATCTTGGCAGATTTGTTAGAGACTGATGATTTCATTTTAGTTTTGGGAAATTATTGCGTGGGTTTGGTTTGCAATAATGACGATATTTTTTAGTCCTGATGTTGGGGTAATTTGTGCTGATGGATTTTCGGCGATTGGGACGTTGCTTGGGAATGCTATTTTATTTTGTCCTGTTGCTAGATTATATGTTATGACTATTGTGTTGTCTATTATTTCTATGTCTTGGACGTTTTCTGGCAAGTATGTAGAAATTGTTGACTTTGAGGGTTCGCCGGCATAGAAGACGGTTTCTGATGTGGTGGTGATTTTATTTGCGAAGCTGTTGATTTGGTTGGATTTGATTCTGTCGTTGATTGTGTTGCTGTAGAAATAGCCGATTCCGAGTATTCCGATTATGACGAATGTTAGGAAGCCCATTAGGATTAGGAGCTCCATACTTGATTGGGCTTTACGGCTCTTCGCGCAGGTGGTGGGTGATAGGTGAGTGGTAGAAAATGTTGTATACTTCTTGTGCGCGATTCGTTCAACTAGTATTGATGTTGATTTAAATGCCATCCTCTTTGTTTTTATTGGAGAATTCAGTTAATAAAGTTGTTGAAATTTGAGAAAAGATTCAAACAATATCTTTATAAAATTGGGAATCATTTGATTTTTGAGATGATAAATAAATTTTGTGTTTTTGTTGTGGGAGCATTGTTGATTTTGTCGCTGGGGATTTTTAGTGGTTTTTATTTTTTTGAGGATGATGAATTTATGAATTTGATATCTGGGAATATTATTAGGGAAAAGGTGATTGGGTTTTATGAAGCGTCTTCTGTTGATGACAAGATTTTGCTTTTGGTTCAATTTATCGTTGGAATTGTTGTTATTATTCTGATTTTTTTAGCTATTAAGAGGTTGCGTACGAAGAGGGCTTTTTCTAAGCAGAGTTTTATGGAAAAGGGGATGGGGAAGTCTCGGACTGACCTTGACACGTTGTATGAGATTTTGAAACAGAAGAAGGAGATTGGCATGGCTGATATTGAGAAGGTGTTTAAAGTCGATTCGGATATTGCTTTTGGTTGGGCGAAGATTTTAGAGAACGGGGATTTAGCTGTGATTGATTATCCGAGATTTGGGAAGCCAGTTTTGAGGTTGGTGGAGAATTATGTAGAGGGGGGGGAGAGAAAGGAGAAGGAGGATAAGAAGGTCGTTAAAATGAAAGAGCAGAAATCGGAAGGCGTGGAGCAGGTCGCAAAGGTTAAGAAAAAGGTGGGGAAAAAGGTTA
>JAGLWM010000011.1 GCA_023133415.1 Candidatus Pacearchaeota archaeon
CTCACAATTCACTCTAAAATTTTGTCTTATAATTCAATTTGGACAAAATTCGAGCAAATTGTTCGCCCTCCATGTTTCGGTCGCTCGGTCAAAATGGCTCTAGGGAGTGCTGACCTCCCGACCTCCGCCTCATGAGAGCGGCGCTCTACCGCTGAGCTATAGAGCCATGGTTAAGAGTTATTTATTTTAATTTAAAAGACTTTTCGTTCATTAGTTTTATATAGATTGTCTCATTGTTTATTACATGGCTATAGGGGAAGGAGTTAGTAATCTGAGTGATGTTATTTTAGCTTTGCCTCCAGAGATTTGGGAGAGGGCTGAGGGGTTTATTGTGATTTTGAAAGCTATTGGTGTTCTTGCGCTTATTTACTTCGTTTATATTATCGGGATGGGGATTTTGAGTTTTAGAAGAGCTCGTAAATTGAAACAGATTGAGGATAAGATTGCACTCATCGATAAGAAGTTGGATAAATTGTTGAAGAAAAAGAAATAGTTATTTTTTTAGGACGATTTCTAAGATGGATACATTGACTAATTTTCCTTCTTTATTTTCGAATTCTTCACTGCCGATTGAAACATTTTTTACTGAGACATTTTTATCTTCGAGGAATTTTCTTCTTGCAACTTCTGCTACATCGACTCCTTTTGAAATGAATTTTCCTCGGGCTTTTATTATTACTTCGTTCGCTCCGTTATTGAATTGTATCACAACTCCTGTTACATAATTCATAAATGGCTTTCCGCCAATAAAAATAGAATGTTCTTTTGATTTTTTTGTTTCTTCTGTTGTCATTGTTATTCGTTGTCGTCTATTATTGTTTTTTTGTTTCTCTTTATTCTTGCGATATAGCCCGCTATCTTGTTTCGCATTTTTTTACTGGGAAGGGTGTTTCCTAGCGCTTTTTTGTTTTCTTCGAATGTTTTTCCAAATGATTCAGATGAACTTTCAATTAATTGTCTTGATGTCCTTTTTACCAGTGTCGGTTTGATTCTTCCCATGATTATAAAACAAAAAACTGATTTATAAGTATTATGGTTGTTGAGGTTTTAGTTTTTCTATTTTTATGAGTTTTTTATAGGCGTCAATTGTTTCGTTCATTTTTTTTGTTGGATTATCTCTTGTTATTATTCGATAGGGCAGATTCGCTTTTCTTGCGTATTTATAACATTTAAGTAATTCTGCTTCATTGATTCTTTTTTTATTGAATGCGAAAAGCATTACTTGTTTTGAATCCGATTCTGTAATTGCTATTACTTTTCTTTTGTCGACTTCTTCTATTGAAATTATTTTTATATTTTGTTTGTTGAGGAAAATTTCGATTTCTTTTAAGAGGGTTTTGTTAATTAGCGGATTATTGGTTGTTTCTTTTGGCTTTTCGACTATGCTTTCTATTTTTTTTTGTTGTTCGGCGTATTTCGAATTGCGGGATGTTGGGCCGAGTGCGGGAATGTCTTTTTTGGCTTGAATTATTTTTTCTTTTTTAACTTCCCATGCCTTGGGGACGTCTGATTCGCTGATTGTGGGTGGGTTGTTTTGTTGGTTGCGAATTGGTTTGGATTTTTTGAATGGTAGTTTATTTTCTTGAGTGAAAAGTATTTTGTCTATTTCTTCTTGTGGGATGAATGCGTATTTCCATGCTATTTTTTCTTTGAATTTAAAAGGGATTGCGAAATCTTTTATGTTTCGGAGTGCTACTCTTGTTACTGGTTCTTCTTGTTCATCAAAGATTACCTTTTCTTCTTTTAATTTTTCTTGAGCTTTTTTTTCTTTTTCTTTTAGGTCGTCGGTTTTTTCTTCTAGCTTTTCTTTTTGGTCTGGGAGGAGATAAAGAGGTGAGGCACCGATTTTCATGTGGGAAGTTATTATTTGTTTGGAGCTTGAGAGTTCGGATAGGATTGCCGATGCGAAGACTGGATCCATTTCTATTGATTTGGCTATTCGCACTGGGAGAGAGGGACCTGCAGTTTTTAGAAATTCTAGTATTTTTCTTTTCTTTTCTTGGATGTCTATCATGGGGTTTAGAAACTAGGGAGTATTATAAATATTTTTATGGTTTAATCCAGTTTGTTTCATAATAAGATATTTGGTTTTCTTCATCTATTATTGCGATTAGAAGCTTCTTCTTGCTTGAGTGTGCGATTCGGTTTTTTGCTGCAAAGTCTTGCCATTTTATGGATTGGTTTTCTTGGATCGGGTAGCATAGCCATTTAGAATGAGATTCACTAATTCGTTTTCCTTTTTCGTAGATTCTGAATTCGGCTCCGAATTTTAGTGCGGTTTTTACGATGTATCCTTTTTTTCGCAAATCTTTAAATGTAAGATATTTTGGTATGAAGTTTTTGTCTAGATGTTGGAATTTTTTTAGAAGTTGGCTTTCTGTTAACAGGTTGTTTCTGAAGTCGAAGATTTGCATTTTATTATCTTCGATTAGGAAAAAGGCTTCCGTTAAGGAATAAAAAATTTTTTGATTTTGTTTTTCTCCGAATTGGGATTTTTCTAGGAGGGCGTAGGCTTCGCTAGAGTTGGACGTGATTTGTTTACCGAGGAGAATGGCTTGAATTTTTTTCATTGTGTTTTGGATGGTAAGAGATTTTCAATCTCTTGATAGCCCCACCAGGATTCGAACCTGGGTCACGAGAGTCAGAGTCTCGTATCCTTGACCACTAGACTATGGGACTTTAGTTTAAGGGGTGCTTTTTGGTTTTAAAGTTTTCTTTTTGGACATTCTTGTGGAGTTGAAAGCCTAAAACTTTATAAAGTAAAATTTGAATTAGTTGTTATGAAGAGATCTAGTAGGAGATGGAAGAAGAAGGGTCAGATGCGTTGGAAGTGGCAGCGTAAGAGACTTAAGAAGGAAAAGCGGAAAAGAAAGTTGAAGAGAAATAGATAGTTCTGGGAAAGAAAGTTGGTAGGATTTGAGATGGAAACTGAGAAAGAATTTTTATTTGAAGGACAATGGGAAAGGTTCTATGTTAAGGAACATGGTAGATGTATAGAGGTTATTGATGCAATGATGGAGAGAGTTATGCTTTGGGATAATTTTCCTACAGTAGATGTCATTTTAAAAAATGGTTTATATTATGTTATTGATGAGGGTCATCATACATCGTTGGCACATTATTTTTTGAATGCGCCTTTAAAATGTAGCTTAAAAAAGGAAACATCACTTACTTTCTGTAAACCTGAAAAATATTTTCCCATTGGAGCCACTAAACTTGTTAATATAGAAGATACTGTTGTGCATAGTGGTCATTTACGAATGTGTGATGCACTCAGTTATTTTCCTCGGGATTCTGCTAATAGATTTTGCCTAAAGCACAATTTGGACTCTACATATTTTTTATCACAATAATCCTTATAAACTAAATCGTTCTTTTCAGTTTATGAGCGAGAATTATAATTCGGAGGTTTGGACAGAGAAGTACCGGCCGCAGGTTTTTGAAGATATGGTCGGGCAGGAGGAGATTCTTAAGAGGGTTAAGAGTCTTGTGAATTCTATGAATATTCCGCATTTGTTGTTTGCTGGACCGGCTGGTGTTGGGAAGTCGACTTTGGCTTTGATTGTTGTGAAGCAGTTGTTTGGAGCGAGTTGGAGGGAGAATTATTTGGAATTGAATGCGAGTGATGAGCGTGGGATTGATGTTGTGAGGCAGAAGGTTAAGGATTTTGCGAGGACGAAGGCTTTGGGGGATGTGCCGTTTAAGGTGATTTTTTTGGATGAGGCTGATGCTTTGACGAGGGAGGCGCAGCAGGCTTTGAGGAGGACGATGGAGAACTATACTTCGACTTGTAGATTTGTGATGAGTTGTAATTATTCTTCGAAGATTTTGGATCCGATTCAGTCGAGGGCGGTTGTGTTTAGGTTTCAGTTGTTGGAGAAGAAGGATATTAAGAGGAGGATTGATTTGATTGCGGAGCGTGAGGGTTTGATGATTAGTGATGATGCGTTTAGTGTTTTGTATGAAGCGAGTGAAGGAGACTGTCGGAGAGTGATTAATTTGTTGCAGGCGACTGCTTCGATTTCTCCGAATATTACGCCGGATTTGGTGAGTACGATTGTTTCGAAGGCGAAGCCGTCTGATATTAAGATTGTTTTGGATTATGCGTTGAGTGGAGATTTTGTGAATGCGAAGGAGAAGTTGTTGGATATTATGTTGAAAGAGTCGATTTCGGGGCAGGATGTGATTAAGGCGATTCAGCGTGAGATTTGGAATTTGCCTATTGATGATGGGTTGAAGGTTGCGTTGACGGAAAAGACGGGTGAGGCGGAGTTTAGATTGGTTGAGGGTGCGGATGAGTTTATTCAGTTGGAGGCTTTGATTGCGGCTTTTATTATGGCTGGGATTGGCAACAATGTTGGTGGGTTGAAGGAGGAGGGTTAATGAAAATCTTTATTGCATGTAGTAAGCATTTTTATGTGGAGATAAAGAAGATTGCTGAGGTTTTGGAGTCTATGGGGCATGAGGTTAGCTATCCAAATTCTTATGATGACCCATTTGCGGAGGAGAGGTTTAAGCAGATGAGTGCGAAAGAACATATTAAATGGAAGGCGATGATGATGAATAAAGATAAAGGAAATATTGAGCCACAGGATGCCGTCCTGATTTTGAATTTTGAAAAGAAAGGAATTTCTAATTATATTTGGGGCGCCACTTTTCTAGAGGTTTATGTGTCTTGGGAATTAGGAAAAAAGATTTTTTTCTACAATCCCTTGCCTGATTGCTCCTTTACTGATGAGTTAATTGCAATTAATCCTATTATAATAAATGGGGATTTGAGTTTGATAAAATGAGAATTGCTTTAAAACAACTTTGTTTTCCCGAGATGGAAAGTTCTGGAGATTTTTATGAGAGAGTTAGGCAGGTGAGTTCTAGAGAAAATAGAGATAGTAGTCTTTATTATATTGATGGTTATGAGAGCGGCGAAATTTTGTTTGCTAATTATTATTATCGGGATACTACAATTAGTTTAAATATAAATCCAGATAGGAATACATTTTTGCTTTGGGCAGAAAATTCTGATAAGCTTGATTTTGCGATTGAAGGGTTGGTAAATCTTCTTGGTTATAATTCTTTTTCCTGGGCAGGAGGATGGTCTAAATGATAAATACAAATAATCGTGAGAGCTATCAAGTGAAGTGTTTTAATGATGTAAAGAGGTCTGGGTAGTTCTATGGTGAATCTTGAAAAGCTTTTTGAGGTTTATGAATTTGCTAGGAATGCACATGGAGCTCAGAAAAGGAAAACTGGTGAATTGTATATAACTCATCCGGTTGCTGTCGCAAATATAGCGCAAAAGTATGGAGCCGATGATGAAGTTATTTATGCTTGTTTTTTGCATGATGTTGTCGAAGATATTCCTGTTTCACTTGGAGAAATTAAGGTGAGATTTGGTAGAGATATAGCTTATTTGGTTGACGGTGTTACTAAAATTGAAGGAGATAAGTCTGCGACTCTTTTAAAAGTCCGGGATTATGCGATGTCTGATAGGCGAGTTGCAATGGTTAAACTTGCGGATAGAATTCATAATATTTCAATTCCTATAAATGATTTAAGGTGGGAAAAAAAATATAGTAAATCTACAGAATTTTATATTGGGCTTGGTCGTGGGCTTTATTTTGGAGATATGGTTTCTAGGCTTGAAGAATTAAATGAAAGGTTGAAGGAATAGAGTAAATATGATAAACAATGAGAATGTTCCGTGGTGTGAAAAGTATCGGGTGCGGGGGCTTGGGGATGTTAAGGGCCAGGATTTGGTGGTTGATAAGGTGAGGTTTTTTTTGAAAAGTTTTCCGAAGAAAAAGGCAATTGTTTTGCATGGGCCGCCGGGTGTTGGAAAGACGTCTCTTGCTTATGCGGTTGCGGGTGAGATGGGTGCGGAGATTTTGGAGTTGAATGCGTCGGATTTTCGGAATAAGGATAAGATTGGGGGGATAGTTGGGCCAGCTTCTCGGCAGGCGAGTTTGTTTGGGAAGGGGAAGATTATTTTGATTGATGAGGTTGATGGGATTAGTGCGATGAAGGATCGTGGTGGGTTGGTTACTTTGTTGGGATTATTGGAGAAGAGTGCGTTTCCGGTGATTGTTACGGCGAATGATATTTGGAATAAAAAGTTTAGTTTGCTTCGGAAGAAGGCGGAGGTTGTTGGGTTGAAAGAGGTTGATTATAAGACAATTTTGAAGATTTTGATGGATGTTTGTGAGAGCGAGGATTGTGTTGTTTCGGGAGAGGTTTTGAGGGGGATTGCGATTCGGGCGCGTGGGGATATTCGGGCGGCGTTGAATGATTTGGAGGTTTTGTCGAAGATGGATTCGGAGGCGTTGATGAAAGAAGTTGGGAATCGGGATAAGGAGCGGTCGATTTTTGGGGCGTTGCAGAAAGTATTTCAGGAATCTGGGATTAATGAGGAGATGTTGAGAGTTTATGATGATGTGAATATGCCGATTGATGATTTGTTTTTGTGGGTTGAGGAGAATTTGCCGGTTGCGTATAAGGGTGAGGAGTTGTGTTTGGCGCTTGATCGGTTGGCTTTGGCGGATGTTTATCGTGGGCGGATTCGTCGGCAAAGGCATTATCGGTTTATGGTTTATGAGTATTTTTTGTTGGGGGCAGGAATTGCGAGTGTGAAAAAGTGTAATCGAAGTGGCTGGGTGCAGTATAAGAAGCCGAGTAGGATTTTGAAAATTTGGTTGCAGAATCAGAGGGCGGCGAAGAAGAAATCGATTTGTGAGAAGTATGCGAAGGTTGCTCATATTTCGGTGAAAGGTGCGATGAAGGATTTTTTGTTATTGAGGATGATTCTTCAAGGTGAGGGAGTTCGGCGGGAGTTGGAGTTGTTGGGGGATGAAGTTGCTTATTTGGATAAGGTTTGATTTTTAGCGTTAATTTCTTGGTAAAAAATTTCTCACGTACGATTGTACGCTTCAAATTTTTTTATACTACGAATTTATTTGCTATAAATAAAAATTGTTTGAGAGATTTGGAATAATAAAAAAGTATAAATATGGGAGATTTTTTGTATAGTGATGAGGAATTCTAATCAATTGAGTCAGCTCGTGGAGAGTTATGTTCGTTCCGAAGAGGATATGAATTTAACTCAAGAGATTATAGATTTTGGAGTGGTTCCAAGGTTGAAAGGTTATCGAGTTCGTCCAGGAAAAGTATCTGATTCTATTTTTGGTGGGGAAGGGAGTTATATGGACAAGGCAACGGGAAAGTTAGTTGAATTTGAGAATCCGCCGTTAGAGAATAGGTGTGGAATTCCTTTGAGGATTATGGTTAGGACAGGGAGGATATCTACTCACGATGTTGTTAGAGGAGACATTCCTTTTAAGGATCAGATTTTAGCTGTGAATCATGATTATATGAGGAGAATGTTACAACCAGTATTGGGAAGTTCGCAGCTGGAGGTTGATGGACTTGGAGGGAATGCTGTTGTTATTGTTGCTGAGAATTTGAAACAGATTCCTTTTGAGAATGTTCTTAGGGCGTATATGGCAAAAAGTTCTACTTCGACTTCATTGTATCAGTATTTTATAAATGGGAGTAGGAAATTTTGTGGGCATAGTCTTCCGGATAATTTGGTTGAAAATGGGCGATTGCCTTATGTGATGGATACTCCTTCGACAAAATCTGATGAGCATGATGAATCTGTTTCTCCAGAGACTTTGTTCAGACGAGGTCTTTGTACAAAGGATCAGTACGCAGAAATAAGAAGTAATTCTTTATTTGCTTTTGGGATGGTTTCTCAGTTTTTGAGGGGAAGAGGTCTAATTGCTGTTGATACAAAAACTGAGCACGGAATTAATAGGGATTGTGAAATTGTTGCGCAAGACGAGCTTTGGACATTGGATTCTTCGAGGTTTTGGTTGGCGGATGATTATGAGAAGCAGTTGAAGGAACTGGGGAATGGAGAGATTGAGGTGTTAAACCCATCGTCTTATTCGAAAGAGTTTGCACGAGGTTTTTCTAAAGGGGATGAGGGTTATACTGATGAGCAAAGGGTTAAGATAGCTGTTAGGTATATAGAGGGAATTCAACATTTGATTGGGGCGGAGTTTGTTCCAGATATGAAGTCTAGGAATGAAAGAGTTATTGGCGGTTTAGAGGCTGCTGTTAGAATAGTTGCTTAAAATAAAAGAAATTAGTTATAAAGATTTGTCTGCCGTGTTATAATTTCTTTGGAGTTTTTGGTCAAATATTTCTATTATTTTTGTATTGGGTGTTGTTTCGTTGTATCTTAGTTTTTGGTTCATGATTATTTTTATTGGATTACCTATTGAATCGGGGAATATTATTCCATTATAATCATATGACATTGTTTTTTCTTTGGTTTTTATTGTAAAGTTTGTTCTGTTTCCGGCTGGGATTTGCCATAATGAGCCTCCGGGGCCGAGTTTTCCATTACTATGTGTACTGAATAGGGCTGTTACAGAATTTATTGACTCTAGAGTTCCATTTATTTCTATTGTTTTTTCTTTGGGGGTTTCGTTAAATAAGTTTTCTAAATTGTTTCGAATCATAGAGAAGATAAAATTTTGAAATTAATAAATATTTGTGACGTTGAAAATTAAGCTCCGCAGGCTGCTGCGTTGTTTGCTGATGTTGTTGTTGACCATCCGAATCCTGGTGTTGGTTGTCCTGCTTCGAATTGTGTATCACATTCTTCCGGGGCATTCTCGAAAGCTGCACAGATTGCGTTTAGTAGAGATATTGAATCTCGTCCTACTTTTGCGTTTACGCCATTGATTATTAGTGTTGGGGATCCACCGACTTCATATTTCTCGTTGTCTGCTTTATGGATATTGAATTGTGGGAATCTTCCGTTCATCCATTTTGATTTATCGTTTAGGTTTTCTATTATTGCGAATTCTTTGTCTGTTGCTGTTGTGCATGTTTCTAGTTTTGTTTTATCGATTCCTGTTGAGTCGAGGCATCCTGGTCCGTCTCCAGCTTCTAGGAAACATGTTAGATAGGAATTGAATTTGTCGCCTTGTTCTTTTTGGATACAGTATTCATTGAGTTGTTCTTGCACTTCTCCTTGTGAAGGGTGCATTACATAGTAGACGAATTTTAACTCAAAGTCTATTTTGTCTTTTAGAACTTCTATAACTGGGAGTAGACCTTTTTCGATTTGTGTTCCGTAAGGGCAGTGCGACATGACGAATGCCTCGACGACTGGCTTGTCTGATTTGGGAATATTGGTTGGAGTTGGTTGTGAAGGTGCCGTTGCTGTTTCTTTTGGTTCAATTGGGATTGGTTGAGGGACTAGGGTTTTCCCGTCTTTTGTTACATAAACTGGGACTTCTTGTCCGTCGATTGATAGGACAATTTCATATAAAGAGCCGTCGTCTGAGGTACTTATGAGTTCTGCGTTCGCGCCTTGCTGTTTTGCGAATTTTAACACGTTTTGTCCGGCTTCCTCAGGGCTTATACTTGCTCCTGTTAGTCCGCCTGTTAGAAGTGTTGCTATTAATAGAACTGCCAATACGATTGTCGAAATTGTCCAATAGTTTTTTGATAGGTTTTTTAGAACTTTTTTGCATTGATTTCTCTTTTGTTTGTTTGTCATATTTTTACTGAGATTGCAATTCTTTATAAATGTTTTTGTTGTTTTTATGTTATGGATGTTGAGAAGAAGGTTATTGGGACGATTGAGAAATACAAGTTGATTAGGAAGGCTGATAAGGTTGTGGTTGCGCTTAGTGGAGGGAAAGATTCGACGTCGATTTTGTATATTTTGAAGAAGCTTGGGTATGATGTTCATGGGTTGATGATTGATTTGTATTTGGGTGGGTGGTCGGATGTTCATCGGGAAAATATGACGCGGTTTTGTGGGGAATTGGGTGTGCCGTTGACGGTTGTGAATTTGAAGAGCGAGATTGGGCAGGGGATTTGTTTTGTGAAGGCGGTTTTGGCGAAGAAGAGAGGTTTGACTGGGTGTACGGTTTGTGGGATTGTGAAGCGGTGGATTTTGAATCGGTGGGCGCGGAAGATGGGCGCGGATGTGATTGTGACTGGGCATAATTTGGATGATGAGGCGCAGAATGTTTTGATGAATTTTTTGAAGGGGAATGTTTTGCTCGGGGTGAATTCTTCGCCAGCAACGGGAGGCGGAATAACTCGGGATTCGGGATTCGGAGGTCGGAGGTCGGAGGTCGGAGGGTTTGTGCAAAGAGTTAAGCCGTTGTTTTTTGTGCCGGAGTCGGAGATTTTGAAGTATGCTAAGAAAAAAGGGTTTGATATTTTGTATGATAGGTGTCCGTGTGCGTTTGGGACTTATCGCGTTGGGATTCGTGAATGGGTGAGGAGTGTAAGTGATAAGGAAAAATTAAAGATTGTTAAGGGGTTCCAGAAATTGATTCCTGAGTTGCGAAAAGATGATGTTCGTGAGATGAAGAAATGTAGAAAGTGTGGGGAGCCGTCGAGGGGAGAAATTTGTAGTGCATGTAAAATATTTGAGTGTTTGTAATTTCAATTTCTAACGGGAAAGTGTGTGATATAAAAAATTGTAAAAAAATATTGGTGTATTTAATAGAAAGAGAGATTTTAAAAAGGATTTTACTTTATTTTATAATATGAAATCAAAAATTGTATTGTCTATTTTTTTAATAATTCTTTTAGGAATTACGATTAATTTGGTATTTGCAGAAGAGGGATTAGGATCTCATGCCCCCAGTGTTCTAGTTCCAGAGTTAGATGATTCGATAAGTATTGAGGATCAACAACAAATTAATCAAGAATTAATCAAAGAAAATTTATTGAAAGTATCTCTGGTGATTTTGTTTATAATCTCTTTAATTATTAGTACATTTATAACCATCTCTATGGTTAATAAAAATCCTTTAATTCTGAATTTAATAATACATAGTATCGTGTTATTAGGTAGTGCCATAATAAGCGTAATAAATTCCTTTGATACAATAAGATGTCTTTTTAGTCAATATTGTAGCACAACCTCATTAGGATTATTTTACTTTGTCACATTTCCTTCATTATTTTTATCTCTGTTTATTGTTTGGAATTTAGGCTGGAAGAAAGAATATGAAAATAAATATTGTGTAAATATGTCTAGTGGAGTAATTATTTTATCATTATTATTTTGGATTTTTGCATTTATATCTGAAATGATTATACAACCAGGTGGGGATTATAGCTTATTCCCTGCATATTTTGCAATCCTACTTTTGATAGTTCCAATTGGATTATCTCTTTATTTTATATTTGGGATAATAGGATTATTTATAGATAAATCTCATAAAAATTCTTAATAATTTTTTATAGCTTATTAATTATTTTCTATCGTTTATCTTTGAAAAAGTTGAGAGTTATAAATTAAAATTGTTGAGAGGGTGTTGAGTTTTTCAGATAATATATATCACATCCCACATTTTTTTATAAAGGCTCGAGATTTTATTTGAGCATGAAAAGGGGAAAATTGATTGTTTTTGAGGGGGCGGATTGTTCTGGGAAGTCGACGCAGATTAATTTACTAATTGAAAAATTGAAAAATTTAAACAGGGGAGTTGTGACCTTGGATTTTCCGAATTATTCGACGCCGACGGGAAAGATCGTGCGGAAATATCTTGATGGGGAATTTGGACCTGCGAATAATATTCCTGCGAAGGTTGCTTCTGTTTTTTATGCGGAGGATAGGTTTGCATCGAAGGGTTTTATTCAGGATGAATTAGATAAAGGAAATGTGACGATTTTGGACAGGTATGTTGAGTCGAATATGGGACATCAGGGAGGGAAGATTCGGAATGCTGTCGAGCGTGAGAAGTTTTTTGAATGGTTGAGAAAGTTGGAATATGAGGATTTTGAATTGCCGAAGCCCGATGCTGTCGTATTTCTTTATATGCCGTATGAGGTTGGTCATGAGTTGATGAACGGGCGGGAGAGGAAGTCGGAGTTTCATCCTGGAGCTGAAAAGCTGGACGGACATGAGGGGTGCAGGGAGCATATGAAAAATGCGGAGGAGTCGTATTTGCATTTGGCGAAGCTGTATGGGTGGATTATGATTAATTGCGCGCCTGATGGGACGATGGAATCTTTAAAGACGCCCGAAGAAATTCATAAGGAATTGTGGGAGAAGTTGGGGGGAAGTTTGCAATATAGCGAGGATGAGAAGTTGATTTTAGATTATTTTTTTACAAATCTTGATAGTCCGATTTTTGCTGTTAAGAATTTTCATCCTGAAGTCTGGGCTTTGATGCAGGCGAAATATAGCCGTTCCGAGGAGGGATTGCGTGAGAGTTTTTTGGATTTGTTAAAGAAGGAGGAGAGTAATTTTGATTTGCTTGTCGAAGAGATAAAAAACACTAAGCAGGGTGCAGCGACTAAATATGCCACTGATAAGGCAATAGAGTTTATGGAAAGGTGGGTTTTGGGGTATGGTCATAGTTCGGTTGCAGAAGGAGCGGTGGTTGGACTTGGATTAGAAGGAGTTAGTATTCTTGCTACAAAAGTTATCGAGGATAATAGGCTTTGTTCTTTTTGTGAGAAGTCCACGAGATATGTTTCTTTCCATAGAAGTTCTTTTTATTTGGATGACGTTTTAAAAAATTCTGAATATGCCGACGAGATAAATGAAATGTTGGATTTTCTTTTTGAGACGTATATAAAACTTCACGAACCGGTTTTGGAATATATTAGAGGTGTAGTTCCGTTGAAAGAGGGCTCTTCAGAAGTGGCGTGGAAGAAGGCTTGTGCTTCGCGAAGGTTTGATGCGATTCGTTATTTATTGCCTACTTGCACCAAAACGAGTCTTGGCTGGACAGTGAATGCTCGTCAATTATCTCATGCAATTTCTAAACTTTTATCTCATCCGCTGAAAGAGATGAATGATATTGGTGAGAAACTGAAAATAGAAGGGGGGAAGGTTTTTCCGTCTTTATTGAGACATTCAGATAGGAAGGATTATTTATCTCAGACACAGAAAAATATGCAGACTTTTAACTTTGAAGAGAATTCTTTTGATGGAGAAAAAGTTAAGCTTGTTAATTTTTCTGAAAATCCTGAAAGTGTGATTATTTCTTCTATTTTATATCGTTATGGAAATTGTTCTTTTGCCGAGGCCGAACGTAGAGTCGCATCTATGAATTCTTTTGAGCGAGAGGGAATTATTGATGGTTATCTTGGGAAAATGGAGGAATTTGATCATCCGTTGAGGGAGTTGGAACACCAATATTTTAGTTTTGATATTGTGATGGATTATGGGGCTTTTCGCGATTTACAAAGACATAGAATTTGCACACAAACGAATCCTGTCTTTACTTCGGACTTGGGATACGATGTGCCTAATGACATTGTTGTTGCGGGTGTTGAAGCGGAATATCGTCTTGCGATGGAAAAGGCTAAAGAAGTTTATGAGAAAGTCAGGGAAAAATATCCCTTGCAGGCTCAATATCTTTTGCCTCTCGGTTTTAGAAAGAGGTTTTTGATTACAATGAATTTAAGGGAACTCCATTATCTTATTAAATTGAGGACAACTCCAATGGCGCATGATTCATATAGAAGGATTGCGTGTAAAATATATGAAATTCTAAATGAAAGATATCCACTTTTGTCGAAATATATTATTTGCAATTATTCTCAGGAGGAGCTTGGTCGACTTAGAGCAGAAGAGAAGACGGAAGCTAAGAGAAATTTATTATGAGTTTTTGGATTTCTGATAAAGAGGTAAATGATATTGCTCAGGGAGAATTACAGAGACAGAAGGAGACTTTGAATATGATACCTTCGGAGAATTTTTGTTCCAAGAATGTTTTGGCAGCGTGCGGTTCGGTTTTTAATAATAAGTATGCGGAAGGTTATCCGGGGCGTCGATATTATCAGGGGAATAAGTTTGTGGATGAGGTTGAGAGGCTGGCGATTGAGCGGGCGAAGAAATTGTTTGGGGCTGAACATGTGAATGTGCAACCGAATTCTGGGAGTCCTGCGAATATGGCGGTTTATATGGCGGTGCTTGAGAAAGGGGATAAAATTCTTGGTATGGATTTGAGTCATGGCGGGCATTTGACGCATGGCTCACCTGTGAATTTTTCGGGGAAAGATTATGAGTTTATTTCGTATGGTGTTGAGAAGGAAAATGGTTTGGTTGATATGGAAAAGGTTCGTGAGATTGCTATGAGAGAAAGACCAAAGATGATTGTTTGCGGGGCGACTGCTTATCCGAGAGCTATCGATTTCAAGGCGTTTGCCGATATTGCTAAAGAAATTGGAGCTTATTGCTTGGCAGATATTTCTCATGTTGCGGGACTGGTTGCTTCAGGTATTCATCCGAGTCCGTTTCCGCATTTTGATTTTGTTACAACTACAACACATAAAACTTTGAGGGGTCCTCGTAGTGCGATTATTATGTGCAAGGATGAGTTTGCTTCGACTGTTGATAAAGCAGTTTTTCCGGGGTTGCAGGGTGGTCCTCATGAACATACTATTGCTGGGAAGGCGGTTGCTTTTGGTGAGGCATTGAAACCATCGTTTGAAGAATACTCTCGGCAGATTGTTAAGAATTGCGCAGTTCTTGCAGAGACCTTAAAGAAACGAGATATTAATTTGGTTAGTGGTGGAACAGATAATCATTTGATTTTGATTGATTTGGCGAAGACCACTTCTGTTAATAGGGGTGGGATGGGTCATTCTGTTGCGGTTGCGTTGGAGAAGGCAGGGATTATTGTGAATGCAAATTCTGTTCCGTTTGATGAGTCTCCATTGTTTAGACCTTCGGGCATTCGTTTGGGCGTTCCTATTTTGACTACTATGGGAATGAAAGAAAATGAAATGGTTGTTGTTGGAAACTGGATTGCAGATGTAATAAATCATATGTCTAATGAATCTGTTCGTGATAAAATTCGGAAAGAAGTTAAGGAGTTGTGTAAGAGGTTTTGTTTTTATTAAAAATTGTTTTAATTTTCGTCGGTGTTTTTTATTCTGATTTCAGGCAAATTTTTGGACTGATTTTTCCAAATTAGTTTGAAATAATTTATATACGCATTAGCAATTTGTTGTGACTTAATTTCAATTGCAAAAAGAAAGGGATGCCATGTTTCGATTAACACAATATTTTTGTAAATATGCGTTGCAACTGGGGTAAGATATCCTTTACTAATATATCTTATATCATGGCTTTTGATTTTTAAACCGTACTGCTTAGTATAAATTCCCTTGTATCTAATTTTATTTTCTTTTAATAATCTGTAAAATTGGTCTGCGAATATTGGAAGCTGGTCTCTTAATTGTCCTTGGATATTGAGCCCATATAATATTGTACTTTTCCTTCTGATTATATTTAAAAAAGCTGATTTTATACCTTTTTCTCCTCGATAAACTTGAACACTTACTGGCTCGGCTGTTTCTTTTAAAAGATTTTGTAAATCTGGTAATATTTCAGAGATTGTTTGTTTTTGCTCATCAATAATATCAATTAGTCTTTTTGGATCTGATGGAGAGTAAAAAGTAGATTTGCCCTCTTTGTAGTAAGTAATTAGTCCCTTTTCGATTAATTCGTCTAATACATCATAAATATTAGTTCTGTGATATCCGCTTTCTTCTGCGATTTCTTTAACTGTTGCTTTACGTCGTTTTAATAACGCAAAATATATTTTAGATTGTACCTGTGTTAATCCAGCAAGTTTAATTTTTTCTTCATAGTTTTTCATTCGTCTAAAAGTAAACTAATAAGGTATAAAAAGGTTTTGGTGTTGTTTCTATAAAATGGTAGCGAGACAAACAATTGAAGAGCAAGGTAGAGAATTGAAATCATATTCAAGTTTAGATGGAATTGAAAAATTTAAGGAGATGATGAAAAATGACTATTAATAGAGAAGATTTTGAAACTTATGGAAGGAGTGGCGTGGACACTATTCCCTTATTGGCAGAAGGTAGAACAGTTGAAATACATTATGGGGTAGCTTTAGATATAGTGCCGAAACTCTTGAAGAGATGGGATAATAAAGAAGGTTATATCCCATCAGAAGGAGATTGGAGAGAATTGTGTGTTAATAATTATGAAAAATGTCCAGAATTAATGGAATCGGCGGCAGAGACTTCAACTTTCGCAGCAATGAAAGGGAATATATTAAAAATTATTTTACCTTATGAAACAGGTAGTAGAAAATTAACAGAGGTTGCAAGATTTAATTATGGTTTAATTAGTTCTTCTGCAAATTTTGTTGAAGGCGGAATTGGTTTGGATTATGAAGATAGGTGGGAGAGGCAGGATGGCAATGGAGTTTATACTTTTGATAGAAGAGACTTAGTAACGTCTATAGTAGATTTGTCAGAAGAAGATGCACAAAAACACAAATTAATTTTAACGAAATTTGGGCATCCGGATTATGTAGAAAAACCTTTTTGGAGAATTAAATCTGAGAAAAATCAATCTATAGAAAAGATTCAAGAATTGATTCATAATACGTTTAAAATATGTAAAAAGAAATATATTGAAGACTATATTAAAGGAACAAGAGGACATTGGTATACTTATGACAGAAATGAGCTTTATAGGAGAGAACACGATGGAATGGCACAGGAACTTTGTGACAAGAGTGACAAAGGGGTTTTGAGGAATTGGTTTGTTGAGGGTTTTTATAGTTCTAAATCGGGTGCTGGATCGGATATTAGAGGAGGGAAAGAATTTGTTTTTAATAGAACTTTAGATTTTGAAAATGATGTAGAAAAGCCTCGAATTGAAAGAGAATCGCGAGAAAAGGAGCATCAAGCAAATGTAAGATATAGAAAAGAACATGGAATTAGAAATCAATGTTAGTTGAGAGATTATATTTACAAGTTAATATTCCTCGCTGATTTTTTGTCCTGATTTCAGGCAAATTTTAGCTATATAAAGATGCGTAACTATTGGAAAAAAGCAACTTTCAGTTTGAGATGTTAACTATTGTTAACTAAAATATATTCTTTATGATAATAATCTTTAAATAGTCCTGTGTTCGATGAGTTCTTACGGCTACAAGAGATTGTGGTTACAAGAGGTGCGAGATACTATATCTTGTATTAACTGAAAAATAACGAATTGAAAATGTTATGCCCATACTGTACTGCGAGTGAAACGAAGGTTACTGATAAGCGTGATAGTGGTTCGGTTGCACGGCGACGACGTGAATGTTTGAAGTGCGGGAAGCGATGGACGACGTATGAAAGGGTAGAATTAGACCTTAGCGTTATCAAGAAAGACGGTCGGCGAGAGAAGTTTTCGCGGGATAAACTCTTCGAGGGGATTGATAAAAATCTTCAGAAAAGACCTTTTACGAGTGAGCAAGTAAATAAAATTGTTGACGAGGTTGAGGCGAATATCTATCGGATTGCGAAGGATAAGGATATAAAAAGTTCGAGGATTGGCGATATCGTTATGAATAAGCTTAGGCGGGTTGATAAGGTTGCGTATATTCGTTTCGCGGCGGTATATCGCGATTTTGCGGATATAGATGAGTTCAGAAATGAGATTAGGAAACTGGGAAAATAAATGGTGCTCAAAGAGTACCAACAATATGTAGGATTAAATAAATGGTAAAAAAAATTAGGAAAAGAGATGGAAGTGTTGTGTTTTTTCAAATGGACAAGATTGAGGGGGCAATTTGGAAGGCGGTTCGGGCTGTCGGTGGGAAAGATAGGGAAAGGGCGCACGAAATTTCGGAGAAGGTAGTTGAGAAGTTGGAGCGGATTCATGGGGAGCATGGGATTGCAGATGTGGAAGAAGTTCAGGATTTGATTGAGAAGGTGTTGATTGAAGAGGGGCATGCGAAGGTTGGTAAGGCATTTATTTTGTATCGGAAGAGTCGGGAGGAGTTGAGAGACGTTAAAGGTTTGTTTGATACTATTGAGGCTGTTGAGGATTATATTGGTTTGAATGATTGGATGGTCAAGGAGAATTCTAATATGGGGTATTCGTTACAGGGCTTGAATAATTATATTGCGACAAAGATTATTGCGAATTATTGGATGAGGAGGATCTATCCTGAAGCGATTCGGAAGGTTCATGAAGCTGGGGATTTGCATATTCATGATTTGGGGACGCTGGGAACTTATTGTGTTGGTTGGGATTTGAAGGATTTGCTGACGGTTGGATTTAAGGGCGTTACGGGAAAGGTGGAGTCGAAGCCGGCGAAGCACTTGAGGTCGGCGTTGGGGCAGATGGTGAATTTCTTTTATACGTTGCAGGGTGAATCGGCTGGTGCTCAGGCGTTCAGTAATTTTGATACTTTGCTTGCACCGCTTGTGAGGGTGGATGATTTGAGTTATAAGGAAGTTAAGCAGGCTATGCAAGAGTTTGTTTTCAATATGGCTGTTCCGACGAGGGTTGGGTTTCAGACCCCGTTTACGAATATTACTATGGATTTGGAGGTGCCGAGTTATATGGCGAATGAGCATGTTATTGTTGGGGGAGAGTTGCAGATGGATAAGTATGGGGATTTTCAGAAGGAGATGAATGTGATTAATAAGGCGTTTGCGGAGTGTATGCTTGAGGGGGACGCATCAGGGCAGGTTTTTACGTTTCCGATTCCGACTTATAATATTACGAAGGGCTTTGATTTTGATAATCCCGAGTATGATTTGATTTGGGAGATGACGGCGAAGTATGGGATTCCGTATTTTTCGAATTTTGTGAATTCTGATATGAATCCTGAGGATGTGCGGAGTATGTGTTGTCGTCTTAGGATTGATAATACTGAATTGAAGAGGCGAGGTGGGGGTTTGTTTGGGGCAAATCCTTTGACTGGTTCGATTGGTGTTGTGACCGTGAATATGGCGCGGCTTGGATATGTTTCGACGAATGAGGATGATTTTTTGGCTAGGCTTGACAAGTTGATGGAGTTGTCGAAGGAGAGTTTGGAAATTAAGAGGAAGGCGATTGAGCGATTTACTGAGATGGGGCTGTATCCTTATTCGAAGTTTTATTTGAGGCAGGTTCATAAGAGGTTTGGGAAGTATTGGAAGAATCATTTTGGGACGATTGGTTTGCTGGGGATGAATGAGGCTGTGAAGAATTTTATGCCGGGTGAGGATATTACGACGGAAAAGGGTCGGGTTTTTGCTCTGAAGATTTTGGATTTTATGAGGGATAAGCTGGCCGAGTATCAAGAGGAGACTGGGAATATTTATAATTTAGAGGCGACTCCTGGAGAGGGAACGACTTATCGATTTGCGCGGATGGACAAGAAGAGGTTTGGTAGGATTTTGGTTGCGAATGAGGAGGCGTTTCAGAAGGGGGCGAAACCTTATTATACGAATTCGTCGCAGTTGCCGGTTAATTTTACGGATGATGTTTTTGAGGCGCTTGATTCGCAAGACGAACTTCAATGTAAGTATACAGGGGGGACTGTTTTCCATACGTTTGTTGGAGAAAGGATGACCGTGGATTCTGTGAAAAGGATGGTTAATAAGATTTCGAGTAATTATCATTTGCCTTATTTTACGATTTCGCCGACGTTTTCGATTTGTCCGATTCATGGGTATTTGAGTGGTGAACATGAGTATTGTCCGAAGTGTGATTTGGAGATTGCGGAAGGGAAAAGGGGTGCGGTTGAGGATGTTGTTGCGGAAGAAGAGGTTGAAAGGAAGATTGTTGAGGCGGAAGTTGGTGGGCAGGATGAGGATAAAAATAAGGTTAGTGCTTTTGGGAATGAGCAATCTAAAATAAAATTGGGAGGTGATACTAATGGCGAGGACGAAATGTGAGGTGTGGAGTCGTGTCGTGGGATATCTGAGGCCTACTGCTCGATGGAATGACGGGAAGTTGGCTGAGTTTAAGGACAGGACTGTTTTTTGTCCGAAGTAATTCTTATTTTTAGTGAAAGTTTTTTGGTAAAAAAATTCTTACGTACCATTGTATGCTGCGAATTTTTTTACACTGCAAAACTTCCTACTATAAATAAGAATTTTTTGTTTTTTAGAATGGCGATGAAGATTGCGGGTTTACAGAAGGTTTCAACGATTGATTATCCTGGGAAGATTTGTTGTGTCGTTTTTCTACATGGATGTAATTTTAGATGTGGGTTCTGTCATAATCCTGATTTGGTTGTTAAGAATTTTGATGGAGGGTTTAGCGAAAGTGGGATTTTGGATTTTTTAAAAAAGAGAGTTGGAAAGTTGGATGCGGTTTGTATTACGGGGGGTGAGCCGTTGATGAGTTTGAATTTTGATTTTGTAAGGAAGATTAAGGAACTGGGGTTTAAGGTGAAGTTAGATACGAATGGTGCGTTTCCGAGTCGTCTAAAGGAGGCGATTGATTTAGGATTGGTTGATTATATTGCAATGGATGTGAAGTCTTGCTGGGAGGACTATTCTAAGGTTGCTGGTGTTGAGGTTGATTTGAAGAAGATTGAGAAGTCGATTAAACTTGTGCACGAGTTTAATAGGGGTTCGGGCTGTAGGGGACAGAGTGAGTTTAGGACGACGATTATTAATCGGTTTCATGATGCGGAATCTATGAGGGCTTTGGGAAAATGGTTGAATGAGATTTGTGGCATGAAGCCGAGGAGGTTTTTCTTGCAGGGATTTAAAAAGAATGAGGAAGGAATGATTGATTCTGATTTTTTGAGGGAGAAGAATGTCGGCGAGGAGTTTTTGAATGAGTTGAAGGAGGAAGTTGGAGAGTTTTTTGAGGAAGTTGGGGTTAGGGGTTAGGATTATCAAATCAAATGAGTTTTAATATAGCCAAGAATTAAAAACTAAAGAAGGTATATTATTAAGAGTTGCACTTGAGAACAATAGTATTTATAAGTTTAGATTTGTTTTTCGATTTTATGGATAAAATAATTGCTTTAAATATATCAGATGTTGTAGTAGGAGTTCAGTTTCCTATTAAAATTACAAGTGTTGAGAGATGCCAACAAATTCTTAATAATTCTGAATTTCGAGAACAATATGGATTTGAGAATATGTTCTTTAGACAGGAGAGATCATTAGGGGTAAATTTATGTCCACTATATTTTGGATGTAGGAGTGATATGCATGCAGCTCGCGTATTAAAACATACTGGTTCAGATGATGAATTAATAAGTAAAGGACCAATGTGTGTTGCATATGCTGATGGTGGGTTTGAATATTTGAGTGGTTTTACAGGACAAGGAACTGACCAGCCATTTTACAAAAATGAATTAATAATGCCTAGCAATTTAGGATTGATTTTTTATCATCCTATTAAAGATAAAAAATTAGTAGAGTTAGTAACTAAATAAATCATTTATTTTTTAATTATACATAGCAATTTGCTACTATTTCCTCCTATTATAATATATTTTCACAAAAATTATTTAATTTTTTCTGTTTATTTTTTTAGCCAATCTCTCAATTGCATTAATATATGCTGCGACTCTTGTTGTGGTTTGGTATTTGGTTTTTTTATCTAAAATTTCCTGTGTTGCTTTTTGCATTTTTTCTTTTAATTTTTCGTCTACTTTTTCTGCTGTCCATTTTTCTTGGTTTATGTTTTGGTACCATTCGTAATATGAAACGGTGACTCCGCCGGCGTTTGCAAGGATGTCCGGGAGAATTAATTTGTTTTTGTTTTCGAGAATTTTGTCGGCTTCGGGTGTTGTTGGTCCATTTGCGAGTTCTAAAATTATTTTTGCTTTTATCTGGTTTGCATTTTTTTCTGTGATTTGGTTTGCGAGAGCTGCTGGAACTAAGATATCGCAGTCTAATTCTAATAATTGCTCATTTGTTATGTCGGTTGTGTTTGAGGCGTTTGGTAATGAGCCTGTCTGTTTTTTGTGTTCGAGGACTTCGTTTATATTTAGTCCCTCTGGATTATAGATTGCACTCTTGGAGTCTGAGATGGCGATTATTTTTGCATTGTCTTTGATTATTAGTTTTGCGAAGTTGCCTCCGGCGTTGCCGACTCCTTGGATTGCTACTGTTGCGTTTTCTAGTGTTGGGATTATTTTGGTTTGTTCAATTGCTTGTTTTAGGACGAATTGTCCGCCTCGTGCTGTTGCTGTGTTGCGTCCGAGTGAGCCTCCGTTTTCTATGGATTTGCCTGTGACGACGGCTCTTGCTTTTTCGATTGGGATGTTTTCTATTTTAGAATATTCGTTGACGATTGTGTCCATTATTTTAGAGCTTGTATATACATCTGGTGCGGGAATGTCCTTTTGTGGTCCGATTATTGAGGATATTTTTTTTATGAATGCTCGTGTTAGGTTTTCAAGTTCCTGTTCAGAAAGTTCTTTTGGGTTACAAATTACACCACCTTTTGCACCACCAAATGGAAGATTCAATGTGGCTGTTTTTATTGTCATCCATATTGATAGAGCACTTACTTCGTCGAGATTTACTTCCGGATGATATCTTATTCCGCCTTTGTATGGTCCGAGCAAAGAGTTATGTTGGATTCTGTAGCCCGTGAAAATTTTTTGTGTTCCGTCGTCCATCTGAACTGGAAAATTTACCTTAACTTCCCTTTCTGTGTTTAAAAGAATATTTAATATTTGCTTAGGCAGATTTAATTTTTCTGTCGCTTTCTTGATTATTTTTTTTGCGTTTTCCAGTTCCATTGATTTCTTTTTTAGGTAGTTCTGTAGACCCCTAGTGTTTTGGCAGTTCTACACACCCCAAATTGCGGAGCATTGGGGCGAGTATTGGGGCCAAAAAAGAAATTTCTCGTCGTCGCTCGGCACGCCCTTTCTGCGGGAGCGAATAGAAAAAACTTAGATTCCAATACTCTCACTAATTTATTTTTAATATTGGTTGGGGTACACTGAACTTTGTCTTGATTTAATTCCATAGATTTTTAAATTTTTTATTATTTTTAATTGTTTGTAAGCATTGTTTACTTGATTTATATAAAATTTATAAAGATCAAATGAAATTATTTATTATGATAAAAGTTAAGGTTAAAAAATTGAGCGAGAATGCTATTGTTCCGAGATATGCGCACGAGGGTGATGCTGGGATGGATTTGTTTTCTGCTGAAAATTATATTATATTGGGTGGGAAAAGGTAGCTGGTTTCTACTGGAGTTGCGATGGAGTTGCCCGAGGGATATTTTGCTTCTATCCGAGGGAAGAGTGGGCTGGCATATAAGAAGGGAATTTGTATTCTTGGTGGTGTGATTGAGTGGATTTATCGTGGAGAGTATGGAGTGATTGTCTTGAATACAGGAAAGGAAGATTTTGAGATTAGGGCGGGGGACAAAGTTGCGCAGGTTGTAATTGCTCCGGTTGCTACGGCGGAAGTTGAGGAAGTTGAGGAGTTGAGTGAAACAGTTAGAGGAGATGGTGGGTTTGGGAGTACAGGGAATTAGGGCTTGAGAATGGAGATATAGAAATAGGCATTAAATGGGGGAAAAAATTTATAAATGACGTATTGATGGTGTATTTGTTATGGTGAGTTTGAAAATAGATGTGAAGAAAAGGGATTTTGTTTGGATAGTTCCATTGGTTGTTGTGTTGGTTGTCGGTTTTGCTGTTGCTTATAATTCCGGGGCTTCTTCGTCGGTGATGGGGCATGATGTTGATGAGATTGATTGGAGCAAATCAATAGCTCAATTGAAGGCAAATAAGATTTGTATTGGTTCTGATTGTAGGACGAGTTGGTCAGGTGCGGAAGTGGGCGAAGGTAATGGGTCTTCGTTTTGGTTGCAGAATGAGGAATGGCTAAATTCGATTTACTATAATGAAGGCAGGGTTGGTATTGGGACATCTAGTCCTCAAGCTAAGTTGCATGTGGTGGGAGGAGATAGTGATGCGGTCGGGATAAGTAACTCTGCTTTGACTAAATATGCTTTTTTGTCAGGCAATGGTGACATATATGCGTCAAGATATGTAGTAGGTCAAAAAGGACTTTGTATTGGTAGTGATTGTAGAACAAGTTGGCCAAGTGGTGGCGGTGGGAGTTGTCTTCCTTTGGCAGGTGGCAAAATGAATAGTGGTGCAATAATTGATAATGCTGGTAGAACGCACCTCGCTTCCACAGAAGACATATATTTATTAGCCAGGGGGGGTGATACTATTGTTTCTAATGCATGGGGAGGGTCAGGTAATTTAAAAGTTGATGGGGGCATAACTTTAGGGGGTGTAAAAAAGACAAGCTGGCCGAGTGGGGGAGCTGGAGGGAAAATAGTGAGAGCATATACTAGTTCATTTGGATTAACTGGCAAGGGAGCGGCATTGCATTTGTCTTGTCCTAATCAGGGACAATATCTTTCGGCAGAATATAAACATATAGGAGAGGGTAATTGGATGCCTTTAGTTGGTAAGGAATCAACAGGGGGATGGGGGCAGACTGCGGGGAGTTGTCCAGGTCGTTGTGAGCCTTGTTATAAAGATGATTCATTGGATGAAGGTTTTGTGAGAGGAATTACTATTAGGAATCCAACTGGTGGGTGTCATGATTGGGCATATGATAGAAACTGGCAATATAGGATATATTGTGAATATATAAAATAATTTTTTACTAAAAGAATATACGTATAATTTAATGCAACAATATTTATAAGTTTGGATTTGATTTTTATGTTATGATTATTGGTATTACCGGAACATTGGGCGCGGGGAAGGGAACAATTGTTGAGTGTCTTTTGAGGAAGGGATTTGAACATTATTCGGTGCGGGAGTTTTTGGTTGATGAAATTTTGAAAAGAGGGTTGGAACCTAATCGGGAAAATATGGTTTTGGTTGCTAATGATTTGAGGGCGAGTTTTGGGGCAAGTTATATCGTTGAGGAATTGTATCGGAAGGCTGAGGAGAAAGGTGGTGATGCTGTTTTTATTGTCATCCAGATTGACAGAGCACTTACTTCGTCGAGATTTACTTTCGGGTGATATCTTATTCCTCCCTTGTATGGTCCGAGCAGAGAGTTATGCTGGATTCTGTAACCTGTAAAAATTTTCTGTGTTCCGTCGTCCATCTGGACTGGAAAATTTATCTTTACTTCTCTTTCGGTATTTGAAAGAATGTCTAATTTTTCCTGAGGCAAGTTTATTTTTTTTGCCGCCTCAGCGATTATTGTTTTTGCGTTTTCTAGTTCCATTGATTTCTTTCTTTTTTAGAAAAAAAGAAATTTCTCGCAAGTAGAAAAACTTATTTTCCAAAACTTCGTTTTGATTTAATCTGTTTCTAAGTTTATTGTTATTTTTAATTGTTTGTAATCATTGTTTACTTAGGGATTTTTGGGAACCAAAAATCCAGAACTCAGAACTTAGGTCGTTTGTTCCTCACTCTCAGAACTTAGAGCCAATCGGGGAAGGGGAACCGCCCGGAGGGGAAGGGGCGGAAATGCAAGAAAACAGGGAATGCTCCAACGGGGCGACTCTTCTCCCTATCTGAGTTCTGGTCAGCGAGTATTAAACATTGTTTACTTGAGATTTTATAAAAAATTTATAAAGACCAAACAGAATTATTTATTATGATAAAAGTAAAAGTAAAAAGATTAAAAGAGAACGCAATTATTCCAAGATATGCACACAAGGGAGATGCTGGGATGGATTTATTTTCGGCTGGGAATTATATTGTACCGGCTGGAAAAAGACAGTTGGTCTCTACAGGAATCGCAATGGAATTACCCGAAGGATATTTTGCTTCTATTCGTGGAAAAAGTGGATTAGCGTATAAAAAAGGAATTTCCATTCTTGGTGGCGTGATTGAATACACTTATCGGGGAGAATATGGAGTTATTGTTTTGAATACTGGAGACGAAGATTTCGAAGACAAAGCAGGGGACCAAGTTGCGCAAATTGTAATCACCCCTGTAGCTACAGCTGAAGTTGAAGAAATTGAAGAGTTGAGCGAGACAGTGAGGGGAGATGGCGCTTGGGGAAGTACGGGGGATTAAGAAAAGACAGAGGCGTAACAATATTTATAAGTAATGTATCGTTGGTATTTGTGAAAAAAGTTTGTTACAATAGTTTTTCTTCCTTCAAAATGCCCCTGCACTTTTGGAATCTTAAACCTGTCGCTGGAAACATTAATCTGCTTTACTTTTTGATAAGCTTCTTCTAATAGTTTTTCATCATTTGCCATATTTTATTTGTGAAAGAAGAATTTATAAATGTTTTATGTTTTATTATATAATGAACATTAAAAATATTGTTTTGGGAATTGCCATTATTATTTTAACTATTTTTGTAACTTTTTACGGAATTAATACTTTTTATTCTAAACCAAATTATGATGATTTTTGCGGGGATGTAAAAACTCAAGAAGTGATAAATAGTTTAGAAAGATGTGAGGAGATTGGGGGGAAGTGGTCTGTATATGAAGATGTAAGACCTGTTGAAGCAGGGGCAGAAGGATTTTGCGACAGAGATTATTCTTGCAGACAAGAGTTAGAAGATATAAGAAAAATACGCTCAAGAAATGTTTTTTTAATTGCCTTGCCTTTAGGAATTATTATAATTGCTTTTGGAGCTTTTATTTTTGGGCTTGAAGTTGTTGGTGCTGGTTTAATGGGAGGAGGCGTGGGAACTCTTATTTATGGAGCTGGAGCATACTGGTCATATAGCGCGAATTGGATTAGATTTATAATTTCCTTAATTGGACTTATAATTTTAATATGGATTGCTTATTGGTTTAATAAAAAAATAGGGAAGAAGAAATAACATGAACAAAAAAATTACTGCAATAATTATAGCAATGATTCTTATAGCCGGAATTATTGGAGGCTTTCTGCTTTTTAAGATTTTTCAAAAATCAGATAAAAACGAACTTATTGTAAAGTTTCAGCAATTCCAGCAATCATATAATCAAAAACAGGCTTTGGGTTATGATTTAATTCAGGTTGATTTAATTGTACAGCAAGGAAAGATGGCATTTAATAGAGGAGATTACAAAGAAGCTAACAAGAAACTTAATCAAGCTATTGAGTCTTTAGAAAAATTAAAAAAACCTGAAGAGATAGTTTACAGCAATAGAGTTTGCGAGGAAGATAATTTTGGCTTGCATATTATTTGGGATAGAACAGTAGAATCTAATGAACTTAATGTTAACCTAATCAGAGGTATGAACCATTTCAATAACGAGAGAAAATTAAGAGATTGGATTAAATTATATCAAAATGCTGGTTTGGATATTGTTTTGAGTTTAATTCCAAATAATGATGTTTGGAGGAATTCTGTTATTAAATCTATTGACCTTGGAGGTATTCCTGGAGGAGCAGATATTTCTGGTTTTCCAAGTAATGTAGAAGCATACAAAAAGGATCTCGTGCGTCTTGTTGAGGGTGTTGATGGCGATGGCGTTGAGGATTATTCAGAACTTAGATATCCCATCAAATATATACAAGTTGGAAACGAAGTGTTTTGGCAGTGGTATGGAAATCCCCCATCTTCTATCACAAACAAACAGCAATTGTATTCTTGGAGATTGAATCATTTAAATGAAGTATGGCAAAGTTATGGAGAGTTTTTGAAGATAACATATGAGACTATAAAAGCCGAAAATCCAGATATGATGGTAATTTTAGGAGATATATACGGTCCAGATCTGGAAGTTACAGACGATGAAAAAATAGTATTAACAAACTACAGGAATTATTTTGATATTGCTGATGTTCATTTTTACGGAAATTATAAAGAGCTTGAAGAGACAATTGACGATAAAGATGTTTTATTTGGCATGCAAAAACCGATTTGGAGTCTTGAAATCGGCGGTCCAATGAAAGATTACACTTTGAAAGAACATGCAGAAGAAGTCGTAAAAATGCAACTTGTTTTGTTTGAAAAAGGAATAGATAAATCTTTTTGGAGTTCCTTAATTCCTACAATAGGATGGCCACAAAGTTTTTTGAATACGGCCTTGCTGGACAAATCGTTCAATAAAAAACCCGCATATTATACATATAAAATACTTAAGAACAAGATTAATTGTTTTGCATCTGTAAACAAAATAAGTTCAGATGAATATTTTTATAAAGTAAAATTTGACGACAAAGATCCAGTTTTTGTTTTATGGTCTGAAAACGGGGAAAAGATAATTGATTTTTCACAATATATTTTCACACCCAATGTAAAAATAACGCATATTGTCACAGAACTCGACGCAGATAATAATCCCATCTATCCAGACGAAGAGATTATTTCCTCAGATTCAATCCAAATAGATGAGACGCCAATATTTATTGAGGAAGTATAACATGAACAAAAAAATTACTGCAATAATTATAGCAATGATTCTTATAGCCGGAATTATTGGAGGCTTTTTGCTTTTTAAGATTTTTCAAAAATCAGATAAAAACGAACTTATTGTAAAGTTTCAGCAATTCCAGCAATCATATAATCAAAAACAGGCTTTGGGTTATGATTTAACTCAAGTTGATTTAATTGTACAGCAAGGAAAAATGGCATTTAATAGAGGAGATTACAAAGAAGCTAACAAGAAACTTAATCAAGCTATTGAGCTTTTGAAAAAATTAAAAAAACCTGAGGAAATAGTTTGCGGCAATGGAGTTTGCGAGGAAAGTGAAACAGCAAAGAATTGTCCTGAGGATTGTGGCGAAGAATTTATTCATCGTATTTATAGCACTTCAGATTTTGGATTTGTTGCTGATTCAGCTATAAAAGGAAATTACATTTATTTTGTTGGGAAAAATGGGTTGGCTGTATTGGATATTGTTAATCCTAAAAATCCAAAAGTCTTAGAAACATTAGTATCTAGTATTCCCTTTAACGATATTTTCACTGAAGGTAATTACGCTTATGTTACGGCAGGACAAAGGAGATTACCAGATGGTATGTTAAAAATATTTGATATTTCAAATCCACAGAAAATTTATGAAATTGAAAATAATTTAGTATTGCCAGAAGGACCGACCGGCATCTTTGTGAAGAATAGCATTGCTTATGTTGGCGACTTTGCATCCGGATTGATGATAGTTGATGTAAAAGATCCCGAGGCTCCTGAAATAATTTCAACTTATTCCTTAAACCGCCAGAAGGGTCATGTATGGTGGTTTGAAGTTAAGGATAATTATGTTTATCTTCCATATGATGCAGAGGGATTTCATATTTTAGATATTTCAAATCCCTATAATCTTATTGAGGTAGGTTCGTTTAATAAAAAAAGCCCAGATGAAAGTGATTATTACTTTAATGACGTGGCAGTAGCAGGGGATTATGCTTTTATCACACTGGATTATGCAGGGATGATTGTTTTAGATGTCTCTGATGTTAATAATCTTAAAGAAGTGGCTCATGTTGATCCATGGCCTAATTGTAAATGGGGAACATGCCCTGGCCATATGATTCAGGTCGAAATCAAAGACAGCTTCGCTTATCTTACTGCTGGAAAAGACGGCCTGTATGTTTATAACATCAGCAACCCGATACAGCCTGTTTTAGTAACAAAATTCCCTGAATCAGCGAAGTCCGGTAAGGGCTGTGCATGGGGCTTATTTATAAAAGACAATCTTGTCAATGTTGGATATAATATTTGTAAAGCCCAAAACATAAAAGGAGCGTTTGAAATTTTTGAAATAAAATGAGTTTTAATTTTGCCTGTCTGCGACAACGGGATTTGAGGGGAGGGGGATACTGTGGAGAATTGTCCGGAAGATTGTCAATAAAATTTAAGAGGAGATAACATGAACAAAAAACTATTATTAATCATTGTAGGAATAATTCTTCTTATTGGAATTATTGGAGGCATTTGGTTGTATTTGCAAAAAGGAAAATGCGGCGATGGAATTTGCGAGGCAGGGGAAAATGAAAAAAATTGTCCTGAGGATTGCAAGGTTGAATCTCATCCAGAACAAACACAATTTGGGTTCAATGTTCTTTGGTGGGAGCAATTAGATTTGCAAAAACAAGAAGAGGTTCTCGCACATCTTAAAAAACTCAGGGTTGATTGGGTTAGGATTCCGTTTTATTGGGATAATTTCATAGAGCCTAAAAAAGGAGAATTTAATTTTGAAAAAGCAGACAAGATGATAAAAGCTTTTTGCGAGAATGATATAAATGTTCTTTTAATTGCAGGTGGCAGCCCTGATTGGTCTACAAAATGTGATAATAGAGGAGGCGCAAAACCACCTGAAAATGTAAGCGACTATGTTAATTTTATTTCTGAAGCTGCAAGCAGGTATGAAAGTGACTGCGTGGCGTGGGAAATTTGGAACGAACCAGACAATCAGCCCTATTGGGGGTGTTCTCCCCCCAACGCGCAAGAATATATGGACTTGCTAAAACCAACTTATAAAATTATCAAAGAAAAAAATCCTGAAGCTATTGTTGTTGGCGGTGCTATATTAATTCAATTTCTAAACAATCCAAATTATGCATATTTGGATGAATTGCTTAAGTTAGAGCTTTTGAAATACTCTGATGTTGTTTCTGTGCATATTTATCCTAGAGAAAACATTGATTTTATAACAGATTTTGACAATAGCATGAAACAGGTAAAAAAACGCATTGATAAATATGGGGGGAGTGAAATTTGGATAACTGAAACAAGTCTGTTTAGTAAGCGATTTTCAGAACAGAAATTAATAGAATTACTTTTGGACAAAGGGCTTATTCCTTCCCAAATAAAAGAATTATCAAAAATTCCTCTTTGCAAATTTGCTTTTACCCCGCCACACACTCCAGGAGAAATTCTTAAGAAAATAGAAGTGAAAGATGAAATATATAATCGTTGCGGCGCTCCTTTCGGTCTTACTCTTGCAGACATTAGTTTCTTGTCAGAACAATTTTTAGTCGATGCACAAAATCAGCAGGCTGACTTTTTAGAAAGATTATACGAAATTAGTTCTCAATACAGAACATTTTGGTTTCAACTTTATGATATAGCTTTTTCTCAGGGAATAATGACTAAAGAATTTAATTCAAAATTGGCATATGATAGATTATTATCTTTGGTTGAGGAAGAAGCGATTTGCGGGAATGGTGTTTGCGAGGACGGAGAGAACGAAAAGAATTGCCCAGAGGATTGCGGAATTACTTTGATAACAGGACGATTCGGCGTGGACGGAGCAGATCGCAGATATTTACAAACAATAGCTGAAATAGGCGATGGTGAATCTGGACAAAATGGCGTAAATTGGGGTTCAATTGAACTTATAAACAATCAAACAGGAAAGCATTATTACGATTGGAAACTTGCCGATGTCTTTTTTGAGCGGATTAAAGCATCGGGGCGGGAAATTCAAATAACCTTGAGAATAGCGGATTGGGCGCTGGAGCGTGATGAATCAATCCAAGTAACGGATCCTGCTACGGGAAAAAAACACGGTGCAAATATACGATTAAAACCAGAATATATTTCAAATTTTCGGGCATTTATCAAAGAGTTTGTAAGAAGATATCAGACTATCAATCTACAAATAGAAAGCGAAGCTGAAAATGAATGGATAAATGCAGAAGGATATATTGAAGCCCTTTGTATTGCCAAACAATCAGCAAAAGAAATAAATCCTCAAATACAGATCATGTCCGGAGGATTTAATATGTTTGTATTTTTCAGTCTTACGCCCATTCAACAGGCAGAGTGTTTAAAAAATCCTTTAGTAAAACAAAAACTTAATTTTATTAAAGAATTTATCGCAAAAAGCAAAGATAATCAAGAATGTTTTGATGTTCTTACAGTACATCCGAATAGAGATTATAAAGATATTCCTCCGATGGTTGAATGGTTTAATCAGGAAATGGCATCACACGGTTATCAAAAAATGATGTGGGCGGATGATATGACCTCAGGACATTGGCTTTCGGGACCGTTTACGTCGAAAGAAGAAAAAAATATTTTGCAAAAATTGGAACAGGACGATCCTGAAGCAATACAATGGTATAAGGAAGAACAAGCAAAACTTCTTGTAAAAAAAATAGTAACCAGTTTTGTTTCGGGACTTGAAAAAATATACCTCTCAACTGATGTTGATTGGGCAAATTACCATATGTCTGAGTGGCGACATATGGGTCTATTGGAAAGTAACGGCAATTCAAAACAATCGTTTTACACTTACAAGTTAATTGTTTCAAAATTAGATGGTTTTACTAAAGCTGAAAAATTAAACGATTATGCATATGAATTCACTTTTATAGATAAAGCCCCAGTGTTTGTTTTATGGAACGAGAATGGAGAAACCACAATAGATTTATCCTCGCATATTTCAACTCAAAATGCTGAAATAACTCACATTGTTACAGAGCTTGACGATAATAACAATCCAATCTATTTGCCTGATGAAATTGTTTCAGCGAGTTCAATTCAGATAAGCGAAACACCGATTTTTGTTGAGGAAACAGGCGGGATACCACAAGAATGCGAATTAACTTCAGCCAACTGGTCAACTCTCGAAGTCGTCGAGGGAAACATCGTTTCGTTAAAAGTCAAGGGGGGAAACTGCGACGGGCAAACTGCTTCGCTTACGGTATGGAAAGATGATTTAATCGGCGACGAGTCGGTTGAAGTTAATCCGATTAGTATTGTATTTGACGGAGATTCAGCGACGGGAACTTGGACGGCGGAGTGGCAGGAAGACGGTATTGGCAACCCCGAATATTATTTTATAGCTGAGGTTGGAGGGGGTGAGATTAAGAGCGAGGGGTTGTTGAGGGTTACGCGAAAAGAACAGTCCGTCTGTGGCAACGGTGTTTGCGAGGAAGGAGAGGACGAAAAGAATTGTCCGGAAGATTGTCAATAAAATTTAAGAGGAGATAACATGAACAAAAAACTATTACTAATCATTGTAGGAATAATTCTTATAGCCGGAATTATTGGAGGCATTTGGTTGTATTTTCAAAAAGGAAAATGCGGCGATGGAATTTGTGGGGCAGGGGAAAATGAAAAAAATTGTCCTGAGGATTACAAGGTTGAACCTCATCCAGAACAATCTCAATTTGGGTTCAATATTCTTTAGTGGGAGCAATTAAATTTGCAAAAGCAAAAAGAGGTTTTCGCGCATCTCAAAAAAACTCAAAGTTGATTGAGTAAGAATTCCATTTTATCGGGATAATTTCATAGAGCTAATCATCGAAAACAGTCTCTCTAAAATTATGTTAGGATTCACTTTGGCCTACGATATTTTGACAAGAAGTATAAGAGATTGAGACTGAAAACACGCCACAAAATAATATACAATCCATCGCAATAGTGTTTATAAATTTAGATTAAGTTTTTGTGTTATGATTATTGGAATTACCGGAACTTTGGGTGCAAGGAAGGGGACTACGCTTTGCGTGGTATTCGGCATTCGGCATTCGGGCGCTTCGCTGTTTGGAAGGACGACTTTGTCGTCCAACTTGGGCAACTGGCAAGAACATAATTTTAAAGATAGTGGGGATTTATTATGATTATCGGGATTACCGGAACTTTAGGTGCGGGGAAGGGAACGATTGTTGAACATCTTCTAAAAAAGAATTTTAAACATTTTTCGGTGCGGGAATTTTTGGTTGATGAGATTTTGAAGAGAGAACTGGAATCAAATCGGGAAAATATGGTTTTAGTTGCAAATGATTTGAGAGCAAAATTTGGTCCGAGTTATATCGTGGAAGAGTTATATACGAAAGCAAAAAACACCAAAGGAGATTGTGTTATTGAGAGTTTACGGTGTCCGGGCGAAGTTGAAGCATTGAAGGAAAAAGAGGATTTTGTTTTGTTTGCGGTTGATGCAGATGTTGAAACGAGATATTCGAGAATTTTTGAGCGGGCTAGTGAAACTGACAGGATTTCGTTTGACGAATTTGTAGTGCAGGAGCAGAAAGAAATGATTTCAAGTGATCCGAATAAACAAAATCTTTCAAAGTGTATTGAGATGGCTGACCATTGTTTTAAGAATGACTGGACGGTTGCTGAGTTGCATAAAAAAGTTGAGAAAGTTTTGGAGACTAAAAGTTTTGGGACTATAGAAGATAGTGGACAGAAAAAAAGTGAACATGTCCGTCCAAGTTGGGATGAATATTTTATGAAAATGGCTTCATTAGTTGCTGAGAGAAGTGCATGTATTAGGCATAATATTGGAGCGGTTGTCGTTAAGGGTAAAAGGGTCTTAACAACGGGATATAATTCGGCGGCTAAGGGTATGCCGCATTGTACGGATGTTGGCTGTTTAAGGGATGAGTTGGGGATTTCTTCTGGGGAAAGACACGAAATTTGTAGAGCAATCCATGCTGAGCAAAATGCGATTATACAAGCGGGGGTTCATGGGGTTAATATCGATGGAGGGGTGATGTATTGTACGCATACTCCGTGTATGATTTGTGCGAAGATGATTGTAAATGCAGGTATAAAGGAAGTGATTAGTTATCATAATTATGCAGATTCTGCTGCCAGAAATTTTTTGAGAGAAGCTGGGATTATATTAAGGAAAATTAATAGACCATCTGGGGAAATAAAATTTAAAGATTAGTGGAATAAAAATATTTATTTACGCGTGGAATTTGATACATTAATAAAGAGTTAATTCTTATTAAAATTATGAAAGAAGAAAAATGGGAGATGGCTTTGAATAAATTTATTGTACCTTGGAAAAACAACAAAGAGGTGAGTGGAATTATTATTTGCGGAAGTTATATTACAGGTAACCCAACAAAGCATTCTGATATTGATATTTATGTAGTTTTAAAAAAGGGTTGCAGGTGGAGAGAAAGAGGAAATGAAATTGTAGATGGAATCTTAATGGAATATTTTGCGAATCCTCCAGAACAGATTGAGAAATACCTTGAGGGCGATTTTAAAAAACGAAGACAGATTGATGCACATATGTTTCACACTGGAAAAATTATATTGGATAGAGAAGGTGAATTAGAAAGATTAAAGAAACTATCAAAAAAATACTTGAATAAAAAATTTGAGAAAATAACTCCTTATATGTATGAATTGGGAAAATACGATCTTTTTGATATGTCTGATAATCTAGAAGAAGTATATTTCAGGAAAACTCCAGATTTTAATTTTGTATACTTTAATTTTCTTGAAGATGCTTTTTCAATATATTCTGAATTTTTGAGGTATCATCAAATAGGAGAAAATAAAATTTATAGATTCTTAACTGATAAAAAAGACAGGAGTAAATATTTGATATCTGATTTTCCGGACAAAGTCTTTTTGAAAAATTTTGTTTTAGCAATAAAAGAAAAAAACCAAAAGAAGATGTTAAGAAGATTTGTTGAGCTGTCAAAGTATATTCAAGACAAAATGGGCGGTTTTAATATAGACGGATGGAAGTTTAAATCCAATGTAGAATAATCTATACCAAACAGCCTAAAAATCAATCAACAGCAACGATAAGACATAAACTTTATTTTTGATTTAGTTTTTCTCAAAGCGTTTTGTTTGTCCCCGATTTGTCGTGCGTTCAAATGGCCCCAGGGGGATTTAGATCACCAGATCACCTACTGGGTGAACCCTGTGTTTCAAATCCTCAATGGCCCCAGGGGGATTTTACTCAAACTTCACTCTAAAATTTTGTCAATTTTATTTTTTTCTTTAGACAAAATTCGAGCAAAGATTTTCGCCCCCGACTTGTCGTATGTTCAAATGGCCCCAGGGGGATTTGAACCCCCGACACCTGGATTAAAAGTCCAGTGCTCTGACCAGGCTGAGCTATGGAGCCATATTGGTTTATGAGAAAATTTACTTTAAAAAACTATTTGTTATAATATTTTGTATTTTGGTTATATGTTTTGTTCTCGATAAAAACTTTTAATTTTTGTATTAAAGATATTTTGCTTCGAACTACTTTAGAATAATAAAAGTCGAAAGGTTTTTAAAGGAAGTTTTGATATTTTTGTTATCTAAAGGAATATTCTAAAAAGTAAGATGCACATACTCCAACCAAAGCACACGAAATTGACCAAGAAAGACGTCGAAGAACTTCTTGAAAGGCTCAATATTGCTTTGGTGCAGTTGCCCAAGATTTCTAAGAAAGATCCCGCGTTGCTTGAGGGTTATGAGATGGGTGATGTCGTGAAGATTTCGAGGAAGGATGAAGAGTATTATAGGGTTGTGATTTAATATGGCCGAACATGTACTTGTTAAGGAATTTTTGAAAAGTCATTCTTTAGTTGAGTCGAATATTACATCGTTTAATAATTTTATTGAAAAAAGAATGCAGGAAATTGTGACGGAGCTTAGTGATTCGTTGCCGAGTGAGGACTTTGAGATTAAGCTTGGGAAGATTCGTGTTGGTAAGCCAAATATTGTTGAGTCGGATGGTTCTTCGCGACCTATTACTCCGGCGGAAGTTAGATTGAGGAAGTTGACTTATTCTGCTCCGATTTGGATGGAGATGATGATTAATTATGCTGGACAGGTTGAAACTGAAGAGGTTGAATTGGGTCGGATTCCCGTTATGGTTAAGAGTCGGAGTTGTAATTTGGAGAGGATGAGTGAGGAGGAGTTGATTAAGAATTATATTGATCCTAAGGATAACGGTGGGTATTTTTTGATTAACGGGAATGAGAGGGTTATGATTATGGCGGAAGAGTTGGCGTCGAATCAGACTTTTGTGGATTGGCAAAAGATTAAGGATAGGTTGATTTTAAGGATGTTTTCGCAAAGAGGTGCTTATAAGATTCCGATTTCTTTAGTTGAGAGTCTGGAGGGGATTTTGGAGATTTCGTTTTCTAGGTTTAGGGATATCCCAGCGATTGTTTTATTGAAGGCTTTGGGGATTACGAGTGATGCAGATATTGTGAAGTTGATTGGGAAGCAGACTGATAGTTTGGTTGTGAATTTGTATGAGTATGCAGATATTGGGAATGTTAATGACGCGTTAATGTGGATTGCAGAGAAGAGTGGTTTGCAGGGGACGAACAAGGAAATGTTGGACCGTGTTAAGCAGAGGACGGATTCGTATTTTTTGCCACATATTGGTTTAGGTAAGAAGGATAGGGTAGAGAAGGCTCGAACGCTTTGTAAGTTTATTAAGCAGTTTTATATTGCGAAGGAGAATCCGACTGAAGCGATGACTGATAAGGATCATTATGCGAATAAGAGGGTTCGGTTGTCTGGGGATTTGTTGTCGGATTTATTTAGGGTTAATATTAATATTCTTTTGAGAGAAGTTCAGCATACTTTGCAGAAGACGGTTAAGAGACGAAAGTTCTATTCGATTAAAACTATTGCTAAGTCGACTTTGTTTACGCATCGTGTTGAGTCGGCGATTGCGACTGGTTCTTGGATTGGCGAGAGGAAGGGGGTTACGCAGAATATGGATAAGAATAATTCGTTTGCGATTATGAGTCAGTTACAGAGGGTGACTTCAACTTTGCCTGGGGAGCAAGAAAATTTGGCGGCTAGGACTGTTCATCCTACACATTATGGAAGATTTTGTCCTATTGAAACTCCAGAAGGTACTGAGATTGGTTTGAGGAAAAATTTGGCTTTGTTAGCTCGTGTTTCGACTAGAACGACGATGGGATATGAAGAAGTTATGAGAGTTTTGAAGGAAGCTGGTATTAAGGAAGAAGGCGAGATGGATGTTTTTTATAATGGGCGGTTTATTGGGGCGACTAATGATATTGAAACTTTTTTGAAGAATGTTAAGAATGAGAGGAGAGAGGGGCGGTTGCCAGTTGAGATGTCGATTCGGTTTGATAAATTTTTGGATGCCGTTTTTATTAATTCAGAGATTGGTCGGGTGATTAGACCATTGATTATTGTTGAGAATGGTGAGTCAAGGTTAAAGCAAGAGCATATTGAGTTGGTTAGGCAAGGGGCATTGAGTTGGAGGAATTTGTTTGAGAAGGGGATTTTGGAATATTTAGATGCGGCCGAGGAGGACGATTGTTATGTTTGTATAGATGAGGATGATTTGACGAATGAGCATACGCATTTGGAGATTGATAAGATAGATATTTTTGGTGCGAGTGTTTCGTTGATTCCATTTGGAAATCATGATCCTCCTGCTCGTATGGTTAAAGGTGGCTCAAGGGCTTATCGTCAGGGTCTTGGTCTTTATGCAGGGAATTTTCCGGTGAGGATTGATACTGATGTTTCGATTTTGCATTATGCGCAGAAACCTTTGGTTAGAAGTTTTACTTATGATACGCTTAATGTCCATCCAGTTGGACAGAATGTTGTTTTGGCGGTTATGCCTTATGAGGGTTATAATATGGATGATGCTGTTGTATTGAATAGTGGTTCGGTTGATCGTGGTTTTGGTCGGAGTTCAAGATTGAAGCCTTATGTTTCGATTGAGTTGAATTATGCAGGTGGTTTGAGGGATGAAGTTTGTGTGCCGGATAAAGATGTTTCTGGTTATAGAACTGAGGAAAGTTATAGGTTTTTGGAAGATGATGGCATTGTTTATCCTGAGGCTGAGATGAATGAGGGTGAGGTCGTGATTGGAAAGATTAGTCCACCTAAGTTTTTAAGTGAGGCTCGTGAGATTTCGATTCAGACGAAGAAGGAGAATTCTACTGCGCTTCATCAGGAAGAGATTGGAACTGTGGATGCGGTTTTTGTTACACACGATAAGGAAGGAAATAGAATTATTCAGATTAGGACGAGAGAGCTTCGTATTCCTGAGATCGGGGATAAATTTTCGGTACCTCATGGTCAGAAAGGTATTGTCGGTATGATTGCTGAAGAAGAGAATGTTCCTTTTTGTGTTAGCGGTATTAAGCCGAATATTATGTTTAATCCTCATAGTATTCCTTCTCGTATGACGGTTGCTTATTTGATGGATGTTTTGGCTGGGAAGGTTGCTGCTTTGAGCGGTTCGATTGTGGATGCTACGGCGTTTTCGGGTGAGACTGTTAGTAATTTGGAGGATGGCTTGAAGAAGCTTGGGTTTAGGGCGAATGGGAAGGAAGTTATGTATAATGCGATTACAGGGGAAAGGATGCCGGTTAAGATTTTTGTTGGCAATATGTTTTATTTGAAGTTAAAGTATATGGTCGCGGATAAGATGCATGCTCGTGCTTCAGGAAAGATTGCTCTTTTGACTAGGCAACCGATTGCTGGTCGTGCTCGTGGTGGGGCTTTGAGATTGGGTGAGATGGAGCAGGAGGCCTTGGTTGGGCATGGTGCGTCACTATTGTTGAAGGAGCGGTATGATTCGGATAAGGTTGTGATTAATATTTGTAGTAAGTGCGGTTCGATTGTTATTGATGATCAGGTTCATAATAAGAGAGTTTGTTCGCTTTGTCATTCGAATCAGGTTGAGCCGGTTGAAGTTAGTTACGCGTTTAAGTTATTGATTGAGGAATTGCAGGGGTTGCATTTATTAACTAAATTTGAGCTGAAGAATAAGTACGAATAAGATGAGACCAATTAAAAAACAAATTAAGGAGATGCGATTTTCGTTGCTTAGTCCGGAGCAGATTAAAAAGTTAAGTGTTGCGAAGATTGTGACGCCGGAGCTTTATGATGTTGATGGTTATCCGGTTGATGGTGGGTTGATGGATTTGAGATTGGGGGCAGTTGATCCGGGTGTTAGATGTCGGACTTGTGGTGGTCGGTTGAAAGAGTGCCTTGGGCATCCTGGTATTATTGAGTTGGCTCGTCCCGTTGTTCATATTAAGTATTTGCCTATTATTGATTTAGTTTTGAGATCGACTTGCGAAGCATGTGGAAAGGCTTTAATTAAAGATGAAAAAGATTTGGCGAAGGATTTAGTTAGTAGGATTAAGAAAGCTAAGGATGGCAAGAAGTGTCCGCATTGTTCAATTATTCAGGAGAAAGTTAGACTTGAGAAGCCGACTAGTTTTAGGAGTGGAAGAAGGAGATTATTTCCGTCGGAAATTCGTGAGAGGTTGGTTAAAGTTAGTGATGAGGATTTGAAGATTTTGGGAATTAATGCTGCGACCTTAAGGCCGGAGTGGGCAATTTTGACTTCGCTTCTTGTTCCTCCTGTGACCGTTAGGCCTTCGATTACTTTGGAATCTGGCGAGAGGAGTGAGGATGATTTGACTCATAAATTGTCGGATATTATTAGGTCGAATCAGAGGTTATGGGAGAATTTGAATGCTGGTGCGCCTGAGGTTATTATTGAGGATTTGTGGGATTTATTGCAGTATCATATTACGACTTTTTTCGATAATTCGATTGCGAAGATTCCGCCTG
>JAGLWM010000012.1 GCA_023133415.1 Candidatus Pacearchaeota archaeon
CTCGAATTTTTCCTAAAGATATATTTGAAAAATTTTAGAGTGAAGTGTGAGCAGAACATCTTTGCTCGAATTTTTCCTAAAGATATATTTGAAAAATTTTAGAGTGAAGTGTGAGCAGATTCCTGGTGTAGGCGTATGGAACATAAAGTAATTATTTTTTTCTTGCTTCTCTTTTTTCTAAAGTATCAATCATTTTTTCAACCTTATTTCTATTGCGTCTATTACTCATTATAGGACATGCATTTACTAAAAGGTTCAGGACTGTTTGAATTCCAGCCACCGTATAATCCCCATTTGCCAAGTTCATTATTGTAAAAGCAGTAAATAAAGGGATACCTCCAAATGTATGCATTCCTTCAAGTATTTTTGTTTCTGAAACAAATAGTTCTAAATCTTCTTTCTTTCTTCCAGAAACAAAAGATTCAGTTAAGGAAAATTTACTTCCACCATTAGGACAATATTTTCTAAACCATTTGATTCCTAAAGTTTCATATAGTTTTCCAGTTTTTTCAAAAGATTTAGGTTTAAAATAAAAATCTGTAACTTTTCTAAACTTACTTCTATCATCAATAGAAGCAGAACTAGCCTCTTTTTCTAATGGAGAATATTCTTGAGTCGTTTCTGTTTCTGTCATTAATTTTAATATTTTTATTTATTTATAAATTTTTCTATTTATTACTATTGTATAATAGTTAATTATATTCTTTCATACTAAAATTTCAAGCAATTATTCTTAGCCATATAAACAAATAATTTACTAAAAAAACTCGCAGGCAAACACTAGTAAAACCAAAGAAATATTCTAACATTAATACCCAATATTAATGCTCATCGTAGAGAACAACGTTAAAAGTAATCCCTAAAAAATGATAAGAAAAACTTATAAATACAAAAAACCCTTAATAATTATTCAGTTTATCTGGATTTCGACTTCGGTTGAGACTCAGCCCAACTGAATATTTGACTTCGGTCAGATCGGAGAGAGGTGACGTAAAAACTCAATACTCTCCCTTTTATACTCAATCCTTCGGGCTTGAGCATTCAGCTTCGGTTGAGTGTTGGAAGGTTAAACGGCTTCGGTTATTTAGCCTTCCTTTTTATTTGTCTTTTTAATCACTTTTTTCTCGTCAAGACTTCTTTAAATTACAAAATAAAAACCCAACCACCCAAATCTTTAAAAATAATAACTACTAAATTCATTCAATGGAAAAAGAAATTGGGAAAATTCCGAAAGGAGAATATCAGGGAGTCGTAACTAACATCGTTGTGGGAATTAAAGAATTCAACGGAAAAGTCGGAATTGATATTAGAGAATTTACTCAAAGTGAAACCTACACAGGACCTACAAAAAAAGGATTAAGAATCCCAGCCGACAAATTCGAAGACTTCAAAACAATGATTAATTCAATTAACCCAAAAGATTTCGAAACATCCGAAACCCCAAAACAAGAAGAACCAACCGAAACAAACACCGAAGAATCAGGCATCGACGAACAAGGCTTAATGTAAACTTTATATATCTCAACTAATTAATAACTGAATGGGTGACTCGAAAACTTTTTTCAACGCAAAATCAATTGCCATAATCGGAGCCTCACGAAACCCAACTAAAGTAGGCCACACGATTTTCAAAAACCTATTAAAATCCAACAAAAAAATATTCCCAGTAAACCCCAAGACAGAAAAAATTCTAAATCACAAATCCTACAATGATCTCTTCGAAATCCCATATCAAATCGACTGCATCGTAATAGCAATACCAGCAAAACTCGTCCCCCAAACTCTAAGACAAGCCGGCAAACGAAAAATAAAATCCGCAATCATAATCTCCGCCGGATTCTCCGAAATAGGCAACACCAAACTCGAACAACAAATCAAACAAATCGCAAAAGAAGAAAACATCACAATCCTCGGCCCAAACTCCTACGGACTAATCGACCCACATCAAAAACTAAATACAACATATTTCCAAGGAGATATTGAACCGGGACAAATCGCATTCATCTCACAATCCGGCGCAATCGGCTCAGCAATCCTAGATTCACAACAAAAACTATCCGGCTTCGTCTCAATCGGAAACTCCGCCCAATTAGACTTCTCTGACTTTATTGAATACTACTCCAAAGACTCACAAACAAAAGTCATCACAATATATTTAGAATCTCTAAAAAAGGAAAAAGGAAGAAATTTTATTGAAACTTGTAGAAAATGCAAAAAACCAATTATCGTTTTAAAATCTGGAAAATCTCAGGCTGGCCAAAAAGCCGCACAATCTCACACCGCAGCCCTAGCCTCCGAACTTGGAATCTACAACGGAATCCTAAAACAGGCAAAATGCATTCAAGTCGACTCAATTAAACAACTCTTTCAACTAGCCAATATCTTAACCAAATATCCTAAACTAAAAAACTCTACCGCGATAATAACAAACGCCGGAGGACTCGGAGTCTTAACGACCGACTACTGTGAAAAAAACAATATCAAAATCCCACAACTAAAAAAATCAACAATAGAAAAACTAAACAAAACACTACCCCAAAATTGGAGCCACAATAATCCAATAGATCTAGTTGGAACCGCCCTGGCAAAAGACTACGAAACAACACTAAAAATAATAGAAAAAGAAAACTTTGATTTTATAATAGCCCTATTGACTCCACAACAAATGACCCAAAGCCTCCTGACCTCAAAAACCCTAGCCAAATCAAAAAAACCAATCTTCACCTGCTTTCTAGGAAATACACAAATCAAAAAAGCAAAAGAATTCATGAACAAATCAGAAATGATAAACTTCGACGAACCGAAAGAAATGTGCGACACAATTGGAAAAATATTCAATCAATCCTAACATCAACAACTCGAATTCCTTTCTCTCCAACAACAACCGGATTCAAATCCAATTCCTTCCAATCCTTCCGCCCCCCTAACCAAGCAACCTTCTCAATCAAAGTATAAAACTTCTCCAAATCATAACTCTTCCCTCGCGCCCCAAAAACTCCAAACCCATCCAACTCCGAAACCATCTCGACAACATCTCTCCTCGAAACTGGCAACGCCCTAAACGAAACATCCCTTTTTACCTCAGCAAAAATCCCTCCAAACCCAACAACCAAAACCATTCCAAATACTTCATCCCGCTTCAATCCAACAATCATCTCAATACCCTCAAAACTTTCTTGCACAACAATCCGATTCTTAGGAAAATCTTTATGCATCTTTCTCAACTTCCTTTCAGCATCCCTCAAATCATCACACCGAACAACAGCCCCCATTTCACTTTTATGACCAACAACATCAGCCTTTAAATAAACAGGAAAACCAAACTCAAACAAATCTTCATACCCAACCACAACCCTCCACCGAGCCAAAGGCAAACCTCGCACAGCCTCAAAACCGCCAATCACACCTTTCATACTTCCTACAACTAACAAAACTTTAAATAACTTACCACCATTAAAATAAAGAGGTGAAAGAAAAAATCAAAACGCAGTTCTGAAAATTAATTTTCTATCTGCAAGAAATTTTTCTTAAAATCAATGAAACTTAATATAATAATCGGTGGCAAAGCAGGTCAAGGAATTAACAAAGTCACAGAAATCGTAGCAAACATCCTAAACAAATACGGCTACTTCACTTTTAACTATCGAGACTACCAATCCCTCATCCAAGGCGGCCACAATTTCAACACGCTCTGCATCGCAGACTTCCAAATTGAATCACACAACGCTAAAGCAGACATCCTCGTAGCCCTCGACGGACGAACAATAAAAACGCACAAACAAGCCCTCAAAAAAAACGGCACAATAATTCTAGGAGACCAATTCAAAAACGAAAAACGAAACCTAAATATAGCACTCGCAGGGGCCCTGGCAAAAACTCTTGGAATCCCATTACAAGAACTTGAAACCGAAATCAAATCCCAATTCAAAAAATCTGCCAAAGCCATCCTATCAGCAAAAAAGGGATACGAATCCCAGAAAACAATCTACAAGCTCAAAAAATTAAAAGACTCACCACTAATTCTATCTGGCTCAAAAGCAGTCGCAATCGGAGCAAAAAACTCCGGATTAGATTTATACATCGCATATCCAATGACACCAGCAACAAACGTAATGAACGAACTGGCAAAAAATCAAATCAAAAACAACCTAATAGTGTTCCAATGTGAAAACGAAATCGCAGCAGCAAACATGGCACTCGGCGCCTCATTCGCAGGAGCAAAAACAATGACAGGAACATCGGGCGGCGGATTCGATTTAATGGGTGAAGCCCTATCCCTACAAGGCATCTCCGAAATCCCGCTAACTATTTATCTCGCATCACGACCCGGACCAGGGACAGGCGTCCCAACCTATACTGCACAATCTGACCTCGACATCGCACTCAGAGCAGGTCACGGCGAATTCCCACGAATCGTCATTGCACCAGGCAACCCAATCGAAACAATCGAAAAAACCTCCGAAGCATTATTCCTAGCAGAAAAATTCCGAACACTATCAATTATCCTTTCAGACAAACACCTCGCTGAATCCGAATTCTCTTCCATCTCAAAACCCGCCAAAACACCAGCCTTCAAAATCACACGACCAATCCCAGGCGAAGACCTTGTAAAAAATTCTTCCTATGAAACCGACAAATTCGGAAACTCAACCGAATCTTATACACTAACCGAAACCAACACAAACGCCCGAATGAAAAAATACAACGACATGAAAAAATATATTAGAAAAAATTTCGAAATGATAAAAATCCATGGCAACAAAAAATCTAAAAACCTAATCGTCGGGTGGGGTTCATCATCTGGCGCAATCAAAGACGCAATCAAAGACCTCGACACAAAATTCCTCCAAGTCCTATACTGCAAACCTCTCTCTCTACAAATCAAAAAAGAAATAGAAAAAGCCGACAACGTAATCCTAGTCGAATGTAATGTCACCGGACAACTCGGAAGACTAATTCGAGAGAAAACCGGAATCAAAATCGAAAACCGCCTTTTGAAATACAATGGGAGACCTTTCCATTCTAACGAGCTAAAAAACTTAATTGAGGGGATGATATGAAATGGAAATAAATATATTTACGATAATTGCAACCATTGGATTATTGTCTATATCTATTGGAGTATCTACGATTTTATCAAAAAAATATTCCTATCTACTACTAATACTTGGAGGAATTTGCTTGGAAGTATATAGTATTTACATAGGAGATTTAATTTTCATTGTTCTCCAAGGAGTTTTTATAGTATCATCAATTTACGGACTAATTAAAATGAATGAGAAATTTATAAGGGGAATAATATAACGGAAATAACATATAAGAAAATAAAAAAACTACCTTCAAAACAATTGTTAGAATTGTATGAATCTGTTAACTGGAGCAGAAAGGGAGATATAAAAGATAATGGAAAAAGATTATCACAAATGTATGAAAATTCCACAATTGTTATTTCGGCATGGAATAGAAAAGAGGTAGTTGGAGCGATAAGGGCATTAACGGATAAACTAGTTACTGGAGTTATTTTCAGCTTAGTAGTTAAGTCGAAATATCAAAAACAAAGTATCGGAACTAAACTAATTAAAAAATGCATAGTAACCTATCCTGGGTTAATCTGGTATTTAAAAGCAAGAAACTCAAAAGTGGAAAAATGGTATGAAAAACTTGGATTTAAACAAGAAAAAAAACATTGGTTCAAGAAGTAAAATAACTAAAAAATTTAATTAATAATTTAATATGAAAAAAACAAAACTAGAAAGAGGGTTTAAAAAAGAATGGAAAAACATTTTATTCAACTCGATATTTGTGGGAGTGGCAATTCTGATTGTAACCCTTTTTCATAAAAACATAATGCTAACAACCATACTGGAAATAATTTTGGCAATAGTGGGACTATCCAAATGGAAATCAAAAAGGACTTTTGCGATATTTATTTTCGCAGGAATGTTTGGAACAATAGCAGAAATGATAGTTATTTACACGAGTTACGCATGGAGTTACGCATCGCCAACACTTATGCAATTAATCCCAACTTGGTTATTTGTAGTATGGGCAAACGCAGGAGCATTCCTCTACGAGACATCTAAAGAAATTCATAAATTAGGAGTAAATAAATGAAAAACCTATCGACCCAAGCAGAAAACACATGGTGCCCAGGATGCCCAAACCACATGATACTTGAAAGTGTAAAACAAACCCTAACAAAACTAATCGAATCAGGCAAGCATAAACAGACAGACTTCGCAATCACAACAGACATCGGATGCCACGCAAAAATCTTTGACTATTTAAATCTCTCCGGAATCTATTGCCTTCACGGCCGGGCAATCCCAACCGCAATCGGAATGAAACTCGGAAACCCTAATCTAAAAGTTTTAACATTCGCCGGCGACGGTGCCGCATATGCAGAAGGCATCTCTCACTTCATCCACGCATTCAAATACAACGCCGACATGACACTAATCCTCCACGACAATCAATCCTTCTCGCTGACAACAGGACAACCAACTCCAACATCCCAGCAAGGATACATTTCAAAATCAGCGCCTTTAGGAGTATTTGACAAACCAATGAACCCAATCAAATTAGCTCTCGCATCAAACGCAACCTTCATCGCCCGAACAAACGCACGAGACATTCCACACATGGTCGAAATATTTACAAAAGCAATCGCACATAAAGGTTTCTCATTCATTGAAATAATTCAGGATTGCCTAGTCTTCAATATCAATGCTAACAACAAAGATAAACAAATGTATAAAATAAAAGACAACACAAACAAACAAACCGCAGAAAAATTAGCTAACGAATTTGATTATAATTCAAAATCAGGAAAAATCCCACTCGGCATAATCTACCAGTCAAAAGAACCAACTCTTGAAGAAAAATGGCCTCAATTAAAAACCAAACTAAAATAATTATTTAATTTTTTTAATCAAAACAATATTCCGACCTTTATCATGCGCTCCCAACCCAATAGTCCTATTCGCAGAAATAATCTTATGCTTAGGAAACAGCTTTTTCAAATTATAAAGCCCGGCATCACAGGCCAAAAGAATTTGGACATTCCCATGAAGCTGCGACTTGTTTAGCAAATCATAATTACAAGGATTCCCAATCAAATCCATATCAACAACATTAAAACCATCTTTCTTCAACCTTTTCGCCAACTGCGCCATAGCTTTCTCCCCACCAGTCCCGCACAATCTCGCACAAGCATTACAAGAAATAATCCCAATCTCATCCGACTTCTTCAATTGTTTCTTAATCGCAGAATACGGAAAAGCCTTCGTAATTATCATAATCTGAATAACTCTTCCTTATTAATAAATATTTGCATCGCAATCCCACAACTAGACTCCAAAGAGAAAAGCTTAAAAAGTAAAGAAATGAACATGAAATGTTCGGATTGATAATAAATATTAAAATGACAACTTTAATCTCACTTGAAAAAAAAGTAGAAAACGTCTTTAAAGAATTGGAAATATCTGAAAACCAACAAAAATCAATAATTACATTTACCAATTTGATAAAATTACAAGACATTCCAACATATGAGCATTCCTTAAGAGTTGGACTTAAAGGAAAAGAGATATTGGAATTTACACATATTTTGAATCCAAAAACATTATTTTATGCTGGACTCTTGCACGATGTTGGAAAGGTCATGACCGCTCCAGAATCTTTAAAAAAATCGAAAGGGTTTGAACAAAAAGATATGAAGGAGCTTCAAAAGCACCCTTTAGATGGCTATAGGTTGTTAAGAGGAATTCATGATTTGTCCGCAGAAATTTTACTTAGACATCACACCTTTCAGAAAGGAGGATACCCAAAAAATCTTCCAAAATCTTCCAATAATTATTCAAATTCCACCCTTGCAATTATCGAATATGGAGCAAGACTTCTTTCTATTGTAGATTTTTACGATTCAGTAACGCACAGAAAAAACGATAAATTTAGCCAAGGAAAACCACGGCTCCCAACAAGAAAAGAATCGAAAAAACTTCTAATTGGTGCTAACTCAGGTCAAGAATATTTTATAAACCAATTATACAACAATGGAATTTTTAGATAATCTCGAAATAGAAAAAAGAATGGAAATTTATTTACATCAAAAAATCCGTTAACCTTCAATTTACTTTTCAAATTCTTTTTCATAACCCAAACAACTTTACGGCATTCTCAAAAATATTCCTCGCAACCTCATCCTCACTCAACCCCTTAATCTCCGCAATAATCCCAATCGTCACAACAACATTCGCCGACTCATTCCTCTGACCAACAACCGGCGACAAATACGGCGCGTCAGTCTCAGTCAACAACTGCCCCAACGGAACCATATCAACTAGCATTTTAAAATGCTCCAATCTTGCAATCACCGGCGGAACTGAAAAACTCCAACCATTCTCAACACACCGACGAATCAAACTTTTCTTCCCGCAAAAACAATGCATAACAACTTTCTCCATCCCCATTTCCTCCAAAATCTCAATCGCATCCAATTCCGCTTTTCTCGAATGAATCACAACCGGCTTCCTAATCCTCTTCGTCAAATCCAACACTTTCCTAAAAACTTCCTTCTGCTTCTCTCTCATACCCTCCGTCTGAAAATCCTTAAAACTATAATCAAGCCCAACCTCACCAACCGCAACACAATCATCAGCATGCTTCTCAATCCATTTCAATTCTTCATCAACACTAAAATGCTCAAAGTCCCTCAAAAAACCCTCGGCCTCACCACTCTTTAGCTCACAAGCCAAGGCATCCGTAGGATATATTCCAAAAGAAGCCCGAACAACATCATACTTTTTCGCAAACTCCAAATTTTTCCGATTCGTACTAGGATTGACACCAGAACTAACAATATATCTCCCTCCCTCTTCCTCAAATCTCTCAATAACCTCATCCAAGTCTTTCTCAAAACGAGCATGATCCAAATGACAATGAACATCAACCAATTTCATAAAAAAGAAAATAACACTACATTTATAAAAATATCAGTGCGAACAAACCGCGCAACAATTTGCCCCCCTTTCAGTACCATTTTCAGTGCCCCGTTCCCTAATGCCTAACCCCTAATGCCTAATACTTCGAGACGTCGGTCTCGCACACAACATTTAATAATATCAACCAATTAAAAATCCTATGATAGAATACTTAACACTAATCCTAGCAATCCCCCTCGGTCTCGCACTCGCAACAATCACAAAAGACGAAAAACAAATCTACTCAAGGATTCAATATTTCCCAGTCATCCTATGGATATTAGCACTCGCCACCGCAATTTTTTACACCATAAACAAACAAATTGCCTTAACCCTAACTTTTATCTTCATCACAATATTCACTTGGAATAAAGCATAATCATTTAAATAAATTTTAATCCCAGGTAAAATCTCCAACATCCTAAACTTTAAAACCCCCTTCTCCCATTTCCCAACATGACACTCTACCTAATAGGAACCGGCATGACCCAAAACTCACTCCCAGCAGACGCCCTCGAAACTCTCAAATCCTGCGACAAAATCTACATAGAAAACTACACCGTGAACTTCCCCTACCCAATCAAAAACCTCGAATCCCAATACAACATCAAAATCCAAGAACTCTCCCGCCAACAAGTCGAAGATGAATCGATCCTACAAGAAGCAAAAAACTCAAACGTCGCATTCCTAGTCTACGGCGATTCCCTCTCAGCAACAACCCACATACAACTAATCCTCTCCGCAAAAAAACAAAACATCCCCTACAAAATCTTTCACAATGCCTCAATCCTCACAACAATCGCCGAAACCGGACTCTCCCTCTATAAATTCGGAAAAACCGCATCAATGCCAAACTGGGCTGAACACACAAACAAACCAACATCATTTATGAACTACATCAAAGAAAACCAATCCATTAATGCTCATACTCTGATGCTGACTGACATTGAATTAGAAATAAAAAACGCAATCACACAACTTCAGAAATCCTCTAGAGAAACAGACACTCCACTCCCAAAAAAGATAATCGCAATCTCAAACGCCGGAACATCAAATCAAAAAATATTCTACGACACCCCGGAAAACCTCGCCTTACTCGACAACCGGCAGCCGACAACCGGCAACCGAATTGACATGCCTTTCTGCTTAATCATTCCAACAAAACTTCATTTTATTGAAGAAGAAGCATTAGAAAATCTTAAAGAATAATTTTACCATTCAAAACTAAAATCATTAATTTATTCAGCATTCTATATTCTTAAATCCAGTCGTCATAATATTCATTTTTTGAGAATTGCTGCATCCTCAGGAGCTTTCCAAGACTTATTAATATATATTGGACTTCCAAGATTATAACCTCTCCTCTCAGATAAAATTCGCTCGTGTCCGATGGGTAATTCACCATTTAAGTAACCATAATACTGCTCCTCTGTTAACGTTCGACCTAAAAAGTTTTGAAAGATACTATAAATAATTCTACTGTTATGAAACCTAATATCACAATTTCTTAAAATTACTGAAAGATGCTTACTAAGAGGATCTCCAAAATTTAACAATCCTTCTGAAATCTCAGCCAACTCATGATAATCTTCGCAACGCTTAAGATCTTCATTCTCAATAATTTCCAATTGGTGCCAATACCCTAGCTCTGTTTTTTCATTATTGACATATGTTCTTCTCCTAGTATCATCCAAATTAATATAATTCGTTCGTTCTGTATACCTATACCCTGAATCCTCCACACCGTCAACCTCTAATCGAATTAACGCCTCAACAAGACGATCATCTCTTTTCTCAATCTCTTCTATATATTTTAACAAACTCTTTTTCTTACTACGAAGTTCATCAATCTTTCTAACAGCATTATCGACACTAAAGTTATTCCTATTTCTTTCCATTATAAATAAATATAATCAATAAAATATAAACTCTTCTTCGAATTTATTTATTAAATACAAATATTTATATACAAATTATTGAATTATATTAATATGGACAAAATTAACTTAAAGATTTTAAGAGAATTGGATATTAATCCGAGAATTTCTTTTACCCAACTAGGTAAAGCCACAAGAGTTAGCAAAGAGGTGGCGCAATATAGATTTAAACAATTAATAAAAGAAAAAATAATCACTGGATTTTTTGCTTTTGTAAGCACCTCTAAATTGGGCTATCAAACAAACAAGATACTTATTAAATTCAAAAGTGTAGACAAAAAAACTCAAGATGAAATAATAAATGCTATTCAGAATAGTAAAATTGTTGCATGGGCTGCATTATGCGAAGGAACTTGGGACTTAATATTAACAACAATAAGCCCCTCTTCAAAAGAATTTATTAAATTTTATTCTGATTTCTTTAAAAGATTTGGCAAAGAGTTTAACAAAAAAGAACTCCTCCTGCCTATTAATAATCTTATTTTTAATGATAAATATTTATTTGATGGAAAATTAAATTACAATATTAATCTTGAGTTTCACTTAGAAAAAGAAAAAATTGATGATATTGATAAAAAAATTTTAACTGAACTTTCACTAAATTCCAGAATAAAATTTACAGAAATTGCAAAAAAGTTAAGTTTGACTTCTTGGGCTATAACACAACGTTATAGAAAATTGATAAAAAAAGAAATCATCTTATTATTAAAACCCAGAATTGATTTTAGAAAATTGGGCTATTCATATTACCATTTATTTATTGAGTTAAATGATGAAGAAATAAAAAAAAGAATGACGTTATATTATACTCAGCATAAAAATTGCATTATGTTGATGAATCACATAGGCAAATATTCTATGCATTTAGAATTCATTGTTGAACATGCGAAAATGAATAAAATAATCTTAGATTTAAGAGAAAAATTCGGTAAAAAAATAATAGCCTATGAACCTTTACTAATCGTTAAAGAATACACTATGAATTTGATCAAATAATCAACAACCCACCGCCACCATTCAACCCCAACCCATCCTACCATTCAATAATTTTAAATAACTAACTAATCAACATATCCTATGGCAGAAATCAAAGACATCGAAAAAGAAATCCTAACTTTTTGGAAAAAAGATAACACATTTGAAAAATCATTGAAAAAAACCGAAAAAGGTAAACCCTACATCTTCTACGACGGTCCGCCATTCGCAACTGGGCTCCCACACTACGGTCATCTCTTAATCTCGACAATCAAAGACGTCTTTCCAAGATTCTTCACAATGCAAGGACGCCACGTAAAACGAGGCTGGGGCTGGGACTGCCACGGACTGCCAATCGAATCAATCGCAGAAAAAGACCTCGGTATCAACTCCAAGGATGAAATCGAAAAAATGGGCGTCAAAAAATTCAACAAATATTGCCGAAGCAAAGTCCTAACCCACGACAAAGAATGGAGAGCATACATCGAAAAAATCGGACGATGGGTAGACTGGGAAGGTGGCTATAAAACAATGGACAACTCATTCATCGAATCCGTCTGGTGGGCATTCAAATCTCTCTACGACAAAGGCTACCTCTACGAAGGCGAAAAAATTCTACTTTACTGCCCACGATGCTCAACCCCACTAGCAAAATCCGAAATAGCAATGGACAACTCCTACAAAATAATCAAAGACCTAAGCGTCACAGTAAAGTTTAGACTTCTCTCCCCACACCCCCACACCCCGAATACCGACACCTCGAACATTTCCAAAGGAAATGTTTACGCCCTCGCATGGACAACAACCCCATGGACACTTCCCTCAAACCTCGCACTAACCGTCAACCCAAATCTAACATATGTCTACGTAAAAGACAAATCCGACAACAACACCTATCTCCTAGCCAAAGACCTATTAGAAAAATTTTACAAATCCCCAGAAGAATACAAAATAACAAAAGAAATAAAAGGAAAAGAACTCGAAGGGAAACAATACGAACCTCTCTTTCCCTATTTCAAAGACAACCCAAACTCATTCAAATTTCTAACAGCAGATTTCGTAACAGCCGAAGAAGGAACCGGAATCGTTCACACAGCACCGGCATTCGGAGAAGAAGACAACGCCATCTGTAAAAAATATTCCATTCCCTCTGTCCAACCAGTCGATGAAACAGGACACTTCACTTCCGAGGTCAAAGATTATGCAGGACAACTAGTCCACGACGCAAATACCCAAATCGTCATCGACCTAAAAAAATCAAACAAAGCAATAATGTCAAGAAAAATCGAACACGAATACCCATTCTGCTACCGATGCGACACAAAACTAATCTACCGAGCCCTACCCGCATGGTTCGTCGACATCCAAAAAATCAAAAAACGACTCCTCGAACTAAACCTCAACATCAACTGGTTCCCATCATACCTCAAGGAAGGCCAAATGCAACACAACATCTCAACCGCACCAGACTGGAACATAACAAGAAACAGATATTGGGCAACAGCAATCCCAATCTGGAAATCCAAATCAGGAAAAATAAAAGTCTTAGGCTCAATCGAAGAATTAAAAAAATATGCCATAAACCTCCCGACAACCGACAACCGACAACCGACAACCGAATTTATAGACCTACACAAAGATTTCCTAGACCCAGTAAAACTTGAAATCGACGGAGAAGAATATACACGAATACCCGAAGTCTTAGACTGCTGGTTCGAATCAGGAGCAATGACATTTGCACAATTCCACTACCCATTCGAAAACAAAGAATTCTTCGATAAAAATTTCCCAGCCCAATTCGTAACAGAATACATCGGACAAACGCGAGCATGGTTCTACTATATGATGGCCATCTCCGCCATCCTCTTCGACAAAATACCATTCGAAAATGTCCTAACAACCGGAATCGTCCTCGCAGAAGACGGCAAGAAAATGTCAAAATCCCTAAAAAACTATCCTGACCCTCTAAAAATGATAAACAAATATGGAGCCGACACATTCAGATTCTACATGCTGGCCTCGCCGCTAATGACAGCCGAAAATTTCAACTTCTCCGAAAAAGGCCTAGAAGAAACCTACAAAAAAATAACTATCCTGCTCTACAACGTCGCACGATTCTACAAAGACTACCAACAACCATCCGACAAAAATTTTGAACTATCACAAAACATCCTAGACAAATGGATCATATCACGAACCGAAGAACTCAACAAGGTCGTCAAAGAAAACCTAGAAAACTACAATACAATCAAAGCCTGCGCCTTCACAAAAAAATATATCGACGACCTCTCAACCTGGTACATCCGAAACTCCCGAAAACGATTCAACGAAAACAGCAGCGAAGCAAGAAAAACAACCTGCTATATCCTAAACAAACTCTCCAAAATCCTAGCCCCGCTAATTCCATTCGTAACAGAAAAAATATTTCAGGACATCAACAACAAAGAAAACTCCGTTCATCTCCAAGATTACCCAGAACCAAATACTGAACTAATTGACAAAGAACTCGAGCTACAAATGGAAACAGCAAGAAACATAGTCTCAACAGCACTAAGAGAACGAGACAAAGCACAAATCGGAATAAAATGGCCCCTGTCAAAAGCAACCGTCTCAACACCAATCCAACCAAAAGAAGAACTCTCCCAAATCATCAAAGAAGAACTTAATATCAAAGAACTCGTCTATCGACAAACCGACAACCGACAACCGACTGTTATACTCGACACAAAAATCACTCCCGAACTCGAAGCAGAAGGATTCGCACGAGAAATCTCCAGAAAAATCCAAGCCTCACGAAAGAAAAATGAACTAATAAAATCCGACACAATCGAACTCGAAATCACCTCTAACTTCAACGACATCTTAGAATCCCAACTTGACTTCATTAAAACACGAGTCGGAGCAAAAATAATATCTCTAAAAAAATCCGACAAAAAATTTAATTACTTCGAAGTCGGAAAAATAAAAACCCAAAAATTCGAAATAAGATTCAACAAACTCTAACACCGACGATAAAATTACTTTTCACTCCTTAGAATCCAGATAATTCAAAGAAACATTTAAATACTATTCAAGATTGTAACAATCATGATAGTTAAAGAGGAATTCCTTAGCCGACTTAGAAAAATATTCGACCTGAATCTATACGAAGTAAAAGTTTGGACTGCCCTGCTATCCAGAGGAACTTCCACGGCAGGCGAACTATCCAGTATCTCCGACGTCCCAAGATCACGAACCTACGATATCTTAGAATCCCTAGAAAAAAAAGGCTTCATCGTAATGAAACTCGGTAAACCAATCCAATTCGTCGCACTAAAACCAGGAGAAGTAATCGAACGAGTAAAAAAGAATTTATTAGTTAATGCAAAAGAAAAATCAAAAAGACTAGAAAAACTAAAAGGCGACGAAGTCCTAGAAGAGCTACAGGGATTATTTTCTGATGGAATCAAATACATCGAACCAACCGAGCTTTCCGGCGCACTAAAGTCCCGACAGAATATCTACAACCACCTAGACATGCTAGTTCGAGAAGCTCAAAATACAATCACGCTCGTAACAACGACGGACGGCCTAAATCGAAAACTAGAAATATTATTACCATCTCTAGAAAAAGCGAAGAAGCGGGGAGTAAAAATTAGAATAGCCGCACCGATAACTGCAGACAATAAAAAAATTGCAAAAGATTTATCCAAAGTTGCAGAAGTCCGAGATGTTCAAGATCTAAGAGCAAGATTTATGATAGTCGATAGTGAACAACTAATGTTCATGCTCCTGAACGACAAAGAAGTCCACCCAAGCTACGACATAGGCATTTGGCTAAATACAGAATTTTTTGCCCAAGCATTGGAAAGCCTTTTCGAAGTTGCTTGGAAAAATTTTAAGGTTGTGAAGTAGAAATCTTTTATAAAAAATTATTTATAAAAAAACCAAAAAAATTATCCCGTTGTCGGAATTCCAAAGTTCGACGAAAATTCCGAATTTTCTTTTCTTAATTTATTGTCCTCTTGTATTAAATTCACATTATCTTGCCAAAATTCCACAGGATTATAAAAATGTTTAAAGTCAACTTGTGCTACCGGTTCTGATTTATACCTCATAACATCCCTCTGACTCCTCTCGATTATACTATACTCCACAACCATCCCCCAAAATATAATACTCCAACAGCAACCATAACCCTCATCCCATTGTTAAATACATTATCTATTTTCTCTATCAAATCTCTCATTTTTTAATTTCCTTTTGTTAATAAAATAAATTAATTTTATAAATCTTTTCATAAAATTTCTCGCTCCAAATATTTTTCCAATTAACCCAACTCCCAACAATTTCTTTTTCTTGGTCAGTAAGTTTTAAGCAAATGCGGACGTGGTGTACATTGATACACAAGTTCACATTTAACGACAAAATTATGCCCCAGCATTCCACAATTTGTGGGTATGCCGAGCGGCCATACCAAGAAAAAGAAATTACATTTCCTCAATCGTCTCAATCCCCAACAACCCCAATCCCTTCCCCAATATAATCCGAAACGCATCAACCAACTTCAATCTAAATCCTTCTTTCTCACTACCCAAAACCGGACACGCATGATAAAACTCATTAAAGCTCTGTGCCAATTCAAAACAATAATTCGCAATCAAATTCGGAGCCAGATTCTCATACGCCTTCTGAACAACATCCTCAAACCCATCAATCTTTTTCAGCAACTTAATCTCTGAATTTTTCAAATCAACAATCTTAACTACTTTCTTACTCCTAACCTTCCGAACAATCGACGACGCCCGAGCATAACTATACAATAAATAAGGCCCAGTATCACCTTCAAAAGCCAAAAATTTATCAATATCAAAAATCATATTATTCTCTCTGAAATTTTTTAAATCACCATAAAAAATCGCAGCCAAAGCAATCTTCCTCGCCCTCTCATCTAAAACTTTCACCGGCAATTTTTCTCTTTCTGTTAAATTCACTTTCGCCCTTTCAACAACCTCACCAAGAATATCCTTCATAAAAACCGTTTTACCTTTCCTCGTTGCAAACTTCTTCCCGTCGTTATCCAGATACAAACCATGTGTAGCATGAATACAATCACCAGCCCAATCATAACCCATTTTCTCCAAAATCTTGAACACCTGCTTAAAATGCAGCCTCTGCTCCTGCCCAACTTCATAAATCATCTTATCAAATTTATATTCCTTATACCTATCCAATGCCGCCGCCAAATCTCTCGTAACATACAAACTAGTCCCATCGCTCTTCTGAATCAACGCAACCCCAAGCCCCTCCTCCTTCAAATCAACAATCATCGCCCCATCATCTTTCTTCACTAAATTTTTCCCTTCCAATTTATCAATAACTTCCCCCATCTTATCATTATAAAAACTCTCCCCCGAAATAACATCAAATTCTATTCCAAGCAAATCATAAATTTTATCAAACTCCTTTAGCGATAATTTCCTAAATTTCTCCCACAACCCTATATTTTCTTTATCACCTTCCTCTAATTTCTTAAACTCCTTCCGAGCCTCCTTCTCAAACTCAAGACCAGCAGGGTCATGCCCATTTGGAACCTTCGCATTTGCCTTAACATACAACTCATACAAATGCTTAATCGGATTCTTTTTCAACTCCATCTCACTTCCCCATTTTTTAAATCCAAAAATAATCTTCCCAAATTGCGTCCCCCAATCTCCAAGATAATTAATCTTCGTCACACCAAACCCGTTCGCCTCACAAATCTTCCCAATCGAATTTCCAATAATTGTCGACCTCAAATGCCCAATCCCAAATGGCTTCGCAATATTCGGCGAAGACATATCAATAACAACCCTTTCACCCTCCCCCAAATCACTCCGCCCGAAACCTCCCCTTTTCACCTTTGCCAAAACATCTTCAGCCAAAATCTTCTTATCAATAAAAAAATTCACATACGCTCCCTTAAAATCAACACTAGAAATTTCCCCCGGCAACTCTTTCCTAAACTTTTCAGCCAAATCTTTAGCAATCGCCATCGGATTTTTTTTAAGTTTCTTCGCCAAACTAAAACACGGAAACGCAAAATCTCCCATCTCCATCCTCGGCGAAACCTCAATCAAGTCAGCAACCTCAACAGCATCCAATCCAACTTCCTTCATAATTAATTTAATAATAACATTCTTCATAAAATAAAATACAAATTAAGATTTATTAAACTTTACATAAACCTTTTACTAAATAATCTTTATATCTTAAAAATTCCAACCCCAAAAATCCTAATCAAACAACCCCTTAAAAAAGGTCCCTATTCCCTCAAAAACATTTCCTATTGCCTCTCCGACCGACACAACAACTCCAGAATCCTCATGCCCCTTTTCAAAACTATCATCCCCTTTCCCGGCATCATCACCAAACTCCCCAGAAGCATCCTTGCACTCAATATCAATAATACAATCCCAGCCCTGACCAGAAGAACCCATCACTGGCTCGCCATAACAATGTTCACAAGTTTCACATGCATTCTCCTTTTCCGTTAATTCCTCATCAGTCAAACAAGGACCCTCATACAAATGAATACACGATTCAGCGCATTTTTGACAAATTAAATTTCCGGTTTCACCCTCTTTGCTCGCCCCACAAATCAGTATCGGATCTTCCTTGGCAACACATTCAGAAATACATCTTTGCTCCTCTCCCATTTCTGATTCACCAGGAGCATCCCCCTTCATTCCACACTCATCTTCACATCTATCCATATTCTTTCTCGCACAACTAAAATCTCTTTCGTCACAGCCAACATAAATACATCTCTGCATACACTCCTCTCCCTCATTTGTAGATTCTGGTTTGGGCTCCATATTGCACTCAATCATGCAAACAGATTCTACCTTTCCTTCGGTCATAACACAATTTTCCATACACTCAATACTCTCATCACTCGGTCCGCTCATCATGCCACTATCATCCATTCCAGAACCAATAACACTACCCGTCATTGAATTTGAAATCATAGAAACACCAAAAACAAATAAAAACACAACCGACACAACAAAAACCTCTCTCTTCATAATTAAATAACAAAAAAGAACTTTATAAAATAAATGCTTCCTAAAACACAGCCCACTTCCCCCCCTCCTTCTGCTCCCGATCCAAAACCGATCCCCTCTTATTAATCCTCGGCCTCCCTGACTCCTTATCCTTCCTAAGCGTCACATTCAAACTCCTAAGTAATTCACTCACTCCCTCTTCAAACTCCCGAACCTTCGAGGCCTCTCCTCTAACACCACCCTCTCCATCGAAATTAATCACCGAATCAGCCAAATACGAAACAACCAACAAATCATGATCAACAACAAACGCCATCTTCCCTCTTTCAATCATTACATCCTTAATCGCCTTCGCCACACTAATCCTCTCTTCAACATCCAAATAAGCACTCGGCTCATCAATCAAATAAACATCCGCATCCTTCGCCAAACATCGCGCAACACTAAACCTCTGCAACTCACCACCAGACAAATCACAAACCCTCTTCCCCTCCAAAACTCCCAAATTAAAAACACTCTTCAACTTCTTACTAATCTTCTCCCTAAAACAAATATCCCGAATCAAGTCCTCACTGTCCGTAAACAAATACTGCTTCTTATAAGAAACCTCCAAATTCAAATTCAACCTTCCGACTACCGACTCCCGACTACCGACTACCGACCTTCGAACTTCGAGTTCTCCCGCGAGAGATCGAACGAAGGTTGTCTTCCCCGTCCCATTCTTCCCCAAAATCCCAACTACATGATTCTCTCGAATCTCCCCCCCCTCAACATCCAACTTAAAACCCGAATCAAACTTCAAACTAAAATCAGGCCAATCCGCAATCTTTACTCCACTCATCGCCGGATTCTTCGTAAAATTAAAACTCAACGCCTTATCCCGAATCCTCATATTCTCCTCCTTCAAAAACCCATCCAAATAAGCATTAACCCCAACCTTCGAACTCTTCACTCCACTCACCAAACCAAACGCCCCCTGCCCACCATAAAACACATTCAAATAATCCGTCAAATAATCCAAAATCAACAAATCATGCTCAACAACGATCAGTGTCTTATCTCGCGCCAACTCCCTCAAAAAATCACTCACCCTCAACCTCTCCCCAATATCCAAAAACGCCAACGGTTCATCAAAAAAATAAACATCCGCATCCCCAAGCGACGCCGCCAAAATCGCAACCCGCTGCAACTCACCACCAGACAACTTATTCATCTTATTTCCTAAAACCTGACTTATACCCAACCTCTCAGCCAACTCCATAATCCTACTCTCGTCTCCCCGCTTCATCAACAAATCCATCACCCCAACATCAATAGCCAACTCCGATAAATTCTGCGGCTTATAACTCACTTTCTTGCCACCTCCCGAATCCCGACTCCCGACCAGCGAATCCAGATACCTCAAAATCTCATTCCCCTTAAAAAATACCCTCACATCATCCTCACTAGCCTCGTCTTTCCCTAAATTCATTCTCAACGTCCCAGCCAAAATCTTAATCGCCGTACTCTTCCCAATACCATTCCTTCCAAGCAAGCCCAAAACCTTCCCCACCTTCGGCGTCGGTAACCCATAAAGCGCAAACCCATTCTCACCATACCGATGCACGATATCTTTCTCGCTAACCGACGGCAAATTCACAACATTAAGCGCCCCAAACGGACACCGCTTCACACAAATCCCACATCCCACACAAGCATTCTCATCAATCGTACACTTCTCATTTATCACAACACAGCTATCCGCCTCCCTCTTTTCAACCGGACAATACTTCTTACACTCACGACCACAAACAGTCGGCTTACACTTCTCCCTATCAACAATCGCTAACTTCATAAAATACTAAGAAAAAATCACATTTTAAGGTTAACTACACCAAAACAGAAAAAGAACCAAATAACAAAAAAATCAACAATCAACAATCAAAATAAAAACTAAAATTTAAACATAAAGGGAAAGTATTGATTTTTACGTCACCCCTCTCCGATTTGACCGAAGCCAAATATCCAGTTGGGCTGAACCTCAACCGAAGTCGAAATCCAGATAAACTGAACAGTTGTTAAGAGATTTTTATATTTATAAGGTTTTCTTATCACTCCAAAGAAATTACTTTTAATAATGTTAACAATAAACAACTACTAAAATTTTATAAATCATCGTAAGCTGAAAACAAAATGACAATCGAATTCTGCCCCACATGCAAAAAAATGCTAATTATAACAACAAAAGGAAACAAACAATTCCTCACATGCAACAAGTGCAAAACAAAAACAGAACGCGATACAAAAGAACCAATCCTAATAACCGAAAAAATCACAAATACCAAAACAGGAATAGGAGTGGCCGAAAAAAAAGACTTTTCAGGACACGACTTCAAATGCAAAAAATGCGGAAACGACAAATGCAAACTAATAGACTTAGGTATGATGATAGGCGACGAAGATTGGGTATACCTTTTACAATGCACAAAATGTGATTACGCAGAAAGAATCGGAGAATGGTGCTAATTCTAATAATTGAATATTCTTTTATTAAATAATTAAAAAGATACCTTTAGTTCCCCTCGCCCTAAACCTTCGCCCCACACTCCGGACAAAATTTCTCTCCACCCCCTAGCACCCAATTGCACTCAGGACATCTCAAAATCTCTCTCTTCTTCTCAATCACAGCCTCATAATCACTCCGCCCCGACAACATCTTCCCCATAATCTTCGCAATCTTCGTCTGCTCTCCCTCATCATCCTGATACCGTGTTAAATCAAATCCTTCCATTTTCGTTTACGGAAATATATGAAGGTTATACCAACCTACTTCCATCTTCCCCTCTAAACAAAAGCTTTTATAAATATTATTCTCAGGTAGTATATATGACACAAAAATGCCACCTTTGCAATGAGGAAATCAAAACAACATTCCTAGACAAACCAAAAGGCACAATAATCAAAATCGGCTCAGGAGAAACCTCAAAAAAAATCCACATTTGCTCATCCTGCCAAAAAGAACATAAAGAGAAGTTGAAGCAGAAAATTTCTAAATAAAAGCCTCTGGCCGGGATCAAACCGACGACCTTTTGATTACGAATCAAACGCTCTATCAACTGAGCTACAGAGGCATATGTGGGGAGGAGGATTCGAACCCCCGTAAGCAAAAAGCTACTGGCGCTTAAAGCCAGCCCGTTTGGCCACTCCGGCATCCCCACATAGAATTATTCAAGAAAAATAGTATAAAAGATTATCGGAGTGGACAAACGGATGTTTGGCTGAGCAATTCGCTTTGAGTAAAATAAAATTCAAATCCAGATAATTTTGCGAGATGCAAATTGCGAACAGCGTAGGCATCCCCACATAGAATTATTCAAGAAATAGGGATTATAAATTTTGCTGTAATCGAAAAGCTACTGGCGCTTAAAACCAGCCGATTTGGCTGAGTAAAACGCTTTGAGTAAAAAAAGAATTCAAATTATAGATATTTTACGAAATGCATTTCACGAATAACGTAGGCATCCCCACATAAAAACAAACAAGAAAAATACTATAAAAGATTATCGGAGTGGACAAGCGAACAACATTCCCGATAACTCAACCACCAACTCCTAATGCCCAATTTGTTTCCCAAAATATCTATAAATCAAATATTGAAAACCATAAGTTGGAAGAACCACAACCAAAAAAGTCATCGGAATCCAAAAAACAGAAAACGAACTAACCCCAAAAAAATTACTTAACAAAAAAACATAATTAATGCTATCACTAGAAACCGTAAAAACAACAATAACAACATAAATTAAAACCAGCCCCACAAAAGAATAAAACAAACTCTTCGCCTTCGGTCTAATTCTATAAACAAATCCAAACGCAATCACACTCGCCGAATGCAAAACAACAGAAGAAAAAATAATAAAAACATTATGACCAAAAAGTAAATCAGTTTCATCTAAAAAAGAAACTCCAAAAAATAGCTTCACAATAAAACTAAATAAATAAATCAACTGGGGAAACAATCCGATACTGACAATTCCTTTGACAATCTGTTCACTCCTAAGAAAAAAAGCTGCAGCTAAAATTATTGGAATAAAATCACAAAACCAAAAAAAATAAACAAAGTCTAAAAACAAATTTCTCACAATCGCAACAATCTGCAAAAAAACAAAAAACACTCCCACTAAAATATAAAGCCTGTCCTTTTTCATAAAATCCTAAGCAAAGTAGAATTTATATAAATTTTGCAAATAGAGGATGAATCAATTTGCTCGAATTTTTCTCAACAAAGTGATTTGAAAAATTTTAGAGTGAATAGCGGGGACGGGATTTGAACCACGTGACCTTGAGGTTATGGGCCTCACGAGCTGACCAGACTGCTCCACCCCGCTATAACATTAAATGACAAAAATGCATTATAAAGCTTTCTTTTGAAAAACTTTAGCGGGTGAGTCGATTTGCTCGAATTTTTCTCAACGAAGTGATTAGAAAAATTTTAGAATGAATCGCGAATAGGGATTTGAACCACGTGACCTTGAGGTTATGGGCCTCACGAGCTGACCAGACTGCTCCACCCCGCTATAACATTAGGTGATAAAAATGTCTTATAAATCTTTCTTTTGAAGATTCTGTCCGAGATCTAATAAAAATCAAAAAACAATGCCCTGAGGCAACAATTGGAATTCATATTCCTTGTCAATTATAAGTGTATTTATTGTTTTAAAAAAATGTTGAAGAATAATTTTATTTCAACAAATCCTTAGGGAAAAAATTATATCTATAATCATGATGTAATGATAGTGTTTCGAACTCTTTTATTATTTCTTTAAATTCATCCCTAACATCCATTACAAATTGATATAATTTATCATAACTTTCAACTTCAACTTCTATTTCAAAATCCCATAATCCAACTAATTTAATAATCCCTATCACATTTGCATTTCTCTGCACGAAATTAATTAATTGTTTTTCTTTTTGTTCTGTTATATCCTGAAATTTAATTAGTAATTTATAAGATTGATAGCCAATTTTTTCAACATGTAATAGGGGTTTGTATGCCTGTATTATCCCACTTTTTTCAAGGTTTTTAATTCTATTAACAATAGTATTTGCAGTTATTTTTAATTGAGATGCGATTTCAATAATATTAACTCTTGCATTTTCTGATAAAATGTTTAAAATTTTTAAATCTGTTTTATTTAGCTTAATCACTTTTAATTCTCTTCCAAAATAAGGAATTTGTTTGGTTTCTCTCTTTTTCTTAACTAAATAATCTCTTCCAAAATATGACATTTCCAAATGGGTTAATATGTCATAGTTTTGTATTTGTTCTGGAAATTTTTCCTTTATTTTTCTAAATATTTGGTCAAAATGAATAATATTTTTTGCCATGATATTAATAATAAAATCATATTTTCCTCCACAGGAATTTAGCCATAAAACATTTGGATGATTCACACAAAGATCGATGATTTCTTTGTATTTTTGTTTAGATGTATTACTTAGTCTTAACATTATTCTGTAACTTGTATATCCTAAGTTTGTAAAATTAATTAAAGTAAAAAAATTTGTAATAATCTTTTCTCTTTGTAGAATATCTAACCTGTAACTAATAACTTGTTGCGATAATTTAGTTTTTTTGGCAATCTGACTAAGAGATTGTCTGCTATTCTGTTCTAATTCATACAAGATTTTCTTGTCTTTAATGCCCAGCATATTTTGTAGTATCTTAAATATACGTTATAAATTTATCATTTTTACAAAAAAATTTAAAGAAAGTTTAATATACCTCAATTTGTATTAATTGAATAGTAAGTAAAATGGAAACAAGAAGAAATTTTTTGAAGAAAGTTGGATTAATGGGAATAACTGGTGTAGTTCCCCTCAAGGATTTGAACTTGCATCCTAAAAATGAATTCCAAGGATTATATGGCTCAGATTTTATTAAACAAGTTCTTAGAGCATATAAAAAAGAAATGCCTGTAACGTATAGGTCTAGGTATGGATCTGGAAATCCTGTTATTGCTTCTTTAGAAAATGAAACTAAATTGTCGTATGGATGTTTGGGCTCTAGTTATCTTAATGGGCTTAACCCCCTCTCTATTTCTCAATGGCGAAATGATAATTATGACTTAAGGATATTAAGGAACGAAAAAGATTTATGTTATGTTGAATTTTTGGCATCTCGTCTTGAATTTAGAGAAGAAGAAGAAACTCTTTTTTCGTGCTTAAGAGGGGATGCGATAATGCCTTTACCAAATAGTGAAGAGTATTTTGAACCATTTAAGGAATTGTATAATTTGGTATGGAAAGATGTTAAGTTATATATAAAGAATAAATAACCCACTTTCAAAAACCCTTATAAACATTATTGTTTTATCAAATCCATGACATTACTTTTAGGTATCGACGACGCAGGACGAGGCCCAGTCCTAGGCCCAATGATTCTAACAGGTGTTCTAATCAAGCCAGAAGAAGAAGAAATAATTCAATCTTGGGGCGCAAAGGATTCAAAACTCTTAACTCCAAAAAAACGAAGAGAAATAGGAGAAAAAATAGGAGAAAAATTCAAACATCACATTGAAGTCACACAGCCAAAAGAAATCGACGAATCCCCCAATCTCAATTACCTTGAAGCAATAAAAACCGCAAAAATAATCAACAAGTTAACAAAAAATCTAAATGAAAAAGTAAAAGTTATTGTAGACTGTCCTTCTGTAAATATTCAGGCGTGGACAAACGATGTCCAACAACTCATTGAAAATCCAAAAATCATCCAACTCTCCTGCGAACACAAAGCCGACCTCAATCATCCAGTTGTATCCGCCGCATCAATTATTGCAAAAGAAAAACGGGAAGATGAAATCTATAAACTAAAACTACAACTTAAAACCGATTTCGGCTCAGGATATCCTGCCGACCCAAAAACAAAAAAATTCATCGCAAAAAACTTCAACAACGAAAAATACAAACACATAATCCGATTTTCATGGAACACCATCAAAAGACTTATCAAAGAAAAAAGAGCAAACCAACAAAAGCTATTCTAACCACCCCAATAATCTTTAAATATACCATCCCGCTCCAATCCCCATGACATACATAAAAAAGATGGTAATGTACGGATTCAAATCCTTCGCACGAAAAACCGAAATCCCATTCAACAACTCGATGAACGTAATTGTCGGACCAAACGGCTCCGGAAAATCCAACATCACTGACGCACTCTGCTTCGTCCTTGGCCGACTCTCAATAAAATCAATCCGAGCCGCAAAAGCCGCAAACCTACTCTTCTCCGGAAACAAAACATACAAAGGCTCCCAAGAAGCATCCGTCGCACTAACCTTCGACAACTCCGACTCCACATTCGCAATCGATTCCAAAGAAGTCACAATCAAAAGAATCGTAAGAAAAAGCGGCCAATCCATTTACAAAATCAACGACAAAACAAAAACCCGACAAGATATTCTAGAACTCCTAGCCCAAGCCGGCGTCGACCCAAACGGATTCAACATAGTCCTCCAAGGCGAAATCCAATCCCTAGTAAAAGCAACCCCAGAAGAACGAAGAAAAATAATTGAAGAGATCGCCGGAATCTCAGTTTACGAAACAAGAAAACACAAATCCCTTCGAGAACTAGAAAAAACCGAAGAAAAATTGAAAGAAATCTCAGCCGTCCTAAAAGAAAGAACATCCTACCTAAAAAACCTAAACAAAGAACGACAAGAAGCAATATCCTACCAAAAACTTGAAACCACGATAAAACGATGTAAAAAAACTCTCCTCACCAAAACAAAAATCGGCAAAGAAAAAGAAATCTCTGAAATAAAAAAAACAATAGAAAACATTAATTCCGAAATCGAAAAAATCAGAAAAACAACCCAAGAAAAAAACTTTGGAGTTGAAAAATTCCAAAACAAAATTCTAGCCATTAACAAACAAATTCAGTCTTCAACAAGCAACGAACAAGAAACTCTCCACAGAGAAATCTCCAATCTAAAAGCAGAACTAGCAGGACTGGATGTCCGACGTGAAAATTTCGACAATAGACTCATGCAGGGAAAGGAAAAAATAAAAAACTTAAAGAAAAAAATAGAAAAACTAAATCAAGAAATGTCAGAAATTCAAACTGCCTCCCCTGAAATCAAAAAACAACAAGAAAAACAAAAAATCCTTCAAGAAAAATTCGACATACTAGAGCAACAACGAAGAAAATTCTACATCCTAAAATCCGATCTCTCAACGCTAGAAAATCAAAAAACACAAAAAGAAAAATTTCTAATCGAATCACAAAAAGAAATCCAATTAATCGAACAAGCAATAACATGCCTCTTCAACGAAATAAAATACAAAAAATCCTTAGAACCAAACGAATCTCTAAAATATGAAACAGGCTCCAAAATTGAAAAAACCATCGACCAAATCTCAATTTTAGAAAAAGAAGTCTTAGAAAAAGAGAAACGAAACGCAATACTAGAAATGGATATTAAGCGGGAAGAAAAATTGAAATTGGATATCACCCAACTAAAATCATGCCCAATTTGTAAACAAAACGTAAGCAACGACCACAAACATAAAATCTCTTCTACTGCAAACACCAAAATCGAAACAGCATCCCAAGAAGTAAAAAAAAATCTCAAAACAAAAATAGAAGACGTAGCAAAAATCAACCACCTCAAGGAAAGACTGAATAGCCTTAGAACAAAACTCGAAGAACTGAGAATCGACAAAATCAAACTCCAAAATTCAAATGAGAAAAAAGAACAAATCAAAAAAATAACAGAATCTCAAAAAGATACCCAAGAAGAACTAAAATCCTTAAACGAAAAGATTCACATCAAAAAAGCAAAATACGAAAAACTCAAAAACATCGAAGAAACATACGACGAAACAAGACTAACTCTCCAAGAAATATCCTTCGCAGATATGGACATCGACACAGAAATCCAAGTTAAAAAACGAGAAATCGGAAGACTAACAATCGAACTAAAGGCAATTCAGCGAGATATCGAAGAATCTCAAATCGAACTACGAAAAATCGAGCTACAAATAACAGAGAAAGACAAAGATACCATAAAAAAAGAAATCGAAGAACAAAAACTCTACGAAAAATCCCAAAAATTCTTCGACTTGAGAAACGAACTCCAGGATCAGCAAAAAGTAATCGAAACCGATATCATCGGACTCCAACATACTGTCAAAAACTTCGAAGACAAAATAAATCATAACAAAATCCAAAAAGCACGAATCAGCGCACAAATAGAATCCCTCAACTCCGAACTCTCCGAATTCACTTCAACCGAAATACTAGCCCTTCCAACTGAACAAATAAAAGAACGCCTCCAAAAATCTCAGTTTAGAATATCAAGATTAGGGAACGTAAATATGCGAGCTCTAGAAGTATTTGACAAAGTCGAAGAACAAGTCGAACTAATAAAAGAAAAAGTAAGAATAATCGAAAAAGAAAAAGAACAAATAGAAAAAATAATTCAAGAAATCGATAAAAAGAAAAAGAAATTTTTCATCCATGCCTTATCTTCGGTCAACGAATACTTCACGCGAAACTTCTCACAACTTTCTCGAAAAGGTGAAATCATACTCGAGCTCGAAAATAAAAAAGACCCATTTGCAGGAGGTCTAAATATTCTAGTGAAAGTCTCTCGTGGTCGATACTTCGACATCACATCCCTTTCTGGAGGCGAAAAAACAATGGTCGCCCTCTCGCTAATCTTCGCAATCCAAGAATACAAACCATATTGCTTCTACGTCTTCGACGAAATCGACGCGGCCCTAGACAAACACAACTCCGAACTCCTCGCGGCCCTTATTAAAAAATACATGACAACAGGTCAATATATTATTATTACTCACAACGACACTCTGATCTCCGAAGCCACAAATCTATACGGAGTATCAATGCAGGAAAATATCTCTAAGATAATAAGCTTAAAAATATAATTGCATTAATTACAATACGAGGCTCCCATGGTTGCCCCAATATTCCACAATTAGGAGTATGCCGAGCGGCCCGCCAATATAAGTTTTTGATCTCTAAAATAATCTCACTAAAAATCTAACAAAGGAACTGGCTCCTTATGACAGGTAAACATTTTTCTTGACGACTCTCCCCTAACATTTCCACTCAACACAGGAAAAATTTCAACCTTATCAACCTGCTCACCATCTTGCATGACACCCAAAGAAACTTCGCTGCTCATTGATTCTCCAGCAGGAACACCTATCTCAAGTTTAACAATTTCAGAATCCCCACCAGAATACATTTTAATCTCAAATGCACTAATACCAACATTCCCTCTATTGACAATCTCCAAAATCTGATACCCACCACTGCTAATAGCCATAACACTAAAATCCACCGACGCACACAACTCTTCAACAGGCTTTCCGAATTTCTCAACTTGCTCGCCAATAAAACCACGCGCCCACA
>JAGLWM010000013.1 GCA_023133415.1 Candidatus Pacearchaeota archaeon
CACCCGAAACCTTAGCACCCGAAACTACAACTCCTGTTTTGGATGGGGAAGATGATATTTCAGATGAAATGGAGGATATTAGTTTTTTTTCGAGTTTATTGTTTAAGATTATTGTTATTATTTTGATTGTTATTATTTTAGGAGTGGTTGGCTTTATTGTTTATCGTAAGATGAAGAGGGGTAGCGGGGCTTCTATAGAAACTCCGTCCGTAAAAACTCCGTCCGTAAAAACTCCGTCCGTAAAGGATCAATCTTCGAAAGGCGTGGTTCAATATGAGTCGATTTCTAAATAGTTTGATGTGTATGTTGAAGTATAATATTGTTTAAAAGCAGGTTGGGTTTTTACACTTATGCAAAGAAAATATATTGTAGTGACTGGGGGCGTGCTTTCTGGGCTTGGTAAGGGAATTGCGATGGCGAGTATTGGGAATATTTTGTCTGCGTCGTATAAAGTTGTGCCGATTAAGTGTGATGGTTATTTGAATGTTGATCCTGGGACGATGAATCCGATTGAGCATGGAGAGGTTTTTGTTTTGGATGATGGAGGGGAGGTTGATATGGACTTTGGGCATTATGAGAGGTTTCTTGGGACGCCGTGCAGGTTTGATTGGAATTTGACGATGGGGCGTGTTTTTGATGAGATTAGGAAGAAAGAGAGACGGGGGGATTATTTGGGGAAGACTGTTCAGATGATTCCACATGTCTCGAATTTTATTATGGAGCATTTTTTGAAGGTTGGACGGGAGAGTGATGCGGATGTTGTTTTGATTGAGATTGGTGGAACGATTGGAGATATTGAAAATGAGTTGTATATTGATGCGGTGAGGTCTTTGTCTAGGAAGGTGGGCAGGGAGAATATTTTATTTGTGCACTTGACTTATGTGCCGATTCCATATGGTGTTGATGAACAGAAGTCGAAGCCGACGCAACAGAGTGTTAATTTGTTGAGGCAGAAAGGAATTGAGCCGGATATTATTATTGCCAGGTGTAGTGAGATGCTGACTGAGAATATTAAGAGAAAGATTGCGAAGTTTGGGAATTTGGATGCTGATGGTATTATTACGGGAGTTGATGTGGATGATGTGTATAAAATTCCGTTGAGTTTTGAGGAGCAGGGTTTGTCGCAGTTGGTTGCTAGGCGGTTAAATATGTCGGTTAGTGTTGATTTGGAGAAATGGAAGCGTTTGATTGAGAAGAAGGAGTCTGCTAGGAAAGAAATTGTGATTGCTATTGCTGGGAAATATACTTCTTTAGAGGATTCTTATGCGAGTATCATTGAGGCGTTGAAGCATTGTGAGGCGAATTGCGCTGTTCGGATTAAGGTGGAGTGGGTTGATAGTGAGGGTGAGGATGTTTCCGTTTTAGAAGGTGTTGATGGGGTGATTGTGCCTGGCGGTTTTGGTTCGAGGGGGACAGAGGGTAAGATTAAGGTTATTGAATATTGTAGAGAGAAGGGTTTGCCGTTTTTGGGGATTTGTTATGGGTTGCAAATGGCTGTGATTGAGTTTGCGAGAAATGTTTGTGGCTTGAAGGATGCGAATACGACGGAGGTTAATGGGGCATGTTCTCATGCGGTTGTTGATATTTTAGAGGAGCAGAAAGGAATTGAAAATAAGGGCGGAACGATGAGGCTTGGGGCACATAGGGCTTTGATTGAGAAGGGTTCAAAGGTTTTTGATTTGTATAGGGGTGGGGAGGTTCTTGAGAGGCATCGGCATCGGTATGAGGTGAATCCGGATTATCATGAGGCATTGAAGGGGAAGGGTTTGGTTTTATCTGGAATGTCGCCCGATGGGACATTGGTTGAGTTTATTGAGTTGAAGGATCATCCATATTTTGTTGCGACGCAGGCTCATCCTGAGTTGAAGAGCAGTTTGTTGAAGCCGGCGCCTTTGTTCAAGGGGCTTGTTGAGGCGAGCATCTCTTACAGAGATGCGGTTGTTGGTGATTAGTTGTTGGTTGTTGGTAGATTTTGGGAATGTGGTTTTTGGTTTGCTTTGCGGTGCGTTCGCTTTATCCGCAAAGCCACTATGGCACTAAATCAGAAATTTAATAAAGCAAAATTCGACTTCGTCTTCATGATTTTGAGAGTGGGGTTTCTATAAATGAGGATTCTTTGATTTGTTTTTGTTTTAGAGAAGAGGCGGATTGAAAATTCTTTTGAAGCAGAAAAACTTGGTTTGGTGAAATGTGGAAGTTTCACCATTAAAAAAATCTTCAAACTTTTACAATCTCGATTTCCAATTCTTTTTTTAGAACTTCTATAAATGACGATTCCTTATCTTTTTCGATTAGGCATCCCGCTGCAAAGTGGTGTCCACCGACTTCTGCGGTTGTTTCAGGGTTTGCCCCCTTGAATGTTATGACGGTTTTTTCTAGGACTTCTTTTAAATTTCGTCCTTCGTGTCCGACGATTCGTGCCGATACTTTGATTTTGTCTTCATTGTAGGCCATTCCTATGAGAATTGTTCCTTGGTCATATGTTGGTGAAGAGGAGAGCATTGAGCAGATTGTTCCGACGATTGCGTCTTTGATTTGGTTTTTTGCGTTTAGGATGACAAAACCTTTTCCTTTTATTTTGTCCATTTTTTCTGCGACCCTTAGGCCGGAGACTAACTCTTGTTTATATTTTGTATAGATGTCGAGGGCTTGGGTTTTTGCCTTTTCGTTTTCGAGGCAGTAGGAGATTGCGATGTCGGAATAGCCGAGACGAGAACATGCATTGATTAGGACTGAGATTTCGCGGACGTCTTCTTTTGTGTTGAAGAATTTTAGGATATAGAGGTTTCCGAGAATGTCTTCTGGTTTGTTGTCTTGGGCTCTTCGTATCATGACGGCGGTTATTAGTTTTGACATTTCATTTTCACTGAGTTCTAAGAGTGATCTGTCGTAGGGGATCCCTGTTTCTCTTAAAAGTTCCATTGCGCCTGGTCCGTTGCCGGTGACGCCTGGAATATAGGGTGAGGTTGACCATTCGAGCGCTCTTCTTAGTGGTCTTGTTGCGGGGTAGATTGCGATTCCTTTTTTGATTTGGAGGTCTTGGGCATCGTTTACTAGCTGTTGTCCTATTTTGGAGAGGTTTGTTTCGTGTCTGTCGCCGATTAATCCGATTATTGCGAGGGATGCGAGATCTTGATTTTCTTGGGATATTGCTTTTGCGAATAGGTAACAGAGTCCGGCTCCGGTTGCACAATTGTCTTCGGGGGATGAGGTTAGGTGTGCGTTGATGATTTTTGTTTTATTGTTGACTTTTGTGGAGTCGATTTCGTGGTGATCTAGGATGAAAACTGGGTGGTCGAGGTTCTTGAAATGGTCGAGGTTTGAGGAGGCTAGGTCTGAGAACAGGATGACTTCGTGAGGTTGGCGTGCAAGCTCTTTGTTGATGATGCTTTCTTCTAATCCTTTGACGATTCGAATTGAGAATTTTTTGTCGAGACGAGAGAATGTTTTTGCGAGGATCGCGGCTGATGTTATTCCGTCGGTGTCGTGATGGGAGATGATTCTTATGGGTTTATCTTTTGAGAATTCTAAAAATTCCTTTGCGAAGGTATCAATCTCTTTTAGCATAAGGTACTAAAAATTTATTGGGTTAATAAAGATTTAGGCACTGAAATTAGAATTTGGGGTTTAGGTTAATTGTGGGATTATGATAGATTATTTTTTCTTTTTTCTTTCTCGGATTGGGATGTTGAAGTATTTTTTGATGATGTTTAGGCGGGATTGTGCGTGTTGTAGTTTGTGTTTTGCTTTTCGGTCTGTGATGTTCTCTTTTAAGTGTTCTTTTAGTCCTTCTACTTTTTTTGCCGCGTTTTCAAAATCTTCATTTCGTTCGATTCCTAGTTCTTTTAAGTAGGCTTTTAATTTTTTGCCGAAAACTTTTGTTGTTGGGATTCCATACTGGTCTCGTAAGATGATTCCGATCTTGGATGGTGCGTGGGATTCCGAGAGTTCTAAGATGACCTTTTTTAGTTCGGGTTCTTTTATTTTGACCCATGTTGGTTTTTGCATTTCTGCCATGATAAGAAGTATAAATTTGGGTTTTTAAGTGTTTGTCTGAGGTTTTTAAAAACTGGAGTTTTTGTCTGGCAGGCATCATGTTGGATATGACACAAGAATCTGCGGGCAGGTATCTTTGGTGAGTTAAATCTTTATATATAAAATTATATCGTTATGCGATTGTTTTTATATGAGTATATATTGTTTTATAGATGATAAAAAATATTTTAATTAAGGTGTCGGGCGATGTTATTGAAAAAAAAGAAGTTTTAAATTTTATTAGGAAAAAAGCCAGAGAAAATTATGTGGTTGTTATATGTGGCGCTGGAACAAAGATAGGTAAAGTTTTTGATAAAAAAGGGTGTAAAATAAAGTTTAATGAACATGGTCGTGTAACTGAAACATTTAAAGAAAGGCAGATTGTCAGGGATGTTTTGGAGGATGAGCAGCGAAAATTGCAGGATAGGCTTATTGGCACAGGGGTTAGTGTTATAATTCCAATAATTAAATTGGGAAGTGTCTTGTGTCATATAAATGGGGATGCTTATGTCAAGGCAGGATATTTGGGATTTGATGAAATGTATGTTTTTACATTGAGAGATAGAATCAAAGGTAAAGAAAAAATATTCAATGGTTTTTCAAAAGTCAAAGTTATCGGAGTCTAATAAAAATAGCCCCGCTCTCAAAATTCACTCTAAAATTTTTCTAATTGCTTTGCAGAGAAAAATTCGAGCAAATTTCTCGGAATTCGAGTTCGAATCAAATAGCCCCGCGCGGATTCGAACCGCGGTCGCTGGGATCAAAACCCAGAATCCTTGACCACTAGACTACGGGACTAGTGATTTTATGAGAGTAATTTGGTTTTTAAGATTTAGTGTTTTGGGCTGATTAGAGAGAAGGATTTAGAATGTGTAGTTTTTAATTTACTTTGTGGCGCGTTCGCTTCATCCATAAAGCCGCTACAGCGCTAAATCAAAAATTTGGTAAAATGAAATCCGACTTCGTCTTTATATTTTGGGAAAGGGAGCTAGTGTTTGTATCGGCCGCGTTTTTCTACTGTGATTAATCTTTCTGTGACTTTTTTAGAGTCTTGCCATTGATAGCCTTTTTTGAATGCGGTGAAGAGTTTTTTGGAGTTTTGGAAGTGTTTTGCTTGGAGCGCTTGTTTGATTAGGTGGAGATCGACTGCTTTGTCTTCGATTTTTGTTGAGATGAATCCTAAACCAAAATCAATTAGGAAGAGTTTGTCGTTAGAGAGAATTGTGTTCGAGGTGGTGAGGTCGCCGTGGATGATATTGTTTTTATGGATTATTGCGACTTGTTTTCCGAGTTGCTGCATGACTTTGAATTGTTTTTTTTCTGAGTAAGAGTTTAAAGTTTCAGAGAGCTTGTCGCCTTTGATGTATTCTATTTGGATATTGAACTTGTCTACGCTGAGGACTTTTGGGACATTGACTTTTAGATTAAGAGCTTTGGTTAGGATTTTTGCTTCGGAGCGAGTTCGGCGAGTTCGAATTTGGTTGTCGAGTTGTGGGTGGCGGTAGGATTTTGGAGTTCTGTTTTTGGAGATTACATTTTTATCGAGATAGATTTTTGCTTCGGCGCCTTGTTGGATTAGATTCATGTTAGATATTAATTTTTTAATTTTTTAAGGTTTAGCCTGTTTCCATAAATAAGAAAAATAAACTTTATTCTCTTCTGCGATTAGTTTATTTTGGATTTCTATAACTTGCGGAACTCCATTTATTGTAAAAAGGTATACAAGATATTCTCCAAATATAACTGTGGTTGCTAAGGTTGGAAGTTTTTTAAGAAATTTATTTTCTCCTAGTCCAAAAAATAATTTTAAAATTTCACTTTCTTTAAATTTTTCATTCCATATGCCTTTATATTCTATCTTTTTATGAAGTTTTTTCCTTTTTATTTCCTTTAACAAACTTTCTAAAAATATTTCTGAGCTCAAATTTTCTGAATGTTTTCTTTCGGGGCTTATCGTTTCTGAGGGTCCGGCACTAATGATATACAACTCCTTAATGTTTCCTTTGCTTATCTGATTAAACAGATTAAAGTTGAATTGTTTTTGACTTTCCTCGCTTTCCAATACTCTTACTTTAGATATTCCTTCTTCCCGAGCTTTTTCAAATTCTGGGATAAGAGATAGAAGTATTGATTCTTTTTCTTTTATCTTAGTTATTGTTTGAGTGATTTCAAAAGCAGAGTAAAATATTTTTTCATCTTTCTGAATTCTATTGATAAATCCTTTTGAGATAAGTCTTTCAAGTACAGCATAGGTAGTAGAGCGATGAATTCCTGCGATTTTTGCTAAACTATATGCATTTAGTTCCTCTTTCTCGACTAATAATAAATATATCTTGATTTCCTTTTTATCAAGACCATATTCTTCTAATAGCCTTGTTATTTTATCTTTCATAATTATTTAATTGATAATCTGTTTTATAAATTTAACTGTTTAGTCGACATTTATGGACTACTAATAATTATAAATATAATGTTCTTATAGATTGCATGGGATTATTAGATAAGGTAGAAGGATTGGCAATTGCAGGATTGTTTGGTTTGATTATTGCAGGTCCTTATGCTATTGAAAAAGCAAAAATTAATACATTTACCAAGGATCTGAATAAAGGGCAGTATGTTAAGATAATTGATAGTAAAGACTTTAATGTTCCTCTTGAAGTGAGAATAAATTACAGGGGGAACTCTTTTTTAGGAATAGATTCAGATAGGGATGGAAAATTTGATGAAACTAAATATGAGGGTGAACCAGTAAATGATTTTAACCACTTTACAAGAACTTATCGTGAAGTTGTGAGTAGTAAGGAGTATAAAGAATCACTAGAGAAAAGAGATCGTTTTTTGTCAAGAGTTTATGGTGTTGGTTTTCTTGGAGGCATGGGGCTTCTAATGACTTGTATGTTTTCCGGAGCGTATGGTATGGGTAAAAGACTTTCACGAATGAAAAATAATTAATTTCTCTAGAAGTTTAAAATCTCCGAATCTTTCCCCCATCTTCAAATCTTAATCTTCCCCTTAAACTTTTTTGCCATTTTTTGCATCATTTTTTGGTCAATTTTTCCCTCGGCTAAACCGGATTGCATTCCCATCATTTCTTTGAGCATTTTGTATTGTTTAAGGAGTTCCCGGATTTCGGTCGTGGTTGTTCCCGAGCCTTTTGCGATTCGTTGAATTCGGGAGGTTTGTTTTTCTAAGATTTCTGGGTTTTCGATTTCAAATTCGGTCATTGAGGAGATTGCAGATTTCCAGTGATCCATTTTTGCTTCTTGTTTTTCTAGGGCAGCTTTTGGAACTTTTGCGGCGGACATTCCTGGGATCATTCCTACCAGTTTATCCATTGAGCCCATTTTGTTCATTTGTTCGAGTTGGGAATAGAGATCTAGGAGGGTGAATTTTCCTTCTTTTAGGCGGTCTTCGATTCGTTGTTGCTGTTTTTCGTCGGTTGCGGATTTGACGTGTTCTAGGAGGGCTTGGAGGTCTCCCATTCCTAGTAATCTTTGGATGAAGGATTCTGGATTGAAAACTTCGATTTCGTGAAGCTGTTCCCCTACTCCGATGAAATAGACTGGGCTTTCGGTTTCTGCGCATGCGGTTAGAGCTCCTCCGGCTTTTGATGTACCGTCCATTCGTGTTATTATTACGCCGTCGATTGAGAGGGCTTTTTGGAATTCTTCTGCTTGTGTTTTTGCTGTCTGTCCTACATCTGCTGGCATTACAAGGAGTCGATAGGTTGGCTTGAGGGTTTTGTTTAGGGTTTTGATTTCTTTGATTAGTTCCTCATTTAGTCCGTCTCGTCCTGCAGTGTCGATTAAGATTAGATCATATTTTTTGAGGCTTGTTTCGTGTTGTTTGATTATTTTGATGGGGTCTTTTTCTTTTTTGTCTATGAAGGCTGGGAGATTGGCTTTTTCTGCCATTTGCTCGAGTTGGTCCATCGCGGCGGGTCGTTGTGTGTCGAGTCCGAGGAGGGCGACTTTTCGTCCTCGTTTTGCGTAGTAGAATCCGAGTTTTGCGATTGTTGTGGTTTTTCCTGCTCCGTATAGTCCGAGGAACATGATGCTTGCTTGTTTTGGTAGTTTGAGTTTCTGTTGTTCGCCGCCGAGGATTAGGAGGATTTCGTCGTGGATTAGTTTTACGAGTTGTTCTTTTTTGTCGATGTTTTGGATTGTTTCGTCATAGGCTATTTCTTTGATTTTTTGTGTTAGGGCGAAGACTAGTTCGATGTTGACGTCGGCTTCGATTAGGGATTTTTGGATGTCTTTTATAATTCCATCTATGAGTTTTTTGTCTAGGAATATTGCGTTGCTGATTTTTTTGATTCCGGATTTTAAAGTTGAGCCGAGTTTTTCTAGTACCATGGAATATTCAAGAAATGAGGGTTTTTAGGATTTGTTATAGTCCTAATTTTTTAATTAGTTTTTTCTTATCAAAAACTTCTAAGTCTTTATACTCTTGACCGGTTCCAATGAAGAGGATTGGTTTGCCGGTGATATGTGCGACTGAGAGTGCAGTTCCGCCTTTTTCGTCGACGTCTGTTTTTGAGAGGATGATTCCATTTAGGTCTATTGCGTCATCAAAGGCCTTTGCTTGTTGGATTGCATCGTTGCCCGTGATTGATTCGCCGAGGAAGATTTTCATATCAGGTTTTGTGACACGGGATATTTTTTCTAATTCTTTCATGAGGGAGTCTCGGTTTTGCATTCGTCCGGCTGTGTCGATTAGGACTACGTCAATTTTGTGTTTTGATGCATATTTTAGTGCATCGAATCCGACAGATGCTGGATCTGCGCCGTAGTCTTTTTTGATTACGGGGATTTTTAGATTTTGACCATGAATTTCGAGTTGTTGGATTGCGGCTGCTCGGAATGTGTCGGATGCTGCTAGGCAGACTGTGATTGAATTTTGTTGGAGTAGGTAAGCGAGTTTTGCTATAGTTGTTGTTTTACCTGAGCCGTTGATTCCGGAGAAAAGGATTACGAAGGGTTTTGATTTAGATTTTTTTATTTCTTCTATAAAGTTTGGTGGGTTAATCAGGAGGGATTGGATCGAAGACTTTAGTTCTTTTGAGAGGTTGACTTCTTTTAGGGATTTTCCTGTGAGGGATTCTTTTAGAGATTCTTTAATTGCTTCTACTGTTTCGTATGCTACGTTATTTTGGAGTAGGATGATTTGGAGCTCTTCAAAGAGTTCGTCGAATTTTTCTTCGGTTAGGGTTTTGGAAAAGAAGCTTCGTTTCTTTTTGGTTGTCGGTTGTCGGTTGTCGGTTGTCGGTTCCTGTGCAATTTCTTTCTTTGGTTTTTTGGTTAGTTTCTTTTTAGGAATGGATTTTTTCTTCGTTTCTTTCTTGGGAACTTCTTCTACGATTTCATCTTTGTCTTTTCCATTTTTGCTTGCCCATTTTTTGAGTTTATTTTTTAGTGTGTCGAACATGGAAGTGCTAGGAAGCTTTGGATTAAGAAGGTTTTGGTTTTGAGTATAACAATTGTTTTAAAGCGGGCGATTTTGGGAGTTGTATGATAACGTTTAGTGATATTTATGAGGCGATGCGAAAAGAGAAGTATAGTGAGAGTTTGCAAATTTTGTCGCGGAATTTTTTGAGTGAGGTGTCGGAATATTTTCGTGAAAAGAAGGGATTTTTGAATAAGGAGGATGATTTGTTTTCGGATGTCGCGATTAAAAATAAGAAGAAGTTGGATAATGCGGTTTCGAGTTTTAGGGATTTACTCAGGATTCGGAAGAAGAAGATTTTGAATTTGGCGTTTGTGGCGTCGCAGGTTGGGATTTCGAAGAAGGATTTTGAGAATTTGTTGGGGTTTGAGAAGGATTTGTTTGAGGAGTTGGTGAAGAGCTTGGAGAGGGCGGAGAAAAGTCAGAATGCGGATATGAATGGGGTAGGAGGGCGGGAATGTAAGCATCGGTTGGGTAGGTTTTTGGAGGATGTTGGTGAGTTTTTGGATGGTGAGGGGAATGCGGTTGGGCCGTTTGCGAAGGGCGAGGTTGCGAATTTGGAATCAGAGATTGTTGGGATTTTGGAAGAAGATGGGAAGATTGCGGTTATTGACTATTAGAGTGATTTAAGAATTCTTATAGATTTTTGATTGGACTAAGAGGGTTGCCCAGAGCATTGAAGTTATGAATGCCATCATTGAGGAGAAGATTAGGTCGAGGGTGATATATGTGATTGATAGGGATATTATTCCTATGGTTTATTGTGGTGATTTGGAGAGACATGAGTGATTTTTTATGTTTGTGCGCGAGAAGGATTTGTGGGATGAGGGCATAACTGAAGGCGAATATTGAGATTGTTATGTTTTAGGGGATTTAGGGCATAAAAAGTTTGAGTTGCGGAAAACTTAAAAATGGTTTTTTCGGTAGGATTATGTGCCTGCGTAGCTCAGTGATAGAGCATCTGTCTTGTAAACAGAGGGTCGAGGGTTTGACTCCCTTCGCAGGCTTTGGTCGTTAAACTCTCTTCGATGGGTTTTGTTCGTAATTCACTCTAAAATTTTCCTTATCACTTCGTTTGGGAAAATTTGAGCAAATTACTCATCCCTTCCCGGCTTTGGTCGTTAAACTCTCTTCGATGGGTTTTGTTCATGATTCACTTAGTTTTTCTATGTTTTTGAGGGTGAACCAAAGGTTTAAAATGAATAAATGGGGTAAAATAATATGCCAGGAAAAAATAAACCGAAGCGACTTGACAGGAACAGGAGTTGGAGAGTTGCACGACGGAAGAAGAGAGTGAGTAAGTTAGTTTCTGGGGGTTCTAGGAATAGAAAGCCAAGGCCGAAGAAGAAGGGTGTTATTGTTGAGAAGGTTTCTGGGGAAGAGTGATTTTGTAGTTTTATATTTTAGATATGGTGTCTAGAATTTTTTTGCATTCGTTTAAAACTGTGCATTCGGGACAGATTAAGTCTGTGTTTGAGTCTATAGAATATAATATATCTTTGTTTTTATAATGTTCTTCTAAGGGATTAATTTGGTCTTCATATGTTTTGAATCTTTTTGTTATTGTTTCTTCTGTGTCGTCTGATCTTTGGTATAATTCTTCTTCGCAGTGGTCGCAGATGCCTTCTTGTTTTGGAGGAAGTTTGTGGGAGTTAAATATTTCTCCACAACCTTTGCATATCAGTCTTCCTCCTAGTCTCCTCAAAACTACTTCTTGTTTTGTGTCGAACTTTAGGACAGCGCTAATTTTTATTATTTCGTCTAATATTTTTGCTTGTTCTATCGTTCTTGGAAATCCGTCTAAAAGCATTCCATTTTGAGCGTCTTCTTGTTCTAGTCTTTCTTTTAGTAGGTCAATTATTATTTCGTCTGGAACAAATTCTCCGTTGTCCATATATGTTTTTGCGTTAAGTCCAGTTTCAGTCTTATCTCTGATTGCTTTTCTTAGTAGGTCTCCGGTTGAAATATGGGGGATGCCGTAAGTTTTTTTGAGTCTAGAAGCGTATACTCCTTTTCCTGCTCCAGGTGCTCCGAGAAGTATTATTTTCATTAGATTTAATTTTGTAGAAATTATTTATAAGTTTTGCGGCGGATTAGTCAATTTTTCTGTAATGGACACTTTCTTCTGGCTTTTTGTATGGATGTATTTCATTTGGAGAGAACCAGAAATCAATTTCATTTTGTGCAACTTTTGGGTCGTCTGTTGCGTGTATGATTGTTATGTTTGGTCTTCCTGACTTGTTTGCAAGATCGAATGTGTCGTGCGAGAAGTCGCCTCGGATTGTTCCTGGTGCTGCGTTATCTATGTTTGTCGGTCCCGTTAGTCTTTTGACTGTTTGAACTACATTATGTCCTTCAAGAACCATTGCTATAATTGGAGATATTTGCATGTCTAGTATTAGGCTGTCTGCGATTTTTTGTCCTACTGAAATTGGGTCGGTGTCTTCTGGTAGGCCTAATTTCTTTTTGAATAGCTCTCCTTTTTCTTTTAACCATGCTTCATCTTTGAAATAATGTTTTTCTAGAACTTCTTTGGAAGCTTGTATCATTTTCATACCAACTATTTTCATACCAACTTTTTCAAAACGACTTATGATTTCTCCAGTTATTCCTCTTAAGACTGTGTCAGGTTTTAGTAGGACTAGTGTTTGTTCTTCCTTATTCATTCTTGTTTTATTTTATCGCTTTTTTTAGTTTCTTCTGTAATTTCTTCTTCTTCTTTTTCTTTTGGGATCTCTTGGATATCTTTAATTTCTGGTTCTGGTAAAGCTATTGCTTTTTGAATATCTATTTTTTCTAATTCTTTTGTTTCGAAGACTCGAATATCGCAGAAGGATAGTGGGTAGACTTTCTTTAGTTTTGGAAGTAGAGTTTTTTGGAGTGTTCCGTCGAAGATTTCTTGGCAAACTTGGATGTAGTCTTTTTCTTTGATATATTCTATAATGAATTCTCGTGTTGTGTTTCGTAGGTTTTTTCTGACTACACGGGAGACTTTTTTTCTTGTAATTAGATGTGGCTTAAATGTTACTCGGATGTCGGCGCATCTGGCTTGGAATGAGTCTTCGACGTAGTTTGTTCTTTTTCGCATCATTCGTCTAATGTAAGAGGAAGCTAATGTTAGGCTGTTTGGGATCCCGTATAGTTTCTCTTCTTGGTTGAAGATTCTTAGTTTTAGAGTTAAACCTTTTCCTCGTAATTTTCTTGTTAGGTCGAGCTTGATTGTTTTGTTTTGTAGTTCTTGGGGTGTTCCTAGAATTCGTAGGGTTTCTCCTAAGAATGGCACCTGTACTTCAATATATTTTTTTCGTTCTGCCATGATTTCTTTCTCTTTAGAAAAGAGAAATTTCTCGCAAGTAGAGAAACTTCTTTTCCAATACCCTCACCAATTTATTTTTAATATTGGTTGGGGCACGCTGAACTTTGTTTTGATTTAATTTTTTCATTCTAATACTAGTTTGCTTGTTCGTTTGCCTTTCTTTTGGTCTTTGCCTTTCTTACAGACTGTGCAGGTGTAGACGATTGCTGTTTTTTTAGTTGTTTTTCGTTGACCTTTTGCTTGATTTTTCATACGAGAGAAACGTCCTTGATTTCCGATTCCTCTGTTTAGTCCTCGAAGTTTTGCTCGTTGTTTTGAGCCTCGTTTTAGCGTGGAGGCTTTGCCAGTACTTTGTTGTTTTACTTTTTGTTCTGTTTTCTTTTTGCAGAATGGGCAGTATCTGTTTATTTTTTTTGGTTTCTTCATATAATTGGTTTTGGAATTTTGTTTTTAAAGTTTTGGGTTGCAGTAGTCCCGTAGTTAAAAGCTTTGCTTTTAACGATTGTTGGCATTTGGTTGTTGGTTGAATGTTGCGCTCTGTGGAGCACGACTTGGCGGATTGGATTTTTAGTTTGTTTTGAGAATAGTTTTATTAAGATTGGTTGATTTATTTTGTTATGAGAATGAGGTTTTTGAGGAAGGGTGGGCAGAGATTGTTTTTAGATTTGGTGATTGAAAAGTTGAGGTCGCCGTCATTGAGGGGTTTGTTGCAGTTTGGGTTTGATGTGAAATATTCGACTTTGAAGAATTATTATAATGAGGATAGGTTGATGCCAAGGGATTTGGTTTTGGATTTTTGTGAGGTTGCTGGGATTGATTTTGATAGCTTGGAAGTTGAGGAGGTTGAGGAGAATTGGGGGAAGGTTTTGGGCGGGAAGACTGGGAAACGGAAGAGTTAAAAGTTTGACCAGATTTTATTGTAGATGGATCTTGAACTTATAAAAGAAAATAAGAAGGGCAAGACTTATCAAGCTAATGGCCTTAAAGTTCTTTATAGATATAAAGGGATGGTCGCTGGAAATAATTCTAAAAATGTTGAAGAATTGATTTATTTTATTACTGGTTCGGCTAAGATAACTTTGAAAGATAAAATTTGGATTGTTGAATCTCCTGCAAAGGTAGAATCTCCTGCAAAGACTTATCACAGAGTTGAAGCTTTAACAGATGTCGGTTTTATTTTACTTGAAAAATAAAAAGTTTTGTCGATTTTTTAAAAATATATGATTCCGCCTTGTAACTCGTCAGAACAATTTTTTCAATAATTTTATTTTAATTGAAAAAACAGCTCTTTCTCCAATCGAACAATTTGTCCCATGCTTGATGGGTGAAAAGGGACTTGCAGTCCCCTTATATGATCCCGCCAAGAATCGAACTTGGGTGTCATCGAAGTCAACGATGCGTTCTACCATTAGACTACGGGATCAGTGGAATTATATTGTGGTTTTGTTTTTTATCGTTTTTGTTAGTAAGTTAGTTACTTAGTAAGTTAGTTAGGAGGTTTTATAAGTGAGAGTTCCTTGTTTTGGGGAAGAGGATGAAGAAGTATTTGTTATTAGTTGAAGATGAGGAGTTGTGGGCGAAGTTTAAGGAGAGTATACAAAAGGATATTAATAGTGAGATTATGGATTTAATTGAGGAGAAAATTAAGAATGGATAAAAGAGGACTCGCCGCTCGGCATACCCCAAATTGCGGAGTTAGAGGGCAGGTGACGATTTTTATTATTTTGGCAATTTTGATAGTTGGGGGAATAGTTGTCTATTTTGGTTTGCGGGACTCTTTTGGAGTAAGTGTGCCTGAGGATTTACGACCAGTTTATGATTATTATATTTCGTGTTTGGAGGCGACGGCGGAGGAAGGGGTTGCGTTTTTGGGAGAGCAGGGAGGCCGGATTGATGTTGGGATGTTTGAGCCTGGATCTGCTTATATGCCCTTTAGTTCGCATTTGAATTTTTTGGGACAGGCGATTCCATATTGGATGTATATTTCTGGTAATAATTTATTAAGGGAAAATGTTCCGACGAAGGGCGAGATGGAGAGGGAGCTTGGAGATTATATTGGAGAGAGGATTGGCTTTTGTGATTTTAGTGATTTTGAGGCACAGGGTTATGATGTTTTTGTTGGCGAGGGTGGGGCTTCTGTTAGGGTGAATGATTTGAATGTCGAGGTTGATGTGGTGAATCGGATTAGTATTTTTAAGGGAAATAGTTCGGTTGTTGTTTCGAATCATAATTTTAGGGTTTCTAGTAAGCTTGGGAAATTTTATGGTTTGGCTCGAGAGATTTATGACTATGAGAAAGCGAATATGTTTTTGGAAAATTATGCTTTAGATGTTTTGAGATTGTATGCGCCAGTTGATGGGGTCGAGATTGGATGTGTGCCGAAGGTTTTTGTGAAGGAGGATATTGTGGAGGATTTGAAGGATGGTTTGGCGGCGAATATTGCGACGTTGAAATTGGATGGGGATTATTATGATTTGTCGTCGAAGGGGAGAGAGTATTTTGTTGAGGATGTGGGATTGGATCTGGATGAGAGTGTGAATTTTATGTATATGAAGGATTGGACTACTGGTGTTGAGATTTATGGGGATATGGTCGTCAAGCCCGTTGGTTTGCAGCAAGGGCTTGGGATTTTGGGATTTTGTTATACTCCGTATCATTTTGTTTATGATGTTAATTTTCCTGTTCTGGTTCAATTTTACGATGAGAAAGAGTTATTTCAGTTTCCTTTGGGAGTTGTAATTTCTAAAAGTCAGGCTCGGGAAGCTTTGCCTACGACGAGTGGGATTAGTGTTGAGTCTAGAGTTTGTGAAGTGAAGAATCAAAAGGTTGATGTCTATACTTATGATGTTGATTATGTTGGGGTTGAGGCGATTATTAGTTTCAAGTGTTTGGACTCAGTTTGTAATATAGGAACTTCGAAGATCGAGGGTCGGGATTCGGATGTCGGTAGTGGGGATGCTATTTTGAAGGGGAATTTTCCTCAGTGTGTGAATGGGTTTATTATTGCTAGTGCTGAAGGTTATGCAGATAGTAAGTTTCAGATTTCGACGAATGAGAAGAGTGTTGCGCATATTATTTTAAATAAGAAATATAATTTGAGTTTGGATTTGGGGAATGTGGATAGGGCGGTTGTTAGTTTTGTTTCGAGTGATTTTTCTGCTACGGTGCTTTATCCAGATATGGATTCTGTCGAGTTGATTGAGGGTTATTATAATATATCAGTTTATGTTTATGATGATTCGGCTTTGAAGTTTCCGGCGAGTAGTCGAAGGGAATGTGTAGATGTTCCGGAGTCTGGTTTGGCTGGAATTTTTGGTGTTCAGACGGAAAAGTGTTATGACATAAATATGCCGGAGATTGATATTGAGTTTGCGGTTGTCGGTGGCGGGAAGACGATGGAGTATTTTACATCGAAGGATTTGGAGATGAATCGAGAATTAAATATAAATGTGTCTTTGTTTGATTTGCCTTCTAGTATTGAGGAATTGGCTGCTAATCAGCAAAGAATTGATGATGAGGTAATCTACTTAGATTTTGAATGATGAGGAGGTTTTTTGTTTTAATGAGTGTATTGGTTTTGTTTTTTAGTTCGGGAGTTTTGGCTGTTTCGAATCCGTCGAGTAATTGGCAGGCGCACCAGCCTACTTTTGATAAATTGTATTCTGGGGATTTTGAGAATTATTGGCCGATTTTGAATGATATGAAGAATGATCAGTGTAATGCGACGACGGATTTTGTGATTGGGATTCCGCCCGGTGGATGTAGTCCGAGTGTTGTTCGGAGTGATTTGTTGGCGGAGCAGAATGTGCCGGTTTTTTGTCAGTTGTATGCGATTAAGGTTAATCCGTTGATCAAGGTTTCGTCGATTAAATCGATTTCATTTAAAGGGGATTATCCTGAGGGTGTGCGGAGTGTTGTTTTTCATCCGGCGCGGGCTGCTGTTAAATCGTATACTACTTTGCTTGGGAATCCGACACTTGAAAATGTTGGTTATGTTGTTATTATTTTGAAGCAGGAGAAGGTTGAGGCGGATATGGAAGAGTGGATTGCGGGGAATTTGACGGCGACGATGAAGTATGATGCAGAAGATGCTTATGGGACTGGAAAGGGGGATTATTATTTGGAGCCGATGAGTGATGAGGAGTGGGATAGGAATTATATGAGTAGTGCGTTTTGGAATGGAAGGGGTTTTCTGAGGGTTTTGGATATTGGAGATGGGAAAGCGAAGATTCAGGTGATGGAGAGTAGGGATAAGGTTTTGAGGACGTTGACTTTGAAAGAGGGTGAGACTAGTAGTTCGAGTTATTTGCCTGGGTTTTATTGTAAGGCTGGGTTGAAGGTGAAGTTGACGGATATTACGACGCAGGAAGATATGGCTCGGTTGAATATTGATGGGCAGACGATTTGGGTTAGGAAGGGGTCGAAGTTTTTAGATGGGAAGTGTAGGGTTAGGAGTTTGGATGTTAGGGGGAATAATGATGGAGAGATTAGGATTAGTTGTTCGGGGAGTGGGGGAGTTAAGACGTTGGTTTTGAGGGGGGCTGGGGTGATGTTGAAAACAAGTGGCGATAAGGAGATAACAAAATATAATATTGGAGATAAAACTAGTGGAGATAAGTTTGTTCTTTATTATGGGGTTTATCCTGAGAGGGGAGAGGTTGCTGCTAAGGAGTTTGCGATTCTTGTTGATAGTATGCCTAAGGATGGCAAGGTGAAAAGTATTAAGGATGAGTTGAAGTCTTCTAGTGATTTTGACGATTTCAAGAAGAGAGTTGGGAAGATTGGGCTTAATGATGTTAGCGTTTTGTCGGATGAAAATGAAGGTTTGTTCGGAGGTATAGTTAGTGATATTGGTGAGGCTGAAACTAAGGATGTATATTTTGATAAGTCGGTTGAGGTTGTCAGGGATGAGCTGGTTGCGGTTTATGGAAGTGAGGAGAAGGAGATAAGTGGGACTTGGGCTGAGGAGGCGCTTTACGAGGAGATTGTTTTGGCGGGGGAATTGGGTAAGTTTGTGACACAGAAGGAGCTGATGGATTTGTTTTTGAAGAGGTATCCTTTGGCAAAGACTGCGGATTATATTCGGGATATGAGGGCGAAGTTGGAGGGGACGGATTATTCGGAGAGTTTTGTTAGTATTTATGTTGGGGATGAGTTTAAGTCGATTAGTGTTGTGGATTTTAAAGCGGTTGCCGAAGGGGAGAAGAGGGTTGATTTGAGGGTTGGGACGATTCCGTATGCTAATTTGAGCGAGAAGGGGAAAGATGAGTTTAAAAATGAGGGGAATGGGGTTGATTTGGAGGATGATAGACAGATTGAGATTAGGGAGATTTTGCCTGGGAAGGTTAAGGTTTATTTTAATAGTAAGAAGAAGGATGTAAAGTCTAAGTCTGCTACAATTAACGAAGGGGATAGCGAGGTATTTGATGGTATAAGAGTTTATGTGGATGAGGTGAGAGTGAATCAGGTCGCGCATGTTAGTCTGATTCCTGATATTAAGCATGAGAGGAGTGAGGCTGATTTTACATTTAGGATTGGTATTGAGAAGAGGGCGATTGAGCTTAGTCCAGAGAGGGCAGAGCGGATGATTAGGAGTTTGGATGTTTCGATTGAGAAGTGGGAGGGGATTGTGGAGAGGCTTGGGAATGTTGTGACGGGTTTGAAGGGTGCTTGTTTCGCGACGTCGGCTGTTTTGATGATTAGTAATATGGCCAGTGGGATTAGTGGGAAGGCTGCTGCTAGGACGAAGGTAATGGGGGAATATAAGAGGATTTGTGATAGTGATGAGAGGTATAGAGAGATGTCTAGGACGGAGTGTTATAATGGATTGAGTAAGAAAATTGATGCGGATGTTGTTGCTATGACTGCGGTTTTGACTGGGGCGAATGCTAAGATGGAGGAGGTACAGGAAAAGCATACTGCGGATTCTGGTGGTATTTTTGGAGGAGAGCATATTCCTGAGATGGAGAAATATGAGAAGGATTTGATTGAGGAGGTCAAGAAGGGAGGGGGGCTTACTGGTGAAGATGAGATTAAAGTTAAGATTGGGGATAAATTTGTGAATGTTCCTGTTTCTGAGCTTGATAGCACCTCGAAGATTAGGGCGGTTTTGACTTGGCAGGAGGCGCGGGGAAAGGGAATTGTTGAGAATGTTACGAGGGCGGAGATGGATGATGTTTTGAGGAATGTTGCTTTGAGTGTGAAGGCGAAGGAGGATAGTAGGGTTGTGGCGGAGAGGTTGAAAGGGAAATGGAATGTTACGAATATTGGTGCTGGAGATGTTGCGCTTTTGACTGATAAGGATACTCGTTATTATCAGTGGTCTGGGAAAAAAGGTAGTGATTATGGGGTTTATGGAGAGCATGCAGGAGCGAAAGTTCATGCTGTTGAGGTTTTGGGTGGTTATAGTTATTTGGTTGTTTTGGGTGATGAGGCTACGAGTGGGAAGATGGGGATTGAGAAGGTTTTGAAAAGGGAGGAAAAACAGTGGAAAGATGTTACTAAGGATAATGTATTAGATAGGAGGAATATAGCGTTTTTATCTAGAGATGATTCAAAAGATTGTTCGAATCCGTGGTCAAAGGGAAAGGCGAGGGTTAGTTATTATGAGTTGGGGGAGAATAAGGGGTTGCCTGCGATTGTGCCGTTTGATTTGAGGGATGGGTGGTATGCGATGGTTTCGAATTCGGGTGGGACTTTTATTGATGATTCTCCGCAGGGATATACGGCTTCGGCTGATGTTAGGTATTTTAAGATTTGTAATATTGGCTCGAATAAGTTTATGCAGAGTGGGACTGGGGATGATTTATGTCAGAGTTTTGATGTGAATAGTGTTGGGAAGGTTGATAGTTTTATTCCGTGTCCGGGGATGAAGTCAAGTGAGGTTAGTACTTTGCATGGGAAGGCTCGGGAAGCGATTCGGCGGGCGTCGCAACAGTATGGTGAGAAGAGTGTTAATATTTTTGATGAGATGATTGAGGTTGGGGCGCCGATGAGTCAGGTTGGTGGTTTTGAGTGTCAGGATTTTATGAGTCCGAGTAACTGTAAATTAATATTCAATGTTTGTGATCCAGTGATTTGTCCGCCGTCGCGGTGTGATTTTGGGGGAAAGTTTCCGGTGAGTGATGTTATTCAGACTGGGATTATTGGGAGCTTGGCTCTTTGTTTGCCGAATGCGAAGGAGGGAATTGCAATTCCAATTTGTTTGAGCGGGGTCCATGCTGGGTTAGATGCATATCTTTCCATTTTGAAATCGGAGAAGGAGTGTTTGCAGCATAGTTTGGAGAGTGGTGAGTTGGTTGGGATTTGTGATGAGATTAGTTCGATTTACAAGTGTGAGTTTTTTTGGAGACAGCTTTCTCCTTTGATGGATCAGTTGATTCCGGGAATGATAGATTATTTGGTTGTTGGTTCGAGGGTTCGGGGTGGGGGCGAGTATGCATTGGTTCAGCAATCTTGGAATTCGATGAAAAACAGTGTTAGTTATTTTAAGAATGTTTATGCGCAGAATGCTTTTAGGGCGTTTAATATTAGGAGTACACAGGAGGTCGGAAGTTCGATTTGTAAGGCGTTTATTGGGACGAGTGTTCCGGGTTCTGCGAATTTTTTGGAGAGCTTGTTGGAGCCTGAGAGTCCTAGTCAGTTTTATGCACAGTTTAGTGAGAATTTGTTTACAGAGGCAACGGTGCCTAGTACTTCGCAGTATAAGGTTTATTATCATATTTATGCGGGGAATGATCAGGGTGTGCAGTATAAGGTCTATTTGAAGAATCCTCCTCAGACGAGTTATTATGCCGCGAATCCTGAGGTTCAGGTTAAGTCTGGTTATATTGCAGCTGGGAGTTCGGCCGACGAGTCAATTGATTTTACGGCGCCTTCTGGTTATAAGGAACTTTGCGTTGTGATTAATGCGCAGGAGGAGTGTGGTTTTAAGCAGGTGACGAGTAGTTTTGGACTTGATTATTTAAGTAAGAAACATGTTGAGGAGCAGGCACTTGAGGAGGGGATTATGACAGAGAGGGAATGTATTTCGGGGTCGCCTTCGGCACTTTCTATGGCTCAATTGAATTTGCAGGCTGGGGTAGAAGAGGTTATAAGTCCGGAGATTGCGATGAGGGGAATCGTTCGGGTTTGCGCTTCGATTAATCCTGAGGCTGGTGTAACTACGGGTGATTGGGTTGTTTGTGCTGAGGATAAAGATTGCGGGACTGGTTTTAAGTGTGGTGAGGATAAGTATTGTGAATCCAAGAGTGACGAGGAGGTTCGGCAGAGGAAGGGATCGAGGTGGAAGGATGTTGGATATTGTGGGGATATGAATTTGAGATGTTGGTTGGATGTTGATTCGGTTAAGGATGATTTGGAGGTTTTGGAAGTTATTGATGGTGCGTCGATTAGCGTTTTGGATGAGAGGAGGGGTTTGATTAATAATACGAGATTAGATTTGGAGGGAGTTGCTAAGTTGTTGTCGAAGGCTCGGGAGGATATTGAACAGATGTCAGGAATCAGGAACCAGGAATCAGAGTATACTAAAAAGGGGCTGAGGATTGTTGAGGAGTTGGATAGAGTGATTGGGAATGAAAGTCAGTCTGGGGCTGGGACGAATGGGGATAGGGCGGAGGCGTTGGCATTGAAGGCGAGTGTTTATCGGTTGTTGGTTGGGAAGGGGGTTGAAGTTGGAGAGCCGGTGATTGAGAGTCGGGAGCCGGTGATTGGTATTGAGGAGGAAGATGTTGAGGAAGGGGTTGCGGAGATTGGTTGCGAGAGGTTTTGTGATGAGCAAAAGGAGTCTTGGTCTAAGTTTGGTAAGATGACGGGCAGGGAGTGTTTGGCGACGGATGGGATTTATAATAGCGAGATTGAGGGGGGTTGTTGTTGTTATAATGAGGAAAGGGTTGCGGAGGAGGAAGATGTTGAAGAGATAAAGGATTATATTGCCGGGGCTGAAGGGAAGGAAAATACTGTTTATGAAATTAATGAAGAGAAACATATTGGGATTGGACATAAGTTTACATCTGAGTCTAGAGATATTTTTTTAGAGTTGTTCGATTGCGATGTGGCGTGTTTTGACGATATTATTGCTAGTAAAAGGGATCTTACTGATTCTCAGATTGAAGAATTGTTTGATCGTGATATTGTTGTTTACATAAAGAGAACTAAGGGGCTGTTTTCTAAGTATGATTCTTATCCGAATTATGTTAAGATGGCTCTTGTTAGTTCGGTTTATAGAGGAGAGATGAAAAGTGAGCATAAGACTGTTAGGTTAATTAATGGGGAGCTGGGTGAGTTGGGTGAGATTGATGAAAAGTATGATAGTATTGATAGTGAGTCGAAGAGGTGGTATAGGGTTGCTTTAGAGTATATTAATAGGGAAGATTATAGGAAAGCTAAAGAAATGGGATTGTCCGGGATTCAGTCTAGAATGGATGCTAATAAGGATTTGTTTGAGAGGTATGCGAAAGAGTTAATGTAGAATTAATTTTCAGACAAAATTCGCGCAAATTGTTCGCCCCCGTATTTGAACCAATTTCCTGAATTTCTCTCCAGCCTTGGAATCATTCTTTCAGAAATGGTTTCTTTGAAACCATAAATGAGGGAAGGAGGATTCTACTCACAATTTACACTAAAATTTTTATAATCGCTTCGCAGATAAAAATTCGCGCAAATTGTTCGCCCCCGTATTTGAATCAATTTCCTGAATTTCTCTCCAGCC
>JAGLWM010000014.1 GCA_023133415.1 Candidatus Pacearchaeota archaeon
GGTGAATTATTCGGCTCGTACTGTTATTTCACCGGATCCTAGTTTGAAGTTGAATGAGGTTGGTGTGCCGTTTGAGGTTGCAAAGATTTTGACTGTTGCAGAAAGAGTGACGTCTATTAATTTGAAAAGGATGAAAGAATTGATTGCAAGAGTTGAATATCCTGCGGTGAATTATATTTTGAGACCGGATGGCAAAAGGAAGAAGGTTGTCGATGAGTTGCGGGATGAGTTGATTGAAGAGTTGGAAGTTGGGTATAGTATTGAAAGACAGTTGGTTGATGGTGATGTTGTTTTATTTAATAGGCATCCGTCTTTGCATAGGGCAAATTTGATGGCGCATTTTGTTAAGGTGATTCCGGGTAAAACGTTTAGGATTCACCCTGCGGTTTGTGGTCCTTATAATGCGGATTTTGATGGTGACGAGATGAATATTCATTCGCCACAGACTGAGGAAGCTCGAGCGGAGGCCAAGGTTTTATTGAATGTTAATACGAATTTATTTTCACCTAAAAATAATATGAATTTCTTTGGTTGTAGCCAGGATGCTGTGTCTGGGAATTATATGTTGAATGAAAGTGAGATTTCCAAGGAGGATGCATCGCAGTTGTTGTATCAGGTTGGTGCGCATAGTTTTAGTTTAAATAAGCAAAATAAGGGTGCGGATATTTTGAGTAGGGTTGTTCCTAAGGAAGTTGCGACTGTTGATATGACCTATAGGGGTTTTAAGAGTGGGAAAGGAGATTTGGTTAAGTCAAGTGATGAGAAACTTGGACGGGAGGAAACGATGGAATTGATTGGGAAGGTTTTTGCCTTGGGGACTGTGTTTTTGTCGAGGACTGGTTTTTCGATTTCTTTGGAAGATTTGGATGTTCCTAATAGTGTTAAGGATAAAAACAGGAAGATTATTGATTTGGCAGAGGGTAAGGCGGAGAAGATTATTGAGAATTATTATGATAAGAGTTTGGAATTGATTCCTGGTCTTAGTGTAGAGGAGACGCGGGAGACTAAGATTTTGCAGGTTTTGAATGGAGTCAGGACTGATGTGGGTGAGACGGTTAAGGACGGTTTTTCGAAGGATAGTTTAGCTAGTAAAATGATTACATCTGGAGCAAAGGGTAGTATTTTGAATATTTCGCAGATTGCTGGTTCTGTGGGGCAACAGGTATTGAATGGGAAAAGGGTTGATTTTGGGTATACGGGTAGAACGTTGTCGTTTTTTAAGAAGGGGGATTTGAGTCCAAAGGCTGGTGGATTTATTTATAGTTCTTTTATGAGTGGAATGACACCGCAGGAATTTTTCTTTGGTTCAATGACTGGTAGAGATGGTTTGATGGATACTGCTTTGAGGACGCCGAAGTCTGGTTATTTATATAGGAGATTGGCGAATGCGTTGCAGGATTTGATTATGGCTTATGATGGGACGGTCCGAGATGCTTCTGGTAATATTGTTCAGTTTATTTATGGATTGGATGGAGTTGATATTTCGGCTAAACATTTGGGTAAGAAGGTCTCGCCAGGGGAAGCGATTGGAATTGTGACTGCGCAGAGTTTTGGTGAATCGTCGACCCAGATGGTTTTGAATACGTTTCACGCTGCGGGTGTGGCGGAGGTTCAGGTTACTACTGGTTTACCACGTATTATTGAAATTTTGGATGCTAGGAAGATGCCAAAGACTCCGGCGATGGAGGTTTGTTTGGATAAGAATCATAATAATGAGAAGGATGCGAGAATTATTGCGGAGAAGATTAAGGAGGTTAAGTTAAAGGAGATTATTTCGGATATTGCGATTGATTTTGGAAGTAAGAAGCTTAAGATTGGTGTGGATGCTGGAGCTTTAAAGAGCGCGCATATTTCTCTTGATAAGGTTATTGAGGTTTTGGGCGAGAAAGGTTTTGATGCGAAGAAACTTAGTGATGGTTTGATTTTGGATATGGGAAAGGAAGATTATAGGACAATCTACAAGACGAAGGAAAAGATTAAGGAAGTTATTTTAACTGGTGTTAAAAATATTTCTCAGGTTTTGGTTGTGAAGCGTGCGAAGGATTTTGTTATTTTTACTGCAGGTTCGAATTTGAAGGATGTAATGAGTGTGAAAGGTGTTGATGTGAATAGGATTATTAGTAATGATTTGCATGAGACTGTGAAGATTTTGGGTGTTGAGGCTGCGCGGCAGTTGATTATTGATGAGATTAACAAGGTTATTAATTCGCAGGGATTGGCGATTGATTCGAAGCATGCGATGTTGGTTGCGGATACGATGACTGCTTCTGGTGCTGTTAAGGGTATTACTCGTATGGGTATTATCGGGGACAAGAGTTCGATTTTAGCGAGGGCTTCTTTTGAGACTCCGGTTAAACAGTTTGTTCAGGCTACGAAGACTGGAAAGAAAGATGAGTTGAAGTCGGTGATTGAGAATATTATTTTGAATCAACCGGTTCCTGTTGGTACGGGATTGCCTGGGTTGCTTGTGAAGGTAACTGGAAGTTTGGCAGAGAAGAAAAAGGAGAAGAAAAAGTGATAAATAAAATATTGGAGGCGGTAGATGAGTGTTAAGGAATTAAGGGAAGGAATTGAAGAGGGGAAGGTTTTGTTTGGGATTCGGCAGGCTTTGAAGTTGGGTAAGAAGGCTGGAAATGTTTTTATTGCTAAAGATACTCGAGATGAGACGGTTGAAAAGTTGGAGAAGGCAGGAATCGAATTTGATGTTTTGAAGTCTAAGATTGATTTGACTAAGGAACTAAATCTTGATTTTGAGTGCGAAGTTTTTTCTATTAAGTAAGATGGCAGGGGTAACATTAAAAATATTTCATTATCTATTTTTCGGGGGTCTGAAAAATGGCTAGTGTTATTGATATGCAGTTGATGAGGTATATTAATTTGTTTGCGCGGACTACGAAGGTTGCTACAACGAAGGTTTTTGTGTATAATAACCAGATTATTTTTGCGGTTCCGAAGATGAAGATGTCGACGGCGATTGGGAAGGGAGCTTGTAATATTAAGAAGATGAGTGAGACGTTGAGGAGGAAGATCAGGGTTATTGTGATGCCAGCGGTTGATGATGTTGAGGGGATTAAGAAGTTTGTTGAAGATGTTGTTGCGCCTGTTGAGTTCAATGGGGTCGAGTTGAAGGGAGGAAGTCTTGTGGTTAATGCGGGGAGGCAGAGTAAGGCGGCTTTGATTGGGAGGAATCGGCAGAGGGAAAAGGAGCTGGGGGATGTTTTGAAGGATTTTTTTGGGATTAGTAAGTTTAGGATTGCGTAGGTTTTTTGAGAAAAAGAAAGAGTTACTTTTTTTGTTAGAATGTATATCTTTGTCTAAAATTTTTTTCTATTCCAAGTTCTCTATTGAATCTGCTACATGAGTTTGCTTTGCAATTTGACAGGATGAAAAAAGAACAAAAAATATGTATAAAGAATTTAATAAGAAAAGGAAGAACAGAATTGGATAAAAAAACTTCTGAATATAGATATGTTCCAAATATTTCTGAAAGCCCTGCAGTTACGAACATCTATGGAGACAATAATAATCTGGACAGATGAGCCCGAAGCAATCATAATTGAAAACCCGGCATCGGCAAAAGCTTACAAATCTTATTTTGATTTTATGTGGGAATATTCCAAAGGTCTAAAGTGATTTTAGATTAAGTAATGTTTATAGAGTAACATTAAAAATGTTTCACGGAAAAACTTTTGGCAAAAGTTTTATAAACCAAATTTTCACTTAATTTATACGATGGGATTAATGAATGGACGGAAATTGAAGAAAGCGCGGAAGAAGTTTAGGGATAATAGGTTGCCTGATAAGAAGAAGCGACTTGGGATTAGTTTGAAATTCGATCCTATTGGTCGGGCGGCACAGGCGAAGGGGATTGTTGTAAAGAAGATTCAGAAGGAAGCAAAGCAGCCTAATTCGGCTATGAGGAAGTGTTGCAGGGTTCAGTTGATTAAGAATGGGAAAGAGGTGACCGCGTTTATCCCGGGGAATTTGGCGCAGAAGTTTGTGGATGAGCATGATGAGGTTATAATTGAGAGGATTGGTGGGAAGCAAGGTAGGACAAAGGGAGATTTGTCTGGTGTTCGGTTTCAGGTTATTAAAGTAAACGATCAGCCTCTGGAGAGACTTTGGATGGGCAAGATTGAGAAGGGGCGAAGATGATGGCAATAAATTATGTGTCTGTTTTTGAAAAAAAATTGTGTGAATTGAGAGATAAAAAAGTAAATACATTTTTGGCAGACATTATTAATGATTCTAAGTATTATGGAGTAGGATTGATTACAGAGGGATCTTTAAGGGGGGGGCAGATTAGTGGGACTCCTGTTTATGGAAATTCAGAAGTTAGAATATTGATGGGCAATCCAGCTTATCGTACGCCAGATGGAAGAGATTTTACTGAATATGATTTTATTAGAGAAGGTAGTGATCTTTTTACTGCAATTTATATACTTAATCAAAATTCTGATTTGGAGGGGCGGAGATAATGGTTGAAAGATTTCTTGAAAGATTTGATAAATTTTTAGAAATTAAGTATGTCGATAAAAGACCTCAAATGTATTCTAAGATGGGCGGAGTTTTTGCTTATGTTTGTGAAGTGAATAAAGAGCGTGATAAAGGAAGAATATCTTTTGTTAATCCTAATATTGGAATAATTAAAGGTGCAGAATTTTCTTGTAATCCAATTTTTACAGGAAAGAAGATAATGGAAAAAGCAATTAAATTTTATGAGGATTTCCAATTTTAAACAATGATGGAAATGAAAATTTTTGGTTTGTTTGATGCTTCGGATGTTAGGGTTGAGGATCCTGGTTTGAAGAGGGTTATTAATTTGAACGCTAAGTTAATGTTGAAATCGCATGGGAGGATTAAGTGGGATCCGGCTCGAACGAAGGTGAATGTTGTTGAGAGGTTGATTAATTTGTTGCAGGTTCCAGGATCAAGGGGGAAGAAGCATAGGATTATTACGGGTTGGATTACGGGGAAGCAGACTCGGTGTACGGGGATTGTGATTGATGCGTTTAAGATTATTGAGGAGAAGACGGGAGAGAATCCGTTGAAGATTTTTGTTAAGGCGATTGAAAATGGCGCGCCGCGAGATGAGACTACGACGATTGTTATGGGTGGCTCTAAGTATCCGCAGGCAGTTGATGTTTCGCCTAGGAGAAGGTTGAATTTGGTTTTGAGATATTTTGTAAGTGGGGCTTATGATAAGGCGTTTAATAAGAAGGCGACGATTGTTGAGGCTTTGGCGAAGGAGTTGATGCTGGCTGCTGAGAATTCGGGAGAGAGTTACGCGGTTCGGAAGAGAGTGGATGCAGAAAAACAGGCGGATGCAGCTCGTTAATTTTGATTTCTAAATCTTGATTTCTAGCGAAAATTTCTTGGTAAAAAATTTCTAGCGTACTTTTGTACGCGTTAAAATTTTTTACGCTGTGAACTTTCCTGCTAGAAATCAAGATTGTTTAGTGGGTTGTTAATGACGCTGTTAGCAAAATATATTTAAGTAATTCTTATTTGTTGCTTTTATGGTGATTAAAATTCTGGGGGTAGGTTTCTAATGGTTGAGATAAAGAAGAAGGTTTTGGAAGGTGAGAAGTCTGTTGTTGTTGTTGAAAGTGATGAAGATATTGTGACGCGGAGGACTTCGTTATTTTTGGCTGTTGGGAGTTTTGTTTTAAGTTTGTTTTTTTTGTCGCAGAATATTACGGGACATGCTGTTTTAAATTTTGAGAAGTCGAGTGCGAATTGGGTCGGAGGGATTCTTTTTATTTTGGCTATTATTGGGTTTTTAGTTTATGTTCAGAAGAAAAAGAAATAATAGCGTCGAGAGAGAGTCTTTTTATTATATCGACATTTGAAATGTTTTATGGAAAAACTTTTGGCAAAAGTTTTTAAAGGAATTTTCGATTGATTGGTTATGGCAGTTGACATGACTCAAAAAGTTAAGGAATTACAGAAGGATCCGACGCATATTCGGAATATTGCGATTTGCGCTCATATTGATCATGGGAAGACAACGTTTTCTGATAATCTTTTGGCTGGTGCCGGAATGATGAGTGAGGAGTTGGCGGGGAAGGCAAGGACTTTGGATTTTCATGATGATGAGGCAGAGAGGGGGATTACGATTGATTCGGCTTCGGTTTCTATGGTTCATGCAGTTGAGGGTCAGGATTATTTGATTAATCTGATTGATACTCCAGGGCATGTTGATTTTGGCGGGGATGTTACTCGAGCTATGAGGGCTGTTGATGGTGCGATTGTTTTGTCTTGTGCTAGTGAGGGGATTATGCCGCAGACTGAAACTGTTTTGAGGCAGGCTTTGAAAGAGAGAGTTCGTCCGATTTTGTTTATTAATAAGGTTGATCGTTTGATTCGTGAAGTTAAGTTGACGCCGGAAGAGATGCAGAAGAGGTTTGTTGACATTATTAATAGCGTGAATAAATTAATTATGGAGATTGCGGAGCCGGAGTATAAGGAAAAGTGGCAGGTTGGTGTTGCGGATGGGACGGTTGCATTTGGGAGTGCGTTTCATAATTGGGCATTGAGTGTTCCTTATATGCAAAAGCATGGGATTAGTTTTAAGGAGATTATTGAGGCATATGAGGCTGGTGGCGAGGAATATAAATCTTTGGCGAAGAAGGCTCCGATTCATGAGGTTATTTTGGGCATGGTTGTTAATAATCATCCTAATCCTGTGACGGCTCAGAAATATAGGATTCCGAAGATTTGGCATGGTGACTTGGAAAGTGAGGCTGGGAAGAATTTTATGAATTGTAATATTGATGGTGAGGTTGCGTTTGTGCCGATTAAGATTGTTGTGGATCCGCATGCGGGCGAAGTTGCTTGTGGTCGGTTATTTGGCGGTAAAATTAAGCAGGGTGATGAGCTGTATATGAATATTGCAGGGAAGAAAGTTCGGGCTCAGCAGGTTTCGATTTACAAAGGAGCTAGTCGAGTTCAGCTTGATGAGGTTGTTGCTGGGAATATTGTAGGGATTGTTGGCTTGAAAGATGTTGTTGTTGGGGAGACTGTTTCGAGGAATCCGATTGAACCGTTTGAGGCTATTAGTCATTTATTTGAGCCGGTTGTTACTAAATCGATTAGTGCGAAGAGGACTGCGGATTTGCCTAAGTTGATTGAGATTTTGAGGCAAATAGGTAAGGAGGATCCGAGTTTGAAGATTGAGATTAATGAGGAGACTGGGGAGAGTTTGATGAGTGGAATGGGAGAGCTGCATTTGGAGATTATTGAGAATAGAATTAAGAGTGAGAAGGGGCTTGAGATTGAGATGGGGCCGCCGATTATTGTTTATCGTGAGTCGGTTGCTAAGGTAAGTGATGTTGCTGTTGGTCGGTCGCCGAATAAGCATAATGATTTTTTTATTAGTGTTGAGCCATTAGAGGATTCTGTTATTGAAGCGATTGCGGATGGAACTTTGCCGTCGGGTAGAATTAAGAAAAAAGACAAGGCTTTGGATGAGACTTTGGTTAGCTTGGGAATTAGTCGAGATGAGGCTGGGCAGTATAGAAATATTTACAAGGGGTCGGTTTTTTTGGATAGGACGAAAGGTATTGTTCAGATTGGTGAGGTTATTGAGTTGTTGACTGATGCTTTTGAGCAAGTTATGGATGCTGGGCCTTTGGCTCGAGAGCCTTGTCATAAGATGAAGGTTTCGGTTGTTGATATGAAGTTGCACGAGGATGCGATTCATAGGGGTCCTGCGCAGGTTTATCCGGCTGTTCGTGATGCTATTAAGGAGGCTTTTGCCAAGGCTGTTCCTGTGATTTACGAGCCGGTTCAGGTTCATCAGATTGAGGCGCCGATTGATTTTATGGGTGCTGTGACTTCTCTTGTTTCGACGAAGAGAGGAACTTTGGTTGATGTTCAGCAGGATGAGACAGGTGTTACGATTAGAGCCGAGTTGCCAGTTTCGGGGATGATTGGTTGGACGAGTGATTTGAGGAGTGCGACCGAGGGTAGGGGAGTTTCGAGTTTAGTTAGTCAGAGTTTTAAGAAGTTGCCGACGGATATGCAGGGGAAGGTTATCGGGCAGATTAGACAGCGTAAGGGATTAGCTGAGAATCAGTAATTTCTAATTTTAATTTACAATTTCTAGCGTTTTATACTTCGTTGCAAGAACGCTCATGTGCGCTTGCACACTTCACAACCTTGCGCCTCGTCTAAAACTGCTATAAATTGAAATTGGTTTGACAAAATTTATTTAAAGAGATAATGATATTAGTTAAGATGAAAAATGAAAGTTTTAGAGCAATTTTGATTATTTCTGTTGTGGTTTCTCAAATGAGTTCTGAAATATTTTCCTTTAGTTCTATTAATAATGCAATTAACTTCCAAGGAATAAATGGTGCTTGGGGGGGTTATATCATCCTCCCTACTTTATCTGTTTGGATTAATTATTATGGCAATGACACTTTTAGTAATAGTAGAATGATGTGTTGATTTTCTGCTTAGATAAAGGAATGAATTTTTTATACAAAGCTACAATAACCGGCTTTGCCCGGAATGGATTATTTTGTGGACTTGTGTAATGGAGCGCAATTGGCAAAGTTTATTTAGTGTAATTTAGTAATTATTTTGTGGGAAAGAAAGATGCTAATGGAAACTTGAGAAAGCTAGAGTGTGTGAAAAATCTAAAATTTTCAAAAAAGAAACTACAGCCTGGGAATAAATTTAAGGAGTTGGAAACAAGACAGAGGTATAACATTGGAATTATCTCTGGGATTACTTCCGGATTTTTTGTTATTATAATGATGAATCTTTACGAAAATATTTTTAGTTCAACAAAAGATAATGTTTTAGCACTTTTGGCTGTAATTGTAATTGTTTCAGCAATAATTTATATTGGAATTGTGAGGCCTACTGGTATATGTGTAAAAGAATTAGAATCGTATGAAAAATAAGTTTTTATTTGTTTATAGAATTTAGCAAACTATACATTACCAAATTAATATCAAGCAGATAGTTTTTTAAGTACTATTTTCTTGAACAAGATATGGCAGGTAATAAGAATTTAGCAATTACCTTTATATTAATAGTTATTGCAATTGCCATGGTTATAATGGCTATAAAATTATTTATCCCATCAGAAACATTATTAGATGCCGATCAAGTCGAGAATATTAATTATACTGAAAACATTACTCAAGAATGTAGTGAAGAAATATGTCATATTTTTGATTCGGTATATTGTGAAGAGCTAGTTCCTGGTGCTGCCTTTGTGTATTGTGAGATGGTAGATGGGTGTCCAACAAAACAAATATTAGATTATTGTGGAGATAGATATTGTAAGTGTGAAACTAGTTGGAGTTTTTCTTATGGTGGGGAGATACACAATAAGGAGTATTATGATGAACTCGGTGTTAATTTAAAGGAAAAGGAAACTTATATAATTGAAAGAGGAGCAAAAACAGAAACATGCCGGATTTCTAAAATTTATACTGTTGGTTATACAAGATCAGGAGATGCAAATAATTATATTTGGGCATTAAGTTTTTGTAATGAAAATAAATAAAATTTATGCTTATTCAGATTTTACTTAACCACTAACTTTAAAAACCAAATTCAGTATCATAATTTGTATCGTTGTTGGAATAAAATCTCTTCGGTATAATTAAATTAACTAAATTTAAAAAATATATAATATGGCTAAAGAAAAACCAGGACTGAATGTTGTTTTCGTTGGACACGTTGATCAGGGGAAATCTACTTGCGTAGGGCGAGTTTTCTTCGATGGTGGCGCTGTCTCTGAACAAGAGATGAAGAAGTTTAAGGAAGAAGCAGCAAAGCATGGTAAAGTTGGATTTGAGTTCGCTTATGTGATGGATAATTTGAAGGAAGAGCGAGAGAGAGGAGTTACTATTAACTTGTCTTATAAGAAGCTTGTGACTAAGAATTATGAAGTTACGATTATCGACGCTCCGGGGCACAAGGATTTTGTTAAGAACATGATTACTGGTGCTTCGCAGGCAGATGCGGCTTTTTTAGTTGTTGGATGTGAAGACAGTGTACAGCCTCAAACAAAGGAGCACGTCTGGTTGTTAAGAACTATGGGTGTTTCCCACCTAGCAGTTTTAATTAACAAAATGGATGTTGTTGACTATTCTGAGGAGAAATACAAGAAGACTGTTGAGGATGTTAAGGCTGTTATTAAACAGGCAGGCTATAAGCCTGATGAAACTCCTTTTATCGCAGGTAGCGCTCTTATGGGTGATAATATTGCGAATAAGTCTGATAAGATGTCATGGTATAAGGGACCAACTGTTTTGGAACAGATTGATAAGTTTCCTGCACCTGAAAAACCAACAAATTTACCAATGCGTATGCCGATCCAGGATGTTTATGAAATTACTGGTATTGGTACTGTTCCTGTAGGAAAGGTTGAAACTGGAATTATGAAGGTCGGTCAAAAGATCGTTGTTCTACCAGGTCGATCTGGAACTGGTATTGAGGGTGAGGTTCGAAGTATTGAGGCTCATCACGAGCAGTTGAAAGAAGCTGAAGCTGGAGACAATGTTGGTATCAACATCAGAGGTGTTGGCAAGAAAGACATGGCTCGAGGGGATGTTATCTGTGATGCTGCTGCACCTGCATGTATAGTTGAAGAGTTTGAAGCACAAGTTGCTATTATCAATCATCCAACTGTTATTGCTAAGGGTTATACACCAGTTTTCCACGTTCATACAGCTCAGGTTCCATGTCAATTTGTGGAATTGAAAGCTAAGTTGGACCCTGCTACTGGACAGGTTGCTGAAGAGAACCCAGACTTTTTGAAGAATGGGGATGTCGCTATTGTTAAGATTAAGCCGGTTGGCAATCTAGTTTTGGAGTCTGCTGATAAGAATCCGAATATGGCTAGGTTTGCGATCCGAGATGCTGGTGTTACGGTTGCGGCTGGGGTTTGTAAGTCTCTTGTTGCCAAAAAGTTGTAATTTCTAGCGTAAATTTCTTGGTAAAAAATTTCTAGCGTACCTTTGTACGCGTTAAAATTTTTTATGCTTCGAACTTTGTTGTTATAAATTAAACTTTGCCGTTGGGTATTTTTTTATTTTTTTGCCCGGAATTTTCCGGGTTTTTGGGATTTTTTATTTGTTTGGTTTAGTTGGGTGTGTTTTTATAAAGAAGGGAGTTCAAGTTTAATTATGGCAATTCAGGTTAGAGAAAAGACGATTGAGGAAATAGAAAAAAAATTATTAGAGATGAATACGGTTCTAAATAAGATTGGATATTTGGAGAGTGCTCTGAGGGAGACTGGTTTTAGTTTTGAGATTAAGCGGTTTATTTGGGGTGAGTTGGCGCGGCTTTATGAAGAGCGGAAGATGTTTGAGCGGGCGGCGCGGGCGCTTGGGAATTTGGCCGGGATAGAGCCGATGTTTAGAGATAGAATGGATTTTTATGTGATGGCGGCTGAAATGTTTTGTAGGGTTGGGAAGATTGGCGATGCCGATGAAATGTTTGTTTGTGCGGTTCGGAATGCGAGTAGTGCAGATAAAGAGAAGGTTAAGTTGGCGCGGAAGAATGTTTATTTTAGTTTTGCTCGTGAGCTTGAGAAGAAAGGGAAGAGGGCGAGTGCGGTGAAGTTTTATGAGAAGTTGATTAAGATGAAGTTGGAGGACATTGAGAAGGAAGAGGTTGTTGAGAAGTTAAGGGTAGCATATAAGGCCTTGGGAATGTTTCGTGAGGCTCGGTTGTTGGGTTGAGGGAGAAATTTTTAGAAAAAAAAATAAAAAAAATAAAAAATTAGCTAAATATCTTCTTCGAGGTCTAGTACTCTTTCGCCAAAGTTCTCTTCGTCATATTCATCATTTAGATTTTCTGATTTTGACATTTTAGTTTTGGGCTAGTCCTCATCTTCAAGCTCTTCTTCATCGTCGAATTCTTCTTCATCAATGTTGTCTTGTTTTTTGAGTTCCATTTATTGCCCTCTTTTTTATTTGAATTTTGTTGAATTAAAATCTTTATAAATATTTGTGAGGAATTTTTTATTTGTCGAAGAAGGTAAAAGAATTTAAAGTGGGATTCCCTTGAAATTTTTGTGTTTTTTGGTGGGGCAAAAGTTTTTAAATAAGAGATGTTCTTTTTTCTTGTTAGAGATAGCTTGATAGATTATCATTATTATCACATTCATGTTTACGGGTGGTTAAAGAGAAAGGTATTTCTAATAATTTATAACTAAATGGAGAAAAGAATATGGCAAAAATTAGTCCAACGTCGATAAAGTATCAGATTGTAGCGAAGTTTATGGCGGATGGTCCGTTTCAAAAGCCTGATGTTATTGGGGCTTTATTTGGGCAGACCGAGGGTTTGCTTGGGGCTGATATGGAACTTCGTGAACTTCAGAAGGAAGGAAAGATTGGTCGTATTGAGGTTGAGTTGAATACTGAGGGTGGTAAGACGACAGGAGAGATTACTATTCCGACTGCACTTGATAAGACTGAAACTACGATTATTGCGGCTTCTTTAGAGACTATTGATAAAATTGGTCCGACGGATGCTAAGATTGAGATTCGAGAGATTTCGGATGTTCGTGGCTCAAAGAGAGATTATATTATGGAGAGAGCGAAGGCCCTTTTATCTAACATCTCGAATGAAGGAATGGATTCTACAGAGATAGAGAATGAGCTCCGTGAGTCTGTTCGTATTTCGAAGGTTGTTGAATATGGTCCTGAAGGTTTAGCTGCTGGTCCGAGTATTGATGACGAGAAAGAGCTTATTGTATGTGAGGGTCGAGCTGATGTTGTGAATATGTTGAAGCATGGAATCAAGAATGTTATTGGTATGCAGGGGACTCGGTTTTCGAAGACTATCACGACTCTTAGCGAGACAAAGGAATTGACCTTGTTTGTTGATGGTGACAGGGGCGGTAAGTTGATTGCGCAAAATGTTTATGATAATGCGAAAATTGTTTATATCGCGAGTGCGCCTGATGGCAAGGAAGTTGAAGAATTGACTGGCAAGGAGCTTTTGCAAGCATTGAGAAAGAAGGTTCCGGCGAATGTTTTTTTGAAGAAGTCTGCGGGAAGAAGTTTTCGCCCTGCTGTTAAGACGGAAGTTGTCGGGGAGATTTCTCGAAGAGAGCTAACTAATGACGATATTTCGAAGTTGAGAGAGTTATCTTCGGAGATTAAAGGCAAGAATGTCTTGGTTGTCAATGAGGATTTGGAAGTCGTGAAGAATGTTTCAGTTCTGAGGCTAGGTTCGATTAACACGAAGGATGCGTTTGTGTTAGTTGTTTCGGCTGCTGCTGGATCTGTTATTCAGGCTGCCGAAAGACTTCAGTCAAAAGCTGTTGCGGCGAAGACGTTTGGAAAGATTCCTGAGAAGACTGATATTCAATTGATTTCCTTATAAAATCGATTTTATTTAGTAATTTCTTGGTAGAAAAATTCTTGTGTATCATTGTGTGCCACGAATTTTTCTATGCTTCGAAATTTCTTAACTAAAATTGATTTTTTTATTTTTTTATTTTAAGTAGTTTTATATAGACTGTTTTATTTTATAATTTATGAAAAAGAATAGGGTGAAGCATTCTAATTGGAAAGGAGTGTTTTTTTTTGTATTGGTTGTTTTGATTGTTTTTGCGGTTTGGTTTTGGATTTTTATGTATGAAGATTGTAAAGATAAGGCATGTTTTGATGAGGCGTTGAAGAATTGTGATAGGGCGAAGTTTATTTATGGAGATGGTATGATTTTTGAGTATACGATTAGAGGGGAGGAAAATGGGAGATGTGAGGTTGATGTTGTATTGTTGCAGGGGGATTTGAATAATGCTGATTCTATGAAGCTGGAGGGGCAGAAAATGACTTGTATGTTGCCATTGGGAATTGTTATGGATCCGGAAAGGGATATTGGGAATTGTCATGGGATGTTGAAGGAGGGTTTGCAGGATTTGGTTATTAGGAAGTTGCATACTTATCTGGTTCAGAATTTGGGGAGATTGAATTTGGAGATGGTGGATATTCCGGAGTTGGGTGATAGTCGGTAGTGGGTTTGTTGCGCTTTGTGGAGCGCGGGTTGGCGGTGAATCTATAAGTTTTGAAGAAGATGTTTTTTTCTGATTGTTTTTTCGGATAGGTTTAAATTGTGAGAGGTCTTTTGTTTTGTATGAGTGTGATTAAGTTTGGACCGGGTGGTTTGGGTTCGGTGAAGGATGCTGTGAAAAATTTGGAGATATTTCATGAATTGGGGCTTCGGGCTTGTGAGATTTCATTTACTTATGGGCCGTATATTAAAAAAAAGGAGGATGCGAGGGAAATTGGGAAAAAGGCGAAGGAGCTTGGGATTCGCTTGTCGATTCATGCTCCCTATTTTGTGAATTTGAATTCGAAGGATGAGAAGAAGATTGAGGCGTCGAAAAAAAGGATTTTGAAATGTTGCGAGGTTGCGTCGTGGCTTGGGGCGAAGCGAGTTGTTTTTCATCCGGGCTTTTATTCTGGGATGAAGAGCGATGAGGCTGCTGTGAGGATTAAAGAGGGGATTATCGAGATGATAGGATATATTAAGAAGGAGGGGTGGGATGTTGAGTTATGCCCGGAGGTGATGGGGAAGAAAAATGTTTTTGGATCTTTGAGTGAAGTTGCTGGTTTGGTTGGGGATACGGGGTGTGGATTTTGTGTTGATGTTGCGCATGTGTTGGCTCGGTATGGTCGGTATGAGTTTGAAAGGATTGAGAAAGCATTTCCGCGAAAGAAGTGGCATTTGCATTTTTCTGGGATTGAGTATGGAGAGAAGGGAGAGAAAAGGCATTTGCTTGTTGAGATTGAGGAGTGGGAGAGCATTTTGGGTTGGCTGAGGAGGTTAGATAAGGATGTGGTTTTGATTTGTGAGTCGCCGGATCCGGTTGGGGATGCGGTTGTTGGGTTGAGGATTTGGGGTGGGCTGTGATTAATTAATATTATTGTTGTAAAATTATATCCCGAGTTTATTCTCATTTTGTACATAATTTTTTAAAATTTCTGCATCTGAATTAGAAAATCCAGTTGTTTCTCCGAGGGCTCCGGCACAACCCATGATTTCTCTGGAAAATTTACATTTTTTTTCGGCATAATATCTGTCACAGAATTGCCCACAATCAAATTTGGGATGACTTAATCCCAGTCTGTGACCTATTTCATGTGATAAGTTGATGGGGTTAATATCAGAATATATTAGTCCGGTTTTTTTGTCATGATGAAGCCAGACTTCATTTTTAATAATGGCAACTATGTCAGAGTCATATCTTTTTCTAAAGGATTCTGCTCTTTCTTCTTCCTGTGAGTAATCCTGAGCAGGACTTATTTTTTTTATTTCAATGCCGGATATTTTTAGAATTTTTCCAAGTGGATGCATTTCTAAAGTTTTTGTAGTCAGGCAGGTCAAATCTTCTTTGGAAAAATCTCGTTTTACTTCTTCATATATACCCAAAAGTCCAAGATTTAATTTTTTCATTTATAATAGATTACTCCAATTGATTTTCTTTTTCTAAATCTTCTTTCTGTTGTTTTTTCTCTTCAAGCATTCTTTGCCTGAGGTCAGAAACTCTTTCCAGAATTCGTCTTGCTTTGTCTGGGTCGTCTCGCGCAATATTTAGAACATACAAAATTTTTCGTAAAATATCATCATAAGACTCTCTTTTATATTCCCGGAGTTTTTCAAGACGGAGCTTTGTTTCCTCTAAGAGTTTTATCGTTGTGATTTTTCCTTCCGACTTTTTTATTTTTTTATTACTCATTTTTACGATACAATGTATACCATAGTATACTTTTTAAGTCTTTTCGTCTCTTTGGAATTACAACAATCATAAGGTTTAAATAGGTTTTGGAAGTTAGAATATTAACTAAATTCAAAATGAAAAATATGAAAAGAAATGTGCTTTTGATTCCTTTTATTGCGGTTCTGACTTTGTTGGTTGCTACTTTTGCTTCGGCTGGATTGGCTACTGATATTGATACTGATTTTAATGGTGTTGCGTTAGGCTCTAATACTATGGTTGGCGATGTTAATGGCGTTGTTCCTGTAAGGGTTACGTTTGATGCTGTTGCTAATGCGACTGATGTTAAGGTAAAGGTTTACATGGAAGGTCACCGGGACGATGTATCTGTCTATACTGATAGATTTGATATTGAGAGCGGTAATACCTACACGAAGCTTTTGTCTTTAAGATTACCTTCTGATGCTGACGATTTGTCTGAGGAATATACTCTTTATGTAGAGGTTGTTTCGAAGGATGATCGGAGTGAGGCTGAGTACCATATTAGTATGCAGAGGAGTTCTTATACTTTCGAGATTTTGTCTGTTGATTACTCTTCTAAGGTTCAGCAAGATGACGTTTTTCCTGTTTCTGTTGTTGTGAAGAATACTGGATACAATAGAATGGATGACGCGTATGTTGTTGTTTCGATTCCTGCTTTGGGTGTTTCTACTCGAGGTTATGTCGGGGATTTGGTTCCCACGGAATGTTGTAATGATGACTGTGAAGATGAGGAAGATTCTTTGTCTCGAACGGTATACTTGAATATCCCGTCGAACGCTGTGAGCGGTGTTCATGAGATGGAAGTTAAAGTTTACAATAATGATGCTGAGAGTGTTGTTACAGAATTGATTAGTGTTGGAGATTCCGATTCTACTATGATTTTGGCTGCTGTAAAGAATCAAAATTTGAATGCTGGGGAGACGATAACTTACGATTTGATTATTGTTAACTCTGCGGATAGCGTTAAGGTTTTTAACTTGGATAGTATTTCTGGAGATGTTTTGACCGTGTCGGTGCCTTCTGTTGTTAGTGTTGGTTCAGATGCGAGTGAAACTGTTTCTATCGTGGTTAGCGCTGCGAGTGATGCTGGAGTTGGAACTTATACTTTTTCTGTAGATGTTGATGGCAAGCGAACTGTTTTTGGCGCTAATGTTGTGGGGACATCTGTCTCGACTTCTGTTGTTGCTTTGACAGTAATCCTTGTGATTATCTTTGTTGTGCTCTTGGCTGTTTTGGTTCTTCTTTTAACTAAGAAAGAAAAGCCAATTGAAGAAGTAGAAACTAGTTATTACTAAACTTAAACTAAACTTATTTTTTATTTTTATTTTGCCCTCTTGTGAGGGTTTGGGTTTTTTTTGAATATATAGAATAGGGTGACGATTAGGATTGCCGTTATTAGGCTTATTTTTGAGAAAAAGTTTAATATTATTGCACCCTGTCCGCATATAACTTCTCTTGTCGAGCTATCGCAACCTATATCATCACTTGTATAGTCGACAATCATTTTATTATTTGTTCCGTTGCATTCTTGTATTATATTTCCAAAATAGGTGCAACTGTTGCCATTGATGGTGCTTTTAAATTGACATTGATTAAGTGTGCCGTCCCAGATACATCTGTATTCTTGGCTTGTGTCGCATTTAAAAGCCGTGCAATCATATAGGAATGCCTTGTAACAGGGGTCTGTTTCACAGCTTTCTTTGTTGTTGTATCCGCTGCATGTGTTTGAGATGTTGTTGCAGGGGAGGCAGTATCCTGGGGTTGTCGAGAGTGAAATTTCAGCTTCCCATCCACATAATCCTGGTTTGCTTTGAATCCAATTGTTACAAATAGGATATGAATTAAATGTTAAACAAATTTCTGAATATGGATCTGCGCAATATCCTTCGTTTGGAATAGTTACAAATTCGTGGGAACATGTACATTTGTTTTCTTTATCGATAACATCTTCTCCGAAGAAATTAATTCGATGCATATAGCCGTCTTCATGGTAGTAACAATAAGTTATGAGGAAGGGTATTGAATAGATATTGTAATTATCTTCTTCGGCGTCATCTCCTGAAGAATATTTTTCAGCTATTTGATCGTTCGAATCTAAATCGAGGATAACTAAATATTCTCCGTAATTGAAATCGTAGTCAAAAGTAAGTTCAGTTGTTTCGTCTTCACTAATGCCAAAAGTCGCAATCGTTTCTTTTAGGACTTCTCCGGTCGGCTCACTTCCATTAATTAATTTAATTTTTACTTCATAGGGTTTTTCAGCCAATTCTTCCCATTTAGAATCACTGCCTTCTATATTCCAGTTTAGTGTAATCTCTTCATTTTTTGTTGAATTTACACTGTCTAGAAGGATAATTTCCGGGGCGAATTTAACTGGATTTATGTTGAACCAATTTAAAGCATCTTTATCGACATCTAAAATAAAATCTAATATTATTTTTTTTACAATAGTTTCGTCGTCTGTTTTGAGATTTGATTGAATATTTATTTTTAGGCTTTCTTTTAGTGAACTAGATATCCAGGGGGTGTAGGTGGCATTGACCCAGAAATTTATTTCTTTTGATTGTAGGGGATACAAATGAATTGTTGTTGAGGGGTTTTTTGAAAAGGTTTCTCTGTCCCAACTTAATATAAAATTATTTTCGTCACTCCAGCTTTCAATATTCAATTCAATATCATTTTCATAAAAACTTGGGTTAAAAATAACTATTTTTTCGCTGTCTATTTTACTATCTGAACCAAATTTTAATTTATTGTCGTAGGGATAGGCGATGTCTCCGGCTTTGAAATAGGGGTTTCCATAATACATTGAGATATATTTATCTTTAAATTCAGGATGAGGCTCTATCGCTTTTTTCATTTTAGATAAAATTTTTATATAATATTTTCCTTCTCCCCATGATGGGTCTACTGGAATTTGCAGATTAAAAGAGGTATCTCCTTTTGGTAAATTTGAAGGAAGGGGATAAGTTTGTTGAAATTCTAAATTTTCGTCGTTGATTGAGTTTTTATAAATTCGACCTTCTAATTCATAATCGTCCTGAGCGATTGGAAGGTTTCGTGCGTATGCCTCACCATATAAGTCTAGAGTTATATTAAAAATGGGCTTATATTTTCCATCAACTTTTGTCATTTCAATTCTTGGGTCAATTGTTCTGAAGGAGAGATAAGGGTAGGCTTCTGAGCCTAAAGGTGGCCACCCATAGATCCATCCTCCCGTGGGAGAATTTGAATTTTTTATATGCATATATGAATAAGCGTTAACTATGGCATATCCTGCAGGAATTACATAATTATTGGTAATGGATTTTGTTTCTCCCGGCTGGAATGTAATTGTTTCTTTTTGTGTTGGTTGAGAGGGGAAAATGGCTATGTCTCCTTTGCCTACACCCCTGCTTCGAGGCCAACTATTTTGGGAAATCCGTTTGTGAAAATCTATAATTAATGGAACACCATGATTATTTTTGAAAAAAGAAGTTGTGCTATAGTTGTGTTCTGGGATTAGTTTGAGGTGACTGCCTGAACCTGTAGTGGTTTCTCCGGTGTTTTCATCTTTTTTTATCATATCTCCCCATAATGCACTAACCGTTAGATAATTCTCTGGGGCATAATCTGAATTGGAATTATTTATGTAAAGAATTTTATTCGGTTGTGGGGAACTAACTGTTGAGGTTCTTCCCAGCTCTCGGACTAACCAACCCATACTAAAATAGACTAAGGAAGTTGGTCTTTGTGCTAAATTTTGAGTTTTATAAATTATGTAAGGTTCGGTATGTGGAAAGAGTCCTGATTCTCCAGGATTAAGATTATTTAACCATCTTGGTGAGGGATGAACATGAGTTAAGTAATTGCCATAAATCGAGGTGTGAGGCGTTCCTGAAGAAGAGGTATCTGATGGAATTATTTCGCTTGTCAAATTAAAATCGTTTGTTAAGTAACCTAGATCGCAGTAACCATAGTCATAAAGAAAAATTCTGTAATCTCCAGTTATAAACTTGCATCTTGTGTAAATCCATTTATCTTTTCCGACGCCAACATTAATTATTGGAATATCTGACTTTGTTCCATCTGACTTAAATTCATTAAACCAGTTTTCTTCTGGAGTGTATCTTGTAAATTCGTATGAAGAGGGTTCTCCTAAAATAGTATTTTTGTTTTCAGATAGGAGAAAAATTCCTTCTTGGGTTGCTTCATCCCATGGTTTGAATACTTCTGATTCATCAGTTCCTGAGTCGCTTTGGTATTTCCATTGGGCAACATTAGTATTTGAAACTGCAAATTCACAGTACCGGACTTTCATTTTTATATCTACGGCTGCGTCAACTAAAAAGAGAGAATTAAGGATTAGGAGGCAAGATAGAATCAAAATTAATTTTTTATTCATGGAATTCTTCGTCTCCTACAAAAGAGTCCATTTCACAATCTTGTTTTAAATTTTCATCGGTTATTTTTTCACAATATTCTTGATTAAAATTCATTATTGCTATTTTGTAAAAGCATTCATCTTTTAATTTTGTTAGTTTTTCACACTTTTCTTCTATGTCTGGATTTGAAAAAAGGAGGTTACAATTTAAATCAAACTCTCTCATCTCTAAGCATTTTTCTAATTTTGCAATGTCTTGGGTAGTTTTTTGTGGTTCTTTGCCTCTTTCAATTAATTTTCCAGTGTCATTTGTGAAAATAAAGTAAAAAGTTGTTATTAATCCTGTAAAAATTATTATTAAAATTATTATCCAAATAAATTTTGATTTGTTAAAACCAGATGTTTGATTTGCAACTGGGGTGTTGTCGTAGTTTTGAATTTGTTTTTCCATCTTCACCTTTATTGATTTGAGTTTATTTTGTTTTTATATGTTGTCTTTTTCAGTAAGGAGCTAGTTCCTTTATTAGATTTTTAATGAGATTATTTTAGAGATATTCGACACAGTTATCTTCGAGAGGGGCCTGATTTTATTTTTTATTTTTGACAATATAGAAAAGAGCTATTATTAAAATTGCAAAAATTAGGCTAATTCTTGAGAAGAAGTTTAATATTATTCCGTCTTGTCCGCACATAATTTCTCTTGTTGAGCTATCGCAACCTATATCATCACTTGAATAGTCGACAATCATTTTGGTGTTTGTTCCGTTGCATTCTTGTATTATATTTCCAGAATAGGTACAACTGTTGCCACCTATGATGCTTTTAAATTTACATTGATTAAATATGTTATCCCAAGTACATCCGTATTCTTGGGTTGTGTCGCAATTGAAAACCATGCAATCGTATAGGAGCGCTTTGTAGCAGGGGTCTATCTCACATGTTTCTTTGTTGTTGTATCCGCTGCATGTGTTCGAGATGTTGTCGCAGGGGAGGCAGTATCCTGGGGTTGTTGCGGGTGAAATTTCAGCTTTCCATCCGCACATTCCTGGTTTGGTTTCTTTCCAATCGTTGCATATCGGGTGCAAGTTGAACGTTGAACAAATTTCTGAGTATGGATCTGCGCAATAACCCTCGTTAGGGATTGTTATGAATTCACGAGGGCATTCGCATTTGTTTTCTTTGTCGATGACGTCTTCTCCGAAAAAATTAATTCGGTGCATATATCCGTCTTCGTGGTGGTAGCAATGAGTTACGAGGAAGGGCACTGAATAAGTATTGTAATTGTCTTCTTCGGCGTCGTCTCCTGAGGAATATAATTCGGCTATTTGGTCGTTCGAATCTAAATCGAGGATAACTAGATATTCTCCGTAGGTGAAATCGTAGTTGAAACTAATTTTGGTTTCCCCATTTTCATCGACGGTAAAATTTGCGGTTAATTCTTTTAGGATTTCTCCAGTTGGCTCGCTTCCATTAATTAATTTAATATTTGTTTCGTAAGTTTCTCCGATTAATTCTTCCCATTTGGAAGTGCTTCCACTCATTTCCCAGTTTAATGAAATTTCTTCATTTTTTGTTGAATTTGGATTATCCAAAAGGATGATTTCCGGGGAGAATTCAGTTGGATTTATATTGAACCAATCTAATGAATGTTTATCAACATCTAGGATAAAATCTAATATTATTTTCTTTTCAACGGTCTCTTCGTCGGTTTTGAGATTTGATTGAACATTTATTTT
>JAGLWM010000015.1 GCA_023133415.1 Candidatus Pacearchaeota archaeon
TCATCTCACTAAACTGCCCAGACCCAGGCGACGCCATAAAATTATCAATCGTCTTCTCTACCCCACCCCAACCAATCTGCGCCGCAAAATCCAAAATCCAATAATAAATCGGCTCCAACTGATTCTGCTGCGAATCAAAACTCAAAACATGCGACGAAATCTTAGCATCGTCCTTCATCCCCATCGCACCCAAACTATTCTTAGACTTCTTCATCACCTCACCAATTGCCCACCTCAAATCCTTCGCCATATCCAACCACAGAATCATAAATATATAAACCTTTCAACTCCCAAATATTTTAATACCCAAACTTCTTCTCAATCCTATGATATTTTCAAAAAAGAAAAAAGAAATGATTAATCTCCGAGAACTCCAAAAAAGAGGCGTAGTCCGAATACCAAGAAAAGAAATCAATATCCCAACAAACAATGACGGCTTCATAGAATTCAACAAACCTTCCAAATCCCAAATACCGAATTCCGAATCTCCTTCCTCAAATTCCGACTTCTTCGGCTTCACAAACACAGAACCAACAACCAATAATGAACAACCAACAACGAGCTTTAGCGACTCTCCTGACGGCTACAATAAAAGAGAAGTAGATGAAAAGGTAACAGAGCTGGATAATAAAATTTACAAATTAGAAAATCGAATTGAACTTCTGGAAAAAAAACTTGACGTCAGCCGGTCATCTGATACATCTGTTGGAGTTATGGGCTGGTGATTAATTTTAATCAATAAGCAAAAAAAGTAATATAATTAAATAACAAAACTATACAAAAATTTTATTAAGTATAAGTTGTTGTAACTAATAAAGGGTAAAATGTCCAAAAGATTTATAAATAGTAAATTTATATTATATGCTATGAAAACAAAAGAATTATCCATAATTGAGGATATTTCAAACTTAGAAAACAAGATAAACTATAAAACTAATGAAAAAAGTTTTGTTGAAACATCTGCTGATTGGTATTTTGCACCAAAATCATTTGAAAGAAGTGGAAAATTATATGAAATTCTTGGGGTTAGACAATTTAAAAAATTGGCAATGGGAACTCTCGGTAAATTAAGAAAAAGGGGGGGCGATGGCGAAGAGCCATCAAATTATTTCATTGGGAGGAAAAGGGATTTATCATCTTTAAAGAAATTTGAAATAGGAACAAGAATTAACGAGACAATTCATGCTCCATTCACGATATATTTTGGACACAAACTTATTGAAAGCTTAGGGGAGAATAATTATGGTGTAGCAATTATAAGCGGAATTGGATTATTGACAAATGGTTATTGTACTATGTTGCAAAGATATAATAGGGGAAGAATATATAACACTTTAAACAAATTTGCTGGAAAACCTCGTCATTCAAATTAATTCGTCAAAAATTAATTCCAACCAACAACATTTAAAACCCGTTCTCCCCTATATATAACATGACAGAAATAACTAAAGAAGTGATAAAAGCTTATGCTCTCGAAAACGCAATCAAATACGATGGCAAAGCAAATCAGGGTGCAGTCCTAGCCGGTCTCTTCGCAGAAGGATTAGAAAAATCCCAAATTAAAAACATCATCCCAAAAATCCAAGAAACCCTAAAAAAAGTAAACTCTCTTTCTTCCGAACAACAACAAAAGGAATTCAAAAAAATAAAAAATCAAACTTCCAAACGAAAAATAAGAACCGGACTAAAAGAACTTCCAAACGCAAAAAAAGGAAAAGTCATAATGCGACTAGCACCCTTCCCCTCGGGATCTCTACACATCGGAAACGCCAGAACCGCAATCCTAAACGACAAATATACAAAAACATACAACGGCAAACTACTCCTAGTCTTCGACGACACAATCGGATCCGCCAACAAACAAATTGAACCCCAATCTTACGACCTAATCAAAGAAGGACTCGACTGGCTCGGCATAAACTACGACAAAAAAATTCTCTACAAATCAAACCGAACCACAAAATATTACAAATACGCAGAAGAACTCCTAAAAAAGGGATACCTCTACGTCTGCCATTGCGACCAAAAAGAAATGCAAGAACTAAAAGCAAAAGGAATAGAATGCTCTTGCCGAGAACTTCCACCAGAAAAACAACTCGCTAGATGGAAAGAAATGTTTACCGCCCCAATGGGCTCAATGACAGTCAGGCTCAAAACCTCAATGCAAGATCCCGACCCAGCCTTCCGAGATCGAGTCATGTTCAAAATCTCCGACCTCCCTCATCCAAGAACAAAAAACAAATTCAGAGTCTATCCATCAATGGAATTCTCATGGGGAATCGACGACCACATATTCGGCTCAACCCACATCCTCAGAGGAATCGATCACCAAATGTCAACCCGCGTCCAAGACTTCATCCGAGAAATATTCAACTGGAAAAATCCCGAATCAATCTACAATGGACACCTAGCAATCAAAGGCATAAAAATATCAAAATCAAAAGGAACCCAAAAAATCAAATCCGGCGAATACAAAGGATGGAACGATCCCAGAACATGGTCACTCCAATCTCTCCGTGACAGAGGAATCAAACCCGAAGCAATCCGTCAATTCATATTAAACCTCGGAATCAAAAAAGCCTCCATCACAACACCAATCGAGAATCTCTACATCGCAAACAAAAAACTCCTCGAAAACGTCCACAGATATTTCTTCGTAGAAAACCCACAAAAAATCACAATCTCCGGATGCCCTCACCTAAACGCAAAACTCCCAATCCACCCCGACGGAACAAAAGGATTCAGAAAATACGAAACAACACAAGAATTCCTAATCTCCGGAAATGACTTCAGCCTCCTAGACAACCAAGAATACCGCCTCATGCACCTCCTAACATTCAAATCAAACAAAATGGGACTAAATCCACGCGACTTCTCCTTTATCTCAGAAGAACCAAGCAACAAAAAAGTCAAATTCCTTCATTGGCTCCCAGCAACCTTGAAAAACATCCACGTGGAAATCATTATGCCTGACGGAGAAATAAAAAAAGGTCTCGGTGAATACGAACTCGAAAAATTAAAAATCGGCGACATCATCCAATTCGAAAGATTCGGCTTCGCCAGACTCCACAAAAAAGAAAAAGAAAAATTAGAGTTCTGGTTTGCACATTGTTAGGGAAATGTTTAAATAATTAATAATAGTTCCAAAATTAGAGGTGGTGGTACCTCGGAGCCTAATTCTGAGAAAATTAACATAAACACCATGGGATTAGAAGAAACCTACCTAAAGCAGTATGAACATTATAAAAGAATTTATTCTATTAAAGAAATAGAGAGCTTAGATGGCTCAAAATCTTTCGAAGATATGAATATAGATGATAAAGAAATAATTGAATTAGAAACGGATAACATGCAAAATTTTACAGTTGAATCTCAAAAAGGTTTTGTTGAACAAAGAATTTGGGCGATAGAAGGCTTAAGAAAAATAGTTGAAAAAACTTTTAATGAATTTGTAGAAAAAAATGCATCTTGTGCGGAATTTGGGTCAGGTGCTTTTGGCACTTTATACAATTTTTTATTACCAAAACAATTTAAAAAAAACTGGAAACAATTTGATATTAATCCTGAATTTGTCGAACATAATAAAAAATTCACAAATCGTTATAATAAAAAGGCTAAAATTAAAGAGGGGGATATGTATAATATGCCTTTAGGAGATTCTTCTGTAGATGTTATTTGCGGACTTTCTTCTTGGGATTCAATATGGGGTTATCAAAAAACTATAAATGAAGTTAAAAGATGCCTCGTACCGGGCGGAATATTTATCCATTTACAGGATTTACTACCAGCAGAAGCACCCCTGTTATTGACAGAGGCGAAAAAGCGTCAAGACAGAGGAATTTCGCCGGATTTTCTTTGTGGTTTTCATAAAGAAAAAAGGAATTATTTTCCGGGATTTTATGGAACAGAAGATTGGTTAATAACAATGGCTTCAATTGAAAAACAAGATAAATTATTAAGGTTAGGTAAATATCTCACAAATCACCTTGAAGATATATTTAAACAAAACGAATTTCGTATTTTGCGTTCCTCCGAAGAAACATATAATACAGTTATAAAAAGAAAAACACATATGAAAGAACTTAGAAATTTAGGATTTTGTTATGATGGACCAGAAAACGTTTTCCTGAGAGCTTATGGTCATAATGACTGTTGGAATTCTAATGATTTAGACAAAAAATCAATTCGGCTCATAAGCTCAATGGATGTATTAGTCGCACAAAAACAAAACAACTAATTTTATAACTCCCAACCCTCTTGTTCTCCCATGAAAATCAAAGAGCTCCCAATCGATTGCCAACCACGAGAAAAATTCCTAAAACATCCCCTCCCATCCACCCAATTTTCAATTCTTAGCAGACTTAGATAAGGCGGACGGTTCCGTGGCGTATTGACATACACGAAGGTTCGTCCAACGAAATATAAGTCGCTAAGAATGGAAAATCAACAGCAAAAAAGTTTCTCTTCCCCTGTCGAACTTTTTGCCCCAAACGGACTCCCCGTCTTCCTCACATTCCCAATCATCTTCTCATTCTCCTTCAAACCTCTCCCAAGCAAAACCATCGCCTCCCTCCCCTTCAAAACCGCCTCACAAACCTTCACCCCCAACGGACAACTCTCCTCACAAGCCCGACACAAATTGCACTCAAACAAAATTTTATCCATAATCTTCCCACTCAACAAAGCTCCCTTCCCACGTGCCGAAAACCCTTCCTCTCTCAAAACCCGAAAAACCCCACATCGTCCCTTACAAAGCCCACACTGCACACACGAATCAAAAATCTCACTCGCCTCCTCCATCAAATTCCCAGCCTCAATCCTATCCGTATTACTAATTTTCTTCATCACAATCAAAACAATCCAACCTTCTTAAAATTTTATATCCTCAACCATATTCAAATCTTCCTCAATCCAAAACACAACTAGACCTTACCAAACAAGGAATGTGAACGCTGTAGCGTGTTTTCTGTAGCAAGCGAAGAAAACCACATTCCGTCCACTCACGCCCAAATCCTATAACAAAAATCCCCACAACCCACATCATAAGCGCGAACGAAGAGCGCAACAATGTCCCCACTGCCGACTACACTACCTACTACCATCCCCTATCTTCCCCCCCAACACCTATCTAAATCCCCTCTCTTCAAAACAACATACCTAAAATCCCCCGACCTCAAATCCCGCGAATACCCTTTCCCAACACAAGTCGTAATGACCTCACACCCCTTCCTCTTAATCACATTCATCGCCGGCAAAAAATCAGCATCCCCACTAATCAAAATACAAACATCACAAAAATCCTTCACCAAACTATAATCAATCATATCCGACGCAATCTGCACATCAACCCCCTTCTCAACCCTCAACTTCTTCCCTCCACTTCGAATCACCTTTAACTTCCGCGTATTCACAACCACACCCTTCCGTTTCAACCCCGCCAAAAAAACCATATGCTTATAATAATTCTCCTCACCCAAATCAATATCCGGCACCGAATTATAATACCGAACCTCAACCAAACTCAAACCAAACCTATCACAAATCAAAACACTCAACTTCCCAAAATCAATCCCCCGCGGCTTTTTCACAAGAGACTTTACATTATGATACCAATTATTCCCATCAACAAAAACTATCGCACGCTTTCTACTATTCATAATTATAAAAAAAGGTAAAGCCTGGCATTCCTTACGTCATACCAGGGAGGTAATATTTAACACAATCATCCAATATATTTAAACCTTTCCTTATAATTCTTCCTTTAACTCTTTAACATATCTCCAAACACGAACGAACAGTGCAACATTCACCACTACCGACTACCGGAAAAACAAAGTTTTTCGAATTACCGACTACCAACTGAGAAACAAAGTTTCTCATCATATCACCTTCCCGACATTAAACTTCCCCATCGGATCAGTCCTCTTTTTTACATTCCACAAAATCTTCTGATCATTTACCTCCACAAAACCCCTCTTCAAAATCCCAATTCCATGCTCTCCCGAAACCTGCCCCCCAAGCCTCTTAACTAACTTCATCATCTCCGGAATAGACTTCTCTTGCTCCACATTAAAACACGGATGCAAAATCCCAACCCCAATATGCCCAAAAGTCGGCACACCCTTACTCTCCAACCAACTCATCAACTTAGGAAATCTATCAATCATAATCTTCGGATCCTCAATCCTAATATACCCTTTCCCAGCAAGAAACGGATAAATCCCATCCCTTATCCCCATTACCTTCTCATAATCCTCACCCTTCAAGCTCCCATCGTCACTTTCATACTCAACAATCAAATGATACCCATCTCCAAAACCAACACCCTTCGAAACAGCCCGATCCAAAAACTCAATCATTGAAACATCCCTCCTCTGCTTCAACCTCCGAACCAAATTAACAACTTCATCTAAATCCCCCAGCCTTATCACACTCGCACTCCTCTCCTTAATCCCACTCAACTTCAAACAAGCCCGAACAATTACACCCGTAATCCCTTCCATCCCAGCATAATCACTCATCTCCGTAACCCCCTTCTTCTCCAACCCCCCCATGGAATCCATAACCTCAACCCACTTAACCCAAGTTGAAGTCCTCCCATACTTAACACCTCGACTTCCAACGGCATCCGTAGCAATCATCCCACCAATCGTTGCAACTGCATGACTCGACGGCTTAACCGGAAATTCCAAATCACTTCCCCTCAAATAATCCTGCAAATCGTCCAAAACAACACCCGCCTCAACCTCAATAGTTTTCCTCCCCTCATCAAAATTTGAAACTCCAGTCAGCCTCGACAAATCCAAAACAACCTCCCCCTGTGGCACCGCCCCTCCAGCCAGCCCAGTCCCAGCGCCACGAATCACAACTCTATCATTCTTCAAAACAACATCCCGAACTTCATCTACATTCCTAGGACAAAAAACATCCAGAGCCTTCCCCTTCAACCTCGACGCATCACTCTCATAACTTTTTAACAAATTCTTCCTCATCTCTTCAATCCCCTCAATTTACCCAAAACAAAACTCGAAAACTCAACTGACTTCTCACTCGCCGACTTTAAATTAGCGTAACAAAGCCCACAAGGAGAAATAATCTTCTTAACATCCTTATCAAAACTTTTCACTCTCTCACTCGCAATCCTCTTCGCCAACTTCTCAAAATTCGCCCGAACACCACCTCCTCCCCCGCAACAAAGCGCATTCTCTCTGCTAAACCTCGACTCAATAATCCTTCCTCCCAAAATCTCAACAACCTCCCTCGGCTCATCATAAACACCGCTATACCGACCCAAATAACAAGAATCATGATAAGCAACTATCTCCCTATCTTCCTCTCTCCCTTCCCACCTAATTCTTTTTTTACTCAAAGCCCTCAAAATCACAACACTAGCATGCTCAACTGGAATATTCCAATCCCTAACCAACTTCGGATAAACCTCATTAAACATATGTAAACACGCCGGACAATTCGTCACAATCCTATCAATCCCATTCTCCTTAAAAATCTTCAAATTTTTCTTCGCCAATTTCCGCACATCCTTTTTATATCCCGCATTCAAAACAGGCAGTCCGCAACAAACTTCCTTATCTGACAACAAAACAAAATCAACCCCAAACCGATTAAAAATCTCTTTATAATTCTCAAACTGTTCCTTCATAACCCCTTTCGTTAAACATCCCGGATAATACAAAACTTTCTCACCCTTCAGCCAGTCAATTAACCCCATACCTGAACAAAACCAATCGGCCTTATAAAAATATAGGTTACAAAACCGATAAAAAACAAGTCAAAAACAAATTTCATATATTTTCTATTTGAAACTGTCCAATTTTGCATTTTGTCCATTGATGTCCCTCGATAAACAAGATAAGTCAAAACAATCAATAACAAAACAAAAATTAAATTATAAATAAACAAATAAATAATCCAAAAGTTTTATAAATCGACATCAAGGTAAAAACCCCATATAAACCAAAATAACTGCATAATTCTACCACCCTCAATCAGCCTGAGAAACCTTCTGCAAACACTCCACATCAATTATATTCACCGTCTGATTATCCACAAATACCGACACCGATTCACAACTACTGGATACTTCTTGAATTATCTGAAGCACCGCACTCTTATACCCATAATCAACTCCCTCCTGAAAAACACTTAACTCCCGGGCAGACTTAATCTCAAAATACCTATCAACAACAATATATCCAACCGCAAAAATCAAAAGACCAACTAAAATCCAAAAATATATATTTTGTTTATTTCCCATTCCAATTAACCAACAAAAAAGTCTTTATAAAAACTTCGCCTCCATTAAGAACTAATCTTACACTCAACTTCTGACTCCTGACTTCTGACTTCTAATCTCTAACTTCTAATTTTTGACTTCTGACCCCTGACCACTAACTTCTAATCCCCAACCCCTACTCCCATGGCGCATGTCCAAATTGAATTACTAAATCGGCATCACTCTCAGGCAAATCACATGCCCCAAAACAAGCACCAGGCCATATAACAAAATTCGCATTTGTCTTTTCTTCTAAATAACCAACTATGCAGGTTGCATAAGGCTTTAAGCCATCTGGAACCTGAATTAAAACTTTTTTTGGGTTTGATTCTTTTATTGTTCTAACTATCTCGTTTAATTCTAAATTATAATTTTTTTCTAAATCGTGAATTGTTCTCATAAAATAAATAAAAATAATAAGTTTTTATATATTCTCATTATTCTCTCATAAATTTAGAAAAAATGATTATTATAAATTTTTACTTTCAAAATATTTATTTATTTCTTTCCTCATCTCTAAATTGATTTTTTCTATATCATAAAATTCAGAAGTAGATAAAACCTTCAGATTTTCTTTAATGTAAAATTCATTGTCACCATACCCAAATTGTTTTTCTTTTTTATTCAAAAATCCGATTCCTGCATCTACACAAGTTTCTTCTTTATACCAATGATTCAAAGAAGTCGGCAAGTCTCCACCACACCATTTCCAATCCCCCAACTCATAAACCTGCATTAATTCATCACATTCTTCTTGCGTTGGCACATGAACCGCTGTCCCCTCAAGTGGAGTTAAATCCAATTTTGGTTTTCCGTTTTCATCTCTCTCCAAAATTTGTGTTAATCCTAACTTTGGAGGCTTGGGGTCTCTTGGTTTTATAATAGGACATTCCTTGTTCATTTGTCTTTTCACAAGTTCCATAAATCTTTTATTTACCATTTTCATCAAACCATCGATTTATTTCTTTGAGCATTCCAGGAGTTATAGTTTGTTTGTCATAGAATTCAGAAATAGATAGAACCTTCTGATTCTCTCCAATGTAAAACTCATTACAATCATACCCAAATCGTTTTTCTTTTTTATACAAAAATTCAATTCCCGCTCCTACACAAGTTTCTTTTTTATATTGATACCAACGATTCCCTTCTTCTGTTGGCAAGTCTCCTCTACTCCATTTCCAACCCCCACATTCATAAACTCTCATCACATCCCAGTATTCTTTTTGTGTTGGCACCTGAACTACTGTCCTCCTAAGTGAAGTTAAATTCAATTTTGGTTTTCCGTTTTCATCTCTTTCTAAAATTTGTGTTAATTTTGAGCTTGGAGGATTTTGACTTCTTGGCTTTATAATCGGACATTCTTTATTCATCTGTCTCCTCACAAGTTCCATAAATCTTTTATTTACCATTTCCATCAAACCATTGATTTATTTCTTTAATCATCTCTAAATTAATCTTTTGAATATCATAAAATTCAGAAGTAGATAAAACCTTTAGATTTTCTTTAATGTAAAATTCATTGTTAGCATACACAAGTCTTTCTTCTGCCCTTACACAAGTTTCTTCTTTATGCTCATTCCAATAATTATAATGGGTCGACAAATTCCCACCAGACCATTTCCAACCCCCACATTCATAAACCTGCATTAATATGTCATATTCTTCTTGCGTTGGCACACGAACCCCTGTCCCCTCAAGTGGAGTTAAATCCAATTTTGGTTTTCCGTTTTCATCTCTTTCCAAAATTTGTGTTAATCCTGACCTTGGAAGCTTGAGGTCTCTTGGTTTTATGGTAGGGCATTCTTTATTCATTTGCCTTTTCACAAGTTCCATAAATCTTTTATTTACCATTTTATTTAACCGATTTTTTCAGTTCCCCCATTGTAATTTTTTGAATATCTCTTTCACAAGTTAAAGGCAAAATAGCAACATTTTCTCTATTGCCAAAAGATTCTCTTAATTGATTAACATGATTATTGTTTTCTGTATATAATAAGTGAACTCTATGTGTTTGAGGAATTCCTAAAACACTATCAATAAAACCATCTAAATTGCCTATCTCCATATCCGAAATAACACTAATATCATATTCTCTCTCACTTTTTTTTAAAACACTTTCCAAAAATCCTGAATTAAATGTTGTTCCACCATCACTTGAATATCTTCTTAATTCTCTATGAACTATTTCCCTATTTTTTGTCGGATTAGTCAAATGATCATTGCTTCCAAAACTATAAACAGCAACTCTTGAGCCATTTAACAAATAGGCATTTGAAGTTGCGGTTGCTCCAACAATATGTTGATAAATTCTTTTTGATGGAGCTATTACCTTACGCGCTAGCATAAACATGCTCGGTGAATTATCAATAATTAAAAAACTATCAGGAACTGCTTCATTATCTCCATAAACCTCTCCCTCTTTCTTTACCCATTTCTTGGTAATTCCCGGCAATATTCCTGGAGTACTAAAAGCATCAACTTCTGTAATTGAATCGCCAATCTCAAAGGAAGTATGACTGTAAGGATATAAACTTCCGTTCTTGTGCATTGATTTTTTTCTGATTGGAATCGCATATTTTTCGGCTAAAGCAGTGTAAAAATTATCCGCAAGTTGAGTTATACCTTTACCAAAACCTACTCGTTTTCCCATTGCCCGTGATGGTTGTCCCGGGTTTTTTCCTTCATTTAAAACTTGTTTAACTATCCCTTCATATTCTCGAGGACTTGAACATTCCTGAGCAAATCGTTTTAATCCTTCTCTTATCTGATTATCAGAAAATCCATCTAATCCATTACCTTGTCCACTTCCCTGTTCTTGCCCCTGACCCTTTCCTTCTCCATCTTGACCTTCCTCATTTTTCTTATTTTGATTTTGCGGCGGTTGATAGTCTTTCAAAACCTGAGCAAATTCTCTAAAATTAATTATTTCCTCATCCTTATTTAAATAATCAATGTCCTTTAATCTATCAATCAAATCACTTTCTTCGTCACTAAGTCTTGCCCCTGAAACTCCCTCTAATTTATCCTCTAAACTTTTTTTCTCATATTCTATCCCCAAATCCTGTCCTGAAATTTCTTGATATAATCCCCACATAATTTTTCCAGATGGAGACGGTTCTGCGCCTTGAGAGATACAAGCTCGCGCCATTTTAAAAGAACCGAGATTTGGTTTTTCCCCAACCATTATGTCCAAACGTGTTTGCGCCTCAGTATAATCAGTTCTTAGTCTGCTGATGGTTTTGCCATCTGCAATTCCCTGCCCTGCTTTTTGTAATCTTAAAATATTTAAAACACTTCCAGGATATTTCATAAAATGAGTTAATTCATGAGTTAAGACCTCATGCAAAGATTCTTCAGGAGATATGTCATACTCTTCAAAACTTCTAATAAGGGGTTCATTAATTTTAATTTCAAGACTTTCCATATTAATGCTTCCTCCAAAAACATCATCAGTTAATCTTGGCTGTGGCAACTGAGGATAATGAAAATTTTTTCTAACTTTCTGCCATTCCTTTCCCATTGTTTGTTTTAAATTTTTATCTGTCATTTTGAATTTTATCCTTTACTCCTCCTGTTGAGTTTCACTTTCTCAAACCATTTATTTCTTTCTTTAATATCTTCTAGAGTTCTTTTTTGTATTTCATAAAATTTTTGAGTTGAGATTATATTCCGACCTCTTGAAATAAAAAAATCTTTTCTACCATATGCATATTCTCCTTCTGCCCTTACACAAGTTTCTTCTTTATGCTCATTCCAATAATTATGATGGGTCGACAAATTCCCACTAGACCGTTTCCAATCCCCTAACTCATAAACCTGCATTAATATGTCATATTCTTCTTGCGTTGGCACACGAACCCCTGTCCCCTCAAGTGAAGTTAAATCCAATTTTGGTTTTCCGTTTTCATCTCTTTCTAAAATTTGCGTTAATTCTGAATTGGAATAGTTTGTTTCTCTTGGTTTTACAATAGGACACTCACTATTCATCTGTCTCCTCACAAGTTCCATAAATCTTTTATTTACCATTTCCATCAAACCATTGATTTATTTCTTTAATCATCTCTAAATTAATCTTTTGAATATCATAAAATTCAGAAGTAGATAGAATCTTCTGATTTCTTTCAATGTAAAATTCATTGTTAGCATACACAAATCTTTCTTCTGCCCTTACACAAGTTTCTTCTTCATATTTATTCCAACAATTAAAAGACGTCGATAACTTTCCATGATTCCAATCCCAACCCCCACATTCATAAACCTGCATTAATGTGTCATATTCTTCTTGCGTTGGCACACGAACCCCTGTCCCCTCAAGTGAAGTTAAATTCAATTTTGGTTTTCCGTTTTCATCTCTTTCTAAAATTTGCGTTAATTCTGAATTGGAATACTTTGTTTCTCTTGGTTCTACAACAGGACACTCACTATTCATCTGTCTTTTCGCAAACTCCATAAATCTTGGATTAGGCATTTTATTCTCCTTTCAAATCATTTACTGCATCTTGAAAAATAGGATGCCCCTTGCCACCAGCTAAACAATCCGTTGCTTCCTTCAATGCTTCATCCATTTTACCATGCCCAGCTAAATCAATAACCCTTTGATAATTTTCCTGACTTTCTCCGAATCTTCCTTTCACTCCAAGCATTTCATCAGTTCCATCTCCTAAAAGTTCTTTAGTTATGTGTAAATCTAAAGGATCATTTCTATCATTATCCTTAAAGACATTTTGCGCTTCAGGAGTCCATTTAATTCTATGCCATAAAACATAGGGCGCTACTTGAGTAACGTGATCTAAATTAACTTCGTCTTGATTTTGAAGCCATGCTAAAGATTTAGCATATCTAACAAGAGATTTTTCTTCCCTTCTGCTTCCTGAGCCGACAAAAGATGATTGTAAATATAAGCCATTTTCAGTTGTTGCAGGATCAATACTTCTTTTCTGACCATATTTTGAAGAGATATTCATTTCTGCAACTAAAAATGCAAAATACTGTTCAGCATCATTATCCAAAGAAACTGCCCTTACTTCCTGTTCAATTCTTTCTTTATCTTCCCTACTTAAAACAGGGAAATCCTTAGATATTAAACCAGTTTCATGCTCCTGAACTATTGCTTCTAATTCTTTTTGAACCTCTAATTGAGGTTTTCCAGAATTAAGAACTCCTAAAGCTTTTCTGGTTAATTTAGGGTCACTTAAAATTTTATCTTTATCATTATGATAATCTTGAGCAATATGCAATGCATTGGCAACACCAGGAAATCTTGATTCAACTGCAACATCAAATCTATCTAAAATCGGCGGGATTAATCCATTATTTCCCCTATCAGCATAGTTACAAGTTGCAAAGAATGGAAATTTCCCATGTGAAATATGTCCTCTCATATAATCTATATCCCCTCTATCTGCGATGTTTAATACAATTGCTTGATTTGGTTCAGGTATTCTATTAAATTCATCTATAATTTTAGGGCCAATCATTGACCAATGTGTCCACATTGGATTCTGCGCCCAAGTTCTATCTCCAGTGTTCATTGCGCCATAATCAGGATTACCAATAATACTCTCCTTAGTTTCCTGAGGATTCCCTCTAATTGCAACTCTCTTCACCAAATCCAATGGCAATCCATTAAATACAGACTGAAGATACTCTGCAGAAGTTGTTTTACCCCCACCATACTCTCCAAATAAAAGCATATTCCCCCTGTTTAATTCAGTCAAAGTCCCGAACAACAAAGCAGAATTATATTTCTCACCATTTACTTCAAAATCATCCCTGCATAAATAAAACTCACTTCCAATTTTATCATACAATCCCCCTACCTTCTCCTGAAGTTTTTGTTTTGCTTTAGACATTTTGTTTCTCCAAATATGTAGTTTTGATTTATTTTTTTAAAGATTTAAACTCTCCACGATATATACCAAGATCTTCACTATATTGTCCGGTTATTTTTCCATCACTATCAAGTTCAGCTGGAGAAATTGAACCATAATGAGAACAATCCCCTCCATCACATACAAAATGAAGAACCTCTCCGTCATTACAAGTAATTCTATAAAGTTCGTCTACTCTGCTCCCCTCCCCTAACCAATCATAATCAACTACTTCAATATCCCGTATCGTTTTCCCGATTAAACCCTTAAACCCTTCTCTGTCTTCCATTTTTATTTATACCTCCTTCCAATTTTTAATACTACTTTATAATATCAAACGCTATTTTTACTTTATAAATCTTTTTATCTTGTTGTAACTCTAAAAAGACTAACCGAGTAGTAAATTGCGTAGGATAAATATATATAATTATATAATGGTATGGAAAGTTTTTAAATAATTTTATTTCATAAACTAATATGGAAAAAACATATGATCAAGAATTACAGAAATTAACTAAAAAGCAAATTGTTGAAAATAGCAAGAAACTTGAAGAATACTTGGCTGTTGAGTAAGAATTTAGATTAAGGAGAATGAATCAATCTTTAGAAATTGAATTAGAAAAAAAAGAAATCACACAAGAATTCGCCGAAGAAATATCCGAAAAAATCCAAGATAATAAACTTCGAAACCTGATAACCGCTACAATATTTTATAATTTACAACGACACAGCGGACAATAAATAAATTGGGCGATATGGAGCTATTGAGAACTATTTTTTAAATTTCTTATAACGAATACCAGATAAAATAAAAACAATTACAATAGCTATAACAATCCACAACCATGTTAAATCTTTCTTCTCTTCTTCTTCCTTTAACTCTGGTTCTTCTCTCTCCTCCATGGGAGCTTCCTCAATCATTTCTTCCCCTACTGGAATCTTTTCACTAATTGTTTTTATCGTAAAGTCTGCTTTTGGATAATATTTATTAGTAAAGTCTATTGAATTTAATTTAACTAAAACATCATAATAATCATTTCCAGAAATATCAAATTTCTTTTCTTCTCCGATTAAAAGTGTAGCTTCTTGAGTCTCAGAAGAAATACTAATCTTTGCAGTTGCTTCAGTCACATTTTCAACTTTAAACACATGGAAATCATCTCCTAATTTGAACGAAATTTTCCAATTTTTATACATAGTTTTTCGATACCCTTCTTTTAATTCTTCTTCATTTGGTCTATAGGTAGGGTATCCACCACTTCCTCCAGAGCTCGAAGGAACTGTGGTAACTGCACTTACAATTAAAGTTCTTGTTGAGCTGTTGCCTACATTTCCAGCAAAATCAGTACAATTTATACTCCATGTATGCGTCGCAACACTTAGAGAAGAATTATACATCCCATTTGTCCCACCACTATTATTCACACTTGTTAATGTATTAATGATTGAGCCATTAAGAATTAAGCTACAATTCGAGATAGTCTGGTCATCCGTAACATTAAAAGTAAAATTATAAGCACTTGTTGTTGAAGAAGTTGAGTCCGCTGGTTCAATTAAAGTGATAACAGGGTTAGAACTGTCTAAAGTTATCGTCCTAGTTGAAGTAGAATTACTATTTCCATAAGTATCATTTACAGTAGCATTAAAATAATAAACCCCATCATCAAGTCCTGTGAAATTAATAAATAACGGAGAAGTTGCAGAAGTGCTTGAATTAATTTGGTCCTTTGTTGAATTAAATAATCTTGCAATAATTGTGTCAATAACTCCATTGTCTGTTGCAGTGATATTTATTGCTATATTAGATTGAGAAAGATTTGAATTATCGCTTTCTGTTGGAGAAACAAATTCTATTGAGGAGGGATCGGTTGTATCGTTAATCGTCACGGAAATATTTGTTGTTTCCGGCCCTGTGGAATTAGTCGTAACAATGGTTAGGTTATAACTTCCAGGAGTGAACGCAGTAGCATTAAACCAAAAATATTGTGTCGTCCCATTCATAACTAAGCCGTCGTTATCCCAACTCAAAACCGTAGTAGTATTTGTAAATGTATGAGTTCCTGCATCGGTTCCATTTGAATCCGCCGAAAAAGAAAACGAGAAAGGAAAGGTAATATTAACTTGAGTTATATTTGCCGTTGTAACCGTATCGGTATTTTGCACACTTATATTATAAAGCGAACTAACATCTTCATCTACTGAAAACGGGGAAAGGGCAATCACATGAGCGGCAAAAACAAAAGACATAACTAGAATAATTCCGAAAATTAAAACTCCAAAAACAGCTTCGCTATTTTTTATCACACCTTCTTCCATAATTTAAAAAAGAAAAAGAGATTTATAAATATTTCCATTCCCTTTTGACCCTAAAAGGTATAAGATTTCGATATAAAAACTTTTTTGATTTCTTGTTTTAAAGATAAGACAATTACAAATAAATATTTAAAGAATAAAAAATCAATTAGGTTATCATATTCAAAAAATGTAGATGGAAAAGGGAACAAACAAGACTTTCAAACCTTAAAGATTTCTTCTTTCTATGGTAACCCCTAAACCCATCCGCCAACCAATCATAACAATCGCAGGTCACGTCGACCACGGAAAAACATCCATATCAGATAAATCCAAAAATATAAACATCCCTAATGCATTATCAACATTAAGAATTATTTTAGCTCCCATCATTCTTTTCTCCTTACTAAACTATTCAAAATTAACCTTCTTCGTCCTGCTAGGAATAGCAGGATTAACTGACGCTCTTGATGGATATTTTGCCCGAAAATTTAATCAAATTACAAGGGTCGGAATTTTTTTAGATTCAATCGCCGACAAAATATTAATATCATCAGTATTCATTGGATTAGTGATAAATTATAACCTGGCAATTTACCTGGCAATTTTGATGTTTTCACGAGAGATTGTTGTTTTGTTGGGCAGAATTTTTCTTTATTTACAAGGTAAAAAAATCGATATAATAAAGGCTATACCCGTTACATTTTTAGGCAAACTCACAACAACTTTCCAATTAATCGCAATCATTTTCATAGTTCTTGAACAATGGCAACTATTTTTTATCATTTTTACAATAGCATTAAGTATTTCAACAGCAATTCACTATATCATTAAAGAATGGGAGTTATTATATGCAAAAAATAAAATTTGAAAAGAATATTTTTCCAATAAAAAATTCCGTTTATAATTATGTTGATATGCATGTTCACACCGAATATTCATCAGATTGCTGCATGCCCGCAAAGAAAATTATTGAGCATGCAAAGAAATTGAATATCGGCGTTGCAGTAACAGACCATAACGAAATAGATGGTGCCGTTGAAGCATATAAATACGCAAAAAAACTGAATGTTTTAGTTATTCCCGGGATTGAAGTCCACTGTGCCGAAGGAACTCATATTGTTTTCTATTTTTATAATACTAAGGAATTAAAAAAATTCTATAAGGAAGTAATTTCTCCCAATAAAACAAAGGATCCATTTGAAAGAATAAAACTAAGTTTTTCTGATATACTCGAAAAAAGAAATCATTATGAATGCTTAGTTAGTGCCCCACATCCTTATGTAAAAGCATTCGTTGGATTAAGAGCCATTAAAAATAAAAAAAATTATTGGCAAAATTTCGATTTAATAGAAGTATTAAACAGCTGCGTCAGAAGAAAAGCTAACTTAAAAGCATTTAAACAAGCTAAAAACAAAAATTTGGGAATGGTTGGTGGAAGTGACGCGCATCTTATGTTTGAGATTGGTCTATCTTTGACAAAAACAAAGGGCTGCAATGTACATGATTTTCTTTCAGAGCTAAAAAACGGTAAATCAACTGTTGTTGGCAAAGAATCAAATTTCGGAAAAACTTTATGTGTAGCCTTGGTAAAAGAATTTAGACTATTCAAAAACTGTCTAAAGAATCATAATCTACTTTTTAGACTTAAAGTTATGCTAATGACATTTTTACCATATTCTTCCAGCAAGATAGATTTCAAAATACCACAACCCAAAACAAAATGAGTATCACATTATTTTTTATAACAATTGTTTATTTCATGCTACCTGCATATTTTGCAAACATGGCACCCATCATTTTTAAAAACCGCATGAAATTCTTAGCAATTCCAATTGATTTTGGAAAAACATTTTATAAAAAACCATTATTTGGCAAAACAAAAACTATCAGAGGCTTTGTGGTTGGTATTTTATCAGCCATTTTTATAGTATTTTTACAATCTCACATCTTAATCAAAATAGATTTTTTTGAAAAAATAAGCTTAATTAATTATTCGGAAGTAAATTTTATGTTACTTGGAGCCCTCTTCGGATCAGGAGCACTATTGGGAGATCTCGCGGAAAGCTTTGTCAAAAGAAGAATTGGTAAAAAATCGTCTGAATCATGGAAAATATTTGATCAATTAGATTATATTATTGGAGCATTATTATTTGTCTCGCCAATTTTTATTTTAAAATTATCTGAGTTTCTGGGAGTTCTAATCATAAGTCTAACTCTAACGATAATCGCCAATCAGATTGGCTACCTAATAAATTTAAGAAAAGAAAAATGGTGATAAACTATCTTTTGTCCATATAATACTAAGTAAAATAGTTAAAGAATATTTGTAAATATCTCTCTATCTTTCATAGATCCGACAAAACAATATACTTCATTTTATTCCCAAGGCGCATGTCCGAATTGAATCACCAAATCAGCATCACTCTCAGGCAAATCACACGCCCCGAAACAAGCACCAAGCCAAATACTAATCCTCGCATCCGTTTCCCCTTTCAAATAATCACTAATCGCTGGCCCCCACGGCTTCAATCCGTCAGGCAACTGCAACAAAACAGTTTTCGCTTCAGATTTTTTAATCTCCGAAACAACTCGCCCCAGTTCCAATTCATAACCCTCCTCCAAATTCGCAATCGTATAATTCATAATTTATCCAAGTCATCAACATTTAAAAATCCTTCATCGCTTCATTATCCATGGCAAAAATAAGACAACCAATCATAACAATCGCAGGTCACGTCGACCACGGAAAAACATCCATATTAGACAAAATTAGGGGCACCTCTATCCAAAAAACCGAGGCCGGAGGCATCACTCAAAAAATCTCCTTCACAGCCCTCCCAAGAGAAACAATCCAACAACGAGCCAAAACAACTCTCGACAAATTCAAAATCCCTCTAGAAATACCAGGGCTCCTCTTCATCGACACACCCGGACACGCAGCATTCACAAATCTACGAAAACGGGGTGGCGCACTAGCCGACATCGCAATCCTAGTAATCGACATTAACGACGGAATAAAACCCCAAACAGCCGAAGTCCTCCAAATCCTCAAAGCAAACAAAACACCATTCATCATCGCCCTAAATAAAATCGACAACATCTCAGGCTGGCAAACATCACAAAACCTCCTCTCTCTCGAATCAATCGAAAACCAAGCAATCAACGTAAAACAAAACTTTGACGAAAAATTCTACACAATAATTGGCGCCCTCCACTCACATAATATAACAGCAGACATGTACTCCAAAATAGAAGACTTCACAAAATCAATCGCAATCGTCCCATGCTCCGCACAAACAGGAGAAGGAATAACCGAAATCCTCGCAATGCTAACCGCACTCTCACAGAAATTCCTAAAAGAAAGAATCCAAACCAAAGAACTTGGCAAAGGCGTCGTCCTCGAAGTCAAAAAAGACAAAGCAATGAGCTTCCTAGAATGCATCCTTTACGACGGAAAACTATCCTCAACAGACGAAATCGCAATCGCATCTTTCAACGAACCAATCCAAACAAAAATCCGAAATATCCAAAAAGCCCGACCCCTAAACAAAGGCTACAAAACAAAACAAAAAGTAAAAGCCGCGACCGGAATAAAACTCCAAATCACATCTAAAGAAGAAATCCTCCCCGGAATGCCCTTCCAAGTAATCACGCCAAAAAACACAATCAAAAAAATCACACAAGAATTCGCCGAAGAAATATCCGAAGAAATCCAAGCCAATGAAACAGGAATCGTAGCAAAAGCCGACTCTCTCGGATCCCTAGAAGCCCTGCTTGTCCTCCTAAAAGAAAAACAAATCCAAATCATCAAAGCCGACATCGGCCCAATCTCCAAAAAAGATGTATACCTATGCAACACACTCCCAGAAGAAGACAAAATAATCATCGGCTTCAATGTCCAACCTTCAGAAGACATCCAAAATCTCGAAGAACTAAAAAACATCAAAATCATAACAAGCGAAATCGTCTACAAACTCATAGAAGACCTCGAAAAATACAAAACAGAAAAACTCCGCGAAATCGAAAGAAAAAAACTAGCCGAACTCCCAACAATCTGCAAACTCACAATCCTAGACTTCGTATTCCGAAACTCATCCCCTGCAGTCTTCGGAGTAAAAGTCCAATCTGGCATCCTCAAAAACAAAGAACGATTCATCAACCGCGACGACAAAAAAATCGGACAAATCAAGGAAATACAAGAAGATAAAAAATCGGCCCAAAAAGTTTTAGCTGGAAAAGAAGTTGCAATTTCAATGCCAGGAGTAAACTTCGAGCGACAACTCTCAATAGGCGAACATCTCTACACGAACCTTTCCGAAACCCAATTCAGAAAATTCAAAGAACATAAATCCCTCCTGAGTTCCGAAGAAAAAGCAATACTTCAGGAAATAGCGCAAATTAAGAGAAAAGAAAATACAACTTGGGGAATCTAAATTAAAGAAAAAATTTATCTTATTGAATAATCCCCATTTTTCTCTTGAGAAAAGATTCATATCTTTTTGGAACATTCTTCCAATAAACCTCTTTAATCTTATCATAATTTTTTATATCTTGTATATTTACCTCGTCTTCAAATGCTCCCCATTTTCCTCTTTGTCTTTTCGGATATTGACTAATTTCAAACCCTCCTGTACTGTATTTTGCAGTTGCATCTCGAACATGCCATGTATCTTTTTTTGAATTGTAAACTTCCTGCCAAATATGCATTCCATTACCTAACTTCCCAAAGATTAGTTTCGAATCCTCTCCTTTTAATTCAAGAAACTGATGATCCTCCAGCGATTTGTGTTTGCAATCATTTTTTCCTTTTTCATAAGGTGTATTCCTTACCCTGCTTAATTCGCTTGAATAAGGGATGTAAGAAGTACAGCCAACTAATCCCAACATTGCTACGCCTCCAAAAAATCCAATTAAAATTTTTCTCATATTTTTCATAATATATCACAGAAAAAAGAATTTATAAATCTTTTTGTTTGTTACTACTTAACAATAAATAAAGTTATTTATGTATCATATTAATTCAACTCTGCCAAAGCATATCCCAAGCTTTAAAAATCCAAACTTCTAATTAAAATTAAACAATTAAACGAAATGATTCGGGACATCTACAAAGATAGAATAAAAAAATATTATTAAATATAGCTAATTATCCATTTTTCAAAAAAAACATAACAT
>JAGLWM010000016.1 GCA_023133415.1 Candidatus Pacearchaeota archaeon
TTCGAGAACGCCTACACCAGGAATCGAACCTGGGTATCCCGAAGGATCCGCCTTAGCAGGGCGGTGCAATACCATTATGCGATATAGGCTTAGATTTTCTAGAATAAGAAGTCTTTTAAAGGTTTTTCTCTAGTTTTTCTTGTAGGTAGGTCGGCGTGTTAGCCCCACGCCATTCGCAAATGGGCTTTATGGCGGACTGTAAGGCAAGGCGTGAGATGAAGTTTCACATGTTATTAATTTGACGTTGAAGTTTTGTCCTTTTTGATCTTGCTTTTATGAATTGGGTCAGAGGAGGGAACTCCAGCAGCCCTAAGTTAAGGCTTAGGTGCTTAAAGGGTTGCAAGACTGAGGATAATTAATCGCCTCTGTGTTGTAGATTTGAGCAACTTGTCGGCCTACATTAATTTTATAAAGTGGAATAATATTTATATATTATGGACAAGAGAGGTCAGTTTTTTTTGTTGGCGGCAGTAATAATTTCTGTCGTTATTTTGAGTTTAGGCGTGGATGTAAATAGGGCGATTGTGAGTGAGGAGCCGGATAGTTTTTACGATTTTAGCTATGAGGTTAAGCGTGAAACTGGGGCGGTTATAGATTATGAAGTTTATAGTAATGTTGATGGAGGTGAGCTTGATGACTTTGTTGAATTGTTGGCGAAGAATACTAAGGAAAATAACCCAGATGCTGATTTGATGTTTATTTATGGGAACAAGTCTTATCTGAAGTTGAAAAATTATGGAGCGAAGGATGCCTATGTCGAAGGTGAGGAAGTTCCGGGTAATAGTGGCAATAAGAAAAACAAGGTATGTGTTGGAGGGGTTTGTCAAAAGATTTCTGATGAAGCTGAAGATTATGGTGAGGAACAGATTATAGAGGGGGATTTTGGCGAGGATGAGGTGGTGGTTGAAATTGGGGAGAATGAATTTAAATTTCCTCTTTCGGAGCATAAGCAGGTTATTTTTATAATGCAAAAGGATGTGGGTGATGAGAAGTTTGTTACGATTGGATAAAAAGAAAAAGGGACTTAGTAACTTAGTGGCGTATGTGTTGTTGATTTCGATAACGATTTCTCTTTCTGTTTTAGTTTATGGTTGGTTGAAATTTTATGTGATGGAAGATGAAATTGCGACTTGTCCAGAGGGGGTGAATTTGATTGTGAGTAATTATAAGTGTGTTTCTGGTGTTGATGGGAATTTAACTTTAGCCTTGAAGAATAAAGGGTTGTTTTCTGTCGGGGGATATGTTTTAAGGGTTCATGATCGGGAGGATGCTGAGTTTGGGTTTTATATTTTTGATAATGGTGGCGAAGTGATTGCACCTGGTGAGACAGTTAGTAAGACTTATGTTTTTGCAGACTATAGTGAGAAGGTTTTTGATGATTTAACTTTGGTGGAGGTTCAACCTTATTTAGAGGGAGATGAAAGGATTAGTTGTGAGTCTTATGCTTTTCAAAGGATTGAGTGCCATTAAGCACATTTATAAAATATAAAAACAGGTAATTGTATGAAGGGTGTGAATAGAAAAGGTTTGTCTCCGGTGATTGCAAGTGCTTTAATGATTTTAATGGTTATTGTTTTGGCAATAATTATTTTTTTATGGGCACGAGGGTTTATTGGCGAGCAGATTGAAAAATTCGGAGAACCGATTGAGGGTTACTGTTCTTCGGTTAACTTTGAGGTTGTAAGGTATGGGAATGAGTTGGAGATTTTAAATAGGGGAAATATTGATATTCGTAGTCTCAATATTAAAGTGATTCGAGGAGGGGATTCGGAGATGAGTCAATTTTCGTTGCAAGTTGATGCGGGAGCTTCGGTTCGAGGTTCTGTAGCTTTGGATATGTCGGATGCGGATGAGATTATTGTATATCCTGTTCTGATCGGGAATGTTCGTGGAAAGAATAAGAATAATGTTTTTACTTGTATGGATGCAGGGGTTAAGATTTGATGATATATAAGCTGAAAGGAGGTTTATTATGAAAAAGAGAGTAAGTTTGGAAAATTTTTTATATTTTTCTCGAGGTTTTCGGAAAAAAGGTGTAAGTGCAGTTGTAGCTACTGTTTTGATAATCTTAATTACGGTTGCCGCTGTTACTATTATTTGGGCTGCAATTATTCCTATGATTAATGAACAGTTGAGTCGGGGCACTGTTTGTTTGGATGCGGTGTCTCAGTTGACTTTGGAGGATAAAGGATATACTTGTATAAGTGGAAGTAATTTGAGTATTCAGATTGGATGTGGACCTATAGATTTTGGTTTGGCAGATATTCAAATTTTGATTTCGTCCGATGGAAGTACTGAGTCTATAAGGCTTGTAGCTGATACAGCGACGGTGGTTGGAGATCTCCCTGGGGCAAATGAAGAAAGGACTTTTATAATTACTGATGCTGATATGACAACTCTTGCTGCGGATATTGATGAGATTGCTATTGCACCAATAGTTTCTGTGGGCAATATGCAAGAAGTTTGTGATGCTATGACTCCGGTTATTGTACGATATTGTTAATTGGTTTTATTTTTTATTTTTTTGGCCCTTTTGGGCCCTTTTAATTTTTAGGAAACTTATATAAAGAATATTTTTGTTTTAGATTTTATGAGAGAGTTGGTTGAGAAACGTGGGCAGGTTTGGGTCGAGACGGTGATTTATACCTTGATTGGTTTAACTATTATTGGTTTGGTTTTGGCTGCCGCTTTGCCTAAAATAAATGAAAAGAAGGATGCGATTGCGATTGAGCAGTCAATTAATGTTTTGCGCGCTATTGACAGTAAGATTTATCAAACTCAGATTGCGATTGGGAATCGGCGTGTTGTTGATTTGGAGATTAGAAAAGGGGCATTAATTGTTGATATGGAGAAGGATGAGATTTTGCTGGTTCTTGATTCGAGTTTTGCTTACAGTGAAATTGGTTTGCCGGTTTCTTTAGGGAGGTTGAATGTGACTACTAGGGAGGCTAAGCCTTTTGAGGTTGAGCTTAAGTTGGATTACGAGATTGATATTAGATTTGATAATGAGACTTCTGGCACGAAGATGCTCGAGGCTGCCCCTACTCCTTATAAATTTGTAATTGAGAATACTGGTATTTCGGATGATGGGAATATCATTATTGATTTGACGGTGGTATAATGAAGTATTTTCAATGAAGTAATGAGTTGGTAGTCAGGAGGGATTTAGTGAATGGATAATAAAGGGGATGTCTATAAAATTATGGGAAGATAATGGGAAATAGTTTTATATAGCTGATTTGTTTATCTCTGGGATGGGTGATGTTAATATAAATCTTAATCCGCAAGTGCCTGCGCTTCCGAAGTTTGATGATAAGACGAAGATTGATGTGAGGTATATGGTAATTGCGCCTTACGTTTCGATTCATGTTTATTATGATATTAAATTGGGTGAGGTGATTTATGATGTTGAGGAGCCAGTGATTTCTGAAGAAGAGAAAAAATATCTTGATAGGATTGAGCAGTCAATGAGGGAGGTTGTGAATGTGAATATGGTTAGTGGGGGTGAAACCAAGGAGGCGTTGCTTGATTATATTGATAAGACGGCGAGGTTGATTATTTCGGAGTTAGGAATAACATTGAGCGAAGAGAGTTATCACAAACTTTTTTATTATTTGTATAGGAATTTTATCGGGTTGAATGAGATTGAGGCGATGATGCAGGATTATTTTATTGAGGATATTGAATGTAATGGGGTGGGTGAGTCGATGTATATTGTTCATAGGGTTTTTCGGAATATTAAGACGACGACGAAGTTTAAGGATGTGGAAAGGTTAACGAGTTTTGTTGAGAAATTGGCGCAGAAGACGGGGCGATATATTTCTTATGCGAGTCCGATTTTGGATGGGAGTTTGCCGGATGGCTCGAGGGTTAATGCGACGTACACTAAGGATGTGACGAGTAAGGGGCCGACTTTTACGATTCGTAAGTTTACCAAAACCCCGTGGACTCCGACGCAGTTGCTTGGGTTTCATACTCTTAGTCCGGAGATGCTGGCTTATTTTTGGATATTGTTGCAGTATCAGTCGAATATTATGATTGTTGGTGGGACTGCTTCTGGGAAGACGACTCTCCTTAATGCGATGGCTTTTTTTATTCCGCAAGAGAATCGGGTTGTGTCGATTGAGGATACGAGGGAATTGAATTTGCCGAGGGAGAATTGGTTGCCTTCGGTTGTTCGAACTGGAATTGCAGGGACTGGTGTTGGGAATATTGATATGTTTAGTTTATTAAAAAGTTCATTTAGGCAGAATCCGGATTATGTGATTGTGGGTGAGGTTCGGGGTCAGGAGGCGAGTGTTTTGTTTCAAGGAATGGCTTCTGGACATGCTTCTATTTCGACTATGCATGGGGATTCGGTTAATTCGATTATTCAGCGTCTTGAGACTCCGCCTATTAGTCTTAGTCCGATGCTTGTGAATGGACTTGATGTCATGGTGATTATGACGCATGCTATTGTGAATGGGCAAGAAACAAGGAGACTTCGGGAGGTTGTTGAGGTCATAAAGGTTGAGAGTGATGGGACGACGGTGACGAATACTCCGCTTAAGTGGAATCCTGCTGATGATAAGTTTTATTATGCAAAGGAAAGTAAGGTTTTTAGTAAGATTGCTGAGAAATATGGAATAGCGAGGGAGGTTTTGCAGAAGGAGTTTGAGGCGAGGACTAGGTTGCTTTGTGCGTTATTTCAGAACAAGGTTTTGTCTTATGACGATGTGCAGAGGGTTGTGAATGATTATGCTAAAACTCCGCAGGAAGTTTTGAAGAAGTATGGTGTGTTGCCTTAGGTAGAAAAATTAAAAGTTAGGTTTTAGATGAGAGGGGTTTGGTGAGAGTCTTCATAAGATTAATAAATAGGGTTTTCTTCGATGTTTGAAGTAAGATGGATGTTGAGTTTATTGGGCAATTGGTTGATTCGATGGAGGAAGCGGTTATCCGGTTAGATCGGGCGGTTGCGAAAAATGATAAGGTGACTGCGAATAAGCTTAAGATTTTTATTTTTGATGTTCACAAGAAGATTTCGGAGGCGCTTAGGAGTTAGGTATTTTTGGCGTCTGGAAGTCGGGCACGAAGGTTGGAACGGGAGGTTGCGGTGAGGTCGTGGGACTTAGGAAGATAAAAAAAATGAAAATTGGAGGAGATAATGTTTGAGGATTTGAAAAGGAATTTGAAGCAGGAAAAAAAGATTGTTGCTGATATGAAGGCGGTTGCAATTGGATTTGGGGATGATTCTGCGAATCGAAATTTTTATGCATTGAGTTTAAGGGCATTGGCTGAGCAGTTGGATTTGTTAAATAATGCGGTACCAGAATTGTTGAAGGAATGGTTAGTTTCTACTGGACAGGAATCGGAAGTTGGAAAACAAAAGAAAGCGGATATTAGGCCGGTTGAGAAGGAGATAATTAAAGTAAGTTATGTTTCACCGTTGACAAAAGAGAAGAATCTTGTGGTAATTAATAAAAAGGATAGGGTGGAGTTTTTGAAGAAATTGAAGCTTAGCGAGGAGTCGTTGGTGGGAATTAAAAAGCTGGAGAGTAAGAGAGTTAGCGAGGTTGTTAAGAAGCCGAATCCTTATGTCGGTTTTTCTAATAAATTTTTTAGAAAATATTCAGAAAGATTGACGCCAAAATTTAGTAATTTGAGTAATGATTTGAAGAGGGCGAATATTCGCTTTTTGTTGTCGAGTTATTTATCTATGGCAATGATGTCGTCTGTGATTGCATTTGCATTTGGTTTTTTGATTTTTGTTGTTTTAATGTTGTTTAGTTTGTCAAATTGGATTTTTGTTGTTTTGCCATTCGGCTTTGTTGGGCTGACTTTAGCTGGGTTTTATTTCTATCCTGCGAGTGAAACTAGTACGGTTCAGAAAAATATTTCGTATGAGTTACCTTTTGCCACGATTCATATGGCGGCTATTGCCGGATCGAATATTGAGCCGGTTAAGATTTTTAAGATTATTGCAACTTCGGGTGATTATCCGAATGTTGGGGCGGAGGTGCGGAAGGTTATTACACAGGTCGAGGTTTATGGTTATGATTTGGTGACGGCCTTGAAAAATGTTTCCAAAAATATTTCAAATAAGAAGTTGGCGGAGTTATTTTCTGGTTTGGCGACTAATATCACTACAGGGGGTGCTTTGAAAAATTATTTGAAGAAAAAGTCGGAGAATTTTTTAGTTGATTATCGTCTTGAGAGGCAGAAATATTCGGCTTTAGCTGGGACATTTATGGATGTTTATATTTCTATTTTGATTGCAGCACCATTAGTTTTGATGATGATGTTTATTATTATGAACGCTATTGGGCTTGGGATGGCAGGATTGAGTATCACGATGTTGTTGATGCTTAGTGTACTTGCGATTGTTATTGTGAACATTATTTTTCTTGTTGTTATAAATTTAAAACAACCGAAGGTGTAAGATGAAAATGAATTGGACGCATTGGCTTGGGATTGTGATAGGGATTTTATTAGCTGGGTTTTCAGTTATTTTTTTTAGCGGGAATTTGCTTTATTTCGTTTTGGCACTTGCTTTTATTGTAGTTGTTTTTCCTTTTATGATCGGTTTTGTCGTGAAACAGAGAGAGCAGAGGGAGAAGGAAGAGAAGTTTTTGGAGTTTACGAGGGATCTTGTCGAGATTGTTAGGACGGGGGCACCGATTAGTAAGGGGGTTATGAATTTGAAGAAGCGTAATTATGGGGCACTGAGTCCGCATGTTGCGAAATTGGCAAATCAATTGTCGATTGGGATCACTCTTACTTCTGCTATGACTACTTTTGCGAGGGAAACAAAGAGTAAGGTAATCTCTAGGGCTGTTGGTTTGATTAGTGAGGCTGAGCGAGCTGGAGGTAGGATTGAGGTTATTTTGCAATCTGTTGCTGTTTCGGTTAATCAGGTTGAAAAATTGAGGAAGGAGCGGAAGGCTGCGATTTCGAATTTGATTACTCAAGGTTATTTAATTTTTATTATTTTTATTATTATAATGCTTGTTTTGGAATTCAAAATTCTGCCATTAGTGTCGGATTTGCAACAGGGTGAAGGACTTAGTGTTGCAATTGAGACAGTTGGTCAGGAGCAGTTTTCGTTGCCTCTTTTTGTTATGCTTTTGGTTCAGTCGTTTTTTGCCGGGCTTGTGATTGGGAAGATTTCGGAAGGGAGTATAAAGAATGGATTTAAACATTCATTCATTTTGTTAACGGTGACATTGTTGGTGACTACTGGAGCTAGAGCTTTATTTGGATAAATGAGAACAGAATTTCTTGAGTTTGGTAAGGGGCGTAGATGGATAGAAGGAGATAGGGTGATTATTGTCGTCTGAAAGTAAGGAATAGTTATATAAATTCATCGGGTTTATCATTTACATGGAGAAACGAGGTGCAGCGCATTTTGAGATGATCATTGCATTTACTTTTTTTATTGCTTTTGTTTTTTTTCTTTTCATGGTTTTGCAGCCGCAAATTAGCACTTCTTTGTTTGATCCAGTTGTTGTTGGGATACAAGATAATTTTGAGAAGGCTGTGAGTGTTAATTTGGGGAGTATTTTTTTGATGGCAAATTATAGTGGTCCGAAAAGTTGTTTTTATTTTGATTTCCCTTCCGATACTTTTGTTTTGAATTTTAGTGATGCAAGTAGTCTGGTTATGGATTTGGACGGGAAGGAAGTTAATTCTAGTTTTGGTGGAGGTCGGTTGAGTATTAATAAGGGAGAGGAATTTTTTCGGGTTCAGATTTCGAGCGAATTTAGTAATGAGGTTTTGAGTGGCTGTAAAGTTGTTGATCCTTATGGGTTGGGAAGTGTTATTGAACGAGAGGTTGTTTCGTATTCGAAGTTAGTAGGGGTGAGGGATAGATATTTTGATGATTATGAGATGCTAAAAAGGGAATTGAAGGTTCCCGGTATTTTTGATTTTGCAATTGTTCCGTATGACTTGAGCGAGATTTATATGTTGCCTGTGGATGGTATTCCGGAAGGCGTGAGTGTTTTGGCTCAGGATAAGGTATTTGAGGTTTTGAAGGAGGATGGGAATTTGAGTAATGAAAGGATTAGTTTTCGGGTTTGGTAATTTGGGTATTGAGGATTTGGCCGCTCGGCATACCCCTAATATTTTGGCAGTTCTGCACACCCCAAATTGCGGGGTATTGGGGCGAATTCTGGGGCAGGATTTGGTATTTGGGATTTGTGTGGAGGGGAATTGTTGGGATAGGTATTTAAAATATGGATGAATTGAGATGATGATGAATAATAGAGGATGGATTCGGATTTTGGAAGCGACGATTGCGGTTATGATTGTTGCGGGTGTTATGCTTACTTCTTATTCTGGTCAGGTGCAGCGTAAGGTTTCTGTGGCGGAATATAGTAGGAGTTTGCAGAATGAGATTTTGGCGGATATTGCTTTGAGGGGGGATTTGAGGCTGAATGTTTTAAATGTTGTAACGGATAATTCGTCCGATGATAATTATGTTATACTAAATGAATTTGTGAATAGTAAGGTGCCGATTGGTTTTGGGTATTTGCTTCGGGTTTGTGACTTGGGGAGTGAGAAAGATTTTTGTAAGATGGATAGTGTGAATTATATTGCGACTTTAGATAAAGATGTTTTTGTTGAAGAATTGGTTATTTCTGCTGAGGTTGGCACGGGAGATGATCCTGTTTTCGCGCCGAAGAAAGTTAAAATCTTTTTTTGGGAGGGGAGTTAGATGGGCGTTTCTATTTGTAGGAAGAGCGTTAAGGGTTAATTGTTTGAATTTTTGCTTGGGTAAGTAATTTAAACTTGATTTTGTTTATCCTGATATGCCATTTGATTTAATTATTGGGAGAGATGAGAGTGACCGTAGGGATTTCGGGACAAGGGGGCTTGTCTATTTGGGGAAGAGTTTTGTGACGATGGGGAATTATACTAGTCTTTCTAATCCGATTTACATGGATGTGGCGCGGAGTCATGTTATTTTGGTTTCTGGTAAGCGTGGAAGTGGGAAGAGTTATTCGCTTGGGGTTATGGCTGAGGCTTTAAGTGATTTGGGCGTTGAGGAGTCGGCGAATATTGCGTCGTTGATTTTTGATACGATGGGGATTTATTGGACGATGAAGTATAAAAATGTGAAGGATGATGTGTTGTTGGATGAGTGGGGATTAAAGGCAAAGAATGTTTCGGTGAAGGTTTTTGCTCCGTTTGGTTATTTCCAAGAGTATCAAGATAAAGGGGTTGATGTCGATGCGGAGTTTGCGATTAAAATTAGTGAGCTTGAGTCGAGTGATTGGGTGAATTTGTTTGAGTTGAAATTTACGGATCCTGTTGCGGTTTTGATTGAGTCGGTTATTGGGAGTTTGAATGGGAAGGAGAAGAGTTTTGGGTTTGGAGAGATTTATGATTTGATTAAGAGGGCGGAAAATGTTTCGGTTGATGTTAAGAATGCGGTTGTTGCACTTTTTGATGCGGCGAAGACTTGGAAGGTTTTTGATGAAGAGAAGGGGACTGCTGTTCGGGATTTGATTGAGGCGGGGACTACGACGGTGATTGATTTGTCGATGTATGCTTCACTTGGGGCTTTTAATGTGAGGGCGTTAATTATTGGGTTGGTTTCGAAGAAGATTTTTAATGAGAGGATGGCGGCTCGGAAGGATGAGGAGATTTCGGCGGTTCAGCATGGGGCGGATTATGCCAGGTATCGTGTGAGGCGGGAGATGCCGTTGGTTTGGATTTTTATTGACGAGGCTCATGAGTTTTTGGCTCATGAGTCAGTTGGAAGAACGCCGGCGACGGATGCCTTGGTTCAATTATTGAGAGAGGGTCGTCAGCCTGGGGTTTCGATGGTTTTGGCGACGCAGCAGCCGGGGAAGATTCATACGGATGCGATGACGCAGAGTGATATTGTGATTTCGCATAGAGTGACGGCGAGGGCTGATGTTGATGCGTTGAATGATGTAACGCAGAGTTATCTGAAGACTGATATTTCGGCGAAGTTGAATGCGTTGCCAAGGTTGAAAGGGAGTGCGATTATTTTGGATGATAATTCGGAGAGGATTTATCCGATGAGGGTTCGACCGCGGTTTACTTGGCATGGGGGAGAGGCGCCGATGGCTATTCGGAAAGGGGATGAGGGATTATAGAAAGTTATTTAAGTGTTAAATATTTGTGGTTGTTGAGAGAATGGTGAAAATTAATATTTCAAAAAGGAATTTGCATTTGTGGGTTTTTGGTTTTGTATTTTTGTTTGCGATTGGTTTTGTTGTTGCTTACAATTCCGGGGCTTCTCCGTCGGTGATGGGGCATGATGTTGATGAGATTGATTGGAGCAAATCAATAACTCAATTGAAGGCAAATAAGATTTGTATCGGTGGTGATTGTAAAACAAGCTGGCCGAGTGGGGGAGTTGGTGGAGTGGGAGGTTCCGTCTGGACTGTAAGTGGGACAAAGATTTATTATAATTCTGGGAATGTGGGGATTGGAATTACGGATCCAACGATAAAATTGGATGTGGTATCGACCTCAGATAATGCCTGGAGCTTAAGGGGATATAATAACAATATAGGAGGTTCTGGAATTATTGCACAAATTGCTGGCGAAACGGGGGGTGAGAGTATTTTGGCAGCATATAGTGGTGCGAGTTATAAATTTGTTGTTAGGGGAGACGGCAAAGTTGGTATTGGGACATCTAGTCCTAAATGGCCTTTTCAGATAAAAGTGCCAACAAGTGGTCAAAATTATTATTATTCATTTGGGGCAGTTACAGATGATGTTGGTGAGACTGCATCAGGTTTTTTGATATCAACTACTCAGAGTGGAGACGGAGGAGCCATTTTTGCCATTGATGTAAATAAAAAACTTTGGATTGAGGCGGGAAAAAATCAACCTATAGTTTTGCAAACAGGTCAGGGGAATGGCAAAGTTGGGATTGGAACCTCAAATCCAGCGGTAAAATTGCATGTGGTGGGGGCAGAAGATGACGCGATTGGAATAAGTAACTCTGCTTTGACCAAATATGCTTTTTTATCAGGCAATGGTGATGTGGTTGGGTCGGGATATGTAACAGGCCAGAAAGGACTTTGTATTGGTGAAGATTGTAAAACAAGTTGGCCGGGTGGTGATAGTGGAACTCACGGGCAAACGAATTGTTATTGGACAAAAATAGGAACGCATGGCAATTATGTTTGTCCCTCTGGGTATTATGTTGCGGGGGTTTGTTTAACTAATTCGGCAGATGGCTGTTCTCCGTCTATTTCTGGTTCGCAGAATGAATGGGTTACAGCAGGTGGTATTTATTGTTGCAAATTTTGATAGAATTCGTAGGAAGGATGTTGCTGCTCAGGAATATTATTTGGATTATTTAATTTTGAACATTGTTTGCCAGCGGTATTTGTAAGCTCCGATGTCGCCTGCCTTTCGGATTTTTATTTTGCCTATTTTGTTCTTTGTATTTTTCTTTATTTCGTTTAAAACTTTTTCTTTTGTTCCGAATCCGTGATAAAAAATTGTTGTTCCTTTTTCTGAGAGTTCGAGTGTGGTTTTGAGGAATGTTTCTTTGAGGTTTGGTCGCGGCATTATGATAATATTGAACTTAGTCGGTAGTCGGTAGTCGGTAGTTGATAGTCGTATATTGCGTCCTGTGGGACGCGACTTGTATAGCTTTGTTAGTAGTTGTGGAAGTTGTTTTGCGTTGCCTGGAATTAGAATTATGTTTTTTTGTAGTTTGTTTAGAATTATGTTTTCTTTTGCTGATTTGTTTGCTTCTTTATTTAGTTCGTTTGAATATATTATTGCTGATTTGTTTGCCTGTTTCAGTTTTTTGGCGATTACGATTGGATAGGGGGCGATTCCTGCGAACATAATGAGGATTTTTGTTCCCTTTTTTTTAGATAGCTTTACTATTTCATCCGCTATTATTTTTCTTTCGTTTGATAATCGTGGGGAGAAGTATGTTTTGTTGATATCGAATTTAAAGGTACAATTGTTTTCTTTGTAAGTTGCTATTGTTGTTTTTTCCCCTGATAAATATTTTGTTGTTGGAATTCTAAGTTGTCCGGAGAATTTGCCAGTTTTTTCTACAATTGTTGTTATGTTTTTGTTATGCTTTAGAAACATTAAAGCTTTGATTTTTTTTGTTATTAGAAAAGTTTGTTTTGGGAATTTTAGGATCGCGATGTTCCCGATTATATCCTGAGGAATTTTTTTCATAGATTTCTTTCTCTTTAGAAAAGAGAAATTTCTCGCAAGTAGAGAAACTTTTTTTGGCGAACCGTGGGAGCTTCGCTTGGAAAAATCTGAGATTTTTTTCATATAATTAATTGTTTAGGAAATTTTATAAAGGTTATTGATTTAGTTTATTAAGGTAAAAATGTTGTCTGATATTCCAAAAAGTTTAGAGAAAGTTTCTGGTGATGATTTAGATAGGGAGATTCTTAGGATTGGAATAATAGCGGAGCTTGATGCGATTTCTTTATATGAGCAATTAGCTGCGGTGACTGAAAATGAGGATTTGAAAAAAGTTTTGTTGGATATCGCAAAAGAGGAGAAGACTCACATTGGTGAATTTGAGGAATTATTGAAGAGGGCTGATGGGGAATATGTTGAAGAATTGGATGCAGGGAAGAGGGAGGTTGAGGAACTGGTTGGTAAATGATGGTAAAAAAGAAAACAAAGAAAGTGAAAATTAGAAATCCTTGGTTTAGAAAGAGGGCTGGAAATTTAAAAGATAAATGGGGTTTTATTCCGATTAACTGGAAGGGATGGGTTGCTTTGATTTTGTTGATTGGTGTGAATGTTTTTGCGGCGAATTATTTTAATTTGAATAAGCTGGTTTTGGATAGTTATTTGAAGATGGGCGTTATTTTTTTGTTGTCGATTTTTGTTTTTGTTAAGATTGCGAAAAAGAAAACGGCTAGTGGGTAATGGGAGAATTGAAAGGTATAAAAAGTTGTTTTTCTATTATTTTGGATGTCATATAGATTTTTGGAGCATAGGGCGGACGTGAAGTTTCGGGCTTGGGGTGAGGATTTGGAAGAGATGTTTGTTTCAACTATGGAGGCTTTGAATGAGACGATTCGTGGGGATATTAAGATTCTGGAGCAGGAGGAGAAGAGTTTTGAGATTGAGGGTCGGGATTTGGAGAGTTTGTTGTATAATTTTTTGGAGGAATTTTTAGTGTTGTTGGAGGGGGAGGATTTTTTGGTTTCTAGAATTAAGGAGATAAAAATTGAAAGTCGTGAGTCGGGAGTCGTGAGTCGGGGTTGGGGGTTGAAGTGCGTTGTTATTGGTGATAGGGCGGAGAACTATAAGTTTACGAATGACGTGAAGGCGGTGACTTATAGCGAGATGTTTGTGCGGGAAGTCGTGTTTCGTGAGGAGCAGGGAAAGGCAGGGGAAAAGGGGTGGGAGTGTCAGGTTGTTTTGGATGTGTGAGTTGGGGGTTGGGAATTGAGAACTGAGAACTGGAAGGGGGGAAAGAGAGAAGATTTATTAATAATAATATATTAAATTTAGCAAATAAAATGGTGAATAGAAAGTTGGATAAAAAAATAATATTTGTCTTAATAATTTCAGTTTTATTTATGGCTGGCGTAGGGGTTGCATATACTCAATCGATTCCGAATTCGGGGCATGGTGCTGATAGTGTTTTAGTTTCTGTGGATGGTTATAGCATGACTTTGCAGGAGGCGATAGATTATGGAGTTCTTGTGGATGGTGCTTCGGCTACGTGCTCATGGACTACACAAGTTTCAAATCAAGGACATAATGCAAAGGATATTTATGTTTCTGTAAATGGCAATAAAAAGAGCTTGCAGCAGGCAATATCGTCGAGTCTTTGCGGAAGCGGGGCGTATTCATATTCTTCAGGCATAAGTTTTGGACATAGCGCAAGTGAAATTTTGGTTTCTGTGGGCGGTTCTGAGATGAGTTTACAAGACGCTATTAATGCAGGAAAGTTTTGTGTTGTTTGCACTTCTCATAATTATAAATCCTGCTACAATAATGATGTATATTGGTACGATTCTTGCGGTGTCAGGGAAGGAAAGCTTATTGAGTGTGGCACAAGTGCATATTCAGGAAGCAATTATTGCTATAATAATGATGTGTATAGAAATTATATTACAAAGGGATGTTCTGGAAATAGCTGTACTTTAAGCACTAGCAAGATAAAACAAGAAGAATGTGGGGCTAAGGGTTGTAGTGGTGGGAGTTGTGTTACTTGTACCACCAAGACATGGTCATCGTCATTTAAATATTATGGATGGACATGCGAAAATAATTATAGGGGTGTGGAATGTGCTGGTGATTATAATTTACATTTGGACTCTTATCCAGTCGAAGCAAAGGCAATTTCTCCTACATTTTTAGATTTTACTGCAAATATGCAGCACACAATCACATTTAAAATAAAGGGTAATGGGGATGATATTGGTTGCTCAAGAGCAGAAGGCAGAGTAGAAATATATAATAACGCTGGGCAGTTGATTTTTAAGTCAGGCACATTTAGACCCACATCGTGTAATTACTATAATCTAAAAAATTATAGTTTCACAGGGGTGCCATCAAGAATAAAATTAGTTGGAATTTGGGCAGGACTTGAGGGTAGACAATGGAATGGACATATATCTTTTGATGATGTTTCAATTTCAAATTGTTAAAGAATATTTAAAGAATAAGTTAGACCAAACTGGAATATGAAATGAAAAAACAACACTGCTAACAGCATTGATTATCGTATTAGCAATACATACAGCCACTATTTTAAATATAATCCCCTATAGTATGCGCTGCGCAGGCACATTTCTTGTTAGGTAAGGTTCTTTTTTTTCGACTTGACCTTTTAGTTTGCTTGTAATAATTAAGGGAAGATTTATAAATTTTGAGTTATTTTTATCGTATGGTGGAATTGAAAAAGGTTGGTGAATTCGAGTGGGAGATTCCGGTTGAGGATGGGATGAATGTGCCAGGGAAGATTTTTGCGAGTGAGGAATTGATTAAGGATATTAAAGAGGATCGGAGTCTTGAGCAGGTGAAGAATGTGGCGAAGTTGCCTGGGATTTTGGGGGCGAGTTTGGCTATGCCAGATATGCATCAAGGCTATGGCTTTCCGATTGGTGGGGTTGCGGCTTTTGATATTAAGAAAGGTGTAATTAGTCCTGGAGGTGTCGGATATGATATTAATTGTTCGGTTCGGTTGTTGAAGACGAATTTAAGGGAAGAAGATTTGAAGGGGAAAGAAAAGGAATTAGCGCATTCTTTATTTAGATCGATTCCGAGTGGGGTTGGTCGCGGTGGGGAGTTGAAATTGGATGCGAAGGAGATTGATGAGGTTTTGAAGGGTGGGGCGCAATGCGTGATTAAGAAGGGATATGGATTTGAGGAAGATTGGAAGCACATTGAGGATTTTGGAAAGTTGGAGGGGGCGGATCCGTCGCTGGTTTCTCAGAGGGCGAAGGGGAGAGGGATGAATCAGCTCGGAACTTTAGGTGCTGGGAATCATTTTTTGGATGTATTGGTTGTGGATGAGATTTTTGATAAGGAGATTGCTGGGGTTTTTGGGTTAGAGGAGGGGCAGGTTGTGATTATGATTCATTGTGGTTCGAGGGGGCTTGGGCATCAGGTTGCATCTGATTATATTAAGTTGATGGATGAAGAGTATGGGCATCCTGAGTTTGATAGGGAGCTTGTTAATGCGCCGATCGAGAGTGAGCTTGGGAAAAAGTATTTGGCTGCGATGGCTGCAGCTGCGAATTTTGCGTTTGCGAATAAGCAGGTTATTACACATTTTGTGAGGAAGAATTTGAAGCACTATTTTCCTGATTTTAAGGCAGATGTTGTTTATGATATTTGTCATAATATTGCGAAGTTTGAGAAACATAGGGTAGAAACTCGGGAGTCGGGAGTCGTGAGTCGGGAGTTGGGAAGAGAAGATAGGGCACAGGGGGAGATGAGGGAGGTTCTGGTTATGAGGAAGGGGGCGACTCGGGCATTTGGTCCAGGGAGGGAAGAGGTTTGTGAGGATTATCGGGATGTTGGGCAGCCTGTTTTGTTGCCTGGTAGCATGGGGACTTCAAGTTATGTTTTAGTTGGGACAAATGATGCTGAGATGAAAAGTTGGGGAAGTGCGGCGCATGGAGCGGGTCGGGTTAGAAGTCGGAGTGAGGCACATAAGAAGATGAATTTTGAGGAGGCTGTGAAGGATATGGAGAAAAGAGGAGTGTTTGTTGAGGCTGGTGGGAGAAAGGGATTGGTCGAGGAGTCGCCGTATTCGTATAAGGATGTTGAGGAGGTTGTGAGGGTTTCGGATGCGGTTGGATTAGGTAGGAGGGTCGCGAAATTAAGACCGGTTTTGGTCGTGATTGGGTAAGATTTAAATAGTAAAATATTGTTGATAATATATGAGAAAAGAGATTGTGATGGGTTTTTTGTTTTTGATGAGTTTTAGTTTTGTTATGGCTGGAAGTTGTGATGATGATCAGACGATTATGAGATTATATTCTGAAACTAATTCTCACGTTTCTGCTTGGGATCAGAATGTTGGTAGTTATGTTGAAGAGATTTGTTATGATGAAATTTTTGGTTTGGCATATAGCGGGGGGAGTCCGCATGATTGTACTGGGGCAAATCGAGTTTTGAGTTTGCATGATGTAAAAAATTCTCATGCGGCTAGTGTGACTGATAGTGATTACAATTATGAAGTTTGTTATGGTGATTTGAGTTGTGTTTATGATGAGAGTGTTGGGAGTGAATGTAGTAATGATGGGGAGATTGTGGCGAGGATGTATAGTAAATATAATAGTCATGTTTCGGGTGTATCAGATACAAATTATGGTGTGAAAATTTGTTGTAATGCAGCGGGGGCGGGAGTTTATTGGGCAGATATGAATGGCAATAAGATTAGTGAGGCAGACTTTGGAGATAGTGTTTGGATGATTATGACGGGTGCCTCTTCTGTTCATAATTTTGAGATTTTTGAGGAGGATGCACTTGTAAATGATGAAATTAGAACCGTGATGGGGAGTATAATTGATGGTAATCTT
>JAGLWM010000017.1 GCA_023133415.1 Candidatus Pacearchaeota archaeon
CTTTGAGATTTGTATAATATTTTATAGTTATATGAACTTTTGAAAAAAGGTAATACTATAAGTTTTTTAGATTTGTTGCTTTTGAGTTGCGTTTAAGTGTTAGTAAATTTTGTCTCCGTATAGGTGAATTGTGCACTTAGGTCAGGTTAGTGAAAATCATATTCGATTTTATTTTGTAAGAAAAATAAAGATGTGTCCAAACATTGTTTGGACAAACAAAAATAAGAAAAAAATTAAATAGTTTACTTGTTAAAAATCACTAGTATTAGACTTACGATTGCACCTACTACAACGATCCAACCAGCCACAATTGTGATGATGGTTGGTATCATCGGGATTGTTAATGTTCTGTCAATCATACCTGAACCAACAGATAGGGAAACAAGAATACCTACAATCCATGCTATAATTCCAATTAAATTATCTCTCATTTTTCACCTCCTTTTAATTTTTTTTTCTTCTTATTGTTGTGTAATATAAAAATAACATTACAACAGCAAATATTATGAAGAGTGTTAGTAGGTAAGTGTCTCTTAGTGATGTTGTGTATCCGAAATATTTCGTAATTGAGCCTATGGACGATATTTTATCTGGGTTTAAAGAACAGAGGGTCCATTTATAGATTGGGTTTGGTATGCCTGGCGCTATTCTACATGGTATGATTGGAATAAAAATTGAGGTTATTAATGTGGCTGCAGAAACTATGCCTGCATATATCACCTTTTTCTTTAATTGCATGTTTTTGTATTGATTTTAAACTTTATAACATTTTTGGCGTTGAATTTTGGGTATTTTTAGATGTTTGTTTGGACAGATTTAGATGTTTAGATGGTGTTTTTAGATGTTTGAATGGGTGTTTAAGTGGTTTTATAATGTTATATTAAATTTTTATTAATCTTTTTAATTTTATCGACGATAAAGGATAGTGTTTGATGTTTGGACAGGGGTGGAATTTAGGTGTTTGGATGGGTGTTTTTTTGATGTTTTTGTGTTTGAATGGGTGTTAAATAGTGTTGGGTGTTTGGACAGCGCGAAAGATTTATAAAGAAAAGTGTTTAAAATATTATAAGATGTGGAATTTATTTGGATATAAAAAAAGAGTTGATAAATTAAAAGATGAAGTTCAAGATTCTTTTGATCATGTTAAAAAAGATTTTAATAAAGTTGGTGAATGGATACATCATCTCGACGACAAACATAGTTTACATAAAAATGAGATTTCTGATATAAAGGATCAACTTCTAGCTATACAAGAAGATCTTGTTGAGATAAAAGATTTTATTTCTTTTTTTGGTCCACAGTTGTCCAAAGATTTGTCCAAACAAACTCAAACACCTGTGCATAAACAAACAGTTTACGATGGTGTCCAAACAGTTGTCCAAACTGGTGTCCAAACAGATATTTTATCTAATTTGACTGTTATGGAAAGAGGTATTGTTTGGACTTTATTAAATTCAGACATGAGACTTAGTTATGAGGATTTGGCTGCCTTACTTGGTAAAAATAAGAGCACTATTAGGGGTCAAATTAATACCATAAAACAAAAAAATGATGGTTTAATTATGGAATCTAGGGAATTTAGTGGGAAAAAAAGGTTATATGTTCCTGATGAAATTAAAGCTAATATTATAAAAAGTGTAAAAGTTAAGGTAAATCAGTCAAAAAAGGCTAAAAAGTGAAAAAGTGAGAGTTAATCTACTATTTTTCTTCTAAAAAATAGTAGATTTTTAGGTAAATAATATAGAAAAGTGAGGGTTTAATATTAATAAAAAAAATAAGTAAGAAAAAAGATGATTAAAATTATATTCAGGAAAACTAACCTAAATATGTTAGATTTAGGGTTGTATTAAGTGAAAAAGTGAGTAATAAAAAAACTTTTTGTTCGTTTAAACGAATAATTATTAATTAAGATATTTTTTTATAAAAAGTTTATTTAGATTTATCTATGAAATTATTTGTCGTCGGTAAGTAAAAATTTTATTAGAAGTTAATATTAATTTTAAATTAAATTGCTCTAAGGTTTTTAATTGTAGTTAAAGTAGCTATATTTTTTAGATCTTGGGATATTTTTAGTATTATTGTTTTATTATTTTGTCTTGTTTTTTCTATTGGAATGCCTTTATTTATAAGTTTATTAATATAATCTCTTATGGATGATTCGCTTAATTTTAGTTGTGTGGCGATAATTTTGTATGTTATTTCTGTATAATTTTGGTTTTCTAAGGTATATATTATATTAAAAACAAGCATTTCTTGTGGCGTTAGACGTTTAAATTTGAGTCTTATTTCTTTTTTTATAGTATCTAATGATTCTAGTATATCGTTTGCTTGTTTAAAGTCTAAATTAGGTGTTTTTTGTGTTTGTTGGTGTGTTGGTGTGTTGGTGTGTTTGTCTGTTGGAACCCCTTCATTTCCTATGGAAGTATCAATATTTTGGGTATATGGAGCCTGTATATTATGATTATATATCGGATTTGTCTGAATATGTGTTGGTTTGTTGGTGTGTTGGTGTGTTTGAGGTTGGTTATGTGTTGGATTTGTCTGGTTTAAAATTTGTGTTAGCCTTTCAATTTCATTTTTTAAATATGAAATATCTTCTTTTATTTTAGAAAATGCTTCTTTTATTGGATCCATAATTAAATTAAATTAATTTAGTTTATAATTATAATTATAATTCAAAATATATTTTTTAATAATTATTCTTTAATAGAAAGTTTTGGTAATTTGATATGTATTGGTAATCCTAATTCTTCTTCTAATTCAAGAGCTTTAATTGATGCTTTTTGTATTACTGAATTTGTTATTGTTATATATTCTGGTGTATTATATTCTTTATTTTCATAATTTTTAAATATGGTTTTTATGGTTTTTGGATCAATTAATAAAAATAATTCTCCTTTTATTTTTATTTTACCTAAATCTCCATAATTTATTTCAAAAATATATGTTATTTTTATTGTATCTTTATGTTTTTCTACTTTTTCTAAAGAATTAATTTCAATATTTGTTTTTAACTCTAATTTTCCTGTAAAATTTGGATTCTTTTTTGCATCAATTTCTAATATTTTTGCTCCAATTAATTTTATATTTTCCATATTAAGTATTATTTAATTAATTTATAATAAATCCTCTTCAGATATAACAATAAAATCTCCTACGGCTATTACTGAATTGTAGGGTATTAATGCTTCTTTATTTTTTGTTCTTTCTAAAGATAAATTTAATGTATATGTTGTTAAATTTTGTAATATTATGTGTATTAATTCTCCTGTTCTTGCTTCAAATGTTATATCTTTAATAGTACCTAATTTTTTTCCTTCCTTTGTAACAATTTGTTTTCCCAATAATGTTTTAAATGGTTTTTTATCCATAATTGTTCATATTATATTTCTTTATAAACTTTTCTTTATTTTTTTTATTAAAAAATAGTGGTAATTGGTGTGACCCTATTATTTCTTATGGAAAGTTTTTTAAATGTTTTAGTGATTTTTGGGCTTTGTTTTTTAATTTTTATTTATAAATATTTATATTATATATTATATATTTTGTATTGTATATTTTGTATTGTATATTTTGTATTGTATATTTAAAATTGTTTTAAAATTGTTTTGAATTATCTTTTGCAAATGAAATGATGGAGTAGGTGTTAAAAATTTAATTTTAGTATATGAAAGTTTAAATAGTTTTGAAAATGATTTTTAATATGGAGAGAATTTTGGAGGAATTTATTAATAAAAATGGGAGTTGAATTGGGAGATATTTTTAATTCGGCTGTGAATAATAGTTTATTTAAAGATAAAGGAGTTTTGCAGGTTCGTTATACGCCTAATTCTATTCCACATAGAGATAAACAGATTAAATCTATTGCTTCTATTTTAGCTTCTGTTTTAAGAGGGGATAGGCCAAGTAATTTGTTTGTTTATGGAAAGACGGGAACAGGGAAGACACTTTCGGTCCAGTATGTGCAAAATGAGATAATAAAAAAGGCGAAGGAATTGGGTGTTGAGGTTAATTTTGAGTATTTAAATTGTAAATTAAAGAAGGTTGCAGATACTGAATATAGGGTTTTGGCAGCATTGATTCGACAGCTTGGGGGGAATATTCCTTCTACTGGGCTTCCTACTGATCAAGTTTGGAGTAAGTTTATCGAATTAATTAATAAAAAGAAACAATTAATTGTATTTGTTTTTGATGAGGTGGATCAGATGGTGAAGAAAATGGATGATAATTTTTTGTATTCTTTTACTAGGTTGAATCAAGAGCTTAGCAAGGCGCAGATTTCGTTGATTGGGATTTCGAATGAGGTGACGTTTTTGGAGAATATTGATCCGAGGGTTCGGTCGTCGTTGGGTGAGGAGGAGTTTATTTTTCATCCCTATAATGCGATTCAGTTGCAGGATATTTTGAATGAGAGGTGTAAAGAGGCATTTAAGGATGGGGTTGTTGAGGATGGGGTTGTTGCGAAGTGTGCGGCTTATGCGGCGCGGGAGCATGGTGATGCCAGGAGAGCGTTGGATTTACTTCGAATTGCGGGGGAGTTGTCAGAGAGAGATGGGAAGAGTGAAATTAGTGAGGAATATATTGATTTGGCAAATTTAAAAATAGAAAAAGATAAGATTTTGGATATTGTGGAAGGTGAGCCGAAACAATTTCATTTAGTTATGTATTCAATTTTGGAGTTAACTAAGCAGGTTAAGGCTGGTAATTTGGATAGATTTTATACAGGAGATGTTTATAATTTATATCAGGATATTTGTGACCGGACGAAGACTGATATTTTGACGCAACGTAGGATTTCAGATATTATTGCTGAGATTGATATGTTGGGTATTATTAATGCGAAGGTTATTTCGAAGGGTAGGCATGGTAGGACGCGAGACATTAGATTAGTTATTCCTACAAATTTATTTAATAAAGTTGAGTCGATTTTAATAGAATCACTTGGAATTTAATTGAATAACTGAGGGCAAGATCCAAAGATCTGTAGATTCCTCAATTTTAAGATGGAGAAGCGAGAGATGTTGAAATTTTGTAGGGATAGTGGTTTTTTTTTAGATAGGGGTATGTTGGATTTTTTTACTGGGTTAGAAAAAGGAGAAATTGTTAGAATTATTGAGGGATTGAAGGGCTTGGGGGTTAGTGAAAAAATTTTAACAAAGGAAATTTTTAGTAAATATAAAAATAAATTGGGTTATTCTCGGGGTAATTGTAAGGAAATAGGGAGTAATATTAAAGTTTTAAAGAATATTGAGGGAAATTCTGGGAATATTGAGGTTGCTGATTTTGTTAGTCATTTTAGGGCACGGTTTGAGATTTTGAGAGATATTTTAATTAAGAAGGGTTTTGAGAATTTGAGTTCAATTAGGAGGATTGGAATAGATAATGGTATTTTTTGTGTAATTGGCATGGTTTTTAGTAAAAGGATTACGAAGAATAAAAATTTATTAATTGAGATTGATGATTTAACGGGGAGGTCGATTGTTTTGGTAAATAGGGAAAATAAAGATTTGTTTGAGCGGGCGTGCGATTTATTATTGGATGATATTGTGGCTTTCAAAGTTTCTGGTTCTAGTAAGATGCTTTTTGCTAGTGATTTTGTTTATCCTGATGCTAAGTTGGAGAGGGAGAGTTTTGGGAGTGATGATGAGTTTGTTGCATTTAGTGGGGATTTTCATATTGGGTCGAAGATGTTTTTAGAGGGGAATTTAATGAGGTTTATTGATTGGTTGAATGGTGAGGTTGGAGATGATAGGCAGAGGATTTTGGCGAAGAAGATTAAATATTTGATTTTGAGTGGGGATAATATTGATGGAGTTGGGATTTATCCTGGGCAGGAGAAATTTTTGAATATTAAAAGTTGTAAGGGACAGTATGAGAAGTTGGCTGAGATTTTGGGTTGGATTAGAAAGGATATTGAGATTGTGATGTGTCCGGGGCAATATGATGCGGTTTGGGTTGGTGAGCCGCAGCCGGCGATTTTGGATAAATGGGGAGGGAATTTGAATCGGTTGGAAAATTTAAAACTAGTTTCTAATCCGGCGATGATTAGTATTAAGGGTTTAAAAATTTTAATGTATCATGGGGCAAGTATTAATTATTTTATTGATGAAATATCTAAAATTCGAATAAAATATGGGCATAGGTCGCCAACGAAAGTTGTGAAGGAAATATTAAAAAGAAGACATCTTGCGCCAACTCATGGGTTAATGGATTATATTCCGTGCAAAGATGGTGATCCGATGGTGATTGATACTGTGCCTGATATTATTGCGACTGCGGATCAACATAGGGCGGAGATTAATAGTTATAATAATATTTTAATGATTGCGAGTTCATGTTGGCAGTCGAGGACTCCGTTTGAAGAGAAGGTTGGAAATATCCCGGATCCATGTAAAGTGCCGTTGTTTAATTTGAAGACAAGAGAGGTTAAGATAATTGATTTTAGTAGGGATAGTGAGGTTAAATGGGAAAGTGGTGAAGATTTGGTTTGTAATTTAGAGGTGGCACACGCCGGCGAACCTTCTGAGGAGGACAAAAATGAAAATAGCGATTGATATTGATGAGGTTTTATGTGAGACAATGAAATCTTTTTTGGATTTTGTTAGGGAAAATAAGGGAATAGAAAAAGATTTTGAAGATATTTTTAGTCATAATTTATGGGAAGTTTTTGAGGTTGAGGAAAAGGAAATTAATGAGATTTTTTATGAAATCTTTATTTATGGTGGTAGTTTGGATTTAATAAGTGGGGCGAAAGAAGGTGTTGAAAATTTAAGTAGAAATAATGAATTATTTTTTATTACTTCGCGATCTATGAATTATTTTGATAAAACTAAGGATTTTATTGTTAAGAATTTTATTAGTAAACCTCAGCTTTATTTTTCTGGAGATTTGTATGGTGATGGGAAAACGAAGGATGAAATTTGTGAGGACTTAGAGATAAAATTGATTATTGAGGATAATGGGGAAACTTCTTTAAAATATGCTGAAAATGGGTTAAATGTTTTATTATTAGATAAGCCGTGGAATCAAAAATTTGAGCATGAAAATATTTTTAGGTGTTTTAGTTGGGATGATATTTTGGAGAAAATTAGGGAGTTGACATATGCCGATATACTTCATAAGGATGACAAAAATGAAAAAGTATTTTGAAGATTTGAAAAATAAAGTTAATAGGGAATATGAGATTGCGAATGAGGCGAGGGCGAAAGGTTTGGATCCGGTTGATAGGGTTGAGATTCCGTTGGCTATGACGATGGCGGAGAAATCGGTTGGTTTGATTTCGACTATTTATCCAGATTTACCTACTATGGAAATTACGAAGAGGATATTGGAGTTGGAGGATAGTTATGGACAGCTGGGGACGACGGTTAGTTTTGTGATTGCGAGGGAAATTTCAGAGGAGAAATTTTGTAAGTTTGAAAATAAATTGGAGGCGATTGACGCTGGGATTAGGGTTGGGTTTGCGTATATTACACTTGGTGTTGTTGCTTCGCCAATTGAGGGTTATACTGGCTTGAAGTTAGGAAAGACGAAAGATGGAAAGGATTATTTTATTGCGAGTTTTAGCGGGCCGATTCGTTCGGCGGGGACGACCTCTGTTTGTGTTGTTTTAATGTTAATTGATTATTTACGGGAATATTTCGGTTATGCAAAATATGATGCGAGTAAGGAAGAGGTGAAGAGATATATTGTTGAGAATAGGGATTTTCATGAGAGGGTTTCGAATTTGCAATATTTTCCGACAGAGGAAGAGATGGAATTTTTGGCTTCGCGTTTACCTATTCAGATTGACGGGGATCCGACCAGTAAAAGGGAGGTTTCTAATTATAAGGATTTGCCGAGGGTTGAAACGAATTTTATTAGGGGAGGGATGTGTTTGGTTTTTTCGGAGGGGTTGGCGCAGAAGGCCGGGAAGGCGCTTGGTCGTTTGAAGTCATGTAAGGATAATGGGCTGGAGTATAGTGGGTTTGATTGGTTGGAGGATTATTTGGTTTTACATAAGAAGAGGGAGGGTGGAAAAGGAGATATTGTTGCGACCTATATTAAGGATTTAGTTGCGGGGCGTCCGGTTTATGGGCACCCGGGTAGGTCAGGTGGTTTTCGATTTCGGTATGGTCGGGGTCGGACGTCTGGTTTTAGTGCGGTTTCGGTTCATCCAGCGACTATGGGGATCTCGGGTGGGTTTTTGTCGCATGGAACGCAATTAAAATTAGAGAAGCCAACAAAAGGTTGTATTGTGACTTCTTGTGATTCAATTGATGGTCCGATTGTAAAGTTGAAGAATGGATCGGTTAGGAAATTAGATGATTATGAGGAGGCTCGGAAATTATATGGAGAGGTTGAAGAGATTATTTATTTGGGAGATATTTTATTTCCAATTGGGGATGTGATTGATAGGAATGCGGATTTGGTTCGTCCGGGATATGTGGAGGAATGGTGGAAAGCGGAGCTTGATTTAGAAGTCAGAAGTCAGAAGTCAGAAGTCAGAAGTCAGATTAATCTGTGTTTGGATGAGGTTATGAAAATTAGTGAGGAGTATGGAGTTGCATTACATCCTGCTTTTATTTTTTATTGGTCGCAGATTTCTGGTAAGGAATTTATTGGTTTGTTAAGATGGTTGAATGGATCGGTTTGGCGAAGTGGGAAGTTGGTTTTGAATTGGGAGAAAGGTGTTAGAGAGAAGTTTGGCGCAGGAAAGAGAGCGCTTGAAATTTTGGGTGTGGAGCATGAAGTTATTTTGGATAATGTGGTTGTGGATGGGGACGCGCGTGCTTTGTTGTTAAATTTAGGGAAGAGGGAAATTTATAATGGGGAGAATTTAGAGTTTAGGATTAATGAGATGGATAACAGAGAGGTTTTAGAGATTGTTAATGAATTGTGTGAATTTGAAGTGAAAGATAAGGCTGGGACTTTTATTGGGGCGCGAATGGGTAGACCGGAGAAGGCGAAATTGAGGAAGTTGGCTGGGAGTCCGAATGTTTTGTTTCCAGTTGGGGATCAGGGTGGAAGGTTAAAGAATATTTATGATGCTATTGAGAAGGGTTTTGTTAAGGCGGATTTTCCTATTTATCGTTGTGGGTGTGGTGAGGAGGGTATTTATGAGAGATGTGGGAGTTGTGGGGGTAAAGGGAAGAGATTGGGTTTTTGCAGGAAGTGTGGAGAAATTAGAGATGGAAATTGTAAGCTGCATGGGGAAGTTAATAAATTTTGGAATAGGAAGGTTGATGTGAAAAAGTATTTTGATGATGCGGTTATGAAATTAGGTTATGAATCGCATGAGGTTGCGCCGATGATTAAAGGGGTTAAAAATTTAAATAGTGAATCAAAGATTCCTGAGAATTTGGCGAAGGGAATTTTGCGGGCAAAGTTTGGTTTAAGTGTGAATAAAGATGGGACGGTTCGTTATGATGTGACTGAGATTCCATTGACTCATTTTAAGCCGCGAGAGATTGGGGTTAATATTGAGAAACTTAAGGGGCTTGGTTATTTAAGGGATGTTGATGATAATGAGTTGGTGAATGAGGAGCAGATTTTAGAATTAAAGCCACATGATATTGTTTTGCCGAATTGTTCAGCGATTAATGAAGTGCAGGCTGGTGAAATTTTTTTTAATATTGCGAATTTTATTGATGAGGAGTTGGAGCGGTTTTATGGGATGGAGCGGTTTTATAATTTGAAGGATAAAGGGGATTTGGTTGGAAAAAAGGTTGTTTGTATGGCGCCGCATAATTGTGCAGGAGTTATCGGTAGGATTATTGGGTTTGCGAATATGCAAGGTTTATTGGCGAGTCCTTGTATGCATGCGGCGATGAGACGTGACTGTGATGGTGACGAGGCTGCGGTGATGTTGTTAATGGATGTGTTGTTGAATTTTAGCAGGGAGTTTTTACCGAGTCATCGGGGTGGAAGTCAGGATGCGCCGCTTGTTTTGAATGCAAGGATTCGTGTTGGGGAAGTTGATGACCAGATTTTATTTTTTGAGACTTGTGAGAAATATCCTTTGGAATTGTATAAACTGGCGGAGGATGGTCGGCATTCGAGTGAGGTTAGTGGATTAGGCATTCGGCATTCGGGATTGGGTAGTGGAGGCGGCGGGAAGCATGGGAAGGAGAATGGGGTGGAGTTGATTCGTGATAGGATGAAATTGGGTATTGAGCCGTTTGTGGGGATAGGGTGGACGCATGATACGAATGATTTTAATCTTGGAAATAATAATGGGGTGTATAAAACTTTGCCGACGATGAAGGAGAAGGTTGCGGCGCAGATGGAGTTGGTTAGGAAGATTCGGGCGGTTGATACAGATGACGTGGCGAGATTGATTTTGGAGAGGCATTTTATTCGGGATATTCGTGGAAATTTGAGGAAGTTTGCTAAGCAACAGTTTAGGTGTGCGGTTTGTAATGCGAAATTTCGGAGGCCGCCGTTGATTGGAGTTTGTACGAAGTGTAAAGGGAAATTGATTTTTACAATTAGTGAGGGGTCTGTTAGGAAATATTTAGAGCCAGCGATGGAGTTGGTTAGAGATTATAAAATTTCGAGTTATACAAAAGAGAATATGGAGTTGATTAGGGATTATATTGAGAGGATTTTTGGGAAGGGAGAAAAGCAGGTGTTATTGGATAATAATTGAGTATTTTTAGTTTTGCTCTGAAGTAGTATCTAAATTTTTTTAAAGTGGGTTTGATTTTTTTGATTATGGGATTTGTGCATTTGCATTTACATAGTGAGTATTCGTTGCTTGATGGGGTGACTAAGGTTAGTGAATTATTTGATTATGTGAAGAGTTTGGGACAGGATGCGGTTGCGATTACAGAGCATGGAAATATGGGGGCTGTGATTAAAAAATATAAGGCGGCGAAGAAGGCGGGGGTGAAGTTGATTTTTGGGTGTGAGATTTATGTTTGCGATGATATTGGAATTAAAAATAAGGATGAAAAAAGGTATCATTTAGTTTTGTTGGCGAAGGATTTGGAGGGTTATCAGAATTTGGTTAGGCTTGTTTCGATTGCGAATAATGAGGGATTTTATTATAGGGCGCGGCTTGATAGGAATCTTTTGAGGAAATATTCGAAGGGATTGATTTGTATGACCGCGTGTTTAGGTAATGATATTGCGCAGGCGGTTGTGGGAGGAAGAGAAGATAGGGCGAGACGATTAATTGAGGAATATATTGATATTTTTGGGAAGGAGAATTTTTATTTAGAGGTTGAGAATCATGGGATTCCGAAAGAAGAGAAGGTTGCTGATTTTTATAGAAAGATAGGTGGTGAGATGGGGATTAAGATTGTTGCGACTTGTGATGCGCATTTTTTGAGGGAGGAGGATGCTTATGCGCACGAGGTTATGCTTGCGATTCAGACGAATGGGAATATGAATGAGGAAAATAGGTTTAGGTTTGATGGGTCGGGGTATTGGGTGAAAAGTGAGGATGAGATGAAAGTTTTGTTTCCTGATAATCAGGAGTATTTGGATGTGACTTGTGAGATTGCGGATAGATGTAATGTTGAGTTAGATATTGGTGAGCCGATTTTTCCCGATTTTGAGGCGCCGGAGGGTTTGAGTCATAAGGAGTATTTGTATAAATTATGCAAGGAGGGAGTTGATCGGATTTATGATGGGAAGGAGAATTATGATGAGGCGATTGAGAGGATGAATTTTGAGTTGGATGTAATTGGTAAGATGGGTTTTGAGGCGTATTTTTTGATTGTTGCGGATTTTATTACAGAGGCGAAGAAGTATTGTCAAGTGGGTCCTGGACGTGGTTCGGGCGCGGGGTCGATTGTCGCGTATTCGTTGGGGATTACGCAGCTGGATCCTTTAGAATTAGGTTTATTATTTGAAAGATTTCTTAATCCTGATAGGATTTCGTTGCCTGATTTTGATGTTGATTTTGGGGATAAGGATATTGTTTTGGATTATGTGCGGAAAAAGTATGGGAAAGAAAAGGTTTCATTGATTGGGACGTTTGGGACGATGTCGGCGAAGGCTGTCTTGAAGGATGTAATGAGGGTTTTTAGGATTCCGTTTAGTGAGGCGAATGTGATTACGAAGTTAGTCAATGAGAAGACGATTCAAAGGTCGCTTGATGCTGAGAGAGATGGGCATTTAGTGGATGATGCCCAGAGGCTTCGTGAGTTTGAGGAAAAGTTTCCGAAGATTTTTGAGATTGCGAAGAGGCTGGAGGGTTGTGTTCGGCATAAGGGTGTTCATGCGTGTGGGGTTGTTTGGGGGAAGAAAGGGATTAGTGAATATGTTCCGACTTATGGGAAGAATGGTGATGTGATTACTCAGATTGAGGGTCCTGATGTTGAGAGTTATGGTTTGGTTAAATTTGATTTTTTAGGACTGGAGACCTTGAATGTTATTAAGAAAGTTTTGGATGCGATTGGGAAGGATTCAGGGTGGCTTGAGAATATTCCTATGGATGATGATTCGGTTTATAAGATGCTTCGGGATCAGAAGAGTATTGGGGTTTTTCAGGTTGAGAGTGAGGGGATGAGGAAGACTTTGAGTTTAGTGAAGCCGACTTGTTTTGATGATATTATTGCGATTGTTGCTTTGTATCGTCCTGGTCCGATGCAGTATTTGGATATTTATGCGAATAGAAAACATGGGAGAGAGGTTGTTGATTATCCGCATGCGAATGCTGAGAAAATTTTGGCGCCGACTTATGGGATTATGGTTTATCAGGAGCAGGTGATGCAGTTGTCGAGGGCTTTGGCTAATTTTAGCGCAGGAGATTCTGATGTTTTAAGAAAAGCGATTGGGAAGAAGAAAATTGATTTAATGAATAAAATGGAGAAGCAGTTTAAGGATGGTTGCATTGGGTTTTCTGGGATGGAGTCTGGTGAGGTTAATAAATTGTGGGATGATATTGTGAAATTTGCGGCTTATAGTTTTAATAAGAGTCATGCGGCGGCTTATGCTTTGATTTCGTATCGGACGGCTTATTTGAAAAAGTATTATCCGGTTGAGTTTTATGCTGCGACGATTTCTTCGGCTGTTCGGAATCCTGAGAAGTTGGCGTTTTATTTGGAGTCGGCTAGGCAGGAAGGAATTTCAATTCTTCATCCTGACATCAATTCTTCGACCGAAGATTTCTCGGTTGAAGAATTGGAGGGTTCACGACTAGGTCGGGAGTCGGGAGTCGGGAGTCGGGAGTCGGGGGTTGTAGATGGGGGCTTAGTTATTGATGTTAAAGGTTTGGAGGGCGGTGAAAATGTGACTAAGAAGGTGATTCGGGTTGGTTTGGGAGGAATTAAGAATGTTGGGTGTGAGGCGATGATTAGGATTATTGAGAGGCGACCGTATAAGTCGTATCAGGATTTTATTAATAAGGTTGATTTATCGAAGGTAAATAAGAGAGTTTGTCATAGTTTGATTTCGGTTGGATGTTTTGATGAATTGGGGATTAATCGGGCGAGTTTACTTTCGGTTTATGATAGGGTTTCTAAAAATGAGAATTTGTGTGAGAAACAGTTGACGCTTTTTGGTGGTGTTGCGAATGTTGTGGAATATCCGGATTTGCCGCCGATGAGATTGAAGGATATGCTGGATTTAGAGCAGGAGCTTTTGGGAGTTTGTGTCTCGGGGCATGCGATTGATGCTTATGCGGAGTCAAAGAATAACGAGTTTACACGGTTTGATAGGTTGAAAGATGATATGGAGGCGGAGGTTTTTGGTTTGGTGAAAAGGTTTACGAAAATTATGACGAAGAATGGGGATGATATGGCGTTTATGGATTTGAGTTCGAAGAGTGGAGAGCTGAAGGTGACGATTTTTCCGCGAGATTTTAAAGAATGTGTTGGAGAGGGTGAGATTAGGGTTGGTGATGGGGTTAAGGTTTCTGGGAAATTTAAGGAAAGTGAGGAATTTGGAGATGCGTTTATTGCGAAGAGTGTTTTGGTTTGTGAGGCGAGGGGGTAGGGGGTGGGGGAGCGAAGCTTTGCTTCGCGTTTTTGGTTTTTGGTTGATGGAAATCTTTAAATAATATAATTATTGTTTTTTTATGGATGAAAAATATAATTATTGGGGCTGGAGAAAAAGCTCTTGATGCATATAGTGATGCAATAGCATTGGGAGATAGAGCTTCTATAGATATTGCTTTTTCTAATTATAAGAATACTGAAAGGGATTATTATTTTCAAACAAAGACCTTTTTTCCTGAGGAACTGGAGAGAAGATATTCAGAATTAGTTCAATTAGATGGCCATTTGTTAATTGAGGAAAATATTTAGTTGTTGTATTGTGAATAATGTTAAAATATTACGGGATGGGATAAGAAATAGGGAAAAAGAGGCTTTTTGGATGCTTATTTTTGATTTTATTTTTACATTTATTTAATATATTTCTGAAAAGAACATTAATTTGTGTTAACCCACTAAATTAGACGATAAAAAGGAGTTGTTCCACTATTTTTTTTATCCAGAAAAGATTTTTAAAGTGAAATTTCTTGTATATTGCAGTCGAGGTGTTATGGTATATAAGAAATTTATTAAGAGAGATGGTAAGACATTTGGACCGTATTTTTATGAGAGTTATAGAGATGAGAATGGGGAAGTTAAGAAGCGATATTTAGGAACTGTTGATCCAGATAAGGGGAAAAAGAAAGTTAATCCTACATTAAAGGCATTGTTGATTCCGACGGTGATTTTGTTGGCTGTTGTTTTTAGCGTTGTTGTTTATGATCAAATTGAAAGTGAGGAGCTGGGTGATTTTTTTTCTGATTTGAAGGAAGCTTTTGTTAAGATGTATGGTGGAGTAACTGGATTAGTAGTGGAAGAGGTTGAAGAGGTTGTGGAGCCGGAGCCAGAACTGGAGGAGGAGCCTGAGGTTGAGGTTGAAGAAGTTGAAGTTGAAGTTGAAGAGGTTGAGGTTG
>JAGLWM010000018.1 GCA_023133415.1 Candidatus Pacearchaeota archaeon
GTGTAACACTACCCAATTTTAATAGGTTCACTAATCTGAGAAATTTGAGACAGCAATTGGCGGGCAGTTTGGCTGGGGCGGCACCCCGCAGAAAGAATATCTGCGGGGCCCAAAGACAAGCTCATCCAGGTCGGAAATCTGGAGTAGAGTGTAAAGGCAAAAGCTTGTCTGACTGTGTTTTGAACAGCAAGAAACGCAGGAATGAAAGTTGGGCTTAACGAACCATCGATGATTTTTAATGGATCACGATGATGACAGAAAAGGTACCTCAAGGATAACAGGGTTGTCGCCCCCGATAGTTCACATTGACGGGGCGGTTTGCTACATCGCTGTCGGCTCTTCCTATCCTGGATGTGCACAAGCATCCAAGGGTGTCGGAGTTCACGCATTAAAAGGGATCGTTAGCTGGGTTAAGAACGTCGTGAGACAGTTTGTATGATATCTACTAGATGTGTTATTGTCTGAGTGGAAGGACCCTCCAGTACGAGAGGAACGTGGGTTCGGAGCCTCTGGTCTACCAGTTGTTATGAGCAGGCTGGGCAGCTACGCTCTAGACTGATAAGTGCTGAAAGCATCTAAGCACGAAGCAGTCCGCAAAACGAGACAATATAGGCCGCAGTAAAAGACTGCGTTGATAGAAACGGTGTGTACGCATAAGAGCTTTTGCGATTTGTTCAGCACGCGTTTACTAAAAGCCAAATTTTTATCTTGCTTTGATTTAGGAAAAATTAAAAGTGATTTTTTATACTGTTCTTTTCATTGATATATTTAATGAAGAAATTTTTAATTGGGACGGGAGTTTTGAATTTTTTAAAAAAGAAAGTTTTTTATAATGCGTTTTGTTTGTTTTGTCGTTGGGAGCTATGAAAGGAGGTGTATATGGAAAGAAATACTTTTGATTGGATAACGATTGTTTTGGTTATAGTTGGTGCTATTAACTGGGGTCTTGTTGGACTTGCCAAGTTCAATTTGGTTGATTTAATTTTTGGTACTATCCCTTGGCTTCTGAACACTGTTTATGTTCTTGTTGGCTTAGCTGGTATCTGGGAATTAGTCCAATTATTTAAAAAATAATTAGATAGGCGATTTATTTTATTTTTATTTTTATTTTTATTTTGAAGGATTGAGTTTGGTAAGACTATAGAAAATAATTTTGAATAGGTTTTTAAGTGCATTAGAGGATTACATTTTATGAGTTATAAAACTGCGTTGAAAATCTTTTTCTTATTGGTTGTAATTTTTTTGATAGGTTTATTTTTTATATATCTTTGGAGCGGTATCACTGGGGCTGTAGTTTTTGAGGATCATGTTTATTATACGAAGGCGGTTTGTAATGAGACGAATTTTTGTCAGGATTATAAGATTTATTGTGATGGCGAGAATTTTGTGAAGATGGTTGCTATTGATGGGGCGATGGTTCAGCATTCTGATGATTGGGAAGATCCCAGGAGTGAAGAGAGGATAGCTATGTTGTGTTGATTGATGATTTTATAGAATAATCAAGCTTAAAAAGGATGAATTCTCTTGGAATATGTAATAGCTTGCTATTATGAGTGGGACAGCTAACTGTCGGTAATCTTGTCTAAATGGCAAAGGAAATGTAAAATGATTTCTGGATTACTGAGGAAGGTCCGCGCATCTCTCGTTGATTTAGTTCTTCGAGACTTTTGAACCAGCGATGAAAGTCGTGCGTTGTGAGGCGTGGTAAGGAAGATAGAAACGAGCCGATTTAGTTCGGGTGGAACGAGTCCTCCTGGTTGATGCAACTGGAAGCCGTTGTTTATCTTCGGTCTTGTACAGGCTTAGTCAGATGTTAGCACAAATCGTCGGAATTGGATTCCGGGTTTGACAGAACGTGGCCTATGTCCCGCTCGCAAATTTTCTTTGAAAATTTGAGGGGTTTCGGTGTTCTGGGGTTTCGGTATTTCGGATGACTTGAATGTTTACTTCCATGAAAAATTCCGTCGTCTTCTACGCTGCATTTCTCATGGAGTTGTTTTTCTTGTACTGTTGTAAATTTTCTACAAATTTGTTTAATTGCAAACCAACTTCTTTTGTTTTTTCTATTACTATTTTTGATTCTAAATTCTCTTTATTTTTCCATAGAAGATTATTTAGAGATATTAATATTTCATCTATTTTTGCTGGTGTTTTAATTTCCCACACTTGCCTATATATTGTTCCGTTAATTATATCATCTGTTCCTTCGTCTAGCCATTTCTCATGAATTAATTCTTCAAACTTTCCGTCTATGAAATAATAAGTATCCCACTCTTCTCTTATTTTTTTTTCTGCCGTATTTATTTTTCCTGCATTAATTTGTTTTAGAATTCGGTGCCCTTTTATTGTGTTATCAAAAGAAATCCCATCTCCATTTTCGTTTAATCTTAGTGTGAAGAAATATTTGTCTTTTCCTTTTGGTGGCATTATGTTGCCGTATAAATGAATTTTGTCTTTCATTATAATAAAATTAATTCCTTCTATTTAAATTTTGGTTCGATTCTCGCACTCTCAATTAAACTTAAAAAGTAACTTCTTTTGTTTTGTTTATGGGGCTGTAGCTCATTGGGAGAGCACACGGCTGAAGACCTACTCAAACTTTACTCTAAAATTTTTCTAATCACTTCGTTGGGAAAAATTCGAGCAAAGGTTTTCGGTGTAGGCGTTCGATTCTCACGGATTATGATTAAACTTAAAAACTAGCTTCTCTGTTTTTATTTTATGGGGCTGTAGCTCATTGGGAGAGCACACGGCTGAAGACCGTGGTGTAGGGAGTTCGATTCTCCCCAGCCCCATTATGGGAAAGTATGATGGGCTTATTGGATATAATAAGTTGGTTCGTGATAAAATTCCTGAAATCCTTGAGGATTCTAATGTGAAATATAAGTTTCATGTTGCTGGGGATGATGAATATTTTGAGAAGTTAATTGCGAAGATTAGTGAGGAGGTTGGTGAGTTTTTGGGGGAATCCTGACTTAAATGAATTGGCTGATTGTTGAGGTTCTTTATGCTATTGCCGATTTTAAGTTTAGCGGTAGGGATGAACTTGAGAAAGTTAGGAAAGAAAGAGTTGAGGAACGTGGTGGTTTTGAGAAAAGGTTGATTCTTGATGAGACTGATAATAGATGAATAGTTTTATAAAAAGAAAAAACATGGGATTGATATGAAGAGTGACAAGAGGGGTGCGATTGAGATGTCGATTGGGACGATTGTGATTGTTGTGTTGTCGATGTCGATGTTGATTTTGGGGATGATTTTGGTTCAGAATATTTTTGGTGGAGCGTCGGAGAATGTTTTGCAAATGAATGATAAAGTGAGAGGTGAGATTAATAAGTTGTTTGTGGAGGATAAGAGGACAGTTGTTTATCTGCCGAATCAGATTGCGAGCATTGAACAGAATGAGGAGTGGGGTGTTGCCTTTGGAATTAAGAATTTGGCGAGGGGAACTGTCGATGTTGGGCGCTTTCGTTATGATGTGACGGTTAGTGATCCTGATGTTCGGACGAAGTGCGGGGTTGATGAGAGGACGATTGAGGGTTGGATCAAGACAGGACGGAGTGATGATGTGACGATTGCGCCGGGGCAGAGTTATTTTGGAATTGTAAGATTTTTGATTCCGGAGAATGCACCGCTTTGTACGGTTCGGTTTCATATTGATGTGACTATGGATAATCAAGCTTATGCGACAGATTTTTTTGATATTGAGGTTTTGGCGTAAAGGTTATTAAGGGTTTTCTTTTGAATATTTTATGTTAAAGTTGTATAATACGATGGCTAGGGAGAAAGAAAAGTTTGTGCCTATTGAGGATGGGAAGGTTGGATTTTATGTTTGTGGACCGACTATGAATGGAGTGCCGCATTTGGGACATGCGATGAGTCAGGTTTCGTTTGATGTGATTCGGAGATATTTGGTTTTTTCTGGTTATGATGTGAAGTTTGTTTCGAATATTACGGATATTGATGATAAGATTATTGCTGGGGCCAATAGAGAAGGAATTAGTATTGAGGAATTTTCTGATAGAAATGAGAAGGCGCATAGGAATGAGTATTCTAAGCTTGGTGTTATGGCTCCTGATGTTCAGCCGAAAGCGACTGAGTATGTTGATGAGATGATTGAGTTAATTGGGAAGTTGGAGGAGAAGGGGTTTGCTTATTTGATTGGTAGGGATGGTGTTTATTTTGATATTTCGAAGTTCGGGGGATATGGGAAGTTGTCTGGGCAGGTGCCTAAGAATTTGGAGAGTGGCAGGAGAATTACTGTTGTTGAGGGGAAAAGAAATGCTGGGGATTTTGTTTTATGGAAGTTGGCAAAGGAGGGTGAGCCTTTTTGGGAATCACCTTGGGGAAATGGTCGGCCGGGTTGGCATATTGAGTGTAGTGCTATGTCGAAGGAGATTTTGGGTGTGCCTTTTGATATTCATGGTGGTGGTGCGGATTTGATGTTTCCGCATCATGATGGTGAGATTGCGCAGAGTGAGGCTGGATATGGGGAGAAGATGGTTAATTACTGGATGCACAATGGGATGATTACGGTTGATGGGAAGAAGATGGGGAAGAGTCTTGGAAATTTTAAGAATATTGAGGATTTGGAATTTCCATCGATGGCGATTAGATATTTTGTTGTTTCGAATCATTATCGGAGACCGCTTGATTTTTCGAAGACGGCGCTTCAGGATGCGAAGAATTCTTATGAGAGGTTGCGGGGGTTGGTTCTAGGGTTGGAAGATGATGGGAAAACTAATGATAATTATTTGGATGAGTTTCGGAAGGAGATGGATGATGATTTTAATGGGCCGAGAGCGATGGCGGTTTTGTGGAAGATGGTTCGGGATGAGCAGGCTACTGGGAAGGTTGGAGCTGTGAGGAAGATGGATGAGGTTTTTGGGTTGAAGTTGCTGGAGAGAGAGAAGGTTGAGGTGCCTGAGGATGTTTTAAGATTAGCTGAAGAGAGAGAGGCTGCGAGGAAGGAGAAGAATTTTGAGAGGAGTGATTTGTTGCGGGATAAGATTAAGGTAAAGGGTTTTATTATTAGGGATTCTGAGGATGGGTTTATTTTGAATGAAATGAAATGACTTGGAGTGTTGTGAGAATAGCAAAATATAAAAAGATATTATTATTTCATTAGATATTGGGAGAGTATAATATGAAATATGAATCCATGCTTGCGATGCCAGGAAAAGAGGAAGATCTTGATTTAGAAAGGTATGATTGAGGAAAAAGAGGAGCCTGCGAAAGAGGAGAATTTGATGGAAGCATTGAGGGCAAGTTTGAAATAAGATAATGAAAAAATTGATTGGGCAGTTAAAAGATAACGAGATTTCTAAAATTATGGGAATTCTTTCCAAAAAATATCCTAGAGCTACTACTACTTTGAATACGATGAAGGGAAATGCTTCGGCTTTTGAGATTTTGATTTCTTGTTTGCTTTCCTTGAGGGCTAGAGATGAGGTGACTAATGTTGTGTCGAGGGATTTGTTTGAGGTTGCTGATTCTCCGGAAAAGTTGGTTAAGTTGCCGATGGCTAGGTTGAGGAAGATTATTTTTCGGAGTGGGCATTTTAACAAGAAGGCTGCTACACTGAAGAGTGTTTCTAGAGATTTGATTAAGCGGTTTGATTCTAGGGTGCCAAATAGTTACGAGGACTTGATTTCGATTAAAGGGGTTGGCCCGAAAACGGCGAATATTGTTTTGGCGTTTGCTTATGGGAAATTGGTTTTGCCGATTGATGTTCATTGTCATAGGATTCCGAATAGATTGGGATGGATTAAGACAAAGACGCCAGAGGAGACGGAGAAGGAGTTGAGTAAGATTTTGCCGAAGAAGTATTGGAGGAATTTTAATTCTGCGTTTGTTCAATTTGGAAGGGAGATATGTTTGCCTGTTTCGCCTTGGTGTTCGAAATGTGAGATTAGGGAATTTTGTGATAGGGTGAATGTGGGAAGAAGTCGTTAGATATAAAAAGTGTTTTTGTTTTGAGTTGTGAAGATGGTGAGTAAGGTGAATGTTGTTTTTGGTGGTTGGTATCAGCGGACGACTTTGCATTTGAGTGAGGTGCATCGGTTTTTGTTGCATGGGACTAGTGATTTGGATTTGTCTAAGGTTAAGTTGAAGGCTTTGCGGCATGGCTTAGGGCTGAAGTCGGTGAAGAGGAATGTTGGATATTTGGAATATCTTGAAATTGAAACGCGAAGTGGGATTGGGGTGAAGTATTTTGAGGATGGTCTTTATATTTTGTCGGAGGAAAGTGATGATATTGATAAGGCAAAGAGTAAGATTAAGAAATATTTTGATGAAAAGTTTCAGCCGGCGATTAATTATTTATTTTCTTTGGGCGCGCCGACTCCGAAGATTTTGTCGAATATGGAGGAGGTTCATCCGTTTGTGATTGAGAGGGTTGTTCGAAATCCTGCTAAGTCTGGGGTTGGGAAAGAGTTTGGGGAGGTTTATTCGGAGACTAAGTCTAGTCGGATTAAGGTTTCGAAAACGAAGGAGAATATTTTTGTTGATGTTGTGGCCAGTCAGAAGAAGGAACTTGAGATGTTGACGGAGATGCAGATTTTTTTTAGTGATTTTAAGTTGCAGTTGCATAAGTATCTTGATATTCATCGGAAAATTTGGGAAGAGATTGGTGATATTAAGGAGAAGGAGTTTATTCGTGGGGAGGATGTTGGGGAGTATAAGGCGATGTTGGATAGTTATCAGAAGACAGTTCAGTTAATTAATAATAGGATTAATCAGATGAGTAATTATGCGAAGACTCGGCGGGATATTTCGGAGAGGGTTAGAGTTGACAGGAATTTGAATGAGTTGTTTCAGTATCGGTTTGAGGATTTGTTTAATACCTTGGAGTATATTAAGGAGGTTTGGAATATGACGCTTGATTATGTGAATTCAGCGATTCGAGTAATGGAGGGGGTTGAGAATAAGGCGTCGAGTAGTGGTCTGAAGTCGATTCAGTTATTGGTTAGTGTTGGTGTGATTGCTGGAGTTGTTCGATATTTGAATGTGGGAAGTATTCCTAATATTACGGGTTCTTCTGTTTTGTTTGTTGCTGGGTTGACTGTCTTGGCGCTTGGGTTTGATTGGGGGATTAAGAAGTTTACGAAGAGGAAGAAGTATAAGTTGAAGTTTGTTGAGCGGGCGAAGAAGATTTGATGTTGTGACTTGTGAATCTAGTGGTTGTTTTAGAAAATCAAGAAAACTTTAAATATGGATGTTGGTTTGAGTTGTTGAGATGGTAAAAGAAAAAAAATATGCATTTATTGACCAGTCGTATAAGCCGACGCGGAATGATTTGGTTTGTCTGTTTAGGGTGACGCCTGAAGGTATGAGTTTGAAGGAGGCTATTAATAATGTGGCGCTGGAGAGTTCGATTGGGACTTGGTGTAATGTTTCGTCAAATGAGAAGTATGTGAATAAGTTAGGTGCGAAGGCTTTTGCGATTTCGGGTGATTGGGTCAAGATTGCGTATCCGCAGGAGTTGTTTGAGGAGGGAAGTGTTTCTAATATTTTGTCGTCGATTGCTGGGAATGTTTTTGGGATGAAGGCTGTCAAGGGTTTGAGGTTGGAGGATATTAAGTTTCCGGCGAAGTTATTGAAGAGTTTTCCTGGACCGCGATTTGGGATTGATGGATATCGGAGGATTTTGAAGGTGAAGGGGAGGCCGCTTGTTGGAACTATTGTTAAGCCGAAGTTGGGATTGAAGACGAAGGATCATGCGAAAGTTGCTTATGAGTCGTGGGTTGGGGGATGTGATTTGGTAAAGGATGATGAGAATTTATCGAGTCAGAAGTTTAATCCATTTGAGAAGAGGGCGGCTAAGACTTTAGAGATGTGTGATAAAGCGAGTGAGGAAACGGGTGAGAGGAAGGGGTATTTGGTTAATGTGACGGCGGAGGCGATGACAATGTTGAGTCGCGCGGATTTAGTGAAGGAATTGGGTGGAAGATTTGTGATGCATGATATTATTACGGCGGGTTTTTCGAGTCTTGAGACTTTGAGGGGAAATTGTAAATTGGGAATTCATGCGCATCGGGCGATGCATGGGGCGTTTACCGAGAATCCGAAGCATGGTTTGTCGATGATGTGTGTTGCGGATTTTGCGCGGATGGCTGGTGTTGATTCGTTGCATATCGGGACGGGGATTGGGAAGATGAGGGGTGGAAAGCGGGAGGTTGGTGAGATTAATGAGGAAATGGAGTCGAAGAAGGTTGGGAAGACACAGCATCGGTTGGCGCAAGATTGGGGTGGATTGAAACCTGTGTTTTCAGTTTGTTCTGGTGGGATTTATCCTGGGCATATTCCGTATTTGATGAAAAATTTTGGGAAGGATATTATTATTCAGGCTGGCGGGGGTGTGCATGGGCATCCGAATGGGACGAGAACTGGGGCGACGGCTATGAGGCAGGCAGTTGATGCGACAACGGAAGGAGAGACCTTAGAACATTATGGTCGGAGTCATAAAGAGTTAATGGATGCGATGGAGTTTTGGGGAAAGGTTAGGTTTTGAATAAGGGGAATTTTAGCCACGGATTACACGGATTTTTGAGAAGGAAAACTTTAGAAAAACTTTAATTTAAGATTAAGCAAGTTATCTTTAAATAAAACCTAAATCACTAATTTTACATTATAGACAGTGCTACTTAATAGACTAGATGAAATTCTTAAGTTTATAACATCTAAATTTTCTGGGACATCGAAAACTATTTTTCCCTTTTTTATGATTCCTGGATTCACTTGTTCAAATAAAAGTGCTTGGTTAGAATCTAGATAGAATGCGACACTAGAATCTGGGGAGAACTCTCTGTTTTTGTCATCAATGAGTTTTAAGTAGGAATCTGTAAGATACTTTGCGGATTTCCCGATGTTTTCAACTTCGACCTCAAGGATTAAATAAATTCCGCTGGCTTCTGTAGTCAGATAGGGGTTTGAGCCAATTGTTTTAGTAGTAGTAAATTTGGTGATTTTCCATTCGAAGTCTCCTGCTTGAATAGAGTCTCCTACGGAATAAGAATATGTTTTTGTTTCTTCTGGGGTTGCTGTTATTTTATTGTTTTCTGATTGAGTATTGGTGTCAGAGTAAGAATCTCCTGAGCTCGGCATTGCGACTGCCATTATGATAAAGATTATTATTACTAGGACGAATTTTATTCCTCCTGATATTTGGAAGTTTAGTTTTTTGGATATTTTTTTATTTGAATAGGGAAGTATCATTGTAGAGAGGAGCATTATTGCGAGTCCTCCGATTGGGGATTCTGGTATTGTTGTTATTCCTACTAGGAGAAAGATTACTCCGAATATCCAATTAAAGATTAGCCCTAGTGTTATTTTTTTTGTTTCTTTTTTCATTGTTTTTTATTTGAAGTTATAAATGACTCTAATGCATTAATTAATGTAATATATCTTATTTAAATTTTACTACACTAATTAATGCATTATGGTAGAGGTAAAATTACAGGAAAGGATTTCTAAACAAGGCAAGAATAAATATACAACTTATGTTGTGACTTTGCCTAAAATTATAATTGAGGCTATTCCTAATCTGGCTAAAACTAAGAAATTTAATGTTGAAGTTGATAGTGGGAAAATTGTTTTGATTCCTAAGAGATAGCTTGAAGCTTTCAAATATTAAAAAAGTTAACAAAAAATCTATGCAGATTTTTTTATTTTAATTGAAGAGGAGCTATATCCAAATGAAATTATTCTGTTCTTATATATTTAATTCTTTGAAAAAAATTTTGCTATATAACAATTAAATCTATAAGTTGGCAATATCTGTATTTTCTATGAGAGAGTTTGTTTATTATTCGAAAAACGCTGTGACGGCTGGGAATTTGATTGGGGCTGATTTGAAGAAAGCGGGGCGGATGGATATTGTTTGTAATTTTATTGTGTCGGCATTTTTTGTTTCGAATGCGATGCGGGATGATGTTAGGTTGCATTTGATTTTTGATGGTGGGCCAAATGCTCCTCGGCATTTGGTTTTGGAGTCTAATGAAGATATGCCGATTTCGAAGAAGAATATTGCGGGGTTGATTAAGAGGATGCTGTATAAGGCTCGGGATGAGGAGGGATTGAGAGAGATTGTGCCGGGGTGTTTTATTGAGAAGAAGGGATTTGAGAAGGTATTGAAAGAGTTGGATGCGGAGGGGGCGGATGTTTTGGTTTTGGAGGGGAAGGGGACGGATGTTCGGGAATTGAAGTTGAAGGGGAATGAGGTTTTTGTGATTGGGGATCATGAGGGGTTCGCTCCTGGGATGAGGAAGTTTTTGAAGAGGATTGATAAGGTAAGTGTTGGACCGCGGGTTTTGTTTGCGAGTCAGGTTGTGACAATTTTGCATAATGAGGTTGATAGGAACGTATAAAAACTAACTCTAATTTTGTTTAATATGAAGAAAGCGGCGAGATTTGTTGTGCAGGGGACGGTGCAGGGGATTTTTTTTAGGCAGTTTGTTAAGGAGCATGCTGAGGATTTGAAGTTGCGTGGATTTGTTCGGAATTTGGAGAGCGGTGAGGTTGAGGTTGTTGTTGAAGGAGAGGCGGAGAATTTGGATCGGTTGCTTGGGTTTTTGAAGAAGGGTCCGAGTCATGCGCAAATTAGGAATGTGAAGGTTGAAGAGAGAAAGTGGTCGGGGGATTTTGAGGAATTTAAGATTCTTAGGTTTTGAAAGTTTTATAAAGTGATTTTTATTGGGGGATGCATGGCAGACAAATTTTTTTGGGCTGATGCTATTGCGGACAG
>JAGLWM010000019.1 GCA_023133415.1 Candidatus Pacearchaeota archaeon
ACCATAAATGAGGGAAGGAGGATTCGAACCCCCGTAGGCAAAAACCACTAGGTCCTAAGCCTAGCCCGTTTGACCGCTCCGGCATTCCCTCATGAGATATTAAATTGTAATTTTTTTAATATAAAAGCTTGTTGGTAGAATTATTCGGCTTGTTTCTTTTTCTTTCTTTCGTTCTCTTTGATTTTGAGTTTGTCTTCGAGATCTAGTCTGTCAAGTAGTTCTTTGTATCGATTTCGGATTGTTACTTCGGTGATTCCGGCGACGTCGGCTACTTCTCGTTGTGTTTTCTTTTCGTCACTAATTAGGGCTGCTACATAGAGAGCGGCTGCTGCTATTCCGGCTGGGCCTCGGCCTGAGGTTAGTTCGGAGACTTCGGCTTTTCTTAAGATTTTTAGGGCTTCATTTTGGGCTTGAGGGGAAAGGTGCAAAGTTGAGGAGAATCTTGAGATGTAATCTTTTGGGGAGCTTGGTTTTACTTTTAATCCGATTTTTCTGATTATGAATCTGTAGGTTCGGCCGATTTCTTTTCGTTCGACTTCGGATGCATTTGAGATTTCGTCGAGTGTTCGTGGGATATTGTAGGATCGGCATGCGGCGTAGATACAGGCTGCGATTACTGATTCCATTGATCTTCCTCGAACTAGACCTCTTTGGAGTACGAAGTTATATATTCTTGCGGATTCGTCTCGGACTACGGATGGTAGATCTAAGAATGAGGCGACTCTCCGAAGTTCTGACATTGCTAGACGCAGATTTCTTTCGATTGAGGTTGAAACCCGTTCTTGCCATTTTTTGAGACGGAGATATTTTCGTGTTTGTTGGGTGGAATCGAGTCTGTAAATGTCGGATATTTCTCCCACATTAGTTGTTAGGCCTTTGTCGAATTTTTGCAGGGAGATGGGAGCACCGCCTCGGGATTTTTTTTCGGATTTGTCGAAGCTTCTAAGTTCGTGAGATGTATCGACCATGTTTTCTTCTACTAAGAGTCCGCATGATCCGCATATTATTTCTCCTCTGGTTTCGTCTGTGATTAGTTTAGAACTATTACACTCTGGGCATTTTTTGACAGCCATAGTAAGGTTTATAAAAGGAGTGGGTTTTTAAGTGTTGCTATTTTTGTTGTCACTAATTTTTTGGAATTATTCTATTAACTTAGCTTGGATGTTGCCTTCTTGCGATGGTCGGTTGGTTATCTTAGCTTTTCCTAATTCTGTTTCTATAATTGCGCCTTTTACTAAGATATTTTGTCTTGCGAGGAAAACATTTGATGGTGTTTCTATGACGTTTTTTATTGCAGATTTTTTTGCTTTTCCTTTTATGATTACGTTTGCTATGTTATTTAGAAGGGAAACTATTTTTATTGTTTTTCCTCGGCCTTTTAGGAGTTTTGTTTTTGTCTCTCCGATTTTTACGATTCTAGCTTGGCTTTGTCTACCCGTTAATTTCTTTTTCTTTGGTTTTTTGTATTTTCCGCCAGAAGTTTTTCTTCCTGATTTCATATTTGAAAGAGAAAATTTTGGTTTAAATACGTTGTGGTGGTAGCAATATTAGAAATATTGTAGTTAATAGTATTTATTAGGGTGCTTGATGTATTTTAAGTATGTGGGAAGTTTTAACTTTAGACAGAGGTGGTCGGTGGAAAACTATGAGCTTCTATAAAATTCTTGTCTTAAGAATTCTCGGTTGACTTTTTGTTTTTGTAATATTTTTTTGAAGGGGAGTAGTTTTTGGAACCAACCATTTTTTTCGGGTGATCCGCAGATTGCTGAGGATAGTTTTTCTATTTCTTTTGATATTGTATTTGTTTCGTCTAGGATTGTTATTGGGGTTTTTGTGCTTAGGGATTTTGCCATTTTTTTGTGGTCGTGGATTTTTGCTAAGACTGGGATTTCGGAGATATCTTCTATTTCTTTGAGGTTGTATTCGTGTTTCGGAGATCTTATTTTATTTACTATTATTCCTTGGATTGGGGTTTGTTGTTGTTTGGCTATTTTTGCGGCTTTTAGTGTTGTTTGGAGTGTGACATAATCAGGAGAGGTTATTAGAAAGATTTTGTCTGAGGCGGCGATTATTGGTTTTAATTCTTCATAGTTGGGGGAGGTATCTAAAATTATGAAGTCGTATCTTGTTTTGTATTTTTCTAAGAGTTGTTTTAGTTTGAATGGGTCAATTTCTTTGTGGTAGTATAGAGAGGCTGGGACGACATCGATTCCATGGGCTTCGTAGATTGTGTTGTGGAGAAGTGTTCCTGTCAGGGCGTCGTGGAGTGTGAGGTCGTTTGTTAGGTCGAGGTAGAGTCCGATGTTTGGCGCGGAGAAGTTAGCGTCGACTAGGAGGACTTTTTTGTCGAAGTTTTTTGATAGGGAGACTGCGGTTTCCAGTGCGAGAGTTGTTTTTCCGACGCCACCTTTGATTGATACGAAAGATAATATGTTCGTCATTTTTATCACCTATAGTTGATGACGGTGGTGTGCTATATAAGGTTTTGTAGACTTCAAATCACGCTCCCGGCAGGATTTTACTTAAAATTTACATTTCGCAACAATATTTCTTTCTTTGTGTTACTCAAAGTGAATTTTTCGCCTGCGACGTCGCAGCTTCCTCTCCTGTCAGAGCTACGCTCCCGGCAGGATTTGAACCTGCGACTTCTAGCTTAGAAGGCTAGCACTCTATCCAGGCTGAGTTACGGGAGCTTAATAATAGATATTTGATTTGGTTTAAAAGTTTGTTGGCAAAGAATAAAAAGAGTGTTTTTCTTTATTATCTATGGCAGAGAGAATTGATTTGACGTTTTTAGGTACTGGGTCGGCGATTCCTACGGCGCGGCGTAATCATCCGGCGATGCTTTTGAAGTATAAGGCTGAGAATATTTTGATTGATTGTGGAGAGGGGACGCAGCGGCAGTTTCGGAAGGCAGGGCTTAATCCTTGTAAGGTTACGCGTATTTTGATTAGTCATTGGCATGGAGATCATGTTTTTGGGTTGCCTGGGATTTTGCAGACGTTGATTTTGAATGGATATAATCAGAGGTTGGAGATTTATGGACCGCGGGGGACGAAAGGGTGGGTTCGGAAATATTTTGATTTAGTCGGTAGAGGAATTGAGAATTTGGATGTTGTTGTTAAGGAGATAGGGGATGAGATTGTTTTTGATTGTGATGAGTATTTTGTTGAATCGAAGAAGTTGGAGCATGGATGTCCGAGTGTTGGATATTCGTTTATTGTTAGGGAGAAAATGAGATTGGATCGTGAGAAGTTGAAAAAGTTGAAGATTCCTAATTCGCCTTTGGTTGGGAAGTTGGCTAAGGGGGAGAGTGTAGAGATTGATGGAAAAAAGATTGATGGGAAGAAGCTGTTGTATAAGGAGGCGGGGCGGAAGGTTTCTTTTGTTATGGATACGCGGTTTTGTGAGAATGCTGTAGCGTTGGCTAAGGGGAGTGATTTGTTGGTTTGTGAGGCGACTTATTCTAAAGAAGAGAGTAAGGAGTTGTTTGAAAAGAGGGCGCATTTGAGTTCGGTTGAGGCGGCCAGTATTGCGAAGAAGGCGAAGGTGAAGGGATTGGCACTTGTTCATTTGTCGCAGAGGTATGAGGCGATTCCAAAGGTTATTTTAGAAGAGGCAAAAGAAGTTTTTGAGAATGTTATAATTCCTGAGGATTTAGATGGTATTGAATTTTAATTTCTATCGGCGATTTCTTGGTAAAAGATTTTCTTATGTGCGTTAGCACATCACGAAAATTTTTACACTGCGAACTAACCTGATAGAAATTAAAGTTGATTGAGGGTTGTATTAAAATTTTATACAACTTCTCATCAATAACAATCCTTTTCATTTTTGTGTATCTAATTTAGATTTAATTTCTTTATAAGGGAAACCATAAACTTTACTAAATATGCGATAAGTATCATTTATACCTCTAACATAACTATTATGAGCTTCCTCGACCTATAAAGTGAGATGTCCCGGAAAAAAACGTAGCTTTTCCTGAGTTGATGATTCCTTTATTTCTATAATTTATTCTAGATTAATCTCGATCAGGTTCATATTTCTCTCCGTGTGTTTCCTCTGTTGCATAATGTGTTTCCATCTGAATTTCGTGTTCACTCATATTATTTCCACGTTCACTTGTCCGGATTCTAAAATCATTTGCCCAATATTGCTGATGGTATTTGTCCATCATAAGGTGTTCAAACATATTACTCATTACCCCCTTTCATATTTTCTCCAGTACTTTTTTCTAAACATATGGGATATTCTTTCTCTCTATTTATCTCTCTATTTACCATAATAGAATAGTAACTATCTATATATTTAATCTTTTCTCTCTTTTTTATTAACATATCCAAATATTTATAAAGAATAAATTGTATTTGTTAAGAATTAATATTAAACCTCAGAAATCAAAATTTCTTTATTCTGTTTTAAGTTTTTGTTCATGTGTGCAAATTGTCTTTTCAATGTTTCTCTTAAAAATTCTTTGTCAATTTTTTTATCTCGTATATTTCCTACTGCTAATTTCCAATAATCTAGAGATTCCATTATCCACATTGTTCCGAGGTAGCCGTCGGAAGTGAGTAGAAATCTGTTAAATTCAAGAATATTTATTTTTATAAGAATAGTAGATTTGTTATTTTCAATTAAGATATATGGAGTTTCTTCTTCGTCTAATTCTAAATTGTCAAGAGAAATTAAATCTTTTTCAAAAAGTTCTTTAAGAAAAGGAATAGTAAACCATTCAAAATCAAATAAGATGTTTAATGGCAATTTTCCAAGTTCATTGTTAGTTGTCATTTTTTTAAAAAAGTTTAGAAAATTTTCTTTTGAGGATGTGAAACCCTTTTCGTTCATGCCTGTAAATACATAAGGAAGAATGCAAATATTTCTTAAGCCGATTTCGTGATAGAGTTTTTCGAAAAGTTCAGGAAGAACTTTATAATTATCTTTATGACAACAAGTAGATATTCCGATATATCTTGAAATTTTTTTCTCTAGGAGTTCTCTTAAACTTGCGACGGCTTTTCTATAGACCCCTTTCCCCCTTATTGAATCGTGAATTTTTTCGTCACCATCTAAACTAATATCAATCCAGTCAAGATTTTTATTTTTCTTTAAAGAGTCTATGCGTGGTTTAATTAGTGTTCCGTTAGATACAGCACCATATCTGAAACTATAATCTTCACTAATTAGTTGATCTAATTCATTCATAATATTAGTTGTCTTATTGTTAAAAAATGGTTCTCTTCCGGCAAAAGCAATGATATTTAATTTGTGTTTTTTAGAAATGTTTTTTATAAAATTAATTGTTTCTTTTTCGGATAGTTCTTTGTCGTGCAAGAATTCTGTTCCACTTGGAATTCCATAGGAGCAGTGTTTACATCTAAGATTACAAAGATTGTTTGCGCAAACTGTTAGTTCTTTAAGAGAAGGATTTTCTATGAGTTTATCCTGAACAGATTGAGCATAATATCCTTTATCTAAAATTTCTTTTATAGTTTCTTTATATTCTGTTAATTTATTTTTTTGCGACATTCTAATTATTAAAAACTCTGTTCAGGACTAAGGCTATTTATTTCTATAAGCGTCTTATTTCTTTTTCTTTCTATCTTTATCTTTGCGTTCTGTCGATAGTTTTTTGCATTTTTTTGGTTCTTTGGTTATTTTTCCACCTTTACTTCCTGCCAGTGATGCCATTTTGTTTTTCCCTCCTTTTTGATTTTTTTTAAACTTCTTTTCTCTCTCTCTTATTCCACCTTTACTTCCTGCTGCTGACGCCATTTTATTTTTCTCCATATTTAGTTAATATTATTAAGTTATGAAATAATTTAATCCTTTCTCTTATTTTAATTAACATAACGAAATATTTATAAAGAATAAGTTGTATTTGTTAAGAATATGAAAGGATCAATATTGATTTCAAAAACTCAGGAAAGAATTGCACTTGACAAAAAGAATCAGGCGATTCTCCAGATGTTAGTTGATAATTCGAGAACTTCTTTATCAAAAATTTCAAAAAAAGTAAAAATTTCCAGACCTGCGGTATTGCAAAGGATTAAACAAATGGAGGAAAAGAAAATAATTCTTCAATATATTAGTTATTATAATCTAATCAGAGCAGGTTATCAGTTTCATGTAATTTTTTTGGAGACCAACAAGGAAGATGAGAATAAATTTATAGGTGGAATAAGCAAACATAAATTTAGTGCGGCTGTTTCTAAAATTGCTTCGAAATTTAATATTTTATGGATGGTGTTTAGTAAAAATCCAAAACACCTTAATAAAATAATTAGCGAGGTAAGTAAAATTATGTCAATTAAAGATTTGAAAATTTTGCCAATAATTGAAAATTATTTTGATAATTATAAATTGTTTAGTGAGTCAAAAAAAGAGTTAAAGGAATTCAGGGGGAAAGTTGAACTTAATTCGATAGATGCTAAAATATTAAATTCTTTAAAAAATAATTCTAAGATTTCTTTGGTTAAAATTTCTGAAAAATGTAGACTTAGTGCCGAGGCGATACAGCAAAGAATAAAAAAATTAGTAGAAAAAGGAATTATTTTAAATTTTTTCACAAACTTTGATATTCACAAACTGGGTTTTCAGCCCTATGTCTTTCTCATTAAAACGAGCAGGCATAAGCAAAAAGAAATTATGAATTTTATCAGGCAACATGAAAATACGAATGGGCAGTATTTTCTTGATAGTGAATATGATATAATGTGTGTTCTTGTTGTGAAAAATATTCTTGAATTAAAAGAATTTACCGAAAAATTAAATAAATTATTTAGGGAGAATATTATTGATTATGAAATCCATTTAGTGATAGATCAGTTCCTTAGTGATTTTTTCCCAGAAGGAATTTATGAGGATATCGTAAACAGAAAGAAGCAATTTTTAAAGTCCTAACTGCTATAAAGATTTTGAGAATTATTGTCCAGCGAAATTAATCGGACAAAACGCTCATATTTAGTTTGCTGAAGGTGAGATAAAGACGATTGTGTCGCCTCGGAGGAATGTCAAGCCGTAGCTTGTTGTTTGTTCTCCGTTCTCTACTTCTTTTGCACCTTCTAAGACCACGTTGATGTGGATGTCGAAAGCTAGAAGTGTTCCGACGAATTGCTTGCCGGACTTCAGCTGAACTAAAATCTCTTTTCCCTTTGCTGAATTAAGCAAATCTAAGGGTCTATCGATTCCGTTTACCATGAAGTTGTTTGCTTTTTTTTGTTTTTAAGGATTGTGGTAATGTTTTTATAGAGGGTTTGATTTTTGTTATTATGAGGTTGAGTGAGATTTGGGCTGTTGGGATTTCTGTTATTGGAATAGGCATTATTGTTTTTATTTTATTTAATATTGTTTTTGTCTCGGAGAATGAGGTCGAGAAGTGTATCGAGGTTAATAAGGCGGCTGGTTTTGTTTATGATGTTTGTTATGATTCTATTTCGAATAATATTTTTATGTTAGTTAGAGGTGGAATGAAAGGTTATAAATTTGATTCATTTAGTGTTGCTTTTGTTGATTCGCAATTTAGGCGGTATGAGTTGATTTATAAAGAGGTTGATGCGTCCCAGTTGTATAAGTTTGCTGCGGATAAGAATCCGGGTTATGTTAATTTGACAGTGAATGTAATTGGAGAATTTGAGTTTCCGATTTGTGAGGCACCTAGGAAATTGGTCATTAAGGATTGTTTGACTAAGTTGCCTGGTTGGGGAGAGGGTTCTTTGAATGGAACTGTTATTGAAGATTATGTTCCAATTGAGGGTCCGACTCAATATAATATTTCGGATTTTGTGGATTTTGAGAAAGAGGAAGCTTGGAGGTCTGTTTGTGAACCGGATTGGGAATGTTTTGAGTGGGAAGAATGCATTGGGGGAGTGCAGCGTCAGAGATGTATTGACAAGAATAATTGTTTTATTTCGTTGGATGTTCCGAGGACTGTTCGATTTTGTGAAGAGCAGTGTGTTGAGTCTTGGGTTTGTAATTGGAGTGAATGTGTTGACGGGTTTACGACGCCGACTTGTTTTGATGAGAATAATTGTGGGACTTTTTATCTTCTTCCACCGAAGATGAGTTGTGTTTTTGAGGAAGAATGTTTGCCGCGTATTAGATGTGAGAAGTGGAGTAGTTGTGATGTTGATTACGATTTATTAGATTTATTGGAGAATAATGTTAGTAATCTTAAGGGGGTTAAATCGAGAGTTTGTTATGATTTGAATGCTTGTGTCGAGCCACTGGAGGAAACGAAGGAGTGTGGGATAGGTGTCGATGTTTATATGAAGCGATTTGAAAAGTGTGGGAAGGAGTTTGTTGGGATTTATGATGTCTTGGATAATAGTTTGATTGCACGGATTGATGAAGGGACGGACGAGGATCCTTATTTGAATATTTACTTGGATGAAGGTGAAGAGGAGGATATAGTGTGTGAGCATTGTTTTAATGGGATTCAAGATGAGGACGAAGAAGGCGTTGATTGTGGTGGGAGTTGTGGACCGTGTCTTGAAGAGGTTGTTGATATTAGGAAAGGTTTTTGGGAAAGGGTTTCGGATTTTTTTGGATGATGTTGGGATGGCTTTAGGGAGTGCTGACCTCCTCTTCTCACAATTCACTCTAAAATTTTTC
>JAGLWM010000002.1 GCA_023133415.1 Candidatus Pacearchaeota archaeon
TAGCGCGGTTAATGGGACGAGTTATGGATTTGAGCAGGAAAATGGTTCTGTTGATTTGGAGTTTTTGGAATTGAAGTGTGGGGACGAGGTTCAGAATGTTTCTGTTTTGATTAATGGGACGGCCGTGCCTTATGAGTTTTATTTGAAGAAGAAGAGGATTGAGGAGATTAGGAGGTTGTTGGATGGAGAGTAGGGAGTTGGTGGTCAGAAATCAGAAATCAGAACTCAGAACTTGGGAGCTGGGAGTGTTGCGCTCTGTGGAGCGCTGGGGAGTGGATGGGGGTGAAAAATGGATAAGATAAATAATATACAAAAATCAAAATTTCTTTTGTATAAAGCAGATGACGAAGAGATCAGTGTGGAGGTTTTTTTCAGAGATGAGAATATTTGGCTGAGTCAAAAATTGATGGGGAACTTGTTTGGAGTAGATAGGAGCGTTATTACGAAGCATCTGAATAATATTTTTTTAAGAGGAGAGTTGAATGAAAATTCAGTATGTGCGAAATTTGCACATGCTGCAAATGATAAAAAGATTTATTCAATAAAATATTATAATCTTGATGCGATAATTTCTGTTGGCTATCGTGTGAATTCTCAAAAGGCGACAAAGTTTAGAATTTGGGCTACCAGTAAGCTGAGAGAATATATTTTAAAGGGGTTTGTTTTGGATGATGAAAGGTTGAAGAATGGGGAATATTTTGGTAAAAATTATTTTGATGAATTGGTTGATAGAATTCGGGATATCAGGACAAGTGAAAGAAATTTTTATCAAAAAATAACTGATATTTATGCGACAAGTGTTGATTATAATAAAAACGCTCCTGAGACGGTTATGTTTTTTTCAGTCGTTCAAAATAAAATGCATTTTGGCATTCATGGAAAGACGGCATCGGAGATAATTTATGAAAGAGTTGATTCTGAAAAAGATAATTTAGGTATTTTATGTATCTCCTCGGATAAAATAAAAAGAAAAGATGTTTTTATTGCTAAGAATTATTTGAATGAGGAGGAGTTAAAGGAGTTGAATTTAATTGTTGATATGTATCTTTCTTTTGCAGAACTTCAGGCAAAAAATAAAAGATATATGAGGACGAAAGATTGGATAAGAAAACTGGATGATTTTTTGAAATTAAATGAAAAAGAGATTTTAGATAATAGCGGTAAGATATCGAGAGAGTTGGCAAATCAGAAAGTGAGTAAGGAGTATGATATTTTTAGTCAAAAGAGGTTTAAAGATTATGAATCCGATTTTGATATTAAAACAAAGAGAATTTTAGATAAAATTGGAGGTAAAAATGAATAAAATGATTGTTTTTGAGAATAAGAAAATTAGGCATATTTGGCATGAAGGAGATTGGTGGTTTTCTGTTGTTGATGTGGTTGGGGTTTTGACTGAAAATAATTTTCAGGGAGCAAGAAAATACTGGAATAAGCTTATCCAGAGATTAAGAGACGAGGGAAATGAAGTGGTGACAAATTGTCACCGGTTGAAATTAAAAGCTCCTGATGGGAAGTTGAGAGAAACCGATTGTGCCAACAAACAAGGCATCTTTAGGATTATCCAATCTATTCCCTCCAAAAGAGCAGAACCGTTTAAGTTGTGGTTAGCTAAGGTCGGGAGCGAGAGGATTGACGAGATTGAGAATCCAGAGTTGGCTCAGGATAGAATGAAAAAACTTTATGAAGAAAAGGGCTATCCTAAGTCATGGATTGAGAAAAGAATTAGGGGAATGGCTATTCGGCAAGACTTGACGGACGAGTGGAAAAATCGGGGGATTGAAAAAAATAAGGATTTTGCTATACTAACGAATGAGATTGCGAAGGCGACTTTTGGGATTTTTATTAAGGATCATAAAGATTTGAAGGGCATGGACTCAAAATTTAAAAATCAGAATTTGAGAGACCATATGACCGATTTGGAGTTGATTTTTGGGATGTTGGGGGAAAGAGTTGCTACGGAGATTACCCAAAGTAGAAATTCTGACGGGTTTGAAGAATGTAGGGATTCTGCCAGGGAAGGTGGAGAAGTTGCGGGAAATGCAAGAAGGGATGCTGAAAATAGGATTGGGAAAAATGTTGTATCAAAAGATAATTATTTAGACTTACGAAGGAAAATTGGAAAGTTAGAAAATAAAAATAAAGAGAATGTCAAAGATGAGAAATAAATTAACTATGTTGATGGCTGGGATTGTCGCCGAGAACTCAGAACTCATGCCCCAAACGGGCATGACCCTACTGGCCCCAACTCAGAGCTTAGAAACTGAGCTTGCTCAGACAGAGGGGGGCATGGTTTATACTCGAGAATCAAACAAAAATACTAAAAAGGAGATGGTGTTATATTAAAAGATGGATATAGCTGAAGGGGGGTTAAGAATTTAGAATGATTAAGGAAAATGTTTTGGGAAAAATGGGAATGTTGCTGATGGCGATTTTGGTTATCGGTTTGGTGGGAGCAGTAATTTATGAGCATTATGGGGGCAGTTTGTCTTCTGGGAATTTTTCAGATAGTTTGTATAACTCAACAGGAAATTATGTCTATTTGAATTGGACAGATGCGACAAACACGAGTTATGTTGAATCGGGGATATATATTTCAGAGGTAATTGATTTCAGTTATGTAACAGAGTTTCATAATATAAAGTGGAGCGGGGAGCATTCAAGCTGTCCTGAAGGAATGGCTTATATAGATAAGTTCGGGGGCTATTGTATTGACAAGTATGAGGCGTATCCCCGGAATTCAGATGGCTCGGATGCAACGCCGCCTGAGTCTGCCGGAGATACTGATACGCTTATTGCCGCAGGGGGAAAGGCTGGTTCTGCTTTAAATAAAACAGTTTGGGTTTATATTAATCAGACAGAAGCGAGAACCGCATGCTCTAATGCCGGGAAGCATTTATGCACTGATTTAGAATGGCTGGGTGCCGCAAATATTCAGGGACAGGTTTATGATTTGGCTACCGACCTTGCTGTGAGTCCTTATTATTGTGTAACTGGCTCAGATACTTATTGTTTAAATAATAGTCCGGGAGATGGAGAGGCATGTCAGACTGGTTATTATTCAGGGGGGGTTTCTGGCTGTTATTCGGCTGAGGGTGTTTATGATATGGTCGGGAATGTTTATGAGTGGACAAATGAGACGGTGACTGTAATAAAAACTTGTAATTCAGGGGCTGACGGATGGTGCTATCCAAGTGAATCAGGAGATTGGCAGACAGCAACAGATTCGGACACAGCTAAATATGGAAATGATGGAGTGTATTTTTTAGCTGGGACTAATGCTGGGCGTGCGGTTAGACGTGGGGGCGATTGGGGCAATGGGGCGAGTGCGGGGCCGTTTTGCGCGGGTTTGCATAATGCTCCGGCGGGGACGTACAGCCCTGTCGGCTTCCGTTGTTGCAGTAGTTAGTCCGGAGGGACTAACTGAATCTGGGGGCTGGTATCTGGGGGTGGGTGGGTAGTTGGGAGTCGGGGGTCGGTAGTCGGGGGTCGGTAGTTGGTAGTCGGTAGTTGGTAGTCGGTAGTGGGTAGTTGGTAGTGGGTAGTGGGGAGTTGGGGGGCTGGGAGATGGGTCTGGGAACTGAGGGCGAGGGGGCGTTGGGGAGACGAGAGTTGAGAACTGGGGAGAAGGGGTCTTAGAGTAGGGCGATCTTAGAGTGCAACGACCTCAGTTCTTAGAACTGGAAAAAAAATAAAAAATGGAAATGGAAAAAAAAATAAAGGAGTCTGAAAGATTAGAGTTGAAAAAATCAACTTCGGAATTGAAGGAGGCGATTGTTTCTATGGTTGCTATTTTGAATAAAAATCAAAAGGGGGAAATTTATTTTGGGGTTAAAAACAATGGTGAGGTTGCGGGGCAGACAATAGGCGAGAGGACGATAAGGGATATTTCAAAATCAATTTCCGATTACATTGAGCCGAAGGTATTTCCTAAGATTAAGGAGGTTGTTTTAGAAAATAAGAAATGCGTTTGTGTTGAGTTTTCCGGGAATGAGCAGCCTTATTATGCTTATGGCAGGGCTTATATTCGTGTTGGCGATGAAGATAAAAAATTGAGCGCTAAAGAATTAGAAAATTTGATTTTGAAGAAGAATAAGGATAAGTTGAGGTGGGATGGTGAAGTTTGCGAAGAGGCAAGTTTTAGAGATATTGATATTAAGAGGTTAAAATGGTTTTTGAAAGAATCCGATAAAGAGCATGGTTCTATTGGGAATTCTCTTGAGAAATTGGGATTAGTTAAAGATGGAAAATTGATTAATGCTGCCGTGATGCTCTTTGGTAAAAAACCACAACAATTTTTTCCAAATGCGAAATTAAGGTGCGCGGTTTTTGCTACGGCGGAGACTTCTCTTATTGTTGACAGGCAGGAATTTGAAGGTAATTTATTTGATTTGATTAAAAAGGCAGAAGAGTATGTTCTTAAAAATATTCATATTGGAATGAGATTAGAAGGAATGCGCAGGGTTGATGTGCCTGAAATTGATAAAGATGCTTTTCGTGAGGCAATTATTAATGCTTTTTGTCATAGAAATTATTATGAGTATGATTCTGTTAATATTGCTATTTTTAAGGATAGGTTGGAGATTAGAAGTCCGGGAGCTTTGTATGGCGGGCTGACAATTAGACAGATTAAAAAGGAGAAAATTTCAAAGAGAAGGAATGAGATAATTGCTAATATGTTTCATGAAGTTCATTTTGTGGAAAAATGGGGCAGGGGTATTAGTTTGATATTATCTAAAGAGCCAAATGCTAATTTTAAGGAGGTTGCAGATATATTTATTACAATGTTTAAGCGCCCAAGTTATGTTAAGGAAGTTACCCCCCAAGTTACCCCCCAAGTTGAATTAACATTACTGGAAAATAAAATTTTTGGAGTAATAAAAAGTAACTCTAAGATTTCAAGGAGTGAATTGTCTAAGAAATTCGGCATGAGCAAGGATACTGTAAAAGAATATTTGAAGAGGTTGAGGGAAAAAGGAATCTTAAGAAGAGTCGGGAAGACAAGTGCGGGATATTGGGAGATTTTAAAATGAAAACACATAAAAATTTATTTCAGGAAGTCTGCGAGTATGGCAATCTTAATAATGCTTATTTGAAAGCAAGAAGAGGAAAAAATTATGTATCAGAAGCTCTTAATTTTGATTATAATCTGGAAAATGGATTAGTTGATTTGCAGTGCGAGTTGAGAAACCAGACTTATGAAACAGGAAAATACAGGCATTTTATTATCTTTGAGCCAAAGGAGAGAAAAATATCTGCTCTGCCTTTTAGAGATAGAGTAGTTCATCATGCTGTTTGCAATGTGATTGAGCCGATGTTTGAAAAGAAATTTATTTATGATTCTTATGCTTGCAGAAAAGGAAAGGGCACTCATGCCGGCGCAGATAAACTTCAAAAATTTATCAGGAGTGCTAACGATAATTATTATGTTTTAAAATGCGATGTTTCAAAATATTTTCCAAGTGTAAATCAGGAAATTCTGAAACAGCTTATAAGAGAAAAAATAGCAGATAAAAAATTATTGTGGCTGTCAGATAATATAATTAATAGTGCAGGTAGGGGAATTCCTATCGGTAATCTAACTTCTCAATTATTTGCTAATATTTATTTGAATAAGTTAGATGAGTACATGAAATATGAGCTGAAAATAAAATATTATATTCGGTATATGGATGACTTTATTATATTGCATGAGTCAAAACAATATTTGCATGAAGTAAAAGAAAATGTTAGGGTGTTTTTTGTTTCAATGAAATTAACATTGCATCCAAAAAAGGCAAATATTTTTCCAATTACATTGGGGATTGATTTTCTGGGTTACAGAATTTTTAATAATCATAGGCTAATCAGGAAAAGCACTGTCAAAAGGTTTTTGAAAATTGTGAAAAGAAAAATTGAAAAATATGATTATGGAGTTATGAGTTTTGACAAATTAATGGAAAGTTTTAATTCGTGGGAAGCATATATGGCTCATGGGGATAGCTATAAACTAAAAAACAGTTTGCATAAGGAGTATTTCAAAAATGTTATGTGAAAAAAATTTAGCTATGTTGATGGTTGGGGCGATTGCTGAATCTCGGCAGAGATTCATTAGCGAGGTGAAAGATGAATAAAGAATTAAAATTTATTTTACAGGAAGGAGAAGGATTGAAGATTGAATTCAAGGAGAGGTTTAATAAATTTATTGGAAAAGAAATTGTTGCTTTTGCTAATGCTGTCGGGGGAAAAATATTTTTGGGAGTTAGCGACGAGGGTAAAGTTAAAGGGATTAAGATGACTAATAAATTAAAATCGCAGGTTCAGGATTTAGCGAATATTTGCGACCCTGCTGTTAAGGTTGACGTGGAGAGTTTTGGAAATGTGGCTGTTGTCAAGATTGAAGAAGGTAAAGATAAACCATATAAATGTCCTTCCGGGTTTTATTTGAGGCAGGGGGCAAATTCACAGAAAATGACGAGGGATGAGATAATTAATTTATCTTTAAAGGTTGGTAAAATAAAGTTTGATGAGCAGATTAATAATCGTTTTGTTTATCCTGATGATTTTGATGAGAGCAAATTGGAGCATTATTTGAATTTGGCAAAAGTTTCAAAAATAATTCCTAACGAAAAGATATTAATTGATTTAAATGTTGCTGAGAAAAATCAAATATTGAAGTTTAATAATGCGGGCGTGTTATTTTTTGCAAGGAAACTCCAGAAGTTCATTTCACATTCTGTTTTTACCTGTGTTTCGTTTAAGGATAAGAAAGGAAGTGATATAATAGACAGGCAGGAAGTTGAGGGAAATCTTATTGAGATTATTGAAGAGGTTATGAAATTTGTTGTTAAAAATACGAGGGTTGCTTATAAATTTACAGGGAAACCTCAAAGAGAAAATATTTATGAATATCCCTTAGAGGCAATAAGGGAGGCGGTTATTAATTCGGTTACGCATCGAGATTATTTTGAGGAAGGACATAATAATCTTCTCAAAATTTTTCCAGATAGGATTAGTCTTGTTAATGTATGGATAAAACCCGAGAGATTCAAGGTTGGAGAAGATGTGTTTAGAAGAAACAAGATTATCGCAGATTTACTTTCAAGAACAGGTTTGATTGAAAAGGTTGGTTCGGGATTTGCCAGAATGGAAAATTATTGCAGGGAAGTTAATGCTCCTTTGTTTAAGTTAGATGTGAATGAGAAATATTTTAGGATTGAATTTTTTAAAAGCAGGAATTATTTAGATATGGTGACCGAAAAGGTAGGTGAAAAGGTAGGTGAAAAGGTAGGTGAAAATGAAGCCAAAATTCTCAATTTAATATCCCGAAATAATAATGTAACCTATACGGAATTGGCAAATAAATTAGGTATTACTGAAAAAAGTATATATATGAATATAGAAAAACTTAAGCAAAAAGGCTTAGTGAAAAGAATTGGTTCTGCAAGGGGGGGGCATTGGGAGGTTGTTAAATGAAGTTTTGGAATAATAAATCAGCAAAAGTGAAAAGCGTGATGGCACTAAGTTTTTTGGCGCTCATAGGGCTTGCGTTTTTTGCAGTTGCTCAGACACAGGAAGAATTTCAAGCTGAGCTTGCTCAGCTGGAGGGGGAGTTAGTTAGCGCGAATTATTCTTGGCTTATAAATTATACAGGAGATGTTTCAAATGTTTTTTATGAGAATTATTCTTGTGAAAACAATACGGGTTATCATACGGTGAAAGTTTTGACTGCGGGAGTTCATAATCAGTTGTTTGAGTTTGGGGATGTTAATGCGACGGCGCATAATTTTGCTATCAATAGAACCTATCAAAATATCTCAGATGTTTATTGGGAATTTCAGTGGGAAACAAACAATGTTAAATTACAAGTAAGAAGCTGTGATGATGCAAATTGTTCCGGGGAAATTTTTATTGGTTATGATAATACGAGTTCAACATGGTTTAACGATAGTCTGGACACTTCTTTGGCAGATATTAATATTTCAGACAATAGGTATTTTCAGTATAAGGCTTATTTGTGGAGAAATGCTTCGATTGGGCAAAAATTTACGCCTATTTTGTATAATGTTTCAATAAATAAAACGACAAGCGATACAACTGCTCCGTCTGTAACAATAAACTCTCCTTTGAGTCAGAGTTATGCTCCAAGTTCAATATTATTTAATGTAACTGCCAGTGATGTGAGCTCAGTAGACACATGTTGGTATTCGCTGGACTCGGGGGCTAATGTTTCTATGACGGACTCGGGGAACTATTGGAATGATACGAATGTTTCGATGACTGAGGGTTCTCATACAGTAGAGTTTTATTGTAATGATACGCTTGGGAATTTGAACGGGACAGAGAGTGTTTCATTCTTTATTGAATTTGAGCTAGACAGTTGTTCAATTCTAAGTTTACCAGGAACATACATTCTCACTCAAAGTGTTAATTCGTCTGGAACTTGTTTTACAATTGGGGCAGATAATATTACTCTGAATGGAAATGGGTATTTTATAAATTATTCCCAGTCTTCTCTTGGATATGCAATAAATAATACAGGATATAATAATACAATTATAAAAAATTGCAATATTACTCAGGGTGGCAATATAGCATATGCTTACGCAATTTATTTTGATAACTCGAAAAATGCAACAATGCAGAACAACACAATAGAGACAAACAGTGATAGCGCGACTGATTATAAGCATGCCGTTTATTTTGATTCGACAACAGATTCATTAATAGAAAATAATACGATAAATACTTATGGGGATGATTATAATTATGGAATATATCTCTATGATTCTTCCAGCAACAACACTATTTCAAACAACACAATTTCAACTACTGGTGCTTATAGTTATGGAATTTATGTTGAGGATTATTCTGGTAATAACACAATCTTAAACAATACAATTTCAACTACAGGAGGGTATGGTCACGGGATTTATATTAGGGATTATTCTGATAATATTACAATTTCAAACAACACAATCACAACTTCGGTGGGTGGTTCTGCTCATGGGATATATTTTTATTATTCAGATGACCATACAATCTCGAACAATACAATCACAATCTTAAGAGCGTCTAGTTATGGAATATATTTTTATTATTCAGATGATAACATAATTTCAAACAACATAATTTCAGGTACAAATTGGGGGATTCAGGGGGCATACCTTCGTTATTCTGATAGCAACTCATTTTTAAACAACACAATTTCAGCTAGTAGTAGTAATAGTGTAGGAATGACTATTAGAGAATCTTCTTATTTAACCCTTAAAGGTAATTCTTTTGATATCTCGGATTCTTATGCAATTGATTTATATTCATCAACAACAACTTCTTATTATAATCATACAATAGATACATCAAATACAGAACAGGGAAAGCCAATTCATTATTATTTTAATAATGATTCAATAACAATAGAAAATTCTGACAATATAGGACAGCTTATTGTTGCTGTTTCAGAGAATGTAACAATAAAAAACATAACATTAGATAAAGACGGAATAGATTTACACAACACTCCAAACTCAAAGATAGAAAATTGCGATATTTCAACTGCAAGGGCTATGGGAATTGATATTTATTCTTCGCCAAATAATACGGTTTTAAACAATACAGTTTATTCTACATTAGGTCATGGAGTTTATATTTCTTCTTCATTAAACAGCACAGCTTTAAACAATACAATTTCTTGTTTCGATAGGCCTTATGGAATCTTTCTTCAATTTTCATCAAGCAGCATGGTTTCAAATAATATAATCTCGGCTGAAGGTTGTTACTCTACTGGTGCAATCTATCTTAAATCTTCATCAAATAGCGTAGTCTCAAATAATACAGTCTCAACCACAGGGGAGGGCGGTTATGGAGTCTGTCTTTATTCTTCTTCTGATAACAATATAGTCTCAAACAACACAATCTCCACCGCATCATCTTGGAGAGACTATGCTCGTGGAATCTATCTTCGCGGTTCTGATAACAATACACTTTCAAACAATTCAATTTCAACTACGGGAGAGTATAGCGCAGGGATATATCTTTATGATTCTTCTGATGATAATAGAATATCAAACAATACAATCTCAACCTCGGAGGTTGGTTCTTATGGAATTGGATTTAGAGCCTCAGATGATAATAATATAACTTCGTGTTCATTAAATACTTCTTATGCAGACACGGGGGATTTATATTTGCGGGACGCTGACAATATAAAAGTTACGGACACAGATTATACAGATATTTATTATTATGATTCTACAAGTGATTTATGGAGATACTGGTTTTTGGATGTTTATGTTAATGGGAGTGCAGGCAATCCTATAAATCAGACAAATGTAACCGCACAGAATTTAAATGAGGAACAACAATTTACAGAACTAACAAATTCCTCTGGATATATAACAAGAAAAACTTTATTAGAATATAATCAATCGGGGGTTATTGCAGGTTATTATTCCAGCGATAAGTTTGGCAATGAAACTTTTTATACAAATTATTCTGTGCATGGAATAAAAGGAGATTCCGAGGTGACTGAGGAGGTTAATTTGACAGAGAGTCAGACTGTGGTTTTAACTTTAGAGAGTGCGAATCTGATAATCTGGGATGACTCTGATTCGGGGACTGCGACTGCGTGGGGGAATAAGTTTTATGCTAATTATACTGACTTGTTGGGTGGGTTAGGGGAGCCGGTTAACGGTTCGGATAAATGGTGTGAGTTTAGGCATAATCGTTCGTCGGCAGTCGGTGGTTGGTCGTCGGTAGTGAATATGTCTTTTAATGCGAGTTCTGAGTTGTATGAGTTTACGGGGGATTGCGGGTATTTGGAAGGGCATGGGTGTGTTCCTGTTGGGAATTATTCGTTTAATGTTTCGTGTTATGATGGGTCGGGGTCTTATCAGAATATTAGTTTGACGGATGGGGTTAGTATTAGTGAGTATAATACTTCTTTATCTATAGAGAATGATACGGCGAAGGCAATTGGGGAGCAGGTGAATTTTTATGCTAATTATAGTGCCGAGTTTGGAGTTGGGGGTTTGGGGTTGGGAGAGAGGGAGATTGGGCGAATTGTTTGGAATACGAGTGATTTGGATACAGGAGAGGAGACTTATTCAGTTGCTTATTTTGACTGCGAAAATAAGGGAGAAAAAGATTGTATTGTTGTGGGAACTAGAAGTAATGGCTTAAGGGCGTTTTATCCAAATGGAACCGAGATGGGCGGGAATTGGCCTGGTGAGGAAGCAGTTTGGAGGACTTATGAGATAGAGATAGGTGATTTAGATAATGATAGTTATTATAATGATATTGTTATGATTGGGGGTGGAAGTGTAGATTATATAAGGGTGTTTAATGAAACAGGAGACGAAGTTTGGAATTCTGGAAGTTTTGCAGGTGATGTTTCCTCTGTAGCTATTGCTGATTTAGATAAGGATGGGTTAAAGGATGATTTTGTGGCTGGTGTTAATACTGGTGCTGGTTATAAAGTAATGGCGTTTAATACATCTGATGGAGTTAGCTGGACTAATTTTTGGAATGGTTCGACAACCTATGCGGTGGAAGAGATTGTGATAGGTGATTTAGACAGGGATGGCTGGGAAAATGATGTCGCTGTTTCATCTACTGTTTTTGGCACGGGATATGTTTATGCTTTTGATGGGGATGATGGAGCTTTGCTTTTTAATACAACAACTTTGAATACAGTTCATTCTGTAGCTATTGCTGATTTGGATAGTGACGGATATAGGGATGAGGTTATTGCAGGGGCGGCAGGTAATTTATTTGCTTTTGAGTGGAATGGAACTTATGGTATTACTTATACAGATAGTGCCGATGATTATATTTGGAAGGCAACTGAGCCTGGAGCAGAAGGTCGTGAATTAGCTATAATGGATTTAGATAATGATGGCTTGGAGGACGATATTGTTTTTGCAGATAGTGGTGGTCCATTGGTAATCCGTGGTTTTGATAATAGCGGTAATCAATTGTGGAGTCATGCTATTTTTTCAAATGGATTCAATCCAGTGCAGTCAATGTCTGTTGGGGATATAGATGCTGATGGAGAAAGAGAAGTTATATTTAGTGACACAGATTATGATATTTTATATGTTCTGAATAGGACGGGGGGTTTGTTGTGGGAATATGAAATTAATCTTGGTGATATTGGAAGCGTATATGGCTCTTCTCCTGCGACAGATGTTGGTGATGTGAACAATGACGGGATAAGTGATATAGCGGTGTCTTCTAAAAATGGTTATGCGCACATCCTCCAGGATGTAAAATGCACAGCGTATTTCAACGATTCAAATTCATACAACATGACTTGGGATTCTTCTTTGAATAAGTGGAAGATGAATCGGAGCTTTATTACGGCGGGGAATTATGATTATAATGTTTCGTGTGAGAAGGGGGGGTATGTTGCGCAGATTGAGAGTTCTGTGAGTTCGGTTCATAGTTTGTCGATGGATATTGTTTCTCCGAATAATACGACTACTTATTATTCTGCGGATATTGATTTTAATGTTAGTGTTGATACGGATAATTCTGATGCTGATAGCTGTTGGTTTGAGCTGGATGATTCAGGGAGCAATATTACGATGAGTCAGTTTAATTCTAGTTATTTTAATTATGATTATTCGGGGATTATTCACGGGTTGCATAATATAAGTTATTGGTGCAATAATAGTGTAGGGAGAGAGGTGTCGGCGACGGAGTTGAATTTTGATGTTGTGTTGGCGGATGTTGAGGTTTCGGATGTGAGTGTGCCGACGGTGGTTTATTCTAATGTGTCTTTTATTGAGATTAATGTTTCGAATATTGGTGTGCCGAATGTGACGGATGTGAATGTTTCGTGTTATTTTGACGGGGCGGTTTTCGAGTCTAAGTTGATTTCGTCGATAGAGGGGGGGGGTTATTATATGACGAATTGCACTTTGACCGAGACGTCGCAGATGAATAAGTTGTTGAATGTGACGGTTGACCCGGCGGATGTGATTCCTGAGGCGGATGAGGGGAATAATGGGTGGAGTAGTTATATTGATGTTTTGCAGTTGACGGGGATTGGGGTTTGGGACCAAGAGGAAGACAGTGAGGGGTTAGGTATTTGGGGTTCGGGGTTAGAGGGGGAAACTCTGCCGGGGGAGATGGAGTATTTCTTTGCTAATTGGACGATGGATAATTCTTCGGCGAGTGTTGAGGGGGGGAGTTGTAGTATTGCGTTTAGCGGGGGAGATATGGCTGAGGGATGGTATAATTCGTCGTGGAGTTATAAGAAAGAGATTGTTATTGATTACACTAAGGTTAATGGAAGTCAGGTTAATTTCCCTGTTTTGATAAATTTGAGTGATAGTGATTTGGTAAGTAAGGCGCAGGCGGATGGGGATGATATTGTTTTTGCTGATTCAGATGGGGATAAGCTGGATTATGAGATTGAGTATTATAATGGGACAGATGGTAGGTTGGTGGCTTGGGTTCGGGTGGCTGAACTTTCCAACACGACTAACACGACTATTAATATGTATTACGGAAACGCTGGGGCTGTTAATCAGGAAAATGTTTCGGGAGTTTGGGATGATAATTTTGTGATGGTTCAGCATTTACAGGAAACTCCAACAGCTTATATGAATGACAGCACCTCAAATGATAACGACGGGACTACTTCGGGGATGGACAGTGCCGACCAAGTAGCGGGGCAGATTGACGGGAGTTTGGATTTTGATGGGGGGGATGATTATGTTGGAACTAATTATGATGGTATCCTTGGGACAAATGCTCGTAGTACTTCTTTTTGGTTCTCCACATTAGACACAGATTTGGTCGATAAAAATCACGTAGTAAGTTGGGGGACTGGAGCTGATATAAATACAGCAGGAGCAAGTTGGCGGGTGGATATTGAAAATGGAGTTGTTTTTTTAAGAATTAATAGTGGGGCAACAAGTTGGGGCTCTGGCTTAAACGATGGCAACCTCCATCATGTTGCCTTGTTAATGCCTTCAGGAGGACAACTTCAAGACATAAGAGCTATTATTAATGGTAAAGATAGTGGTTTAGGCGTCGGCGCAATTTCAGTTAATACTATTTCTCGTAATTCAGTACGTATTGGAGCAAATAATGAAGATGTGATTAATAGATGGTTCCAAGGCCTCATAGACGAAGTCCGCATTTCCAATGTTGCCCGAACGGCTGGGTGGATAGCGACGGAGTATAATAATCAGTATAGTCCTGATAGTTTTTATTCGGTTGGGGGGGAGGTGGCAAGTAGTGAGATAGATATGTCTTACAACTCTTCGGCGGATTTGTATTATTATAATAGGACTTTTGAGTATGCGGGGAATTATTCGTGGGAGTTGGAGTGTAGTAAGAGTGGGTTTGAGGGGTTGTCGGGGTCGGGGGTTGAGAGGGTTAGGATTCCTTTGTTTAATCAGACGAGTTTGGGTTTGACTACTGGTTTGACTAGTGTTAATTATAATGAGGGTGCTGATTTGATGGTTAATATTTCGATGGGAAATATTGATTTTAGCAGTTCGGGGTATGATTTGGAGGATATCTGGGTTGAAACAACAAAGCCAGATAATTCGAAAGAGAATGTGAGTTTGGTGAGAGAGAATGGTTCGTGCCCGGAGGGGATGGCGTATGTTCATAAGTTGGATGGGTATTGTATTGATAAGTGGGAGGCGTCGATGCCGAGTGCGAATTCGACTGATATGGGCAATGCAACTGAGGTGGCAAATAGAAATAATCCCGGCTCTATGGTCGCTGAATCGAAAAAAGGAGTTGTGCCTTGGGTTAGGGTCAGCCAGATAAGTGCGAGGACGGCTTGTGTGAATGCGGGGAAGCGTTTATGCACAGATGAAGAATGGCTTGGTGCATCCAATATGCAGGGACAGGTATATAATTTACCAATTGATTTGGCGGTGGGTCCTTATGGCTGTGTAACTAACTCGTCTACTTATTGCCTTGACCATAGTTTTGAAAATGGAGAAGCGTGTAATACTGGTTATAATAATAATGGTGAGTCTGGCTGTTATTCGTCGGAGGGCGTTTATGATATGGTTGGGAATGTCTGGGAGTGGACAAATGAGACGGTTGATGTTACGAATCCAGATGGTTCTGCAGGGTGGAAGTATCCGAATAGCACGCAGGGATGGCAGACGACAACGGGAGCAGAGACTGCAATATATGGGAATGACGGGACTTATTTCCCGCTTACAACTGCTGGGCGTGCGGTTGGACGTGGGGGCTATTGGGACACTGGGACGCTTGCGGGGCCGTTTTGCGCGGCTTTGGATAGTGCTCCGACGCTTACGCACTACTATCTCGGCTTCCGTTGTTGCAGTAGTTAGTCCGGAGGGACTAACTGAATCTGGGGGCTGGAATCTGGGAATCTGGGTTGGGAGTTGGGGAAGACAGAGGAAGCAAAAATGAAAAATGAAAGAAAAAAATAGAAAATGACAAACAAAAAAGTAAGGAAAGTGAATAAAAAAATAGTTTATATAGAGAGTACTTCAAAAATGTTATGTAAAAAGGAAGCTATGGTGCTGGTGTTGATTTGTAGTTTCTTGGCAGTCTTACCTATTGTGACATCAACAACTTATGGGAGTGTGAATGATGTTTATAGCATATTAGTAGATGGCACAAACGGAACATTTACAGGTACGGATATTTATAAGATTGTATTTACAGATACTTTTCAATTAGGAACTCATATTATAACTTATTTTGCGAATCTGACGAATGGGTTTGACATTGTGAGGTTGGTCGAGAGTGATTTTAGTGTTCAGAATACTTCAATTTCGATTAATGCTTTGGCGAGTGCGAATACGACGAATGTTGTGAATGTTAATGGGTTGATTAGGAGGAGTAATGGGACGGACTATTGGGCGATTGCGGATAATCTTTTTACTATTAAGTTGAACGATGTTTTGGTTTCGTCGGATGGTTATTCTGATACAAACTTTACAGCAGGAACAGGGGAGGATGTGAATATGAGTGTCGGGGATTTGAGATTGAATTTGATTTCTGAGGGGGATTTGGTGAGTTATGATGATGATTTTTCTACTACAAAGTATACGGATGACGCGGAATCTTATAATAATGTTGGGTGGGTTTCGGGGCATATTTTTGATATCAATGCGATGAGTGGGAATGTTGGAAATGTTACGTATAGATTTTCTGCTGTGACGGAATTTTATAATGCGTCGGTTTCTATGACGACGGCGGGGGCGGAGATTGGGGGCGGGAATGATAGTATATATTATAGTTTTGATAATTCGAGTTGGACTCTTTTGGCCTCGACGACTTCGACGGATGTTAGGGTCGGCGGGGTTATCCCGGGAGTGGATGGAGAGGATGAGTTTTATGTGAGGTTTGGTTCGGATAAGACGGTTGGGGATAATCCGGTTTCGGCGATAGAAATTAATTATTCTAATTATAATTATTCGGCGGTTGGGAGTTATGTTTCCGGGAATATATATTTGCCTAATGTGACATATACGACGCTGAAGTGGGATGAGGTTTTGAATGGCGGGGATATAAAGGTTCAGTTGAGGGAGAGTGATGATGGGGTTTCGTGGGATGCGTGGAGTGTGAATTATACTAATAATCTGAATAATGATATTACTTCTTTTTCGAAGGATTATCTTCAGTTTAGGGTTTGGTTAGAGGCGACGAATTTGTCTATCACGCCGATTTTGCAGAGTGTGAATATTTCGTATTTTAATGCTTCGACGACTTCGACTGGGGGGTATGATTATAATATAACTATTCCCACAAATGCTTTGGGGAATTTGCCTTTGGCAGTAGAGGTGGTCCAGAATCCTACGACGGGAATTGTTGGGCTTAATAGCACGATTATGGAGGTTTGGGCTATGACTTCGACGCCTTATGAGGTTGTTAAGAATTATACTGGGAATTCTAATTATTCGGTTCATGCAAATTGGACGAGGGATGATACAGGGGAATTGGTGAATGGGACCTTTAATATTACGATTAGTAATGGAACGATGAGTGATAGCAAGCAGTGTGTTGGGGTTTCGCAATGCGTGGTGTCATGGCTGGTTCCTGGTGATTTGGCCCATGGGAATTATAGTATAGATATTCTGGCGCATAATGAGAGTGAGTATTATAGAAATGCGAGTGTTGGCTTTTATGATTATTTGGAGGAGATGAGTACGACTGGGACGTTGTATGTTGCGAATAAATCGATTAGTGATTATAGTTATGGAAGTGAGTATTTGTTTTATTGGAATGTGACGGTGAATAATACGGGGAGTGCGTCGATGCCGGATGTTTATGTTTATGATTATGCGGCTGCGAGGGGAAGCGGTATTAAGAGTGTTGAAGAGGTGACTTCTTGTCCGAAATTGTATCCGGGAGAGAGTTGTGATGCGACGATTTTGATAACGATGAAGGATAATGCTGCTTCGGGTGATTATTTTATTTCGTGGAGGGCGAATTGGACGGATAATGATGGGAGTATTGTGGGTGGGGCAGATTATATTAGTTATACGGATATGTATGTGATTATTGTTGGGAATGCGACGATGGGGCTTTCGAGTTATGAGGAGAGTTTAACTGTTGAGCATAATAATTCTGCGAACTTTTCGTTTTTTGTGAATGCAACTGGGAGTGATCCTCTTACGAATGTTAATATTTCTTTTGTAGAGGGGAATATTACGGCGGGAGGCTATAATCTTTCGGATTCTTGGGTGAGTGTTCTTTCAACTAATCCGATAGTTATAATTCCTGCGGGGGATGCTTCGGAAGTAGTTATTGATGTAGATATTCCTGTGCAAACTGTTCCTGGGAATTGGACAGGAGTGATTAATGTTAGTGCGGATGGAGGAGTAGTTAAGCTGTTAAATCTTACGGTTGTTGTTCCTGTGAATGGTTCGTGGTATCTGACTCCAAATACTAATTTTAGTTATAATCATTCGTTTTCATTAAATACTGCTGGAGAGATTGGTAATTTTACGCTTACGAATTTAGGGAATGTCAATATGACTATGAATGTTTCTTATTCTCCCTCTGGAACTACGGATTATTCTGGATTTGGAACATCTTTGTTTGAGGAAAATTATAATCTTTCGGGACTGATTACTAATCCGACTTTGGTGAATGTTACGAAGGGTGGGAATTCTACAATAACTCTTTATCAAAAAGGGGACTCAGTTTCTCATTCAGATATAGGGATAATTGCTGAATTTTCTCATGTGGATGCGACGCCTTCGGTATTTAACGTTGAGGATGCGTGGACTATTGAAGAGCAGCCTCCGAGTATCACGGGGGTTTGGTTTTTGTTGGATGGGGTTGTGGGTGATATTGCGGAGCAGAATAAAAATGTGACGATTAAGTTCAGGGCGACTGATGATGTTGCATTGAATACTTCCGGGGCGAGGATTAATCTTTCGTGGAGTGAGGGGGCTACGCAGATGGATGCAGATGCTTTGCTGGTTTCGGGAGAGTATGAAGTAGAGGGCGCGAATTATATTGTTTTAAATTATAGCGGGAGTTATGCTCCCGGAACTGCTGGAGCATATAGTGTTATTGCAAGTGTTTTAGATGAGGCAGGAGCTATTGTTGCTTCGGAAGAATTTGGCTTTACATCTTATGGGACGACGAGTGTTGGACTTGAGCAGAATTATTCTTCAATAAGTGTTTCAAATGTTGATTTAAATAATGCCGCCGCAGTTTATGTAAATTATACGATTAATAATAGTGGGCTTGTGACTGCTTATTCGCCTACTTTGACATGGACGGCTGATTCTGCGATTGAAATTGATGAGTATGTTTTTAGCGATTTGTCTGCGGATTCGATTGATAGCGAGGTTATTAGGATGAATGTTAGTGAGTTGACTCCTGCGGGGGATTATAATGTTAGTGCGACTTTAACATGGACGAATCCAAATACAGGGACAGATAGCGATTCAGTAGTTTTTTCAATAACGGTTGGTGAGAATTATTCTCTTGTGCATTCACCGGATACAATAGTTACAGGGGTTAGTTCGGGGGAGACTAATTCGAGTATTTTACAAATTAATAATACTGGGAATATAATTCTTAGTTCGATGAATTTGGATTGTTATACCGGGGGTTTATGCAGTAGTATGGATGTTTTGTTTAATGATTCTAATTTTCAGATTGGCTTAAATGATTCGAAGATGATTAATGTTACACTTTCTGCTCCGTCGGGACTTGCGGCTGGTAACTATTTTGGGACGATAAATATTTCTGCGTCTGGCTTTTCGGATACGATGGATATTCAGGCGACTGTTCCTGAAACTAAGAGTTGGTCTTTGTCTCCGACCTCTATTAATGTAACGAGGGGGGCGGGTCTTTCGGGTGATTTGCAGGAAGTTGTGATTAATAATACGGGGAATGTTAATATGACTTGGAATCTTGGAACGACGAATTCTACATTGTTTAATCCTAATTCGAGTTCTATACTGGTTCCGTTTGGAACGGCAGTGCCCTTTATGGTTAATTTCTCGGCTCCAAGTGTGGATGGACATTATGTTGCCATGATTACTGTTACTAATATTGATGGAGCGGCAAGTCCGAATCAGATAAATGTGACTATTGATATGATTGCAACTGCGCTTATTGTTAATGTTATTTCTCCCTCGCAATCTTCACCTTTAACAGATATTGTTGCTGGAGATAATATTTCTATTTTTGCTAATGCTAGTTATGGGGCGACGAATATAACGAATAGTTCGACATGGGAAGTATTGATGGGCTCTGATTCTTGTTTGGATATTAATTGGACGTATAGTTCTTTGGACAATCGGTGGAATATTTCGTGTGTTGTTCCAGATATTCCTGATGGGGAATGGTATGACTTAACCGTGACATTAATTCATGATAGCTATGGGGAGAGAGAAGATATTGAATTGAATAGTATTAAATATTCTGATTTAACTGCTCCTGCTTTCGATATCACGAGAAATTATATTAATATTGGGGACAATATAGACTTGGAAGTTAATGTCACAGATAATATTGCTGTTGATGGTGTCAGCGGAGTTTTGATTTATCCTAATTCGAGTACGATGAATTTGTCTTTTGCGTTATCTGGAGGAGTGTATATTAATAATAGTTTTGCGCTAGATACGCCGGGAGAATATTTGGTTAATTATTCTGCGAATGATACGAGCGGGAATTCGAATTCGAGTGTGGATTGGTTTGAGGTTTATGATAAGTATAACTGGGAAATTAATCTTACTGATTATAATTTCGATGCGGTTGGTAGTGTTAATTTCAGTTTGTATAGACCGAATACCACGACGCTTTTGTTGAATAATGCGACTAGTGCTAATGGTGATGCGATATTGAGTGTTAATAAGCGGTTTTATGATATAGATATTACGATAGAAGGAGATGAGGCTATTGTGAGAAATGTCAATTTTTCAAACTTAACAGAGAGTAATATTAGTCTTAATTTATATAAGATGGAGGGGGAATTTTTGGATGAAGTAATAAGTTTACATAAGCCATTCGTGGGAATTGCTGTTAATTCTAGTGGTCTGAGTGATAATTCTGTAGATTTAATATTTAATTATTCGGATTATACTATTGATAATAATGCTGATTGGAGAATTGTAAAATGTGGGGACTGGAATTATACAGATAGAAGTTGTTCGGGTAGTTGGAATGTTGTAGAAGAGTATTCTTTAGATAGAGATGCAAAGCAAGTTACAGGAAATTCAACTGGATTTAGTGCGTATTTTTTGGCGGAGAATAGATGTGGGAATGGAGCATGTGAAGTAACTTATGGTGAAGCGACTTCAACGTGTTCTGCAGATTGTGCTAGTGATGCTGGAGTAACAGTTGTTTCTGGTGGAGGAGCGAGCAGGGGTGGCGCGGGATTGAGTGCCAGTGACCTTCAAAAGATAGAGGAGCTTATTAAGAGCTTTGTTAATGTCGGGGGAATTAATTTACAGACAACTTCGATTTATAAGGAATTGTTTGCCGGAGAGATAGCAACTGTCAGAGTTAAGATGAGAAACACTAGGAATGTTAAAAGTGAGATTTCGTTGAAGGTGACAGGGGAGGTCAGGTCATTTGTTTTCCTTGAGGCTAGTGTTATTGAGCTTGAGGCAGAAGAGGCGAGAGATTTAGTAATTAAAGTTGTAGCTTCCAAATTTGCGAAGACGGGGGAATATATAGGGAATTTAGTAATTACCTCAGGAGACGAAGAGGGAAGTATGCCTATAACAATTAAAATATTGGCTCCCGAGGGAAAGCTTTTAGATGTTAAGATTCAACCTCTGACGCCGACTGTTGCGCCCGGAGGTATTTTGAGATTGCAAACGGATCTCCTTAATTTGGGAAGGACAAAAAAAGTAGATGTTCAGTTTGATTTACAGCTGATAGATTTGAAGACTGGGGAGATTGTGACTAGAGCAGAAGAAGCGTTTGCTGTTGAAACTTCAGTAAGTGTTGTTAAAAATATGACAATCCCAGAAGATATTCCTGTTGGTAGGTATATGGTTAAGGCGGTTGCTTATTATTCTAATATTGAATTGGAAGGAACAATGCAGGCAAGCTCAATTGCTTATGTTAATATACAACATAACTTTTTTGTTAGAAAATTATTTGGTGTTCCAATGTGGGCGTATCTTATGGGTGTGTTTGCACTTGGGGTGGCTATTGGGTTGTATCTGTTTTTGAGATGGAGGGAGTTTCAGAAAAAGCGATTTAAGTCGAAAGTTGAATTAAGTAAACTTCCTCAACCGAGTGCGAATTCAGGATTTGTTGGGATGGTGGCAGAGACAGGGATTAGAGCGTTTATTAATATGAATAAGTTGCAGATGCATACTTTGATAGCAGGGTCTACGGGTAGCGGTAAAACTATTGCGGCACAGGATATTATTGAGGAATCTTTAATTAAAAAGAAAAGTGTTATTATTTTTGATCCGACTGCGCAATGGACGGGATGTTTAAGAAAGTGCAAGGATGCTAAAATGCTGAAAAGATATAAATATTTTGGCATGAAGACCAAAGAGGCAAGAGCGTTTGATGGGAATATCAAGACAATTCGTGATCCTTACGAGGTTATTGATATTAAAAAATATATGGATCGTCCTGGCGAAATAACAATTTTTAATATAAGTCATTTGTCACCGAAAGAAATGGATGTTGTTGTTGCAAGTACTATTGAACAGATATTTAAAACTAATCCAGAAGAAAGTCGAGAACTTAAAACATTAATTGTTTATGATGAGGTTCATAGGTTGCTTCCTAAATTTGGTGGAAGTGGGAAAGGATTTATTCAGCTAGAGAGAGGGGCAAGAGAGTTTAGAAAGTGGGGAGTTGGGTTGTTTCTTATTTCTCAGGTTTTGAGTGATTTTATTGGAGAGATTAAGGCGAATATTGGGACGGAGGTTCAGATGGGGACGAGGTATGAGGGTGATTTGGACAGGATTAATATGAAGTATGGGGATGATGTTTTGAAGTCGGTTGTAAAAGAGCCGATTGGAACTGGGATGGTTATTAATGCTGAGTATAATAATGGAAGACCTTATTTTGTTGCGTTTAGACCGATTCTACATAGTGTTGAAAGATTGTCAAATAAGGAATTGAAAGAATATGAGAAATATTTTGTAGAGATTGAGGATTTCGAATATCAGGTGCTACAGTTAAAAAAATTAGATGTTGATACTATGGATTTGGAGCTTGAGATTAAGCTTTCAAAGGCTAAGATAAAGTCAGGGCAGTTTCAGATAGCGGAGATGTATCTGAAGTCTTTGAGATCCAAGGCTATGGATCAGTGGAAAAAGATTGGTAAAAAGCCGATGCATCTTGTTAGGAGGAGATTGAGCGCGGTAGAGGTTACTGAGGGAATTAAAAAGGCAAAGACTGAAAGAGCAAAATATATAAAGAAAAATCCGCAAGAGAGTATATCTTTTAATGAAGAAATTTTAAATATTAAAAAGAGCGTAGAAGAGGAGAAAAAGAAAGGACGGGATACTTCTATATTTGAGGTCAAGATTGAGGGATTGAAAAATAGACTGAAACCGTTTAAGGGGAATATTCCGAGTAAGGATTCACTGGGAATTAAACAAGAGATTGATGCATTGAAGTTGGAAGTGTCTGCTTCGAAAAAACAGGCAGAGGTTGCTGCAGGTAAAAAAATTCCGAAAAAATAAAATGAGAGATGAAAATGTTTGACTTTTTAAAAAAAGATAGCGGACAGGCTCCTCCTGATGTTGGAGATGAAGATGTTTTTGATGAAGAGAATGCTGAACCCGAGGATGAGGAAAAAAAAGAAGTGAAGATGCCGGGTAAGCTTAAGAAAAAAGATGTTTCTATTCCTGAAACTGTGCCTATCAAGGATTCTGTGGCGGTAGGTTCTGCAAGTCTATTAGAGATTGAAAAGATTAAGGGGCAGATTGAGTCTGTGGTTGCGTGGATAAATCAGTTTTATGAGAGGTTTTCTTATGTTAGCGAGAATATTGGAGAATTACGTGCAATGAATGTTGCAAATGAGAAGAAGATTTTTAGTGCGACTAAGGAGGCCGAAAGAGTAATCGATATTGTAAAAGAGGTCAAGCCAGAGGCTTTGAGGTTGGATTATCAAAAGGTTGATATGAGGGTTAAGACTTTCGAGGAAAGAGAGGCCTCGAATAGACAGTTTGTGGAAGATGTTATGAAAGAGGTTAGTGATATTAGAAAGAAGTCCGAGATTTTTGTAGGAACTGATGCTTTGATAAAATTGAATGAGGACATTAAAAAAGATTTGATTGAGGCTCAAAAACTTAGTCTTAAGACAAAAATGCAAGCAGATAAATCACATGAGATTTTTATGGAATTGAAAAGGGGATTTGCCGATTTTCAGAAGTTATCCGCGATTGTTGATAATTTTAGCAATTCTTATTCTGGGCTTAGGGAGGAAATTGAGAAAGTAAGATTAGATCACGAGACGGTTGTTAGCTATGCCACTTTCGCCGATTTCAAAAAGACGTTTGGAAATAAGATTTCCGTTCTTGATGGAGCGATAGAAGATTTAGATAATATAAAGAAAAATAATGAGGTATTTGGAAAAACGATGGAGAATTTGTTTTCTATTGTTCGAAGGAATAAGCAAGATATTGGAGATGTTGCTATTAAATCTGGGAAGACCAAGGTTAAGAGTATAGAGGAATACAACAATCAAATTATTGAACTTTTAGATGTTGTTAATACTTTGACGACGCAGGTTGCGGAATTAAGAAAGAAGGCGGGGATCGGTAAAAATATTCCTCTGAAAAAAAAATTAGTTGCTGATAAAACTTTAGGCACAAAGGTAGTTCCTGTTGCGAAGAAAAAAATTCTGAAAAAACAAAAGGTTGTGTCTGAGGAAAGGGATATTGAACTAGAGCCTCGTAAGCCGAAGATTGATAGAAAAAAAGTTAGTGAAGTAAAGCAGCCAGCCGAAGAAGAGTAGGTCGAAAAAAATGTTTAACTTTTAAGTTTTTCTTTAATCTTTTTTATACGTTCATCTATTAATCGTTCTTTAGGAATTGCTTTTGCTTCTGTAGGAAGTTCTTGTTTTTGTTTTAGGATAGTCAAAATATCGAATTTTTTACGGAGGATGTAGATAACCATTATGAGTACAGCTATCAAAATAATAATTAATATGCATATTGTTATCCAAAACAAATATTTTTTTGTTTCTACGGTGAATATTATATTTTCCAAATCACTTTCAACATCATCTACACATTTATTGGCTTGTTTGAGATTATTTTCTGCATTGATAAAGATTCCTTCTTCAATATCTGCATTTAAAGTAGAAACCATGTTTTCACATTCTTTTAATTTTATTAAAATGCCCCTTTCTTGAGTTTTTATTTTTATGTCTAATATTCGTTTTTGTATATTTTCTATTTCTTTTTGATAATAATTTTTAAAATTCATTACGTTTATTTTAAATGGCTCTGTGATTGTTATGTTGCCTGTTTTTATTATATAAGCAGATTCTTTTTCTCCGATGAAATCTTTAATAATTAAATTTATTTCGAACTCTTTTATTTCTCCGGGTTTTAGTGTTGATATTATTTGTGGATTTATTAGGTAGTGTGTATCTTCAAGGTTTTGGAGGGTGAGGGTTATGTCTGTTATTTCTTCTTCTCCGGTATTTTTTATTTTTAGTATTATACTTTTCATGAGATTACTTATAACAGCAATTGTTTTTTCAGAATCATATATTATTAATTTTGGTTCTGTCGTTATTATATCTTCTATATCTTCACTAATTGCTCCACCGTTTCCGCCTCCATCTCCTCTACTTGGGCAGATTCCACAATCCGAGGGACATGTTGAGCAGGTTTCATCTCCATTACATATTCCATCTCCGCAGAAAATATTTCCTGCCGTTGTGCTAAATATTTTATATGCGCCTGCTCTCTCTGTATCAAGATAATAACCGACGAATGTAATTTGCACTTGTCCAACATAATCTGTTGAAGGCTGGATATATTTCGTTATTGGTGCGATTCCTACTGCGAATGTGTCCATTCCTGCATCTAAGATTTCCTCTGTATCGGTTCTTGTTAGGCTCCATGCTAATGATAAGTCGGTCGGGTTGTTTCCAACATTGTCTGCTGTTACTGAAATATTTAAGTTATTTACAACGTTACTAAGTATCTCAATATCGCCGACGTCGAAGAGGGCTCCCACGACTTTCCAGAATTCGTGCGTGTAATATGATATTGATGAAATTGTTGCATTAATTATTGTTTCCCATTCTCCTGCCATTGGGGCAGAGCCCACGGAATAAGAATAATTGTAGATGCCAGTTTGTTTTTCTGTCATAGGATTGGTGGGGATGATGTTGCCTGCCGAGTCATAGATTGTGATTGCGATGGAATCTGGGCTGGTGTATATTCCTGATTGTTTAAAAAATGCTTCTGCATAGTAGGTGCCAGTTGCCTCTACTTCTGGATAGCCGCTAACCTCAACGGAATAACCGCCTCCGATATCAGATGAGACCTGTAATTCTATGTTGGACGAATTCCACGAGTTTGCGTAGTTATCAGTATATGTTATGTTTAGGGAGTATGTTTCTTCTGAGAGAGGAACGGACAAGAACCATATGGTTGTTTTTGTTTGGTCGGCTGTGAAATTTTCCATTGGCATATTCTGGGGATAGGTGGAGGGAAAAGTAAATCCATCGGGGGTATTGAGATAAGCATAAACATTTTTTAACGGATCTATTGCGGTTAGTTGTCCGGCTATTTTTATTGTGTGGTATGGTAGTGTTATTGCTGGGGCTGTTTCGTTTTGTGTAGTTGTGTTTGGTTTTGTTACATTAAATTCTTGCCATGCAATCGAGTTATTAATTTGTTCTAATTTATCTTGCGCGTAAACTTTGAATTTGTATGTTCCGACCATAGGAGCGATAAAGGATGTGTTGAATGAGGTTGTGCTTGTGTTTGACATTGTTATATTTATTGAAGTATAATTGAAGGATACCCATGCGGTGTCCATGTTTGCATCGGATATTGTTGCCGAGATTATTACCTGTTCGCCTGATGTTATATTGGAGTCTATTTGGAGGTTTGTTATTTGAGGTGCTTCATAATCTATTATGCTTTTGACGTCGAAACTTGAGTCTGAAGAATCGGTTGTGACTGAACGTGAATCGTTCAAAATTATTGTTAGGTAATATGTGCCATATACTCCTGTGCTGTTCCAAGAGTATGTGCAGTTATTTGTTGTAGCGGTATCTGAATCGCTATCGGTGCAATAGTTTGTTAAATTAATGTTTGATGCTATTATATTTGTCGTGGAATTTTGTGATTCTCCATAATAGATGTTTGCTGTGAGAGCGTTTGAATTGGGGTCAGAGACATTAAATATTATTGGATAGTTTCCCTGAGATTGGTTCACCGTTTCTTCTCCATTTGGCTGAATGATATTTATAATTGGTGGATGGTTTGCGTGGAAGTAATTTTCTGAGGATATTGAAGAGCAATTGTTTGCGTCACAGACTGCGACCCAGAAACTTGTTGTTGTGTTGTCTGCTGATATGATTGTGTAGGAGCATGTTATGGGATTTGTTTGTGCGAGAGTGGTGCTACAGAATGTTTTATCGGTACATCCTTCTGAGAATGTTATAGTTGAAGAATTGCATACGTATGCTTGTGTATCATCTGATTCGAGGTCTGTCCAATCGATTGTGAAAGTTACATCTTCTCCTACTCCTTTTGGGTTTGTTGGGGTTGTATCTGTTGCTATATTGTCTATTGTCGGGGCTGCGTTTGCAACGTGTTCTATTATTATTTGCGGTCTTTGTGATGATGTTGTTGAATCTGATGAAGAAATTTTTGAGTAGTTTCCTGCGGAGGTATTTGATGCTATTAAGATAATTCCGTAATTATTTGAAGTGCCGTCGATCCAGTCTCTTGCGAGTTCGGTTATTGTGAAGTTGTAGTAGTTTCCTGAGGAGTTGAGAAAGATTTGTGTGTCTATCTCGGTTGAGTCGTAGTCGCCTCCGGCTGATGACCAAAGGGACGAGCTTGTTTTATTATTCCATGATGTTTTTGATTCAATCCATTCAGATGTTAGTTGATAGGCTTTAATGGTTATATTTGAACTTCCTGCAGTAGTTTCTAAATATACCTGAATTATTGCATCTGTTATTGTGTCTGTTTGTGGGATTGATGAGAGGTTGAATTGCAGGATGGCACGGAATTCTTTATTGGCAGCCGTTTTTCCTATACTTAGTGTCGTTGCTGTCGGGAAATTGTTATTTGGAAAATCTTCTCTGATATAGGTGTCTTTGCCTTCTGTCGCGTCTGGTTGAGAATTAAAAACAACATGTCCCACTAGGCCTTGTGGAATTTGTGTAAAAGATATTATTAAAAATCCTAAAATGAATATTAAAAATCCTAAAATAAGTGTAGTTTTTTTTCTTTTTTCCATCCAGTATATAAGAGAGGAGATATTTTTAAAAGCTTTTACTTCACTATATTACTAATTGCTATAAGTGATATTAGAAGTACTCCGAATAATGCCGTATTTCTATTTTAGTTTTACTGCGGTTCCGTAGGCCAACATTTCGGATGCTCCTTGCATTATCATGGAGGTCGAAAATCTGACTCCGATTATTGCGTCGGCACCCATATCTATTGCTTCGTTTATCATTCGGTTGAAGGCTTCTTCTCTTGCTTGGGTTGTCATTTTGGTGTATGTTTTTATTTCTCCGCCCACAATTGTTTTAAGTCCAGCTAGAATGTCTCGTCCGACATGGCGTGCTCGGATTGTGTTGCCTTTTGCAATTCCTAGAATTTTTGTAACCTTTTTTCTTGGTATTTCTAGTCCCGTTGTTGTTATTAATTCTTTCATTGATTTCTTTCTTTTTTAGAAAAAAAGAAATTTCTCGCAAGTAGAAAAAACTTCTTTTCCAAAACTATGCTTTGATTCATTTTTCTTTATCCCTCCTTTTTTCTATTTTGTCTTCTTCTTTGCGGAATAAAATAAGGGTGATTCCAATGAGCGTTGGGATTAGGGCGGGGATTATCGCGGAGGTTTTTATAAAAATGATTATTCCGAGGATTATCCCGGCAATTCCTAAGAAAATTGATTCTTTTGTCATGGTTTGGTTTAGTTGTTTTAGTTTATAAGTTTTAGGTAGGGAAAAACTTTGTTTTTCAGTTGGTAGTTGGTAGTACGCTTCGCTTGTGGTGGTTTGTTGCGGTCGCTCGGCACATCCCAAATTGCTTGGCAGTTCTGCACACCCCAAATTGCGGAGTCTTGGAGCGAGTGTCGGGGCGAATGTGGGGCATGGTTGTTCCGCGTGACTTGGCAACTAAAAAGGTAAGTAAAAAATTATTGTGGGTATTAATATTGCGCTCATAAGGAAGCTTCTTCGGGTTTGAAATTCGATGCAGGTAAGGCCGAGTGCTGTTGCGGTTGTTAAGATTATTAGGCCTTGAATTCCTGTGAAGTAGGTTGTGATTATTATTAGGAAAATTAGGATGATGGTTGATATTTTTGTGTAGGGGATTTTGTGGATTTTTGTCGCGATTATTTTTGAAATTTTTAGGGAGAGTGGTATTGTGAGGAGGGATGCCATTATGATTGTTGCTAGAATTGTTACGAGGTTTGTTGTTGTGAGGCTTGTGATTTGAGAGATTGCGAAGGCTGTTCCTGTTCGGGATTTTTGGAAGAGGTAGAGTGTGACGAATGAGATTGACATAACGAGTGTGTTGATGGAGCCGAGGAGAATTAAGAATTGTTCGCGGTTTAGTTTTTTTGTTATTGTGGATCCGATGATTGCGGCTTGGCTACTTCCGAGTCCTGGGAAAAATGAACAGATTGGAGAGATTAAGATTGTTGCTATTGTTGGTTTAATAATTTCTTTTTTGTCGATTTTTAGTTTTTCGATTTTCTGTGGTGGAAGAATTGTTTTGGATTTGATAGAGTGAATTATTGTGGAGGTTCCGAAGAGGCCGGTTAGGAGGGGGAGAAGGGGTTGGGATATTCCGAGATTAAAGCTACTCAGCCCGAGGAATCCAGCGAGAGTGAATATGAGGATTGCTTTTATTTTGGATTTTTTTTCGTTATAGATTAGAAAGATTGCGATCCAGATTAGGCTGAATCCCATCATGCGTTGGATGAAAGGGTAGAGCTTTGGCATAAGGATTATGAAGATTGGGATAATGAGAATGAGGGAGATGATTGCGATGGTTGACCCAAGGAGGGTTAGCTTTAGGGCGTGGTGACCTTTGCCCTCGAGAAGGAGTTCGTGTCCCGGGAGAGTTCCTAAGCAGGTGTCTTCGTTTGGGGCTCCAAGAAAAATTGCTGGGATGAAGTCGATGAATGTGTGGGTTATTGCCATTGCGGTTAGGAAGATTAGGAGGGTTGTTGTTGGAAGATTTTGGATGAAGGATATGGCAAGAATGAAGATTGCGATGAGGTTGATGTGGATTCCGGGGATGAGGCCGGTGATTGTGCCAGAGAGGATGCCAATTATAAGCGGAATGATTAATTCTATCATTTATTTTGTGGAAGGATGTTGTTATTAATGTTGTTGGAGATTTTGGATAATTTGCTAATGATGATTTGTTTTTTGTTTTTGTAGGTATCAGGTTTGCCTTGGAATTTTATCGTGTCGCCTTTTTTGAGGCTGATGAAGGAAGTATCGAAGAGGATTAGTTCCGTTTTTATATTCTCAAGTTGTATTGTTATTTTGTTGTTTGATGGATTTATGGATTGTATTGTTCCAGTTTGTGTTGGTTTTGTTTGGGAGAGGAAAATGAGGGTTAGGATTCCGAGGAGGGTTAGAATGAGGGTTAGCTTTTGAAGATTCATTGATTTCTTTCTTTTTTAGAAAAAAAGAAATTTCTCGCAAGTAGAAAAAACTTCCTTTCCAAAACTTCGTTTTGATTTAATTCCATGATTTCTTTCTTTTTTAGAAAAAAAGAAATTTCTCGCAAGTAGAAAAAACTTCCTTTCCAAAACTTCGTTTTGATTTAATTCCATGATTTCTTTCTTTTTAGGCAGTTCTGCAGACCCCTAATGTTTGAACTCTGGGGCCAAAAAAGAAATTTCTCGCAAGTAGAAAAACTTAATTTCCAAAAATTTATTTTTATAGTCAATTTTTGCCATTATCTTGTTTGGAATTCTATTATGTCTTTGTCTTTTAGTATGTGGTCTAGTCCAATTACTTGACCGCCGAATTTTGATGAGGGTCCCCATACTTTTGCTCGTTTAATTTTTTTTGACATTCCTTTTAGGATTTTTTCTGCGGCGTCGTGGAAAGTTGTATCTTTTTTTAGTATCATTGGCTCTTTGCTAGGATCCTTTTTCGGTTCTTTTGTATAGACTCGGATGATTGGGAATGTTTCGAAGATTTTTTGTTTTAAATGTTTTAGTTGTATTTTAGTTGGAGAGTTTGAAAAGAAAACATAGGAGAGATTCTTGTATTTTGATTTTAGTGTTGCTTCAATTTTTCGCTTTTCCTTTTCTGAGAGGAGGTCTTCTTTATTGTAAATTATAATTATTTTTGCGTGGGTTCTGTAGATGTGTTTTTCGGCTTTTTTGATTTGATCGAGGTTGTCGATTATGAGGAGGAGGGTATCTGTTGAGTTGATGAGTGATTTGTCGTGATTTGGAAAAGAGGGTTGGTCGATGATCTGGATTAATGCGTCTTCGAAATGGAAGGTTCCGAGTTGATGTCGGTGAGTTGTGAAGGGATAGGGGGAGGTTTTAGTTTCTTGGTTTGTTAGAGTTTTGAAGATTGTTGATTTGCCGGTGTTTGGGAATCCTGCGAGGACGCATTGCATGTCGGCTTTTTTGATTCCGATTTGTGTTGATTTGCCAGATTTTTTTTGTTTGGCTATGGAGGTTTTTAGTTTTTTGTAACGATTGGTTAGATTTTTTCGCATGTTTTCAGAGGATTTGTGTTTTGGGACTTCTTTCATCATAATTTCTAGGTATGCGAGTCTTTCTTCGTCTGTTGTTGCTTCTTGGAATTCCTGCTCGGCTTTTTGGTAGAATGGGGATTGGTTTGTTGATGCTATGATTTCTTTCTCTTTAGAAAAAATTTCTCTTCCACCCAAAATGGCGTACCTCTGTTGAGGCAAAGTAGAGAAACTTATTTTCCAAAACTGCGTTTTGATTTAGTTCCATGATTTCTTTAATACTGGAAGGTTTAAGAGAGTTGTGTCGGCGGCGAGGTGTTTGGGTAATGGGTTTTAGTAAGGTTATTAAATGTGTATGTTTTTAGAAACTTATGGAGAAGGCGGTTATTTGGTTGAGTGTTTTTATTTTGTTGATTGGGGGAGTTGTAGCGCAGGATGGTTGGGGAGAGATTAATATTGAGGATTCGGGGGTTGATGCTCAGATGCCAGGTGAGATGCCAAGTGAGATGCCAGGTGAAATGCCAGGTGAGATGCCAGGTGAGATGCCAGGTGAGATGCCAGGTGAGATGCCAGGTGAGATGCCAAGTGAGATGCCAGGTGAGGCGGTAGAGGGTGAGGTGCAACAAGAGGTTTTATTGCCTGACGAAAGGGGGGATGGGGAACGGGTAGCAGTGTCAGGGAATGGGAAATTTTATACTACGGATTTTTATATTGCCTTAGGGATAGGTCTTTTTATTTTAGTTGTAATTGGTATTGTGATTTTCTTTTTGATTCGAGGACCAAAGAATAAGTGGAAGTAGGGGTTCACTTTATGGAAAGGTTCAGCTTTGCTGGAAAGGCTTAATCGCTGTTGCGATTGGAAAAGCTCATGCTTTGCGTGGGGGCTTGGCTGTTAGTGGTTTAAATGTTGCGGTCGCTTGGCATATTCCTAATTGCTTGGCAGTTCTGCGTACCTCAAATTGCGGAGTATCGGGGTGAATAAAGGGGTACGGTTTGTCCGCGTTAAGAAAAGATTAGTAAAGTTGTTAAATTGAGGTTTCTTTTTAATCTTATGAAGCTGGGTATTTTGTTTAGTGGAGGGAAGGATTCGACTTTGGCAGTTTGGATTGCGAAGAAAGAGGGTTATGAATTAGGATGTTTGATTTCGGTTGTTTCTAGAAATAAGGAGAGTTTTATGTTTCATGTGCCGTCGATTAAGAGTGTTGTGGCGCAGGCGGATGTTATGGGAGTGCCTTTGATTTTGAAGGAGACCACAGGGGTTAGGGAGAAAGAGCTAATAGATTTGGATATCGCTATTGAGGAGGCTCGGGATAGATTTGGAATTGAGGGCGTCGTGACGGGGGCTGTTTGTTCAGTTTATCAGGCTTCGAGAGTTCAGAAGATTTGTAATAAGTTGGGACTAGAATGCTTTAATCCTCTTTGGCAAAAGGATCAGGTTGAGTTGTTGAGGGAGTTGATTGCGGAAAAATTTGAAGTGATTGTTGTTGGTGTTGCGGCTTATCCTTTGGATGAAAAGTTTTTAGGGAGGGAAGTTGATAGTGAGTTTATTAATGAGATGGTGAGGCTGAAGGAGAAGTTTGATATTAATCCGGCTGGAGAGGGTGGAGAATTTGAGAGTTTTGTTTTGGATTGTCCTTTGTTTGAGAGGGGATTAGAGGTGAAGAGTTTTGAGGATTTTGGGGAGGGGAATTCTTGGAGAAGGGAGATTGAGACAGAATGATATTGATTGTTAATGTTTGTTCTGAGAAATTGCATTATTATGAGTTTGTGAAGCCAATCGAGGATATTTTGAAAGAGGACTTTTTTGTGAAGCATTATTCTGAGTTGAATGATAGCGATTTGGTTAGGGCTGACAGGGTGATTATTTGTGGAACGAGTTTGGGAGATGATTCGTTTTTGAAGGATTTGGAAAAATTTAATTGGATTAAAAATTTTGATAAGCCGTTGCTTGGGATTTGTGCCGGGTTTCAGATTTTGGGTTTGGTTTTTGGTGGAGAATTAAAAAAGAAATTAGAGATTGGATTTTTTCGTGAGACTTTTGAGAAAGAGTTTTTAGGATTAGAGGGAGACGTTGAAGTTTATCATTTGCATAATAATTATGTTGAGTTTGGGGGAGAGTTTGAGATTTTTGCCGGGAAGAGTTTTCCGCAGGCTGTGAGGTTTAGGGGCAAGGATTTTTATGGGGTTTTGTTTCATCCGGAAGTTAGGCAGAAAGAAATGATTTTGAGGTTTGTTGGAAAATGAGTTTGATTGAGAGCGTTAAGAGGAAGAAGGAGTTTTCTATGTTGCCAGATTCTATCGTGGAGCGAGCGCTGAAGGAATCTGGTGAGGATGTTAAAGAGGCTCGGAAGTTGCTTCGGAAATATTTTGGAGTTTTTTTGACGAATCGAGTTTTGAAGGGAAGGGGAGATTTGTTAGGGATTCATATATCGTCGAAGAAGAGGGATTATGAGGATTTTTATTTTAGGATTTTTGAAGGTATGGATAAAATTAGGAGTGTTGTTGATTTAGGCTGTGGGGTAAATGGATTTTCGTATGAGTATTTGAGAGATGTTATTGGGGATGTTGATTATATTGGGGTTGAAGCTGCGGGGCAGTTGGTTGAATTAATGAATAAATATTTTGAGGAGAATGAGTTTAGTGCCTGGGCGATTAAGGGGGACTTGTTTGATATTGATGGGGTTGTTAAAATATTGGAGAAGAGCGCTAAGCCGAGGGTTGTTTTTTTGTTTCAGGTTGTTGATGCTTTGGAGAGTATGGAAAGAAATTTTTCTAAGAAGTTTATTTTGAAAGTGATGGAGGGATGTGAATGGATGGTTATTAGTTTGCCATTGGTGAGTTTGGGTGGGAGGAAGAAATTTGAGGTGAGCAGGAGGTGGTTGGTTGATTTTTTAGAGGAGGAGTTTATTGTCGAAAAGGATTTTGAGATGTTTGGGGAAAGGATTTTGATTTTTAGGAGGTGATAGTTAGTTATTTAAATTCGGATATTTTTTTGTTGGTATGGTTATATATGTTATCGGACATAAGAGTCCGGATAGTGATTCGGTTTGTGCGGCCTTGGCTGTTGCGGATTTGAAGAGGCAGTTGGGGGATGATGTCGAGGCTCGGGTTGCTGGAGAGATTAATTCGGAGAGTCGGTTTATTTTGGAGAAGTTTGGAGTTGGTGTGCCTGATATTTTGGAGGATGCGAGTGGTAAAGAGATTATTTTGGTCGATCATACGGATTTGTCGCAGGCTGTTGTTGGCATGGAGAACGCGGAGATTGTGGGGATTGTTGATCATCATAAGCTTGGGGATGTTACTACAAGCAAGCCGCTCGAGATTTTGGTTCGGCCGCTTGGGAGCACTTGCACGATTATCAAGGGATTGTTTGATTATTATGAGAAGAGGATTTCTAGGGAAATTGCGGGGTTGATGCTTTGTGCGATTTTGAGTGATAGTGTTATTTTTAGGTCGCCGACGACTACAGATGAAGATAGGAGGGTTGCTCGTGAGTTGGCGGAGATTGCAGGGATCGAGAATTTGGAAGAGTTGGGGATGGAGATGTTTAGGGTAAAGTCTGAGGTTGAAGGGGTTTTGGCGAGGGATTTGGTAATGAGAGATTATAAGGATTTTGAGATGGGCGGGAAACGGATAGGTATTGGGCAGTTGGAGTTGGTTGATTTGGAGTTGGTTGCCGGAATTAGAAATGAGTTATTGGAGGAGATGAGGAAGTTGAAGGATGAAGGGAGGCATGCGGTGTTTTTGATGTTGACGGATATTATGAAGGAAGGAACGGAATTGCTTTGTGTTTCGGATGAGGAAGGTTTGAGAGAGAGGGTTTTTGGAGATAGTGAGGATGGATGGCTTGAGGGAATGATGAGTCGGAAGAAGCAGGTGGTGCCTGAACTTGAAAAATATTTTTCAAGTTAGGTGTTGGTATTAGGTCGCTTTGTATATATTTATATTAGAAAGTTATTTAAGTAAGGCTGATAATTTTTTGTTATGGAATTTGAAAAAAGGGTTTTGGCGAATGGGTTGACGGTTTTGTTTGAGAAGCGGGATGTTGATGTGACTAGTGTGATGTTGGGCGTGAAGTATGGGTCGGCTTATGATTCTATTGAGGAGAAGGGGATGGCGCATTTTATTGAGCATTTGTGTTTTAAGGGGACGAAGAAGCGGACAGCGAAGCAGATTGTTGATGAAGTTGAGAAGATTGGAGGGGAGGTGAATGCTTTTACTCATGAAGAGATTACGGCTTATTATGTTAAGTTGTCGTCGGAGCATTTGGATGTGGCAATGGATGTGATTTTTGATATTTTTTTTAGTCCTGTTTTTCCTGAGGGGGATGTTGGAAGGGAGGCGAGTGTTATCTGTGAGGAGATTAAAATGGTTAGAGATAATCCGATGAGACATGCATTGGAGAAAATTAAGGAAAATTTGTATGAGGAACCATTCGGGTTTTTTGGTGGCGGGAGGGCTGAGGTTGTTCGGCGAATGACAAGGAATCAATTGAAGGGGAGGCATGATGAGGTTTATCTTCCTGAGAATTCGGTTCTTTGTGTTGTTGGGAATAATGATTTTAGCGAGATAATTTCCCTTGCAGAGAAACTTACTTTGGGGGTCAGAAGTCAGAGGTCGGAAGTCGGGGCCGCTCGGCACACCCCAAATACTCTGAGTTCTGGGGCGAGTCAGAAGTTGGAGGTGCCGGAGATTGTTGGGAAGATTGTTAAGAATGATGAAAAGAGGGCGGGTTTGGAGCAAGCGAATGTTGTGCTTGGTTTTCATTTTCCGATGGCGAGCGATAAGGAGCGTTATGCTGCGGAGGTTTTTTCGGCGATTTTGGGGCAGGGGATGAGTTCAAAGCTTTTTGCAGAGGTCCGAGAGAAGAGGGGTTTGGTTTATGGGGTAAAAACGGATTTGGATATGGGGAAGAATTATGGCTATATGGTGATTTGGGCTGGGACAGATCCAGTGAAGGTTGAGGAGGTGAAGAGTATCTGTTTAGAGGAGTTTGGGAAGATGGGGGAGATTACTGAGGCTGAGTTGGAGGAAGCGAAGGCTCAGGTTGTTGGGAATTGGAAGGTTGAGTCAGAGGGGTCTAGTGAGACGGCTGTGAATTTGATTATGGAGGAGATTGCAGGGGATGCTAGGGAGTATTATGATTATGAGGATAGAATTGGTGAGGTGACGCTTGAGGATATTAAGAAGTTGGCTGGGAAGACTGAGTTCGCTTCGTTTAGTTTGGGGCCATGATAGTTAATTTTAAAAGTTGTAAATGTTTTTGAGTGTTATGAATTCTTATCAAATAAGGAGTGCTAAGTTAACCGAATCTAAAAAGATTTATTTAGATATTTTAAAGAGGTCTGGTCGAGAGGCATATAATGAGCAACTTATTCGTGATTTAATTAAAGACGATTTCTCTATTTGTTTGGTTGCAAAAAAGGCGGGAGAGATTGTGGGTACACTAGGTGCAAGAAGAGAGGGATATAGGGCATATTGGTTGTATTTTTTGCACTCCAAGGAAGAGGATGATGGTGAAATTGAGGAGTTATTAATGAAAAATTTTTTGGGGACGGTAAAAATAAAAAATGCAAATAAGATTGCTTCTGATACTCCTGAAATTAAATTGCTTAAAAGATTTGGTTTTAATGAAGTTGGGAGAATTCCAAAATGGCAGTCGGATGGGAAGGATCAAGTAATAATGTTTAAAGAATTAAAGTGAATTAGTTTTGAGTGCTAATGTATAATTTTAAATTCTGTTTTAATGATTTATTTTATGAAAATCTTAGTGTGTCGAGGGTTAATGTTTTAGGGAAGATTGATATTGAGAAAATGGGAGAAAAAGTTTTGGCGGGGATGATAAGATTTATAGAGACATGATTCATGAAATTGCATCGAGAGTTGAAGTTGTTGTCATAGATAATTCTTTTGTGAAAAGTAAATATTCAATCGACTTAGGATATTTTATTGAATAGTTTTTAATCTTTTAGAAGTGAGAAAAATCTTTTTATTTTGTCTTCGTTGAGTATTTTTATTTCTTTAAATTCTTTTTCGGTGGTTTTGAAAATATTCTCTAATGATTTGAATTCTTCTAAGAGGTTTTTTGCGGCGACGGGTCCTATTCCTGGGAAGCCTTCGAGAATGAATTGTTTTTGTTCTTTTGGTGTTTTTAGGGTTTTTGTTTGGCGGATTGTGTTTTGTGTTTTTGATTTTTCATATCGTTTAGCGAGGAGTATTAGAAAATTCGCGGTGTCTTCTTCGTTTTCTGTATAGATTATTGGAATTTGAAAATCTGTTGCGATTGATAATAGCATTCCTCTAATGGCATTTTCATGAATGTTGAATTTAGCGTATTCATAATGGAAGCTTTCGAGGATTAGAAGTTGTTTAGGATATTTTTTCATTTCTTTTAATTGGGAAGTTAAGCGTTTGTCTATTATAGATGAGATGAAATCTGGGAAGGTTTTTCGTTCGACGATTGTCTCATTAATAAGATAGTCGCCGATTTCGAGGAGTTCGTGTTTTATATTTGCTTTTTGTTGAATGAGGTTTGCGGTAATGAGTGATTGTTTTTCACGGGTATCGACGATGATTGAGATTTTTGGGTTTGGGCAAGATTTGGTTTGAGTGAGTGTTGGGGTGGTCGAGAAAATGTTTTCGATTTGTTTCATATTTTTTTGTTGATTTTTGTATATAAATATTTTTTTATACGTAATTTTTTAAACTATTTTTTTGTATTATTTTATAATGGTCGGGAAAATGGGAAGTAGTAGCGGGAGTATTAGGATTTTGGAAATTATTACAAATAATGGAAGAAGGGGGAAAATGATTAATCAAAATTTGAAAGTTTTAAGAAAACATTTTTCTAATAAAATTTTGGAAAATAGTTTAGTACAAGCAATTACAAAAAATAATGCATAAATTTGATTTGCTATATAAACAGATTTTTTTGGTTTTCTTTTAAATCGAACTCTTTTTTTATTTGTTGAATTGCCGAGTGCATTTGTTTTTCTTTGTGGTGTGCGACGTAGTGGAAAATTTCATCTGCTGTTTTTTTGGTAATTAGGATTTTTAATTTCCCTTTTGAGAGACGCGCGGTTCTTCCTGCTCGTTGAATTTTTCGGATTGCGGAGGGGATTGGTTCGTAGAATATGACTTCGTTTACTTCTGGAATATCGAGTCCTTCTTCGGCTATGGATGTTGCAACTAGAACATTTATTTTTCCTGCTTTGAATTTTTCTATTATTTCTTTTTGTTCTTTTTGTTTGAGTCCGGTTGTCTTGCCTTTGCCATGATTTTTGATTGCTTGGCCAACGAAGTTTTCGGCTTTTATATTTGGGATTGTATTTAGCGTTTCTGATATTGTTCGGACGGTCTCTCTGAATTGGGCGAAGATTATGATTTTGGAGCTAGGGTTTTTTTGGAATTGGTTTTTTACGATTTTTTTTAGTTCGTAGAGTTTTGGATGTTCTTGATTTAATAATTGGGCGAGAGAAAATGCTTTTGTGAACTCTGGCATCGTTGTGAGTCTCTGGACGCTTTTGGATTTTTTTTCTGCGGCTTGTTTGAATAGATCTTTTAGGTAAGAGATGAATGATGAGATTGTTTGGGTTTCGAGAAGGGTGATTGCGTGGGAGATTTTTAGCGCGGTTGCTGTGGCGGATATTGCGAGCATTTTGTTCAGATCTTTTTTTCTTTTGATTTCTTGCATAAGACGGGATTGAATTTTTAGGAGCATGGTTTTTGAGGGATAGCTAAAGAGGACTCGTCGGTGTTTTAGTTCAGATACTTTTCTGTTGTAGATTTTTTCTAAAAGGAGTTTTATTTCTAGGAAGTCGGATGGGAAGTCGACTTCGATTTTTTCGAATTCGAGGTCTTGAAGGTAGGGTTTGACGTCGGGAGAATCTCGGGTTCTGATTTCGACTGCTTTGATTCCGAGGTTGTTGCAAACTTCTTGGATTGTTTTTTTGTCTCCGCCTGGAGATGCCGTTAGAGCCAAGACTCGTCGGTTGCTGGATTGTGTTTTGTATTTTTGCGCTACAAAGTTGTAGGCATAGTTTTTGAGGCAGCGGTGGCATTCGTCGACTACGAGGAGGGATACTTCTTTTAGGTCATATAATTCTTTTTTTAGATCGTTTGATATGCATTGTGGGGTTGAAAAGATGAATTCGGCGGTTTCCCATATTTCTTTTCTTTTTGTGGAGGGGGTTTTCCCAGTGAAGAGTTGCATGTCTGCCCAGTCTTCGGGAAGGTTTTTTTTGAATGATTCGAAGTGTTGTTCAATTAAAGGTTTGGTTGGAGCGAGAATTAGGATTTTTTGAAGTGGGTATTTTTTGAAACGATTGATTGTGAGCATTAGTGCGAGGAGTGTTTTTCCTGTTCCGGTTGGTAGAATTACTAAGCAATCTTTTTCTTCGCAGGTTTTGTAAATTGCGGACTGGTATTCTCTGGGTTGGATATTTTTTAGTAATTTGTGTGGCATAGAAAAAATAAATTGGGAGGGTATTTATAGGTTGCGAGATTGTCGGGTTTATTTTAATAAAGATGTAATAGTATTATTTTTTACTCGATTATTTCTTTTGAATTTTGAAATAAATAAAAGTTGGGATTTTCATTTGTTTCTCATTTATTTTAATATTTATAAAAATTTTTCTTCCTTCGTGGAAAGCTATGATGTTAAAATTTTTTAGCAAGAATGGACTTAAATAATTAGAAAAAGTATGTGAAGGTTCTTGCACTATCAATTGTCCGTCAAATATCGGCAAATTTACAATTTCTTGCGTATGATAATTATTTTCTTTTTTATATGATAAAAGCATAAGGGGATGAGCTACAATTATCCCTGCTGTCCCATTTTTTTTCAAAACCCTATAAATTTCTTTAAAGGCAGTTGTCGGATTTTTTGCATAATGAATCGCACAATTACTTATTATAATATCAAATGAATTATTTTGAAAAGGCAAATTATTAAAATTTGCAATTTGCATATATTTTTTTAAATGAGGATACTTGTTTATCCCTTCCTGTATCATGTTTTTTGAAGAATCAATTCCTATAACTTCTGCACCCCGTAGATAGCAATAATTCAAATCATCACCAATGCCACATCCAATATCGAGAATTTTTTTATTTTCTATATTCCCTAATTCTTTTTTTAATAAGTTTATATGTTCCGCATTATTAATTTCAAACCTTTTTCCTTTGTGGAGATAATCTTGATATTTTTTGTCATATTGTGTTTCATATCTTTTACTACACCTAACAATAATATTATACATACCACCTTTGATAAAATTTATAAAAAAATCAACTTTCTTGTTTGGTCTGGCAATAATTTTTTCATCAATTTGAAGTCCGCATTTGTTAAGCCATTCTTCTGCGGCTTTTTCCGTTTTCCATTCGTAATAATGAAATTTCTTACTAAATGAATCAATTTTGCAAATAGGAATAGATAAAATGAAATTTGATTTATCAGGAGATTTTTTGACAAGTTGTGATAGATATAATGTAGGGTCTTTAGTGTGCTCAATTGAATCCATAAACAAATATGTATCAAAATTTCCGGGATACTTTTGATTATCCATATTATCAATTTTGAAATTAATTTGTTTTTCCCACGAAGGGACTTTGTAGTTTAAGATAATTTTAGCAAAGTTTATTGTCGAGGAATCCATATCAATTAAAGTCAATTTTTTATTGTCTTGTAATACATATTCAAAAACATATTTAGAGGGTGTTCCAAAACCAATTTCTGCAATTGATTCAGGATTTATTTTATTAAGAAATTTTATTACAGCATCTTGTCTTATTTGATGATAAGAATTCTTTACTAAATTTAATAAATGGAGTGTTAGATTCATTTCTTTTGTTGAATAAATTTTATTATTATATTTTTGCTCAACTGCACACATATCATAATCAATTGCCTTTTCTATAATTTTTTTTTCAGATGAGTTTATGGCTTTAATGAGAAATTTAAATTCTTGTTTATAGGCAGGATTATTTATTACGAATTTGGTTCTTTGTATTGTTTTTTGTCTTAATTTTATTTTATCCATTTTGAATTTATATAACTGTTAGTGCTAATGCTAAAAACAGCATCGCGATTGTGAATACGACGGTCCACAGTGCTCGGCTTGCGTAGAAAATTTTTGATCCGTCGAGTCGGCTGAATGGGATTACGGACCATGCGATGAAGTAGATTGAAAGTTTTGCGAATAATTCGAATCCTGCGATGTAGGCGGTTATTGCCAAGATTAGGTTCGTGATTATTCCCCAAATTGCAATCCATGCCATGTGCCATTCTGTTACTTCGCTAAATCTATATAATCCGTGTCTTCGGGTTGCTCGTTCCGGTTTTGCCTTGACATCGAATTCTAATACTCCGAGCCAGAGGAAGAATCCTTTTGAGAAGAGAGTTAGGAGAAGTGGGAGCCAAATCATTGGGATAGGTTTGTTAAAGTGCATATCTTTTCTGAAGCCATATTGGTAAAGTGTCCAAAATTTTGTTTTGATGTCGGTTTCGAATTTGTAGGCGACGATTTTTTTTGCGAGGATGTTTGCGGTTATTATTATTAGAAAGCTTAGAGTTGCGGCATATAGGATGTCGGTGTTTTTGAAGGAGACGGCTAGGGCCAGGACAATTGCGGTTATGATAACTACGAAAGGTTCTTTGTTCATAGTAAAAGAAGTTTATTATTTTTTATAAAGCTTTTCAAATTAAACATTTTTTGTTAAGGGAGTGTTGAAATATAGATTTAATGCTAGGTTATATGTTTTTGAACATAGAAATGTATTTAAATGAAAAGTTTGTTGGTGTTTCATGTTGAAGATAAAAAGACTTAGTGAAGTTATTGGAAGGCGAGTTTATACTGATTCGGGAGACTTGTTTGGAGTGATTGAGGAAGTTAACTTGGTTGATAATCGGATTGATGGTTGGAGGATTGTTGTTTCGAGGGAGTCTGGAATGATTGAGATTTTGGGTGGAGCTCGAGGGGTTATTGTTCCGCACCAGTTTATTAAGGCGATTGGAGATATTATTATTATTAATAAGAATGCAGTTCCGGTTAGGCAGGAAGAAGAGGATGGGGATCTTGGCTTTGATTCTGAAGAAGAGTAATTTTAATTTTTAGCGCAAATTTTGTCGTGGTAGTTCTGCGTACCCACTAATTTGCTTGGCAGTGATACACCAAGATAAAGAATTGAGGGTAAGAATTGTTTAATCTTTACAATATCTTTCTAAATCATCTATTCCTCTTTGATAAGCGCCTTTTTTAGAAAACTGTGCATTAGTGTAATATTTTTTGAACAAATCGTAAGCATGTTCAGAAGATTGAACTGGAATTTCAGGATTTATAAGAGGGTTTGTTAAAGATCTAAGTTTTGTTATATCAATTATCGGCAAATCCTGTCTCCACATCGCACTACCATTTTGGAAAGTTAAAGAAGCATCTAAAAAAGTGCGTGTTTCATTTACTCTATTATCAAGTAATTTTTGAGTCCTAGAAACAAAACTAGATTTATAAGTGTGATCTATTCTATCAGACATTGCTTGTAATTGCTCGCCAATTGACATTTTATTCTCCTTATAAAGGAGGGTAGGATATATAAAACTTTCGGTTCATTGGTCTTTTGGAAGTAGTAACAATTCTTACTCATTCTCAAATTAGGCGATTGTGGAAATTGAGATTAATATGCAATTATCGTTTTTAAAAGTTTATGGGTTTCAGATTTTTTGCATGGTTTGTAAATATGTTCTAAGTTTATAATCTTAACTTCAGATAAATTTATATAAGATTTTAGTTTGGGAAATGTATGATATTTGACAATCCATTTTTTACGGAAATGTTGTTGCCTTTTTTATTAGTGTTCGTTGTAGTGTTTGCGATTTTGCAGAAGTCGAAAATTTTGGGAGAGGGGAAGGCGCAGGTTGATGCGATGGTTGCATTGGTCGTTGGTTTGATTTTGATTGGGGTTCCAGGTCCGCGAGATATTTTGGTTGGAATTATGCCCTGGATGGCGGTTGGTGTTGCGGTGATTTTAGTATTTTTGATTTTGTATGGTTTTGTTGCTGGGGATTTGAGTGGGGCGGGCACGCCTGCTTGGTTGAAGAATGTATTTATGGGTTTGGCGACATTGTTTACTTTAGGTGTTGTTTTATTTGTGAGTGGCTTGGGATCGAAGCTATGGGATTCGTTTGGAGGGAGTAGCGATGTTTGGATGAACGTTATTATGATTGTTTTGGTTCTTGGGGCAATGGCGGTTGCGATTTTTGGTGCGAAGAAGAAAAAAGATTAACTGGAAAGATATATAAATAAGATTTGTTTGTAGAAACCATGGTTACGACTATTACTGATGTTTTGAATATCTGGAATGAGATAGGTGTGTTTTCTTATGTGATTCCGTTTCTGTTGATTTTTGCGGTTGTGTTTGCGATTTTGAAGAAGACGGGAATTTTGGGAGATGAGAATGACGGGATTTTGGCTATTATTGCGGTTGCGTTGGGATTGTTGTCGTTGCAATTTGATTTTGTGTCGGAGTTTTTTGCGGTAATTTTTCCGAGGTTTGGGATTGGGTTGAGTATATTTTTGGTATTGATTATTTTGGCTGGGTTTTTCTTTCCTAAGGCTACAGGTGAAAAGGTTCCTGGTGGTTGGATTGGGATGGCTGTTGGGATTGGGGTTGTGCTCTGGGCGTTGAGTTCGTGGGATAGGTGGACTAGTTCTATTGGTTTTGGGGGATGGTTTACTGAGAATTTTTGGGCATTAATTGTATTGGGGATTATTATTGCTGTTATCGTGATTGTGACTAAGAAGTGATGGAGTAAAATCTTTTGGGGTTGCAAATATTTATAAATATCTTTTTGGTTAATGTAATATGGTAGAAGCTTCGGTTTCAGCGATTGGGTATTTTATGCCTATTTTTGCATTTATGTTAGTGTTTATTGTAATTTATACTTTATTAAAGAGTACGAAGATTTTGGGTGAGAGTGAGGCTGTTATGCTTTTTATTTCGTTTATATTGTCGTCCTTTTTTATTGTAGAGGCGAGTTTGGTTGAGTTTGTGCAAGTTGGTGGTGCTTGGATGGCGGTTTTTGTCTTTGTTGTGTTTTTTTTGTTAGTGATTGTCGCGTTTATTCCTGGGATTGATTTGGCTAAGTTTTTTGGTGCAAAGAATTGGTTTGCTTGGGTTTTGTTGGGTTTGATGGTTGGGTTTTTTATCATTAGTTCGGCTTATATTTTTAATTGGGTTGTGAGCTGGGGGATGGTTAGGAGTTGGTTTGATACGGAATGGTTTGGGATGATTTTACTGTTGGTTATAGCTGGGGTTGTTTCTTGGAAGATTAAAGCTTGATTTTTAGCGAAAATTTTGTCGTGATAATTTTTTTATGTGCGCATGCACACTGCAAAAATTCTAACTTAAAAATTTCCTGCTAAAAATCAAGCTTGTTTGAGATGTTATTTGCGAATGTCGCGCTTCATAAAGTGCTGAAAAATGTTGTTAACTTGTTCGCGCGGGAAAAGTAAAATTTATAAATAACATTAACAATAGTTTATTTATTATGGTGAGTTTAAAAATAGAGGTGAAGAAGAAGGATGTTACTTGGGCAGTTTTTTTGGTTGTTATGTTGGCTGTCGGTGTTGTTTATGCTTATGGGACTTCTAATCCGTCGGTGATGGGGCATAGTTGGAGAGAGATTAATTTTGATGATGATTTTTGTAAGTATGTGACTGGCAGCAATTGTGTCGGGGGAGGAGCTTGCGTAGATACTTCATGGTCTCCTAATAGTAATACAATTTGTAGTGGTGATAGTTTTACTCAGACAAGTAATTGTGGCAACACTCGGACTACTGTCGGGACGATGAGCTGTGCGCCTTCATGTGTTCCTGATGGTCAATTAGCTGAAGTAGGTCCTGCTCCATATCAAAATTGTCAAGGTGGAACATATCCAAGAACTAGTATTCAGTATAATACAGAGGCATGGACGAATTGTTGCAGTGGAACAATTTCAAGGTTATGTGCTGTACCTGGATATAGTACCCAGAATACTATTATGTGTGCATAGCTATTGGTATATAATCTTTAAAGAAAAGCACAAGATATGAAATGCCTTGTGTCGTATTGTTTTTATTTTGCCGAATATTCCGTGTCTTGCCGTGGAGATGAAATTTGAGAAAACTCCTATATTTTCTTGTTGATTTTCTTTAGAATTTTCAAGATAATTTTAGAATAATTTCATTTAATTGCGTCAGCATCTCTTTTCTAAATCTTGATTTCCAGAATATTCTATCTATTGTTATTATTTCAGATAGGTGTGTATTTTACATAAGTTTTTTCTTAGTTCAAAATTTGAAGTTCTATTATGGCAGGCAATAGATTTTTATTATATAATATACTTTTTTTCATAAGATAATTTGACATGTTAGTTTGTTAATATATAGTTTAAATTAAAATTATTTTTTACTTATCTTTTTCATTTCGTTAATATTATCGATTAGAGGGTTCATTAGTTTCGCGACGGTTCCGTGGAGATTGTCTAGATCTTTGTGTATCATTGCGGAAGATTCTCCGAATTCCCCTATTTTTCCTAGAACTGCTTGTTGGAGTTGCTGAATTGAATTTTCTATTCTTTTTAGTCGGTCATCGATGTCATCAACTTTATTTTGTATTTGATTTTTGAATGAGACAATGTCTCCGATTTTTGATTTGTAGTTTTCTAGTTTTTCGGTTGCTATTTGTTCGGCTATTTCAGATATTGTTCCGGCGTCAAAAGATCCCTGTGGTGCATAGTAGTCTTGTTCGGGATAGGCTTGCGGTGTTTCTTGATAGTATGCTTCTTGAGGTGGCAAGGGTTGAGGTGGCGAGATTTCTGGAGCTTGAGGCTGTGGCGTTGGGGGTATTTCTTGGGCTGGAGCTTGAGGCTGTGGAGATGGCTGTGGCATTGGTATTATTGAAGGTTGCATCCCTTCGGGAGTTGTTTGAGTTTCCGGGGGAGCCACAGCATTTTTGATCTTGGCCTGATTTAGGGAATCGTTTATTTCTGAAGGAGAGATTCCTTCATTTTGAAGCTGTGCCATTATTTCGGTATCAGATTTATTTTGTTGTTGCATTTCTATTACTCGATCAAGTGTTGCCATGATTTCTTTCTCTTTAGAAAAGAGAAATTTCTCTCGCGCCGTTCGGCACACCCCAAATTGCGGAATGCTGGGGCGAGTAGAGAAACTTTCTTTCCAAAACTTCGTTTTGATTTAATTCCATCTTATTCTTTAGGTTTTGTAGTTTTTATTTCTTTGTTAATTAATTTTTCGACATCTTTTTTCCGCATAAATTCTAATGGTTGAAAGTCTTTTAGCATTCTTTCAATGACAGCCATTTCTTCTCGTTTTACGAATTTGTTGAATTCGGTTAGCAGGGAGTTTGTGGTTTTTTTGATTTTTTCTAGGTCTTGTTTTATTTCTTGGTTGTTTTGTTTTAGTTCTTTTAGTTCATTGTCTGTGTCTTGTCTTGAGGATATTAGGTTTTTTCCTAAGAGGAGGACTCTTTCTCGAATTAGTTTGTTTCGTTCGTCTAGGTCTCGGAGTCTAGTATTAAAGTCGGAGAGGAGGAATTTTATTTGGCTGTCTTGTGGTAGGTCGACCATATTGGTGATTAGTTTGAGAAGTTTATAATTGTTTAGTATAGATATATTTTAATATTGTTTTACTTTTGTTTTGCTTATGATGTTTAAGGACGATGCACCGCTTTATTCTTATGAGGTTGTGCGTGAAAGTGGCGAGAATGTGATGTATGTGAATTATTTAGGGGCGATGATTGTTCCTTCGCTGATGGATTCGGCGGAGGTTTTTGGGAGAACGATTGATGATTTGAGGGAGGAGTCGAATATTGCACGGATTGTTTTTGTGCAGCAGAGGAATTATTCTTATGATTTTGTACAGGTTAGGATGTTGATTGGGGTCGCAAATTTGTTTAATTTTTTGACTAAACAGGAAAAGATTGTTTCGCCGGAGAAGTTGTCGCATTTGGGGGAGAATTATCATGATGCTTATATTTTTTTGAATCGTATTGTGAATGAGTTATTGTCTATGGATCCGATTTTGGCCTATCGTGAATTGAGAGATAATCTTTTTAGTCAGCGAGCTAAGCTGGGAGTCGATAATGATGAATATGTTCGGGTTCTAGAAAGAGTTGTTGATTTTTTTGATGAGTTGGAATTGATTAAGAAGTTGAAGGGTTTTTTTGATTCGTATTCTGTTGGAGATCGGGCGATTTATGGTGAAGTTTTTCGGGCAGATATTATGCCGAATTTTACTTTTACGCGGATGATTGCGAAGTTGCCAGCTGATGCTGAGATTGTGAAGCAGTATAGGATAGCGGAGGGGAGTGATGAGAGTTTGGTTAGTATTTTTCGTCGGCCAAATAAGGCGAAGTTGATTTATCATTTGTCGCCGCCGGAATATTTGTTGGATGAGGATCATCATATGTTGCTTAATTTGGCTCGTAATGTTTTGATTGAACATAGGCCGACTTCGGAGGAGTTTGGTGATCCAGAAAGGATGAGGCAGATTTTTTTTAATGTTGCTCGGGATCTTTTGAGTGATTTGGCTTTGAGCAAAAATATTGTTTTGAGTTATCAGGATTTGAAGAAGTTGGCGAATATTTTGGTTAGGCATACGATTGGGTTTGGGATTTTGGAGGTGTTGCTGCGGGATGAGGAGCTGCAGGACATTATGGTTAATGCGCCGGTTAGTTTGTCTAATATCTTTGTGAGGCATAATGAGTTTGGGGAGTGTATTTCTAATTTGGTTCCTTCTAAGGAGGATGCGGATTCTTGGGCTGCTAAGTTTAGGATGACATCGGGTCGGGCTTTGGACGAGGCGAATCCGATTTTGGATACGAATTTGGATTTGGCAGATATTAGTGCGAGGGTTGCGATTATTCAGCAGCCGCTTTCGGCAGGGGGTCTGGCTTATACTTTGAGAAGACATCGAACTTCTCCTTGGACATTGCCTTTGTTTGTGAAAAATAAAATGATTGATTCTTTGGGCGCGGGGCTTCTTAGTTTTATGATTGATGGGGCTCGGACGATGTTGGTTGCGGGAACTAGGAGTTCAGGAAAGACGTCGCTTCTTGGTAGTTTGCTTTTGGAGATTATGCCAAATAAGAGGATTATTACGGTTGAGGATACTCTTGAGTTGCCCGTTTCGAGTATGAGGAAGTTGGATTATGATATTTTGTCGATGAAGGTTAGGTCGGCTTTGATGGGTGAGTCGACGGAGGTTTCTGCTGAGGAGGGGATTAGAGCTAGTTTGCGTTTAGGGGATTCGTCGTTGATTGTTGGGGAAATTCGTTCGGAGGAGGCGAGGGCATTGTATGAGGCTATGAGGGTTGGGGCTTTGGCGAATGTTGTTGCAGGCACTATTCATGGCGGGACTCCTTATTCTGTTTTTGATAGGGTTTGTAATGATTTGGGTGTTCCGATTACGAGTTTTAAGGCAACGGATTTGGTTGTGGTTGCTAATCCGATTAAGTCGGCTGATGGGTTACACTCTTGGAGACGGGTTTTGCAGATTACGGAGGTTCGGAAGCATTGGACGAAGGATCCGGAGGTTGAAGGAGGTTTTGTTGATTTGATGAAGTATGATGTGAAGGAGGATAAGATGAAGCCGACGGATGATTTGATGAATGGAGATTCGGAGATTATGAAGGATATTGCGTCGAATGTTAAGGGTTGGGCTGGTGATTGGGATGCGGTTTGGGATAATGTTGTTTTGAGGTCGAAGATTAAACAGGAGAGTGTTGATTTTGCGGAGAGGATGAAGATGCCGGAGATTTTGGAGAGTGAGTTTGTGGTGAAGTCAAATAATGCGTTTCATCAAATTTCGGATGAGATTGTTCAAGATGTTGGATTGCCGGTGGGTGATCAGGTTTTTCCGAAGTGGAAGAGATGGCTGGAAAGAGAGTCTAAAAAATTAAATCTTTGATTTGATTTTTTTGGAGAGGTTTTCTGTACGGATAAATTCAGCTTTGCTGGAAAGGTTCACCTCATGGAGAAGTTCATGCTTCGCATGGAGGCTTGGTTGGTTGAAAAGATTTTTGAATGAAAGAGTTTTTGCGTTTTTATGAGAAAATTGTTTTGGGTTGTAATTGGTGCTGAGCAGGAAGGCTTTGTGTATAAAGTAGCCTCTGTGTATAAAGTCTAGAACTGTAAATTAGCTCCCATATGCTTTGTAACTTCCAAAACTATCTTATCAAAGGTTTTTCCTAAATTAAATTCACCAATAAATCTATCAACATCTCCATTTATATGTTCTTTGAATAACCTTGTTGGGGCATCAACTCTTAGTATATCTTTAACAAGTTTTTTTGCCTTATCATTAATCATTTCAGCATCAATAGGCAATCTATTTATCTGATTATATGTTCCATGGGGACTAGTAATGGGTATAGCAGTGAAATACTTTTCTCTTTTTATTTTTTCTTTGTCTGAGAGAACTAGAAATGGATGTCTACTTTTTGTACCCGTATTTAATCCATCAATATTTTTATATTTTCCATCTGTTTGAATATTAACCTTCCTCCCCTCTAGACAACAATTAAACATTAATACCATTCCCCGTTCTATATTTGGAAAAAGTGGCATATTAAAATATTAAGAATTTTAATTCATTCGGAGATTCTTCTATTACATTCCTTGTAACCTTACAGATAGAGGCACCAGAAATAAAAGAATCCATAATCATTGTAGTAAGTGCAAAGGAAGGATATTCTCCAGTCTCTTTATCTAAAAACTCTTTCATCTTATCGAATAATTCTTTTTCATTTATTTGTTCTTTTTTTTCTATTAACAAAACTTCTTCAAGATACTCACACATCTAAATACTCTCCACTTTTTAATTCTTCTAATATCTCTTTTATTTGAGTCTCTTTATCTGAAAAATCTGTATGCTTTTCTTTGATTATTCTTATTATTTCATCTTCGGAACAATTTAACTTTTTAAGGTAGTGAATTGAAGCCACAACTTCCAACCAAAAATTTTCTTTCCCATTGATAAAATTTAAAAAATTATTAAATTTATTCTCCATAGATTCATCTTCAAATTTTATCTTATCCAAAGATTCAAAATCTACATTAAAACCATCTTTTGTAAGCTGGATTGAATATGGTCCATAATGATACCAATTAAATTCATATCCGATATTTAAATCAAACATACTCTGAAGTATATATGTGAACTTTTGTAATTTTAATCTGTTTTCAAAAGAAAACATATCAAAAGAATCATATTTCCTATTTATTAATCCCGCTATAATATTTGGATTCATATTAAAATTACTTTTATCACCCTTTATAAAATATAATGTATTCTAATGTTTATAAATATAATGTATTTTTTCAGGTACCTAAATCTTTAAGTAGTTCAGGAACCTGAATTTACTATGAAGATTCGTAAAGTCTTAGACAAAAAAGTTGGTGAAACGGAATACTCAAAGTATCTTGTTACACTCCCAAAGAATATAGTTTTAGAATCAAAACTTTTAGGAGAAGACGTTGAAGTAGTTCTAAAAAACGATAAAATAATTCTTCAGAAAAAGAAAATCTAGTCTAATTTCTAATTTAAGCATTAAATAAATTCAGGTACCGAAACATTTATATATCTAGCATTTGCTATTCAGGTACCTGATATTACTCGGGAATTAAGACAAAATGGAACAAGTATTAAAAACAAAATGGAAGCAAATGAATAGAGAGGAGCGAGGCAGACTACTCTACAACACCGTTAAAATAGTTAAAACTTCTACAGGTTGGAAAGTCCCTTCTCAAACACGAGGTGGCTCTGGAGACAGATACACTGTTAGATTTAATGGACATAAGCCTAAGTGTAATTGTCCAGATTGTTATATGAGAAAGAAAAAATGTAAACATATCTATGCAGTAGAGTTTTATATTAAACAAGAAATAAACAAAGAAGGTAGATTAAAACAAACAAAGGGAATAAGAGTAACTTACGGGCAAAAATGGAATGCCTATGACAAATCACAAACTAACGAAAAATTAGTTTTTATGAAACTCCTAAAAGATTTAACAACTTTCGTTGAGCAACCTAAATATAAATTCGGTCGTCCAACTTTACCAATGTCCGAAATGGTTTTTAATTCGGTTATGAAAATCTATTCAACTTTCTCTCTTAGAAGATTCATGTCAGATAGCAAGATTGCGAAAGAATTTGGCTTGATTAATTTTGTGCCTTGTTATTCTTCAATTGGGCATTTTTTACAAAAAAAGGGATTGACTCCTGTTTTGATTAACCTAATTAAAACTAGTGCTTCTCCATTAAAAGACGTTGAAACTGATTTTGCTTGTGATGCTTCTGGTTTTTCGACTTCAAGATTTGCCAGGTGGTTTGATACAAAATGGGGTAAAGAAAAGAAATATAGAATTTGGTTAAAAGCACACATTTGTTCTGGAGTGAAAACGAATATTATAACTTCTGTAGAAATTACAGAGGGTCACGCAAATGATAGTCCTCAGCTTTCTTCATTAGTTCGGCAAACTGTCGAGCGGTTTGAGGTGAGGGAAGTTAGCTGTGACCGAGCATATAGTTCTAAGCAGAACTTACAGCTCATCGCAGATGAGGGGGCAACCCCCTTCATCCCCTTTAAATCAAATGTAAAAGGAAAACGTACTGGCGGTGGTGCTTGGAAAAAGATGTATCATTATTTTATGTATAAACATGAAGAATTTCTAAAGCATTATCACAAGCGTTCAAATGTCGAGACTTGTTTTCATATGATTAAAACTAAATTTAGGGACAATCTCCGAAGTAAAACCCAGACTGCTCAAGTTAATGAATTGCTTTGTAAAATTTTAGCACATAATATTTGTGTTGTGATTCAGGAAGTTAATGAGCTTGGACTTAGTGGGGAGTTTGTTGTGGAGGAAAAATGATTAAAATCCATATTAATTGATTTGTCCTTAATGATCCTCTCAGTTACTTCCCTTAATAATTTTCTTAATTGAAATATTTCTATATTTAGTTGGAATATTCCAATATCTTTATTTTTTTCATATTCTTTTTCCAAGTAATTATCTAAAGATAAATCTGCACTTCGATCAATTTTATTATAATATAATTTAGAAATTTCTTTCTGTTTTTCTTTTGAAAAATTAGGAATCAAAAATTTAACTAAAATATCAGGAGTTATCGCTGGGACTGTTCCCTTACATACGTATTTTTTTATAAGTTTTTGAAAAATCTGACTTGAAAAATAACAAAGAACAAAAATTTTAGTATGTATTTCACCATCAATGAATATCCCAGATGTACTTTGATTAATATATGTTTTTCCGAGAACTTTTTCATCGTAGAAAAATATATCCCCCACACTTCCCCTAGATCCAAATATTAAATCTCCATCTTTTAGGGTATTATTCATCTTAGTATGCACCCATAATTCTTTTTGTAATATATTTTTATGGATGTTTTTTGGACTTAACCACAAATAAGATTCTTGGGACATATTATCTTTCGGATAATAGTAATCTTTTGGGGTTTGTCCAGTTTTAATATCCTCTAATGAAATATGAAAATACCCGCCACTATAATTTCTAATTAAGCTATTAATTTCCTTAAACTCTTCTCCATATAATCCAGTATCCAACCTACCCTCTTTTTTAATTTGTGAGATTTTTGGATAGTTAAATTTTGAATCATTTTTAATCTGATTTTTAATCAGTTCTTGTTTAATCTCTTGTTCAATTAAATCATTTTTTATTTTAATCTGATTTTCTTTGTCAATAATATTTTGAACCATGAACGAAACATATTCTTCTATTTTTTTGGGATAGGGGTGATTTTTTTTAGTAGGATAAGGAATATTTATATTTAAGAATCTTTTACCACCACGCCTCATAAGTCCAGCTCTTGGAACCTCTAAGTCACAAGCCTCTTGACCATATATATCCTTTAATAATGCAAATAAATAAAATTTATTTATTCCAGGTTTCAATTCTAACTTAAACATATGGCTACTAAAATTATGATTAAGTTTATTTTTAGCTAATGCACATGCACCAATACTTTTATTGCTTCCAGTAGAAGTATAAATAATATCAAATTTTTGAATGTTTCTAAATTTATTTATTTTGAATGATTTATTCTTTTCGGGATTAATATATTCAAAACAATTTGGACATTCAGAGTCTAATAAAAATTGCTCTCCAGTTAGAGATGCAGTTTTTAAATATTTAGAACTTGTATCAAAATCAACAAATTCCTCCTCACTCATATCATTACCCTTTCCCACGTCAACCAATAAATCACTAAGTAATCTCATATTGGTATTCTTTAAAATAGTTTTGAAATCGGAAGCACTTAGGGAACTCTCTTTATTAAATATTGTAGAAATTTTTACACTTTTCTGATCACTTACATAGCTTTCCATTTTTAATTAATTTTATTTAAATGGAAAGCATTTTTAATTTCTTCCTCTTGTCTCTTCAAAAATTCTTTAAAATCTTCTCTCAAGCTTGTAAAATCTTCATTACGATTACTAGTTTTTTCGAAAGTATTTTGATCAATTATAAATGTTGGACTAAACTGTACAACCCTATTTTTAGTCTTAACCTCATAGCCAATATTTTTAACCTCTTTAGTGAAAACTTCATAATCTGATTTAAGAATTTTTTTTATTTCATTAGGTTTAGGCTTATAGGCGATAATTACTGTTGTTGCAACACCTGTTTCTCCAAAGGTGTTTCCAGGCAGATCAAATAGTGCCACAATTCGCATTCGGTTGATTATCCATCTTCGGATATTTTTCCATTCTTTTATGGAAGCAATTGAATTAGATAGAACAATCCCCATTCTTCCGCCTTCTTCAAGTAATTTGTAAGAATTTTCTAAAAATAATACTCCCATATCCATAGACTTCGGTAAATTGCCTGGCTTCCCATCTTTCTTCTTATCTGGTTTTTCTTTATATGTTTGATAAAGTTCAATTGTTTCTTTTGGTAAATCCCATTTCCCTTTAGCTCCTGTTTTTAAATCCCTACCCTTACCAAATGGAGGGTTGGTTGCAATAACTTTATATTTTTTAATCTCAATATTATTATCACTTAAATTCTCCCAAGTTTCTGGATTAAAATTTTTAGTAGTAAAATATCCTGCTTTCATAATTTTTCCATTTTCTAATAATTTTTGAGAGAGGGAATCCATTTGTTCAAGAGTTGCTCCTCCATCTCCATTTAGCACCAAGTTTAGTTCTGCAAGTTTTAAGTTACTGCCCTCTATATCAAAACCATAGAAATGGCTTGCATTATCTGGAAAATCCTTCTCTTTCCTATAAGAATGTCTAAATGCCATCGCTGGGAAATCTGCGATTCCACAACAGGGATCACAAAGTTCTTCTCCAGGAATAGGATTTAATAATTTGATTATATTTTGCACGACAGGAATAGGGGTAAAAAATTGTCCCTTGTCAGCTTTTTGTTTTTCATCCCCGAAATTATTAAAAATAATTTGATTAAAACTCTCGCTTTTAGCTTTTAAGATTGCTCTTTGTTGAAACGCTTCAATTAATGCTATTAAGAATTTTTCATCGTTTGAGTCACTAGATTTAAAATCCTTACTATAATTAAATGAGGGTTTAGATAAAACATTTCCATATTCCCTTTTTGCATCTTTATATAGTTGATTTATTCTTTCCTTAAAACTTTTCTCTGCTAATCCATCAACTCTTTTTTCTGAAGGTAAAATATAGAATTGTAAATTAGACTTATTTTTTATACTTCTTTTTTCATCAAAGACTTTCAATGTTAAAAACTCTACTATTAAACTTCTCACAGGACTCTTTGGTTTAATTTTATCATTTTCTCTTTTTAAAACATGCATCAAGTCTGTAAAGGTACTTTCATCAATAACATCTAAGGAGTCAAATTTTAATTTTGCCAGATTAGAAATACTCTCATTGTTCTCAATAAAGTCTTTCTGGCAAGGTAGATTAATCAACAAATCTCTATTTTGGATATTTATATCATGTAGCCCTTCCTCTTGCAATTCTCTGTCCTCATAGAATCTTCGCAAATCAGAATTACCCAACTTTTTTAATATAATTACTTCTTCCTTGTCATCAAAATAAATACCAAAAATCCTATCTTTTGAGGTATTCTTTTCCATCATTGAGTGCAATTGATTCTCTATAACTGATTGAACATTATCCCCTTGCTTTTTTTTAGCCTCAAAAACAACCAACATCATTTTATTCATTTCTCTGAAATCTTTGTTTTGTTTTGCTTTTTCATAAGTCTTTAACCATTCTTTCTCTTTGAACACTACTATATCTGCCCTAAGTGGAGTCTTTGTATTTCCTTTTGGCTGGCTAAATTCTACACAGATATATTCCTTGTTATATGTCCCAGAATTAACCATGCTCCAAGTCATTCTTGCCCGAAACCATTCTTCAGAAAAATTTCCTTTAGCGTCTTTTGTTTTTGCCTTTGAGCAAAATGCACTAATATTAAGTTCTTTTTCGTACCAATCTTTATCAATTAAATCTAGTTTTGAATACTTTGACTCAAACTTTCTAAAATAATCCTGGAATTTTTCATCACTCATCTTCTTCCTCCCAGCAAACATAAACTTTTTTCCCAGCTAAATTCTCAGGTAAATATATTTTAGATGCAGAATTGCCATTTTTGCTTGGAGCTTTCTCTAAACATCTATTAAAATTAATTTTCTTAAGAACAATTTCACCTTTTATAATTTTTATTTCGCTTTCCATTGTAGCTACTAATAGCTTTTAATAGCTACCAACCTTTATAAACATTGTTCAGGTACCGAAACATTTATAAGTTTAAACTACAATAAGTAGCCATGATAAACAAAGTAAGAAAAATAGCAGAAGATGTCTTTAGCTCACTTGGAAGCGGATATGCCGAAGAGGTCTACGAGAAAGCAATGGAAGTAGGTTTGAGGCTGGAAAAGATTCCTTACGAAAACCAAAGAGTTCTACCAGTATTTTACAAAAACTTCGCTGTGGGTATGTCTAAGCCTGATTTAATAATCAAAGATACCGAAGGAGGAGAAAAAATTATTTTAGAACTTAAAGCCACACCATCCGCAACTGGAATGAAAGAAGAGGTTCAATTACAGAAATATCTTCAAACTCTAAAAATGAAAAAAGGAATTATTATTAATTTCCCTCAAACTAACAAAGATGGTCCAGGTGCAGAGATTGAATTTAAGGAAGTTAGCGATGAGTTAAATAAGTGTGATAAATGTGGAAAAATTCTTTGTCATGGAGCTGAGTGTGAAACATGTGTTAAGGAAGAAGCTAAAAGATTGAAGGAAGCTGAGAAGAAAGAGAAGGCTGTGGATGAATGAATCAAGTGGACGAATTTTATGGAATTGTTAGAATAATTTTCCTCGTACTAGGTGGTATTCTTATAGGGTTTCTTCTTTGGCACCCTAGTCAGAATGATTATGTTAGTAAAATAGATTATAATTTACTTTATCAAGATTATCAAGAATTACAGCAAGAAAATCAAGAGATAAAAGAGGATATTGGAAAGTTATTGATTGAATATTATGGGAAACCTATCGTGTGGGATATTATTGGAATTACTAAATATAAAAAAGGTTTGTGTGCTTTAAAAATAGTATTAAAGGAAGAGATTCCATTAATAAATAAGTTACCTTGTTAAAGAATGAGTATAAATTTAATTGTCTTAGGATTAAGTCTTGATTTTTTCGGAGTTGCTATATTAATATTAGTAACTCTCTTTGGAACTTGGCATCAAAAAGTTCACACAGCAAAGTGGAGCAAAAAATATTATTGGGAGGGGAGAATATTTGATTTTAGAAAATTTCCTCCAAGATTGAGGAAAGTTTTGAAATATGGATTCATTCCTCCTAAGCATATGTGGAATTCAGTCGGCTTCTTATTAATTGGTTTAGGCTTCTTGCTTCAAATAATAGGAAATCTTAGATAAGTTTCTGTGTATAAAGTAAGCTCTTATTTAGACTTTATACACAAAGCTGAGCAGGAAGATAATTTTATAAAGATTGGACTGTTTAAAACGATATGATTAAGTTTAGAGATGATAGTCCTAATGCTCGGGCGAAGGAGCTTGAGGGCAAGGTGGAGAGTCTTCTTGCTGATAATAAATGGAAGGAAGGTCAGAGAATTATGAAGGTAGCTATAAAGACTGCTGAGAGGGGGGATTCTCTTGTTTATGTTAGAGAGTTGAAAGACAAGTATGACTCGATTAAATCAAGTAAAAATCCTTATACTGGGGGATTTAGGGATATTCGGTATTTGTTGTTTGGGGTTTTTGTTGTTGGTCTTTTATTTTTGTTTAATAGCATTACTGGCAATGTTGTTGGTGGCTTAGGGAGAGATAGTGTAGGTTTGGTTGGTTTTATTCTGATGGGTTTGTGTGTCGGTGGGTATTTTTTAGTTAAAAAGGGTAACGGCTTTTGATTGATATTTTTATTGGAGTTGTTTTTTTATTTTGGGAGGTGGAGGAAAGTTTAAGAGTATTGTTATTTTGATTTTAGTGAGGTGATTATGGTTAGTACTGAAGATATTTTGAAGAAGTATGGGTCGAAGATAGAGAGGCAGATGAGGGGATATGATGCTTCGAGTGGGAAGCGGAGTTTTAGTAAGAGTTATGAAAAGTTTCGGGTTTCGATGTTACCAGAGTTTTCACGGTATGAGAGGTGGTGTAAGTCGATGGGGAATTTGTTTGCTATTAAGGTTGGGGAGAAAGATAAGAGGAGGATTGACCGGGCGATTGAGATTGCGCATTTGAATGTTTCTACTAGTGAGGTTGTTGTTTTCTCTACGATGTTGTTATTTTTGACTTTGTTTGGGGGAATTTTGTTATTTACTGCAATTTGGTTATTAACTGGAGTTTTTTCTTTTATGTTTTTATTTTTTATTTTTATTTTTTCAATTTTTTCATTTTTCTATTCATCGAAGGCTCCGGAGAGATTGGCGGTGAAGTGGCGGCTGAAGGCTTCGAGTCAGATGGTTCCGGCGATTTTGTATATTGTGATTTATATGAAGCATACGAGTAATTTTGAGAAGGCTGTGGCTTTTGCGGCTGAGCATTTGCAACCACCATTGAGTTTGGATTTTAAGAAGATTTTTTGGGATGTTGAAGTTGGGAAGTTTTCGACCATTAAAGATTCGGTTGATAATTATTTGCTCGGTTGGAGGGATTATAGTTTGGAGTTTATTGGAGCGTTTCATTTGATTGAGTCAAGTTTGTATGAGCCAAGTGAGGATCGGAGAGTGCAGGTTTTGGAGAAGAGTTTGCAGGTTATTCTGGATGGTGTTTATGATAAGATGTTGAAATATACGCATGATGCGAAGGCGCCGCTGACGAATGTTTATATGTTAGGGATTGTTTTGCCGACGCTGGCTTTGGCTATTTTACCGCTTGCTTCGACGATGCTTGGGGGCGCGATTGCTTGGTATCATGTGTTTTTGATTTTTAATGTGTTGGTGCCGTTTATGGTAATTTATATGACGAATGATGTTATGATGAGGAGGCCTGGTGGCTATGGGGAGTCTAGTTTGCTTGAGAGGAATCCACTTTATTCGAAGTATAAGAGTAGCGTTGGATATTGGAAAGGGTTTTTTTGTGCGTTGCCTTTCTTTTTGATTGGGCTGATTCCTTTTTTGTGGAGATATACTGATGCGCCACTTTTGATTGGGACGACGCGGGATTATTCTTGGTCGCAATTGGGTTTGGGTTTTTTGGGGGGTGGTGGAGTTTTTGGAATTTTGACTGATTCTGCTGGGAACTTATCTGGGCCTTTTGGTTCGGGTGCTTTGCTTTTGAGTTTGGGGATTCCGGCTGCTGTTGCCATTGTTTTTATTGTTGCGTTTAGAGAGAAGACAGAGGAGATTTTGGTTACGAGAAATAAGTATAAGGAAGTTGAGAGCGAGTTTACGTCGTCGCTATTTCAGTTGGGAAATAGAATTGGGGATGGGTCGCCTGCGGAAATTGCTTTTTTGAAGGTTTCGAGTTCTGTTAAGGGAACTGCGACTGAGGGGTTTTTTAGGATAGTGAATGAGAATATTGGGCAGTTGGGGATGAGTTTGGAGAGGGCTCTTTTTGATCCGAAGAGGGGCGCGGTTGTTTTTTATCCTTCGCAGTTGATTGCTACTTCGATGAAGATTTTGGTTGAGTCGGTGAAGAAGGGGTTGCAGGTTGCGGCGCGGAGCTTGATGTCGATTAGTGATTATGTTAAAAATATCAAGAAGATTAATGATAGGTTGAATGATTTGTTGGCGGATATTATTTCGGACATGAAGTCGAATATGACTTTTTTGGCGCCGTTGTTGTCTGGGATTATTGTTGGGTTGGCTGGAATGATTACGACGATTCTTGGAACTCTGCATGAGATGTTTTCTTCTGGCGTTTTGACTGGGGAGGGGATTTTAGCCGCTGGAGGTGTTGCTGGAATTTTATCGATTTTTGATGTGACGAAGATGATTCCGACTTATTGGTTGCAGATTGCCGTTGGGATTTATTTGATTGAGGTTGTTTTTATTTTGACGTCGACTCTTGTTACAATTAAGAGTGGGAGGGATCCTTTGCAGGCGACGGCGGAGACTGGGAAAAATTTGAAGGTTTCGATGATTCTATATTTGGTTGTTGCGATGGGGAGTATAATAGGTTTGACTGTTATTGGGGCTGTTGCTTTGGCTGGGCTTACTTAGGCAATGGTTGGATAGGCAATGGTTGGATAGGCAATGGTTGGATAGGCAATGGTTGGATAGGCAATGGGCTTGTTGCGCTCTGTGGAGCGCGACTTGTTTGGCTTGGAAGGTTCTATATTGTTGATTATTGTTGAATTTTGATGGTGAGGGATTTTCGGGATTTGGACGTTTGGAAGAGGGCGTTTTTGTTTGGTAAGGAAATTTATAAGGTGACTTCTGGGTTTCCAAAAAGTGAAGTTTATGGGTTAACTTCGCAGCTGAGAAGGGCGGCGGTCAGTATTTCGTCTAATATTGCTGAAGGATGCGGAAGGAGGACAAGTAAGGACTTTGTTTCGTTTTTACATAATGCGATGGGGAGTATTCGGGAGGTTGAAAATCAGGTTATGCTGGCTGGTGAGGTTGGGTATTTGGAGAAAGTGAAGGCTGAGGAGTTGGTGAAGGAATTGAATAATATGGGGAGAATGTTGAATAGGTTTATTGGGCATGTTTCTGGATTGGAGATAGAATAAGAAAGTTTTATAAATAAAAGAGTTGTGGTTGTTTTAAGATGGTGAATAAGAAGGGGCAGCAGATGACGCTTGGGACGATTATCGCGATTGTTTTGGGGATTGCTGTTTTGGTGTTTTTGATTTTTGGATTTTCGACTGGATGGACTAATTTGTGGGATAGGATTACGGCTTTTGGTGGGGGTGAAGCAAATGTCGATACAATCGTTCAGGCTTGTGCTTTGAAGTGTGCGACGCAAGATGTATATGGGTTTTGTATTGCGAATCAGACTTTGAAAATTGGAAAGGGTGAGGATGATATTAAGGAATCTTGTAATATTTTGGCGACTAATGACAAGTATAAGAAGTATGGGATTAAGAGTTGTCCTGGGATTGCTTGCCCTGGGCCCTAATTTGTTTTAGGAATCTTTATTAATTAGTTTAGTGTTTTATTCTTATGGAAATGTAAGCTTATATAAGCTTTCGATTTCATTTTATGAAGGAAGATAAAAATGGAAATGGAGGAGATTGTTAAGATTTTGATTTTTGTGGTTGTGCTGATTATAATGATTGGGGGTTTTATTTTGCTTAGTGGTAAGGGTGGGGATTTGATTGAGGGGATTAGGAGTGCTTTGAGGTTTGGACGATGAGCAAAATCGAAGATTTTGCAGGTCGCAGGGGTGAAGAATGATTTGTGAAAATAAGGTTGGGGCTGTAAATTGGACTATTGGTAAGTTATTGAATGTTGTTTTGTTGGTTATTGTTTTGGTTTTGATTATTTATGGGATAACGACTGGGGGATTAAAGCCGTTGATTGATAGTCTTGAGGTGAAGTTTGACGAGGTGCAGATTTTGTTGGGATTTAAGGAGGCTTTGTATAGTGGTTGTTATAAAACTAAAATTGTGGATTTGGGAGGAGGTGAGGAGTTTTTGGTTAGTTTGGGGATTGTTGGGCGGGATGCTGTTTTGGAGATTTGTAGAGATGGGGTGTGTAGTATTAATGAGAGTGAGATTGGTGCGTATCGTATTGTTAAGGGAGTTGTTGAGAAATTTGATGATGGGGAGTGGAGTGTGTGTGGTTTAGTATTTGGTGATAGATTAAGTTCTGTGAAATTTAATTGGGAAATGTATCATAAGGGGGTTGATGTTTTGGAGAATGCTGGTGTGAAAGATTTGTATAATAGGGGGTTTACTCGGCAGTTTATTTTGTATGGGGATGGGGATGTCTACGCGATTTGGCAGAATGGATATTGGAGAGTTACGGGGGGGGGTAAAATATCTAATGCTGAGAATTGGGTTAAAGAAGGGGAAAATTGGGTTCTTAAAGATTGGTGTGGTAAAATAATAAAAAAAGTCAAAAATTATTATAGTGGAACTGATGATGATGAAGCTATTGATGTGTTTGCCGAAGAGGTTAGAAGGGGATATGATGATAAGGTTTATTGGCAGGAGACGATTCCAACAAAACCTGATGTAGAATATATTAGTGGTTTCGGTCATGGAGAAATTATTGGGACGCTTGTAGGTGATATAGGGTGGTTCTTTGATAAGTTGGATGATGATGAAGAAGTTGAAAAATTAAAGTTGGAATTTAAGAAAAGAAAAAAAATGTATTTGAACGAGGCGAGACTTTCTGATGACGATGTTAAGAGATTGGGGGATGCCATTAAGGGTAAAAAGATTAATGTTACGGGTAAAGAATTTGAAGTAGGGGCGGAAGGGACTAGAGAGTTTCCAATTGTTAGTTTTTCTGGAGATGAGAAGTTTGGGTTAAGACATAGTTTTAATGCTAAAATGAATAGTGACTTTATTCCGGGTGTTAAGTTGAGATATTTCCCAGTTAATCTCGTTAAATGGGGTGAATCTGCGTGGAGTGATGTTGGCAATGAAGAATATTATAGATTATATGAAAGAAACTTTAAGGAGGTCTATGAGGCTACTTTGATTAGTCAGTTTTTGAGAGAGAAATGCAAATAATAAATAAGAGAGGTGCGTTGTTGAGTGAAGGGAGTGTAAAAGTTATCATAGCGGTTGCGGTTGTTGTGGGAATGGTTTATTTATTGGTCAGTTTATTCTCTCCCGTTTTTGATGAGGCTGATGAGACGGCGAAATCTTATTTTGAGACATTGGAAAGGGCGATTGAGGATGTGGGTGGAGGAAGTAGTTTTTTTATGTTGGATAATGGGGATGATGATTTGAATTTTTATTTGGTTTATTTTGGGAATACTGTTGAGTTTAGGGAGGATGGGAAAGTGTTTACGCATAAGAGAGGCAAGGGGGAATATGTTCTTTGTGTTTGCTCTGAAAATAAGAAGGTTGTAGTTTGTAAATATTGTGAGGAGATGAAGTTGCCTGTGAGGCTGGAGGGTGGGGGTGATGAATGGATTGTTGGAGAAGGAAAAAGAATGAGTTTATATAAAACGACGGAGGTTTATGATGTATCTGTTAAAGTTGAATAGGAAGGGGGCGATTGTTTCGGATGAGACGATCAAGTGGATTGGGTATCTTGGGCTTCTGGCTGCGGTGAGTTTTGCAATTTGGAAGATTGTTTCGAAGGTGATGGGTTAATTTTATTAAGTTGTTTTTATGGGTATGTGTATGGATGAAAAGAGTGTGTTTTGTGAAGTGACAGGGGTATCATGTGGTTCGTCCGTGTTGGGAAATAAAAAAGGGGACTATAAGTGGGGAATTATGTTGTCGTTGATTTTGGGTCTGATGGTTTTGAGTTTGAGTTTGTATTTTATTTTTCATGAGCTTTGGACCGAGGAAGATACGGAGAGGCAGATTTGTAGGCAGAGTATTCAGTTGAGGTCGTTGTTGCCAGATGCGACGATTGCGGGTTTTAATGTAGACTCGTTTAAGGATGAATATCCGTTAAAGTGTAGGACGCATGTTGTGGAGATTAGTGAGAGGGAGATTAGAGAGGGTGAGGCTGGAAAGATTATTGCTGAGACTATGGCGGAGTGTTGGGCGCTTTATGATAATGGGGATGCTAGTGCCTTTCCTGCCAAGTTTTTTAAGTCGAGTACGTGTGTTCCTTGTGCTAGGATTCATTTGACGGTTGAGGCAAAAAAGGAGTTGGGAAGTAAGAAGATTGATATTCGGAAGGCTTTGGATTTGCCGATGGGTAAGGATTATTCGTATTATCTTTATTTGCGAGATTCAGGGAAAAAGTTTTCGGCGTTTGATTTTGGGAATGAAGTGCCGTTTGATTTAGAAGGTGACGGGTTTTATATTGGGAGTGATCTTACGTTTTGGGAGAATGTTATTTTAAAAAATAAGCTTAATAATGGGGAGTTTACGGCGAGGATGAGAACTCTTGATATTTCATTGCCCAGAGTTTTTGATGCTACGAAAGGAGACTTGCTGATTAATTATGGGATTGTTACTATTCAAGATGAAGACTTTGGTGATTATATTCCTTATTTGTTTTATTTTCAGACTGAGCAAGGAAATCCGTTTAATGAAGTAAGTAAGGATTTTATTTTTAATTTTTGGGATTTGCTTCCGAAGGCTTTGAGTTCTCTTTGGAATGTTCCAGAAAAAGGATTGGATGCGTTTATTAAAAGGGATATTGGTTTTTGTGAAGAGTGGGAGGGAATTCCTGCATGATGAATAAGAGAGGTTCTCTTTTGAATGAGGTTATAATCCATGTGATTTTGATTAGTTTGGTTTTTGCGATTTTTCTGTTTGCGATGGCGGGGCGAATTGATGGACGGGATGTTAAGCAACAGGTTTTGGAGAAGCAAATTGCGTTGTTGATTGATTCGGCGGAGGCTGGGATGAGTTTCGAGATTAGTAAGATAAATGTAAATGGGGTTGTTGGAGAGCTTGAAATTCGGGATGGTCGGGTTTTTGTTGGGATAGGTGGGTTTCGTTCGGTTAAGGGGTATCCTTATTTTTCTAAGTATTCAGTTGATGTTGATGAAGAGAAAGATAAATTTGTGGTGAGGGTCGAAAAATGAGATTTTTCGAGGTCGCAGGTTGTAGGTCGGCCTCAAATGGGCATGACTCTACTGACTCTCAGGTCGCAGGTGGGAGGGAGAAGGGAAGAGGTGTTGGGAGGGAGTTTGGGAAGAAGGGGCAGATGGCAGAGGGGATTCATATGATATATCGGTTAATGATGGTTTCGTTGGTTGCATTTGTTGTATTTGGGGCTGGATCATTTGTGTATACTTATTATATTGATGTTCGGGATGTTGAGGCTCGGATTTTGGCGAGAGAGGTTGTGGAGTGTTTGGTTGAGGATGGAGTTTTGGATTTGCGTGGAGATGTTGAGGGGAAGATTGAAGATTGTGGTATTGCTAGTGATGAGAGGATTTATGTTGGGGTTGAGGTTGTTGATGGGGATGGAAAAAATATAGCAAAGTTTAGCGAGGGGGATAGTGGGGCGCTTTGGATTAGGGATTTATTTGGAAAGGCTATAGTGACTGGGAATGCGGTGATGGGTCATGAGAATATTGAGGGGATTGCTATGTATAAGCCTGGGTATTACGAGGGGAATTATTCTGTTTTTGTTTTGGATGATGATGATAAATTTGAAGGGGTGATGATGATGGAGGTTTTGGTGAATTATGGGGACGAGTAGTTTCGGTAGTCGGTGGCACCCTTACAAATTCAAAGCAAAAATTGGTTGGGGCAGTCCCTCGGTAGTCGGTAGTCGTGGGGTGGGGAAACGGGGAGTGGTTGCGAATTTTATTGTATTTTTTGGGGCGACGATTGCGATTGTTTTGATTTTGGTTGTGTATATGATTGGGGGCGGGATTATTAAGAAGTTGAATAAATCTGCTGCAGATATTGCGATTTATGATGAGAGTGATATTGAAATTGATAATATTTTTGATTATTCGGATCGGTATGTTTTGTTGAGTGAAGCGAAGTTTTTGGTTGCTGGAGGAAAGGGCTTGGATGATTCGTTGTTGGAGGTTGGTTATGGATAGGGGTAGGGTGCAGGTCGGAGGTCGCAGGTCGCAGGTCGCAGGTCGGAGGTCGCAAAGAAGAGGAGAGATGGGAAAACGTGGGCAGTTTTTTTCTTTTCTTTTGGTTTTGATAACTTTGGCAATGTGTGGAACTTCTGTTGGGATTTATATGATTCAGCAAGAGGGGGTGCAGAGTTCTTTGGTTTCGCCGTTAGTTGTTTTAGAGGTTCGGGATGCTAAGGATGTTTTTGAGATGAGGGAGGTTGAGTTGATTGAGATGAGTTTGAGGAATATGCAGAGTGAGTTTGGGACGGACGAGTTTTTGGATGAGTTTAGAGGTGTGTTTATTTCTGGGATTAGTGATGAAATGAAGAATTTTATTTTTTCGAATTTGACTTGGAAGGGTGAGGTTGTAAAGAGGGAGGATATTGAGGATGTTTTTTTGGAGAATGTTGTTTATAATGAAGGATTGAGCCGTGTCGATTCTAATGAAATGGTTTTTGGACGGGGGAAGATTGGGAAGAGTTTTGAGTTGAGGGCGTTGGATATTACTAAGACGAATTTTGCAGTTGATTTTAATTTTGAATTTGATAGAGAATATTTGATAACGAGAGAGGGTAGGGGTTTTAGGGTGGAGGCATCGTGAGAATGAAATATGAAACGTCGGTGGTTGATGACACTCTCACGAATTTAAAACAAAAATCAGTTGGGGCAGACCCTCGGTGGTTGGATACGGCTGGATTTGATTTGTGTAGAAAAAAAATAAGGGAGGTGGAAGATGGATTACGGAGGAGTTGATAGGCGGAAGACGAAGAAAGATTTGAAGAGGAAGCGGTTGGTTCGGGGATATAAGAGGGGTGGGAAGTTTAGGTCGGCTAATGTTGACGAGAAGAGTGGGGAGAAGAGGGACAAGATGGGGAAGGTTGTTGTGGGAAAGAAGAAAAGGAAGGTTTAAATAAATTGGAAAGATTGAAGTTGTATGAGTAAAAAGGTGTTGCGGTGGTTGAATTATTTAGCTGTTGGCGTTGGGTTGACTGCATTGGGGTTTTTGATTTTTGGGATAATTAGAGCTTTGTTGGAGCTATGATGAATAAATATTTTTTAGACTGGTTGGGTAATATGATTAATTATTCTATTTTGTTATTGATTTTTTTACGAAGTTTTAATTCGGGTTATTTTAGTTTGCTTGATATGTCATTGTCTGCTTTTGGGCTTGTTGCTTCGGTAATTATTTTTACTGTGCATTTGATTAATGAGGAGAATTTAAAATGATAGAATTTGGTTTTTTATTTTGGTTGTTTTTGGGTGGGATTATTGTTGCTGGTCTACAGGATTTGAAACGACGCGAGGTTGATAATTGGTTGTGTTTGTTTTTGATGGTTAGTGGATTTGTGTTTGTTTTTTATGGAGCGATTTTGTCTGGAGATTCGGATGTTATTTTTCATGCTGGGTTTTTGTTGGTTGTGATGTTTGTTATTATGAATTTGTTTTATTATGCGAGGGTTTTTGCCGGGGGAGATGCGAAACTGTTGGTTTCTATGACGGTGTTTTTTTTGGGTGCGAGTTTTTTTGGATCGATGGTTAAGGTTGGAATTTTTCTTTTGCTTTTAATGATTAGTGGTTCTGCTTATGGTTTAATTTATTCTTTAGTTTTGTATTTTAAAGATTTTAAGAAGGTGAATGCGAAGATGGGGAAATTGGCAGTTGGTAATTGGTGGTCGATGGTTGTTCTTGGTGTGGGTGTAGTTTTGATGTTGTTTGGATTTTGGAATTGGATTTTTTTTATGTTTGGGATTTTGATTTTTATTTTTCCGTTGCTCTATATTTTTGCGAGGGGGTTAGAGAATGTTTCAATGATTCGTGAGGTTTCGGGGCGGGAGCTTCAGGAGGGGGATTGGCTGGTCGAGGATGTAATTGCCAGAAATCGGGAGGTGATTAAAGCTGATTGGGATGGTTTGAGTTTGAGTGATATTGAATTGTTGAAAAATAAAAGGAAGATTTTGATTAAAGACGGATTGCCATTTGTGCCGGCGTTTTTGATTGCGTTTTTGGGGTATGCAATATTTTTGGAAAAAATATTGGTGTATTTCGGGTTGGATATTGGGCTTTTGGTTGGAGGATAATTTAAGGTATTCTTGGTGGGAGGATTGGGATTTCTTCTATTTTGGGTTCTTTTGGTTTTTCTGGAATTTCTATATCCTTGGCCTTTAGTATTTCTTTTTGGAGAGATTCTAATTCTTCTTCAGAGGCTTGTTTCTTTTGGGTTTCGTCACCGTAGATTGGGATGATTTCTAAAAGTGCATGGTTCATGATTTTTAGTTCGTTGATTTTGATTTCGTTTGGAGAGAATTTGTCTTGGAGTTTTTTGCTGACTTCTTGTGTAATGAGCTTTGAGGATTCCGGAATTTTGTCGAGATGTTCTTTTGGGATAATTAGAGAGTGGCCTTTGCTTAAGGGGTTTAGTTCTAGGATTGCGATATAATTTTTGTCTTCGGCAATTTTGTAGGATGGGGTTTTGTTTGCGGCGATTGAGCAGAATATGCATTGTCCGCCGAGGTGGGTTAGATTGTTTTGTTTGATGAAGGTCTCGATTTGTTCGTTGGTCATGGAGTTGATTTGGTCGGCTATTTGTGAACGTTTGTCTTCTGGAAAGTTGTCTAATTGGGTCAGAAGGTGTTCTTTGATTTTGGATGCTTCTTCGTTTGTAATTGGCATAGTTTATAAAAGGTGAAGGGGGTTATAAGTTTTGGGTTATTAAGTTTAAGTGAAGTTTTTTCTGAAACATAATGAAAGAAGAATTTGCTCGAGGGACTGAGGGTCAGTAATTCTCTATAAATTTTAGCCATGAGGTAGGAATATTTATAAAAATTTATTTTTCAATATGTATATGAGACAGGTAGTTTTGGATATCGAAAAAGAGGCGCCAATTGGAATTGTTGGTGGGAAAGCAAGAGGAATGTTTATTTTGAAGTCTCTTGAAGAGAAATTAAACGAAGAAGTAGATGATGGAGAAAAAGTAATTATTCCTAGATTTTTTGTAGTTCCATCTTCGCTAAGTCTTTCAAATAATCATAAGAGACTTTTAGCTACAGCAGATTCATTATTTTATGGAGGCAAAGAATATGGGGAGAGATATCCTATTGAAACAGGTGAAAAGGTTAGAGTAGTAAGTGATGGAGAAAAAGGACTTGTGTTCAATCTGTCAAGATAGTGGTTTTTGTGAAGTGCGAGATAAGGGCTTTCGATTTGTTTTTTAAGAGAAATGAAAATTTGATTTCGACTAACATGAGATTATCAATGGTTTGTTATTAAAATCAAAGAGAGAATTAGAAATAAGAATTATCAGAATATTTTTATCCGACGACTCTTCTGTAGTCGATGAGCTCGACGGAAGAGACTCCTGGAATTTTGCTTAGTGCGTTTTCTACTTTGTCGGATTGTTCATCTTCAGAAAGTGCAATTGTTATGATTAATGCCTTTAGTCCGAATGCGATTGGTTCTTCTTTTGCTTCATTGAAGATTCCAGACTCGAAGGATTCTACTGTTTTTTTTATTTTTGTTCTAAGTTCTTCTAGATTTATGTCTATGTTTTCAGGCATTATTTTAAATTGTATTCCTACTGTGGCCGCCATTCGTATGTGAACCTAACGGTTTTCCTGACAAATCATTTTTCTCTTGAGGGTGATTGTTTTGCAATATTTATTTTTCATCATGGGCCTTTGTATCCACATTTTGGACATTTATATTCGATTGAAAGACTTCTGCATTTGTCGCATCGCAGGATTTCGTTGCCGCATTTTGGGCAGGGGAATCTTACTATTTTTGATGTTTCTTTTGTACAGCTTGTGCATTTCATATTCAGTTATCTTGTTTTTGGTTTATAAGTTTTGCTGTGGCAGAAAGTTGATGGTTAAGGATTAATGATTTACAAGTGCGATGTATCCCAATAATACTTAAATAGTGAGGATGGGTTTTTGAAATATGAAAAATTATGATTTATTGGTTGATCGGATTGCCAAGTCTGCTAATTTGGAAAGGGAGGAGATTGAGCGGAAGGTTGAGGCGAAAAAGGCGAAGTTGTCGGGGCTGATTTCAAAGGAAGGTGCGGCGCAGATTATTGCGGCTGAGTTGGGGATTAATTTTGAGGATGAGGATTTGAAGATTGCGGAGTTGATTGGTGGGCTTCGGAAGGTGAATGTTGTTGGGAAGATTATGAATATTTTTCCTGTTCGTGAGTTTGAAAAGAATGACAGGAAGGGAAAGGTTGCGAATTTTATTTTGGCGGATGATAGTGGAAGTACGAGGGTTGTTCTGTGGGATGTTAATCATATTGTGTTGATTGAGAATAAGGAGATTGAGGTGGGGGATGTTGTTGAGATTAGAAATGGGTCGACTCGGGATTCGGAGATTCATCTTTCGAGTTTTGGTGAGTTGAAGAAGAGTGAGGTTGTCATGGATGAAGTTAAGAATGCGCCGGCTGTGAGCGAGGTGAGTTTAGATGAGGTTAGGCAGGGTATGAATGTTAGGGCTCGAGGTGTTGTTGTTCAGGTTTTTCAGCCGAGATTTTATTCGGTTTGTCCGACTTGTAATAAGAAGGTGGTTAAGTCGGCAGTCGGGGATGAGAAGGGGAAGGAGGAATATAGGTGTGCTGAGCATGGAGTTGTTGAGAAGGTGGATCGTGCGATTTTGAATTTTGTTTTAGATGATGGGACAGAGAGTATGAGGGTTGTGATGTTTTCGGATCAGATTAAGCAATTGATTCCTGAAGAAGATTTAAAAGATGAGATGAAGGCTGCGGCGTTTCGGGATGATTTTTTGGGAACGGAAATTTATTTATCTGGTAGAATTAATCGTAATCAATTGTTTAATAATTTGGAAATTGTTGCCAATAATATTGAGAGGGTTGATGTGGAAAAGTTGATTGTTGAGTTAGATGATAAAAAGTAGTTGTTTTGTTATAGCTTTTTAGATGGGTTTTTAATTTGAATTTTGTTTCATTGAGGATGTTATTCAGAACGCATATTGTATTTTCGCTGGCGGTTTATTTTTTGCTTGCTTATTTTTTGGAGATGCCATTTTTTGTTTTGGGATTTGTTTTGTTTGCGATGGCGTTCGTTGATATTGATATTAAAAATAGCAAGTTTGGAAACCATTGGTATTTTCGACCATTGCAGTGGATGACGAAGCATCGGGGTGTTTTGCATAGTCTGGTTGCTTGCGTGTTTTTGAGTTTGGCTGTTGGGGCAATTAGTTTATGGGGCGGATTTGGTTTTTTTGTGGGATATGTTTCGCATTTGTTTTTAGATTGTTTGACTAGGAGTGGGGTTAAATTGTTTTGGCCGTTTAATTGGAAGGTTCGGGGTTTTGTGAAGAGTGGGGGAATTGTGGAGGAGGTTATTTTTGTTTTGTTTTTGCTGGGGGATATAGGGTTATTCGTCTGGGGAATTATTGAGATTGTTTAGAAGTGGATGACATATCTGTTTTTGTCAAAAGTGAACGCTACATTTTTTTTGGGCTTGCGTTTTTTATTGTTTCCGTGTCTTTAATTTTTATTATTTTTTGTATTATAATAATTTAGATAGTGTATTTTATCTTGAAGTGTTAATTATTCAACAAAATTTATATAAGAGTTTCGGTGTTGATTGTGATGAATAAAGAGGGGATTTCTGCTGTTGTTGCTACGGTGTTGATTATTTTGGTTACGGTTATTCTAATTTTGGACAGGGGATTATTTTGGATGATGTTATAATTTGGAATAAGGTTCTTGATGAGAGGGAGATTAAAAATATTTATAGGATTCAGAAATAGAAATTTAATAAATTTTTTTGATTTATGGAAGTGAATAGTTCTTTAAATGAAGAGTTAAATCCTTGAACAATAGGTCTTTAGATTAAGGATTATTATAGGGTATTATGACGGTGTTAATTGGTTCTTTTTGATGATATAAATTCTTATAAAGGATTGGTTGTATTTTGTTGTATGGATGATGATGATAGTAAGAAAGTAAAAAAGGTTTCTAAGAAAAAGGAAGAAAAGGGGCCGCAGTTGATTGATTTGCCTGGTGTCGGGCCTGGTGCTGTTGCGAAATTGGAAGCTGCTGGGATTTATGAATTGATGGGGTTGGCTGTTTTGACTCCGGCGCAGTTGAGTGAGACTGCCGGGATGAGTGAGTCGGTTGCGCGGAAGGCGATTCAGGCTGCGCGAAAGATGATGGACATGGGTTTTGTTGATGGATTGGAGCATGAGGAGAAGAGGAAAGAATTGTTTCATATTACTACTGGATCTAAAAATTTAGATAATTTGCTTGGGGGAAAAGGGCTTGAGACGAAGTCGATCACCGAGGCCTTCGGGGCTTTTGGGTCGGGGAAAACACAATTGGCTTTGTCTCTTGCTGTTGGTGTTCAGTTGCCGATTGAGAATGGTGGCGCAAATGGGAAGGCGGTTTATATCGATACGGAGGGGACGTTTCGGCCGGAAAGGGTTAGGCAGTTTGCGGAAGGGATTGGCGCGAATCCGGAAAAGGTGTTGAAGAATATTTTAGTTGCACGGGCTTTTAATTCGGATCATCAGATGTTGTTGCTTGATAGGGTTGCAGAGTTGATTAAGGATGGTGAGCCGATTAGGTTGATGATTATTGATTCTTTGACGGCGCATTTTAGGGCGGAGTTCAGTGGTCGGGGTCAGTTGGCGGATAGACAGCAGAGATTGAATAGGTATTTGCATAATTTAATGAAGGTGGCTGAGCAGAATAATATTGCGGTTTATGTGACGAATCAGGTTATGTCGGACCCGGCGCAGTTGTTTGGAGATCCTACGAAGGCGATTGGTGGGAATATTGTTGGGCATGCTTGTACATATCGGATGTATTTGAGGCGAGGGAAGAAAGATTCGAGAGTTTGTAAGTTGATTGATAGTCCGAATTTGCCGGATAATGAGACTGTGTTTATGATTGAGACGGATGGTTTACGAGACATCGACATTTAATTTTAATTCTTAGCGACTTATACTTCGTTGAACGAACCCTCACGTACTCTTGTACGCTACGGAACCGTTCGCCTTGCCTAAGTCTGCTAAGAATTAAAATTGTTGTTTTGGGATGTATGTATTTTTTGTAAAAGGTGGCTTTTGTGTACCGTCCGTCTTATCTAAGTCTGCTACCTGAAATTTGAAGAGTATTCCGAATTATTATATAATTACTGGGAAAGAATTAAAATTGATTGGAGGGGTGAGATATAGGATTTTTGGAAAAGTATCGAAGACCGAGGAAAGTTGGCAGGGTAAAAGGTTTTGTTAATGAGATTAAAATGTATTTTAAGGTGAGGAGTATAATTAGTTCTGCAAAAGTTTATCCAGAGAGTGCGGAGAAAGATGCTAAGGATTTGTTTAAAATTTTTTTAAGATGATGATTTCAATGGATAAAGATGGGGAGAACTCAGAACTCAGATGATGGAAAGGGAATGGGCGGGAGCTATAGGAAGATGAGGGGATTATTAGTGGTGGAGTGGTTAAGGATTTTTAGTTGTGGTAGTGTTAAGATTTTGCAGAAGTTTTATAAAGTATTTGTTTTATAGTATTTGAAGATGGTGGTGAAATTTGGGAGATTTTCTTTGCTGGGAATTTTTTTGGTCGTCGGTGTTTTGATGGGGTTGGGGCTTGTTTCTGCGTGGGTTGATTGTATGAGTTTTGAGGAGATGAATGGGGGGACGGCTGATTCTTGTTATGCTGCTGAAGGTTGCGTTGTAACTTCTGATGATGGAACTGTTTTTGGTTTTAATTCTAGTAATGTTGTTGTGGATCCTTTTTGTAGTTCTGATTATTCTAATTATTGTTGTTTGCCAAAGATGTGTTGGCAATGGGATGCGACTGATCAATCAACTTGTGAAACAAATGATAATACTTTGAATTGTACTTGGAATGGTTTTTCCGAAACATTCTATTTAATGAATGGTTCTGAATATACTGTTAATGGAACTTGTCATGGGAATTGGGACGCTATGGGGGATGATAGTTGGGGAGGTGTTAGTGATGGTTGTTGGCAAAATGATGGGAATAAGCAAGTATGTATGAATAGTGAGAATCAGCAGAAATGTTCTTGGAAGGAAAATGATCAGAATCAAAATCCTTGGTGTGGGGTAAAGACTTTGGGTGATGCTTTGATGAAGAATTCTGGGGCTACTAGTATTGATATAGGATGTTGTGAGCAGAAGGGTTGTTGGAGTTATGATGGTAATGAATCTCAGTGTATGAGTGATGGAACTTTTTCAGGACTTTGTACTTATGTGAATAAAACTGATGATCCTTGGTGTCCTAATCCGGAGGGTTGCTGTTATGCTAAGTCGTGTTATGAGATCGGTGATAATGAGACGCTTTGTAATAGCTTGAAAATGGATATGATGATGCCCTGTGTTTTTAATGAGAGTAATTCTGGTATCTGTGAGGATATGGGTGGTGGTGGATTTATGTTTTTTGAGGATAGTGATTCGTGTTTTAATCAGGGTGGGTGGTATAATTCTACAGGTGATTGTGTGATGCCTAGTGGTGATTTCGGTGCTGGTGCTGGTGGTTTTATGTTTGGTGGAGGAGCTCACTGTTGGTTTGCGGATAATCAGCCATTGGTTTGTGGGAATATAACTGGTTGTGCTTATTGTGTTGAAGGTGATGGTCCGAATGGAGTAGATAATTCTTCTAATAATATTTGTAGTGGTGTTCAGGTTGGATGGTGTGAAGGACACGTGGCTGGAGATATAACTTATGATAATGCAGATAATAGTGATGATTTGGCTTGTTCACATATACAAATTAAGTCTGCTTGTAATTACGGGCCTTTGCCTAATTGTGTTTGGAATTCTTCCGCGAATTTGACCGGTGCTTTTTGTGCACCTGGAGCGAGTTCTGTGGTAAAGTCTGCGCCTCCTGTTGGTTTTTGTGAGCATCCGGATTCTAAGAATAATTATACTTTATGTACGCAGTTGATTGAGGAGTTTATGATGCCGTGTGTCTGGGATAATAGTTCTACGATTGTGAAGAATTGTACATTTAATCCCGGGGCGGTGTTTGGTTCGGGAGGGGAAACTGATTTGGGGATGGTTGGTAGTGATACGGCTTGTACTGCTGCTGGAGGGACTTGGCAGACAGAGTATTATCTTGAGGACGATATTTTGAAACAGGATTCGTGGTGTGAGATGACTGGATTTTTTAGTGTTGATAATGGTGCTGGCGAGGGCAATAAAGGGAATTGTGATACTTCGTGTTGGGCTTGTGAGTTTAAGTATGATGGCAGTGATTGGGAAAATGGGACAGTTGCGCAGAGTGCTTGTGTCGGTTCGGCTTTAGGATATTGCGCTTGGACAAATGATAGTAATTCATTTAACGGAAAGGGATGGTGTGATTATCCTACCGAGATGGAGAGTGGCGGGGCTAAAGATTGTAATTTTGAGTGTGAAGGGTGTAATTTTATGAATAATCCTGAGAGTGCTTGCTTAGGTAGTGTTGTTGATTGTAAGTGGGTTGATGATGACCAGTCAGCTATTAATGGTTCTTGTGTTGATACATCAAAGAAGGTTTGCGATAGTGATTGTTTCTCATGTTATGATTCTGATAATTGCTATAATAGTAATGTTAGTTGTTCGTGGGATAATGATTTCGCATTATGTAAGCCGATGGGATATGAGGGGGAGGTTTGTTTTAATGGGGTAGATGATGATGGAGATGGGATGGTTGATTGCGGAGATCCTGATTGTGGTTTTGATAATTTCTGTGGGGGTTCGGTATTTGGGGGAGATTGTTTTGCCCAGATTAATGAGGGAGATTGTAACACAACATTTGCATTTGAATTAGGAGGGGATGATTTGAATTGCACTTGGGTGACTAATGATTGGGATAGTGAGGGACATTGTGATATGCCCGGTTCTAATTGTTGGCAGTATGATAGTGATTTGGTTGCTTGCGGGGCTATTCCTGGATGTACGAATGATTCTAGTAATATGATGATGGGCGGAAATTCTATGTGTGATATTAATATGACTAAAGTGGATGCATCTAATTGTTGGGGTAATAATAATGAGAGTGTTTGTTCTGGAGATTGTCAGTGGGTTAATGATAGTTGGTGTGAGACAGAGGAAGCAGCTGGAAATGAGTGGTGTAATAGTACTGGTGGATGGTGTGATTTTAAACCGTTTGCGACTTGTATGAGTTTGAATTCAACTAGTTGTGGAGCTAATTCTAATTGCACTTGGCATAATGATGGTTTTTCTATGACAGCTGGAGAGGAGGATGGCTGGTGCGATGTGGCTTGTTTTAATCCGGATTGGCTGGTTGATGAGTGTGAAAATGTTAGTTTAGGAGGGCTTTGTGAATATAGAAATATGAGTGAGACTTGTCAGCCGGAGATCTTTATGATGATGGGAATGGGGGGTGGAGGGAAATCCGGATGTTGGCAATATGATGGGAACGAAACAGGGTGTGGATTGAATAGTTTTAATTGCCAGTATAAAAATGATAGTTATGCTAATAATAATAAATCTGTTACGGAGCCTGCGGGATGGTGTATGGATAAAGCAGAGTTTGAGCATTTTGGAGATATGAAAGGGGATGTTATTGAGTTAGCTATGGATGCTGGGAATAGTTTTGGACAGAATGGTCCAGAGAATGAATCTGGTGTTAGTGGGGAGGTCGATTTGATTGGAATGGGAATGAGGGTGACTGATAATGGGTTTAATTTTGGTGCTGGGGTTTATAATATTAGTAGTGCTTTAGTGTGTAATGGATATATGGTTGGAGCTGGAATGAGCTTTGATGGGAGTGTAAATGAGGGGGATTTGGGTGAAGGGGATGCTACGACGAAGTTTTATTGGTATTTGGATACAAATGGTAATGAGTCTGATGGGTGTATTGCTTATGGCGGAAGTAATAGTAGTGGTTATGAATTTATGATTAGTTATATTTCAAGTAATGAAACTGGGAGTATTGTGGAGACCAAGAAGCTTATGAAATGTGGTGATGATGGATGGGTGTCTACTAATGTAATGATTACTACAAGTAAACAGATGAGTTGCGGAGAGATTGGTGGCGTGATGGTTGCTGTAGAGAAACAGGGTTTAGAATCGTTTGCGGAGTATGATAAGACTGCGAATATGAGAATTTTTATGGCAAGTTCTAATGGTAGTGATTCTAGAACGGATCCTTCAGATTATATTGGTCCGGGATATTATACTCCGGGTATGATTGATTTTGGTTTTGTGGATTGTTCTAATCCTAATACTAAAGATCCGAAGTGTAAGAATATGCAGAAGTTTGGGTTTAATGTTTTTGAGGAGTGTATGAACGGCGTTGATGATGATGAGAATGGTTTGGTTGATTGTTATGATCCCATGTGTTTGTTTACACCTAAGTGTGCGGAACTTTTAGGATTGGATGCATTCGCATTCGCGATAGTAGATGGTGATAAGACCGCTCCGACGGTGATGTTTAGTGAAGTTGATGTTTTGTCAGATGCGGCGTTTATGAAGATTGATACCAATGAACCGTCTAGCTTAAATGTAACCTTTTACCATAATGATTCTACCTGTAGCGTTGAAGACACTGTTTTGAGTGATGTGGGAGATGATGCGTATCAGGCTTATGCAAAGTTTAAACCGTTCCATTCTGTTGATTTGATGGATGATAATTTAAACAATTCTTTAGAAAATGGAACTACTTATTATTATAAAATTAAGGTTTGTGACCCTTCGGATAATTGTGCGGTTTCTGCTTGTTCTAATTTTACGACGGAATCTAGTGATGTAGCCAAACAATTTATTTTTAAGCTTGATTTGCCTGATGGGTATACTGTTGATATTCCTGCTCTGAATGAGACGAGCTATAATTTTACTAAGGAGTTCGGAGGGGTGGTTTATGATGTGGGTATTAAGACGAATACTTCGGTCACTAAGAATATGAATTTTACTGTGCACAGTAATTGTGGTAGTGGTATGAGTATTGGGTTTTATGGTGTGAATATTTTTGAACCTACAAAAATTGATTTGTCTAACGCGTTTATTTGTGATGAGGATACGAATATGATGGGAATGAATTCAAGTCTTAAAAAATGGGATACCTTAATTGACGAGATGCATCTTGGAGGGGCTAGTGATTATATCCAGATAGAGATGCCAGTTGCATATAATTCCGCTAATACTTTTAATTTTGTGGATGATGGTGGGCTTAATCCTCAGGATGTTGATGATTATGTAAATTGTTCGGGGACGACTACAACGGTTTGTAAGGTTCCTGTGTCATTGGGATTTTAAGATGGAAATGAAAAAAATTGAGTGTTTTGTGGGAATATTTTTGGTTGGGTTTATAATGTTTGGTTTAGTTTCTGGTGCAGGTTATAATATCGTTGTGCCTTCTGCTACACCTGATGGTAATGATGGTTCAGGCGGAAGTGGTGGGGGCGGTGCTACTACTAATGTTACAGATAATGAAACAGTTTCTAGTGATGAAGCGAGTGAGGAAGGGAGTGCTGAAAAAGATGTTTCTGAGGGGGATGAATCAGTTGGTGAAGGGGTTATAGAGGATATTAAAGATGGTAGTTTGGGCGTATGGGTTTTGATTATCGCGGTTATTATAATTGTTGCTGGGGTTGTTTTTTGGAAGAAGCGGATTAATTAGTGGTAGTAGTTAGTTGTTCTATAAAAAATAATGATGAGCCAAATTAGAATTAGATTTAAGAAAAATGGTTTTAGTTTTTGATTTTATTTGGAAAGATTTTTTAGAAAGGTTATAACTATACAAATTTTTAAAAAGGGACATTTCGTTTTTGTGTATGGTAGATGTTTTGGAAAAAGCTGGCGAGGAAGGATTGGCTTTGACTTTTGATGATGTTCTTTTGGTTCCTGCGTATAGCGACGTTGTTCCGGCGAATGTTGACCTGAATACGAATCTTACTTCTGATATTTCTTTGAAGATTCCGTTGATTAGTGCGGATATGGATACCGTTAGTGGTGCGGATATGGCGAGGGCTATGGCACTTCAGGGAGGGATTGGTTTTCTTTGGAAGTCAAGTCTGGAGGAGCAGGTTTTTGCTGTTGAGGATGTTAAGAATACTTTAAATAGGAAAATTGATAAGCCGATTAGTGTCGGGTCTAATAAGACCAAGAGGGATGTTCTTAAGATTTTGGAGCGTTATCAGAATCGATTTTCTTCGTTGGTTGTTGTTGATGAAGATAGGCGTGTGGTTGGGTTGGTTACGGGGGATAAGACGCGGTTTGCTAAGGATGAGAGTTTGGTTAGGGATTTTATGGTAGAGGACGTGATTGTTTCTGGTGAGGATACGAGTGTTTTGGGGGCTTATAATTTAATGAAGAAATCTATGGTTCCGAAATTGATTTTGACGGATTCGGAAGGGAGATTAGCTGGGATGTATTGTTTTGGAGATGTGAAGAGTATTATTGAAGGGGATAGAAATTTGTATAATGTGGACGCGCGGGGGCAGTTGAGGGTTGGTGCGAATATTGGTGTTAATGATTTGGAGCGGGCGGAGAGGTTGTTGAGGAAGGGTTGTGATGTGTTGTTGATTGGGACAGCGCATGGGTATTCAAAGAATGTGATTGAAACAGTGAAGGCTGTTAGGGATAATTTTAAGGGGAAATATGATTTTGGTTTGGTTGCTGGGAATGTTGCAACCTATGAAGGGGCGAGGGCTTTGTTTGAGGCTGGTGCTGATGCTGTGAAGGTTGGGATTGGTCCGGGTTCGATTTGCACAACGAGGGTTGTTGCTGGGGCGGGTGTTCCTCAGATGACGGCGATTTACGAAGTGGTTAGGGCTGCAAAAGAATTTGGGAGATATGTTATTGCTGATGGTGGGATTAGGTATAGTGGAGATATTGTTAAGGCTATGGGTGCTGGGGCTTCGTGTGTTATGATGGGGAGTGTTTTTGCTGGCGCGGAGGAAGCTCCTGGTGAGTCAATGAAGGTGGGCGGTCAGAAGTTTAAGAGTTATCGGGGGATGGGTTCGCAGGGGGCAATGAAAGATAATTTGAGTTCTTTAGAAAGATATTCTCAGAAGACCGGGAAAATGGTTCCTGAAGGTGTTGAAGGGATGGTGCCGTATAAAGGGAAGGTTTGTGAGATTATTTTTCAGTATCTTGGTGGGCTTAGATCGGGGATGGGGTATGTTGGTGCGAAGAATATTTTGGAGTTACAGAAAGCGAAATTTAATCGAGTTACGAATGCGGGGCAAGTTGAAGCTAGGCCGCATGATGTGGAGATAATCAAAAAATCTTCCAACTATAAATAAATTAAAATTGTTGATTGAGTGAATGTTTATTAAGTTTAAATTTTTTATTGAGTTATGGAATCAAATAAGAAGTCCTCGGAATTTAATTTTTATGAGGCGGCATTGGTTAAGCGGACTGAGTTGTTTAAGGATTGTACTAATATTGTTGTGGGTGGTGGGGATTTGAACGCGGATATTTTATTTGTTGGGGAGGCGCCGGGGCGGAACGAGGATTTGACTGGTGTTCCTTTCTGTGGGGCGGCTGGTAAGAATTTAGACAAGTTGTTGGATAGTGTGGGATTGAAGAGGAGCGATATTTATATTGCGAATATTTTGAAATGCCGACCGCCGTTGAATCGGGATCCGTTGCCTGAGGAGATTAGAGCACATACTCCGTGGTTATTGAAGCAGATTAAAGATATGAAGCCAAAGGTGGTTTGTTCGCTTGGGAATTATGCGACGAAGTTTTTTTTGGCGTTAGGCGATGTTGAGAATATGAATGGTCAGCCGGGGATTACACAGGTTCATGGGCAAGTTCGGGAAATTGAGATTCGGTATTCGGGATTGGGTATTCGGGATTCGGAGGGGCAGGGGGCAGGGGCGGTTTTGAAGTTTAAACTAATTCCGCTATTTCATCCTGCGGCGATTATTTATAATAGAACGAAGTTGACTCCGTTGTGGGAAACGGATATGGAAATAGTTAAGAGAGAGACGAGAGTTAGGGATTAGGTATTAGGCCGCTCAGCATATTCCTAATATTTGGCAGTTCTGCATACCCGTTGGATTGGGCACTAGAATCTGCAAGTAGGCATCCCAAATTGCTTGGCAGTTCTGCACACCCTAAATTGCGAAGTCTTGGGGCGAATTTTAGGGTAGGATTTGGGATTTGGTATTTGGAAGGGAACGGGGTATCGGGATATTTTTTCTTTTGTCAAATAAAAGAAATGCTCACATATTTTTTAAAGAAAAGGAAGTAAAAAATATGCAATTTCCAGAAGTTTTTATTAAATAACTTCTTCAACTTTCTTTCCTGATTCTTCCTTAAACTTAATTCCTTTTTCTTTTAAGGCAGATTTCATATTCTCGCCAAATTTTCCTGCAATTGCGAAATTAACTTTTTTATCAGCTAACATATATGCTACAGAAAAACCAGCTCCGCCGCCTCCTGTTGCGAAAGGGTTCTTCACTGATTCTATTAACTTTTTATCTTGAAAAATAAGATAATAAGGTGCTCTTCCGCCTCTTTGACTTATTTCTGAAGTTTTATTTTTTCCTTCTGATGCTACAGCTATTTTCATTTTTTAACCTCCATTAATTTATTTATTAATATTCCTTGGATAATAGATGCGATTATCATAACAAAAGATAAAATCAAAATGTATTTCCATCCAAAATAGAAAATAGCAATTGGCAATAAAGGAATTTTAATTGCTCTATTGTATAAAAAACAAGCAATGAGTCCGTAACTTAAACCTTTATTTTTTAAATCTGCCAGAAGCGGATACCACATATAGATTGGTCCTGTGGACAATATGCCTCCAATAATAGTAAAAAACCATTTTTTAATTCCTTTTTCTCTAAGATGTTTCATTACAAATTTTGGAGTTATAAAATAGTTACTTAAACTCATTAAAACGAAAACAAGAATAAATATGGGAATTATTTTCAGAAGAATATTATAAAAAAAGTTCATGCTTGAAGAAAATAAATCTTTCCTAAAGATAAATAACAAAAGATAAATTAATAATATAGTTATTAGAAAGTACCAAGATCCCGAAATCTGTTTTAATTTATTTTTTATATCCATATTAAAATATCTCCAAAATTAGTATTGTAATTATAGCCACGACAATAGCTAAAATAAATGCTGTGATGTTTCTTAACAAAGCAAATTTTTTTCCTAAGATTGTTGATTCTGCTGGCAGTTGTATTAATCCAACTGTTACCCATGCAACTAAAAAAGCAGTAACAGCCAACAGGCTAATGCCTTGAGTTAAAAGTTCGCCTCCAAAAATATAACTTGTTATGGGATTTCCTGCGGATATACTGCCAACTAAACTTCCAATGATAGAATCTGAAAATATGTTTTTAGTGAATACGGTTGTGTAAAATGATTTTGGGATTAAAATGGAAATTAAACTTATAAGTAAAATGGTTCCAAATATCATAGGAAATGCTTTCCATAATCCTTTCCCGGCCTTTATTATGGCTTTCTTCATATCAATGATTGCAGTTCGAATTTAATTTTTTGAGATTATTTATGTTTTCAATAACTCCTTTCACGGTTTCGTAATTGCCTGTTCTAAGCTTCACTCCTTTTTTGTTAAATAATACTATTGCTCTTTGTCCTATACCTAATGAGAATACAATATCGGGTCTAAATTCCATAATTTGGTCAACAGGAGTTATATCAAGGTTTGAGTGTTCCAGTTTATTCTTTATTATTGTAATTTCTTTTGTGCCTGTTTCATAAATCGCGAAATGAGAACAATGACCAAAATGTTCACTGAGTTTGGAATTAAGTCCTTTGTTTTCATCTATTGCTATTAATAATTTCATTTCTTCTTTTAGAGCACTTGGTTTTAGTTATGAATACATAGTCATTATATTATTTAAATATTTCGTCCTGCATAAATGTTTGCCTGAAGGATTGCATTCTTCTTTTAAAAATAATTGAGTTTAATATGAGATTATTGATTAATTATCTTCTTCTAAGAGGGGCTGATCGAGGAGGTGCGTCACGGATTTGAGTGAATTTATAGTGAACCGATTTTGTTTTCAAATTGCACTTTTTACACTCGTCTTGCATAGTATATATTTTGCATTTTGGGCATTTTTTGAGTTTTGTACCGCTCAGTGTACCCCTAATCTTTTGGCAGTTCTGCACACTCCAAATTGTGGAATTTTGGGGCGTCATTTTTCTTCAGTTGCAAAAAATTCGCAGTTGTTTTCTTTTGCTCGTTTTTCTAGTTTTTCTAGAATTTTTGTCATTTCTTTTTTGCCTTGTTTGAAATCTTCTACTGTTAGTTTTAGGGAGAGTTTTCCTGCCGAGATATAGGTTACTTTTAGATTGTCGTTTTTTAGGTCGAAGATTTTTTTTATTCGTGTTATTCCATCATTTTCTAGGCATTTGATTTTTATATTTTGGCGAAGCTGTTCTTTCTTTCGTTTTTTGTTGATGATTTTTTTGATTGCTTCTTGATTTTCTTTTGGAATGTATTTTTGAAGTAGTTCGGGGTTTATTTTTGTTGCTCTTGTAAACTCGGATAGGTCTTTAAAGTCGTTTAGTATTTTTTCTTTAATTTCTTTTTCTTTTTCTTTTAGGATTTGTTTGAATGCGACGTTGATTGCTTGTGATTGTTTGAATTTTTGCATTACCTCTTTTTTTTCTTTTAAGGTTACTCTTCTTAGGGATAGATGGGCATGGTCGCCTTCGATTCTTAGGATTTTGCAGACGATTTGTTTGTTTGGGACGACATATTGTCGCATGAGTTTGATTCGGCCGGCGGCGATTTCGGAAGAAATTATTGTTCCTTCGTGGCCGTTTGGCATTTCTACGAATGTGATTGTGTTTGTCACTTTCTTGACCTTACAGGGTATTAAGTCTCCCTCTTTCATTGATTTCTTTCTTTTTTAGAAAAAAAGAAATTTCTCGCAAGTAGAAAAAACTTCTTTTCCAAAACTGTGTTTTGATTTAGTTCCATTGTTGTTTTTAGGAAATTTGTTTATTTAAATTTTTCACCCTCGCATACAATTAAGTTATGCTGGGATAGATTCACAAGACTTCTTCGACTTTGGCTCGGATTTTTGCTTTGCCTGCAGATGGTAGAGCCAGGATTGCATTGCAACCTAGGCATCGAACTTTTGTAGAGGCCTTTCCGAAGATGGTTTGAGTCTCTTTGCATTTTGAGCATTTTACTCTTATGAATTTTCCGTTTTGTTTCATGGGTTTTGATGACGATTTTGGTTTTTAAGGTTTGGGGTTTCTTAGGCTTTGTGTATAAAGTCTGAATAAGGACTTACTTTTTACACAGGAATTAACTTGTCGAAAAGTGAGAAAAAACCCATAATAAGACCATTGAAACAAAAACTATTCCCATACCCCAGTTTTGTAGTAATTTTATTAATTCCTTATCTTTTATCTCCAATAAGTTTGAGAATCCCGAGGAAGCTATCATAATTATTCCTCCAAACATCAACAACATAAGAAGACTTCCCAAGCTACCAATATATTCACTCATAATGTTTCTAAAAAAAGAATAGCTTTCTAAAATAAATGCTACAATAAAAGAGAGTAAAATTGTTTGTTTAATGTCTTTTTTGTTCATTCCTCAACATCCTTCCGTTTAGCCAGACTAAACCTAAAACCTTTAACTACCTCAACACATCCACAAACATCCTTATCAGAAACATCTCCTTTAAGAATATGAGAGCCAAGCCTCACGCCACAAAGCATCGAGTAAGTATCATAAAGCCCCTTCTTTTTTAATATCCCAATAAGTTTCTCTTTATCTTCAGGCATTAAACATTTATCAAACTCTTTCACTTTGGCAATCTTATTTGAACCAAAGATAGAATCGACATCAAGCTGCTTAGCGTAATCAATCAATTTTCCTTCCAGTTCTCCCTTTCTCTCTTTTAATTCTCCTAATTGCATCTTAACTTTAGAATATTCATCAACAAGCTTAACCCCATCATCTTTCTTAAATTCCTCAACAGATTTTTCTTCAAGTTCTACTTCATGTTTGAAACTTGGGCATATACCTTTGTAAACACAATAATTACATAATCCTGTTTGATTTCTTGGGAACTCTGTCGTAGATTCAATCTCTTTAATTTTATCACAAACATCTTGTTGTAATTTTTCTAATTGCTCATCACTCCTTTCTGAAACTGCATCCTTATTAAAAGCCAACATGTGCCAAACTAACTTAACAGATTTTGCATCTTTGAATTTATCTTTAACCCAAATAGAATAAAGGGCTAGTTGTCTGTCAGCATCTGCTTCTTCTTGGTCTTTCATCCGAGCATTTGTTTTATAATCGCAGACATAATAATTTCCTTCGTTATCACAAGCCAATTTATCAATTCTAACGTGCCATTGATTTCCGTCAGGTAGAGTCATTCGGTCAGTTGTTTCTAGTCCCAAAATTGTTAATTGGTCGAACGGCTTATATTTATCATAATAGTCAGCGATATATTGGAGCCCCATTTTTTTGTAATTCTCAGCAGTTATTCCCTGGTCTGCTTTTGCTACTAAAATATCATCAGAGTATTCTTTTTCCCATAGGTCTTTGTAAAATTTTAGAAGCATTGCTTTGGAAACTCTTTTTTTGAATCTCTTATCTTTGTAGAGTTTCTCAAGGGTCTGATGAACTAAATCCCCCATAAAACATTCAATTGTCGTTGGAGTATCTACTTTAATTCTATCAATATATTTTAGTTTATACTGATAAGGACATGTTTCAAAGGTTGAGATACGGGAGTGTGAGTAGGCTGTCATATTTAATTTTCCAATGCTTTAGAATATTTCAGCGATTTAATATAATTTTTCATAAATTCCCAATCAGGTCTTTCTTTTGAATTTATAGGTAGCATTATTTTTGATTTTTCCATTCTTTCTTGATGCCATTTTCTACCGTAGTTAAAACGATATTTTTCTTTCTTTATCATAACTATAAGAAACATCGCTATATATGGATTGAGTTTAAATCGTGGATATAAAACATTTACACTATCTAACGCCCAAAAAGATTCTGGTTGGTAATATGTTTCTCCAACACTGCCATCATAATTAACCGTTATTGTATTACCCTTCTGATTGGGCGCTATGCCAAGAAATGCACTAACCCCATTATTTTTATCTATAGAAGAAACGAAGGGGCAGTCTCCCCTATCTTTTAATTTAGAAAGCACAATTCTTTTACCCTTCTTTATCTCAAATATTTCTGTATAATCAAAATATTTAAATTTTTTACTTCTTAATTCAATTTTCTCCTCTATAGCAGATTCCGACACAGCTACATAATCTTTAATGTCATTTTTTTCAGCCCATACAGGAATTTTTTCTGGGATTTTTATATTTCCTATCCTATCTGGAGTAACCTGTCTACCATAAACAAATCTAAATTTTTGCTTTCTCAATATTAAAACAAAATAAAAAAATTCCTCCAAACTCATTTCTTTTTTAGGAGTCAATACTAAACAATTATCATCGATACAGCATGACTCTCCTTGATAAAAAGCTTGACATATTGTTCCTGTATTGGGAAGAGATATAACATTCTTATATTTTGGATTTATGTCAAAATATCCATAAATTCCCCTATTCTTCCCTTTTGATGAAATTAAGGGTGTACCATTATCCCTTTTTTTTAAATCTCTTTTGGAATGATATTCTCTTTGTCCATAGTCAATATTAAAAAAGTCATATATTGTTGTCATTTTAATTCTTTAATTCTTTGTAAAGAATGTATTTTTTTATTTCCAACTCAAAAAGTTCTTTATTTAACTCCTCATAATTTGTTTCTAGATAAGCCTCTGCGCACCATTCATTCTCTGCATTCACACATTTCTTAATACTATGTTCCTTAATTTCTTTTTTGTTTTTATAATTATATATCCATTTATCCTTTATCTGGTTCCACGTACCATGATAATCTACTCTACCTAGATTTTTCACCTTGATAAATCCATCATCTTTCCAATGACCAAAATAAGTTTCAAAATCTTTTTGATGTGGTGAATGTGCCTTAAATACTAGAATGGAAGTAACTGTACTAGCAGAGGGGTTGAATAACTCATCTGGCATAGAAAATACCGCTTCAAGAGTATGTTTTTCAAGTAATTTTTTCTTCCATTCGTAATCTTTCCCAGTTTGTGATAGAACACAGCTAATTGGAATAATCGCGACACAAAGACCGTTTTTATCTAGGCAATCTAGATTATGATAAATAAACTCTAATTCTGAAATTGAAGTTGAATATGGGGGATTTAAAAAACCTATTGTCGGATGGTGTTTTTTAACTTTTTCTTTCATTCCATTACTAAGTGAATCCCCTTGATAAATATTAGATTTTCCATCTCCCCTCATCATCATATTAGAACAAGCATATGTAAACATATCACTTCTCTGCTCAACGCCAATAAGTTGATTTTCTTTAATATTCTTTTTCTTCTCTTCTTTATTCCCAGCTAAGTCTAAAAGTTTTTTCATACCTTTAATTAAAAATCCAGCAGTTCCACAACAACTATCATAAATAACGTCATCAACATCGGGGTTTGCAATTTCTACAAAAAGGTCCGTAATATGTTGTGGAGTTAAAACTAACCCAAGTTTTTTATCCCCATAAACGTACCTTATAAACTCAGAATAAAATTGTCCAAGAATATCATATCCAATATGTTCATATTCCGTAAAGGGAAATACCTTTTTATCTAATTCAAATATTAAATCTCTTAATAATGTGTTTCTTTCGTCCTCTCCAGTTTCTTTATTTCTTATTTTTTTAGCTATCGAAAGATTATTTGATTGGGATATTTTATTATATTCTCCAAGCAAAACCTTTATCTTTTCATCACCTAATTTTTTACCCCTCAGCACTCTTTCAATAGCTTTCAATAAGTCCTCTACTAGCTCCTGTGGAGTTTTCTCTAAAGGATAAGACTTTCTAAAATCTTTATTTTGTAATGCTGTTAAAATCCCACTAACTATTGTCGCCCTTTCATTTTCAGGAACAGAGTAATTATATAAAAAATCATTTAATTCCGAGGCAAAAATCAATATATTTTCATCTTTCAATTTTTCAGCAGTTTCTTTTTTCTCAAAAATATTTAAGTAATCATAGATACTTAATAATTCTTTATCGCTTAGTTCCCTTGCATCCGAAGATTCTTTATTTATTAAGAAGTTTGATATTGTTAATTTATCTTTATTTTCTCCGCTTACTGCAATTGCGATTACATTAAAATCTTTTTTTAGAAATTCTGCATAATGCAATACTCCGTCAACGGCATATTTTTCTGGATTTTTTCCCTCGCTATCCTTTCTTTGATGGTTTTTTATATCAGCCTTACATTCTACTATTATCGCATAATCGATGACTGAAGGAAAAGTAATTATAAATTCTGGATAACCTGCTTTGCCACTTAATGTTTTAGAAGATTTTCCTAATAATTCTTTTATAAATTTATTTTTTGTTCTTTGTTCTTCAAATTTTATATTTCTAAATAATCCATCTGTTTTAAAATGCGTTCTAACAAAATCCTCTGTTATTCTTTCGTTTACCATTATATAATTTAAGAAATGCGACTATTTAAATTGTGCGGTGATTTTGTAGTAACTTCCCAATAGTCCTAGCAATTCTCAACAACAAATTGACTACTAAGTCCCAACTCGTTAACTTCCTGAATCACAACGCAAATATTATGTGCCAAAATCTTGCAGAGCAATTCATTAATCTGAGCCGTCTGAGTTTTACTTCGGAGATTGTTCCTAAATTTAGTTTTAATCATGTGAAAAACCGTTTCGACATTTGAACGTTTATGATAATGCTCCATAAAATCATCATGCTTATACATAAAATAATGATACATTTTCTTCCAAGCCGAAGAGCTTGACCTCTTGCCCCTTACATTTGATTTAAATGGGATGAAGGGGGTTGCCCCCTCATCTGCGATGAGCTGTAGATTCGCCCTCGACGAATATGCTCGGTCACAGCTTACTTCCTTCACCTCAAATTGCTCGACAGTTTGTCGAACTAATGAAGAAAGCTGAGGACTGTCATTTGAGTGACCTTCTGTAATTTCTACAGAAGTTATAATATTTGTTTTCACTCCAGAACAAATATGTGCCTTTAACCAAATTCTATATTTCTTTTCTTTACCCCATTTCGTATCAAACCAACGGGCGAATCTTGAAGTAGAAAACCCTGAGGCATCGCATGCGAAATCAGTCTCTACATCTTTTAATGGAGAAGCACTTGTTTTAATTAGGTTGATTAATATTGGAGTTAATTCTTTCTTTTGTAAGAAATGACCAATTGAAGAATAGCAGGGCACATTATCAATCAAGTCAAACTCTTTCGCAATCTTACTATCCGACATAAATCTTCTAAGGGAAAAAGTTGAATAAATTTTCATAACTGAATTAAAAACCATTTCGGACATTGGCAAAGTTGGACGACCAAATTTATATGTGGGTTGCTCGACAAAATTAGTTAAATCTTTTAGGAGTCTCATAAAAGCTATTTTTTCATTTGTCTGTGATTTATCATAAGCACTCCATTTCTGACCATAAGTAATTCTTATACCTTTTGTTTGTTTTATTTTTCCCTTCTCGTTGATTTCTTGTTTGATAAAAAATTCTACAGCATAGATGTGTTTACACTTCTTTTTTCTTATGGTGCAATCTGGACAATTACATTTCGGCTTGTGCTTGCTGTATTTTATTAAATAATTTTTCCCATTTGGAAGAGATTGAGATGGTACTCTCCAACCGCTTGGAGTTTTAACTATCTTTACGGATTTGAAAAGCAGTTCTCCTCGCTGTTCTCTGTCCATTTGTTTCCAGTTTGTTTTTTGTATTTGTTCCATTGTAATATATACTACTTTACTACATTATTACACTATATAAATCTTTAGGATTTATTACTTTACCACAATATTTATATACTACATTATCACCTTATTACTATGGTGAAAATTACCAAAAGCTTCAGAGTTGAGCCAAAACTATGGACTGATGTCAAAGTGTATGTAGCAAAACATGATATTGACCTTTCCTCTTTTTTGGAAGATGCAATAAAAGAAAAGCTCAAGAAGTAAAATAAATTTAGGTGATGAAGTATATAGATTAAGATGACATTACAAGAAAAGATTATTGAATTTTGTGTAGATAATATGAAATCTATTGGTATTCTTGCATTTGTTGGGGGAATTTTTTCTCTAGTGGGCTTCAAAAAAGAATGGGGAGGAATTTTTTGGGTAATAGCAGTCATAACTTTGCCAGCACTTTTAGTTTTTGTAATTTGGGTCATAATGTTTGTATCTCCTTATATTAGGGATAGTATAATTTCAATATTGTTTAACTAGGCTTTTTATATAGAAATCCTTATTAAGTTGGTTTGTAATTTAATAATATGAGTTTTGAAAAATATAAAGAGAGAGTTGATGGGAAATGGTTTAATTACAGGGAAGATATGACTCAGGGGGTTGCACAACAAGAAAGGGATAGATTTTATCAACTTTATATGGCTTACAGTAGCCATAAGCTTGTAGTGGCTACATGGATTTTGGTAGCTAGCACCCTTATACTTTCAGGAATAGGCATATATTTTCAATACTTTTCAAAATAGACTTAATACACAGAAGTTACTTTATACACAAAGCCGGTTTCTTAAAAACCTGGTTTTTATTATATTACAGATTGGAAATCTGTTCGAAACGGTTCGCAACATTCTTGAATCGTTTTAATTATAGGTTCAGGGAGGGAGAAGGGGTGGTGGATTTTGTAAAAAGTTTTATTAAGTCGAATTTGATTGTATTATTATGAAGTGTGTTTATTTTTTTGGTTTTTTGGTTTTGTTTCTTTCTATGGTTCTCTCTCAGGAGTGTGGTGATCTTATTTGTGAGCCTGGCGAAGAGGTTGATTGTCCATCTGATTGTGGTGAGGAGATTATAGTACCTGATTTTGAAACTGTAGATTCTGAAACTGTAGATCCCGAAACCTTAGCACCCGAAACCT
>JAGLWM010000020.1 GCA_023133415.1 Candidatus Pacearchaeota archaeon
AAAGCCCTTACTCAAAGCGAATTGCTCGCCCCCGTTGGGGACTTTCGGAATTTGAGGGCTGCGGTTGAAGCCGGGGCTGACGCGGTTTATTTTGGGATTAGGGGATTTAATATGAGAGATAGTGCTAGGAATTTTAGTGTTAGGAATTTGGAAAAGATTCGGGAGATTTGTGGGGATGTTAAGATGTATTTGACGTTGAATGTTGTGGTTTATGATGGGGAATTGAAGCGGGTCGAGGAGATTGTGGGAAAGGTTAAGGGGAAGATTGATGCGATTATTTGTTGGGATTTGGCTGTGATTAATTTATGTCGAAAATATAGAATTCCTTTTCATGTTTCGACTCAGGCGTCGGTTTCGAATGTTGAAGCGGCGAAATTTTATAAGAAGCTTGGGGCAGAAAGGATTGTTTTGGCTAGAGAGTTGTCATTGAAACAGATTGCTAAGATTTCGAGGGTTTTGGCCACATGCGACATACACTCTAAAAAGGGCACTAATGTGCCATCTTCATCGTGCAAGGTTGAGTGTTTTTGTCATGGAGCGATGTGTGTTGCGGTTTCGGGTCGGTGTTTTATGTCGCAGTATACTACGGGTCTCTCGGCGAATCGAGGGAAGTGTACGCAGCCTTGTCGTCGAGCTTGGAGGGTTGAGACCGCTGACGCTGTGAGACCGAGCCTGGGCTCTGTGAGATCGGCTTTGCCTGTGAGATCGAGTTTGGGCTCTGTGAGATCGGGCTTGGGTTGTGAGAATGTGGGTGTAAATATTAAGGACGATAGTGGGAATGAGTTTAGGCTTGAGAATTCTAGGGTGATGTCGGCGAAGGATTTGTGCGCGTTACCATTTATTGAGAAGATGAAAAAGGCTGGAGTTAGAAGTTTCAAGATTGAGGGTAGGAATCGGGGGCCGGAATATGTTTCAACTGTTGTTAGGGAGTATCGGAAGGCGTTAGATAGGGAGTTGTCTAAAGAGGAGATTAGTGAAGGTATACATAATTTGAAGAAGGTATACCATCGTGGTTTTAGTTCGGGTTTTTATTTGAAGATGCCGACAGCGGATGATTTTTCGTTTAGTGAGCATGGGGAACAGGAAGAGAGGAAGGAGTTTGTGGGACGGGTTTATAAATTTTGGAGGAAGGTTGGGGCGGCGTCGGTTTTGGTGAATACTGGAAGGTTGAAGGCTGGGGATGAGGTTTATTTGATTTCGGATGATATTGGGGTGAGACGGGCTGTTGTGAAGAGTATTGAGTTGGAGGGAAAGCGGGTTAGCGTTGCGAAGAAGGGAGATGATGTGGGCGTGGTTTTTGGTCAGGTGGTAGGGGGTAGAGGTCAGGTGTCGGGTGTCAGGGGTCAGAGGTTAGGGGACAGGTTGCAGGGGGTAGGGAGTAGGTTGCAGGTTGCAGGTGGCAGGTTGCAGGTGGCAGGTGTCGGGTGTCAGGGGTCAGGTGGCAGGTGTCAGGTGTCAGGGGTCAGGGGTCAGGTGGCAGAGGAAAGGATTGGGAGTGGGACTGAGGTTTATGTGATTCGGAAGAGTTAAAAGGGATTTATGTGTTAAATTGTTATGGTGAAGTCGAAGCGTTTGTCAATAAAGGCTGTAATTTTAAGTATTGCGATTGCGCTGATTTCGGTTTTCTTTTTTGTTTATGCGATTCAATCTATTTATCCTGCTCCGGAATATGATGATTATTGTGATAAAGATAATTACAAACTGAGGATAAATTCTTCTACTGAATGTGAGGCTATCGGTGGGAAATGGAATTATTATGAAGATAGACCTTTGGATAACGAGGTAGTTGGATATTGTGATAGGGATTTTACGTGTAGAGGGGAATATGATGACATGAAGGATGTTTATGAGAGAAATGTATTTTTTGCTAATTTGATTATTGGAATTGGTGTTTTAGTTGTTGGATTTTTGTTGGCTCTCGAGGCTGTTTCGACTGGATTGATGGGCGGCGGTGTAATTATGGTTGTTTATGGAACGATAAGATATTGGGGTAATTTATCGGATGTTTGGAGAACATTTGTTCTTGGAATTTCTTTGGTAATTTTGATTTGGCTTGGGTATAAGAAGCTGAATGATTAAGTTTTTTAGGTAAGAATTAAATAAATTGTTTTAAGTTTTAAATTTGTTATTGATTGTTTTTATTATTTTAATTAGTTTACTGTCGTCAGAAATAGTAACTGGTTTAAATTCTTGGGTATATATTTCTCTTGTAAAGAGACTAGAAGTATCGGAATCCTGAACAGAAGGCCATTCGTCTTGAAAACCAAGTTTTTTAGCAACGTTTAAGTTATGAACTAATTTGTGCATTGAGTTGCAGAATTTTTTTGGAGAATCAGTCATATAATTTGCATATAAAAATAAATAAGATTGATTTTCTTTTACCTCTAAACTAGCGATAGGAAAATCTTTAGTTGGTTCTTCAAATAAAGCAAATCTTATTACTTGTGGTCTATGTTTTTCCACCTTATAACCTCGGGGTAACTCTTTTCGAAAAAGAGTTTCATATTTATTTTCATTCATAAATTTACTGAAACACTCAAACCTTATAAATATTCTCATGCCTTAATATTTGTTTTATAAATTATTATACTTGCTATTAGGATTATTCCGCCGATAAATAATCCTCCGATGACATCAGTCAGCCAATGGACCCGAAGATATAATCTTGTGAGTGCGATTGTTAGAATTATGATGATTGAGATTGTGAATGCTGTGATTTTAGTTTGGAGTTTGGAGTTTCTCGTGAGGAGATAGGTTGTTAGGATGAAGAATAATGTTGCGAATGTTGTGTGACCTGAGGGGAAAGAATATCCTGTTTCTTGAATTAGGGCGTTTAGCGGGCGGGGGATTTGGAGGATGTTTTTTAAGATTTTGATTGTGAGAGCTGTTAATATGGACATTGAGGCGAGAAGGAAGGCTTGTGATTTTTGTCTGGTGAAGTAGAGGATTGTTGATATGATTAGGGCTAGGGTCAGGAGGACGAGAGGTTCTGTTATGACGGCGATGAGTTTTGAGAATGAGGTGAGTGTTGGAGTTTGGATTGTTTGGAAGAATTGGTTTGTTGCGGTGTTTAGTGTCATTGTTTTTTCGGGAATTTAATATTTGAATCTTTTTTCATAGTCTTTATGGCTCATCCATTCTAGAATGATTGAGAGGATGCATATTTCTCCATTTGCTATAGTATATAACATTCGCCATCCAGAGGGTAAATCATATTTCCAAAGATTGTTAATTTTATATTTTTCAAGATAAGTTTTTGGGATAAGTTTTTTTTGAATCCTAGCTCCACAGAAGGCATTGTTTTCCAGATCATTCATAGCACGATTAATCCACTTGTATAACTTTTTGTCTTCAAAATTTGTTTTTTTTAATTTTTTAAAACTTTCTTTTAGTTTTATCTCGGCGAATCTTATTGTTGATTTCATCTGCCTAAATCCTCTCTTGCTAAATATTTTTTAACTAATTCTGGATTCCATATCCATACTATCCAGCCATCTTTATCTCTTGCTATTTTTCCTGTTTCTTCTAGGTAATCAAAAATTACGCAGAATGTTTGATATATCATTTTTTTGGGAAGGTTTTCCCATAGAGATTTTTTTTTGAATTTGCCGGAATTTTTTTCTATGAATTCTTCTACCGTTAGGATTGTGTCTAATCTTGGGTAGTGAAGGATATTTCGTTGTAGTATTGGCTGCGGCATGGTTATATTAGTTTGTATAACTATTTAAATTTTTAGTTGATGCTTTTTTGGAGAGTTTGGAAGAGTTATTGGTATCTATGAAATAAAAGTAGTCCTTCATTATCGTGAATATATATTGAGTCGCCGTCGGTGTTCCAGATGTGAGAGAAGGTTTTTGTGTGTTGGGAATTTGGTTGTAGGGTTACGCGGTAGATGTGGGTTGCGTCGTCTTTGTAGGTGATGTCGAGTATTTCGTCGCAGAGATTTTGAAGGATTAGGATTTCGGGTTCGTCGGTTTTGAATTTTAGAATTTTTAGGCAACCGAAGTTTGGAGATTTTTTCCAGAGACCGATTTGATTTAGTCTTGCTTGTTCTTCTGAGAGTTTTAGTTTGTTGTAGTGCGAATCTTTGTCGTAGTAGTAGAGTGTCGCGAGTCCTTGTGATAGGAGTTCTCTGTTGATATTTTTGTTGTCTATGAATATGTATGCAAGGGTTCGGCCGTATTTTCCTGTGCCGTGGGGTTCGATTTGGATTGATTTGTTTTGGATGAGGTTTATTAGGAATTGTTTTGCTTCTTGGTAATATGGCATGTTTTTTTCCGGAGTGTTGATTCCTAGGAGTCGCAGGGTTTGGGAGTTTTGGAGTTTGATTGTGTCGCCATCAATGATTTGGGTAACTTTTGTGGTTTGAAGGTTGGTTGTGGTGTCGGTTAGGTTGTAATAAAATAAGCCTGATGTGACGAATAATATTGCTATGATGATTTGTTTGATTGACATTGTGATTTAAAGTTAAGAGAGTTTAAAGAAATTTCCTACTGTTATTTTCAAGTATCTATATTTTTATTAAGTTATTTTTATTTTTATTTTTATGGATAAATCCAGATGTGAGAAAGGGGATATTGCTTTCTTCTGTGATTTTGTTAATCCGGCATTGGTTCAGGTTGTTCGTAAAGAATTTAAGAGAGATAAGAAAAAAGGAGATTGGGTTCCGCATATGTATTATACTGGGTGGGCAATACCTTTGATTCGGGACGATATTTCTAAGTTATTTAGTTTGGATCCTTGTAATGCATTTGATTTTAGTGGGAGGATTTCTTCAAGTTTCAAAAAATTTTATAAAAAAAATGATTTATATTTACCTAATCCGAAATGGATTGATGAAGATAGTTTGAATATTGCCAGAGATTATTTTTTAAGATTTTGATTATGCCGTTCGTAATTTTTTAAAGATAGTAAAGTTTAAAAGCATAATTTTTTTGTGTAGGATATGGCGACTGTACGAATAAAATTGCAGAGTGTGGAGATCAATAAGTTGAATGCTGTTATTGATCGGATAAAGACGATTGCTAGTGGAGCTGGGATTCCGATTTCTGGGCCGATTCCTTTGCCTACTAAGAGATTGAAGGTTACAACCAGAAAGAGTCCGTGTGGTGATGGTACAGCGACTTTTGATAGGTATGAAATGAGGATTCATAAGAGAATTATTGATTTGCCTGCGAATGATAGGGTTTTGCATAATATTATGAGAATTTCTATTCCGCGAACGGTTAAGATTAAAATCGAGATGGTCGATTAATTTTGAATTTTTAATGTAAATTTCTTGATAAAAAAATTTTCACGTACTTTTGTACGCATCAAATTTGTTTATGCTTCGAAATTTACTATTAAAAAATCAAAATTGTTTGGCGGGGTGTTTTTGGGACTGGAACTTTTGAGCCAGTTAATCTTAAAAAGTATATTTATTGTTGAATTGTATGCCCATATCGCATACCCTTACAGGGCACAAGAACCTCTGTTGAGGTAACGGTATTGCATACCAAGAGGCATGACCCACTTCGTGGCCCTCAAGACTGGAACTCTTGACCCTTCGGGTTCCAAAGTCAAATTCTTCGTTAATTTTTTAAACTGATTTTTCTGTTTGATTGTATTGCCCATATCGCATAACGGTATTGCACAAGACTGGAACTCTTGACCCTTCGGGGTGCCCAGGTTCGACTCCTGGTGTGGGCGTTTTCTTTGAAAACTTTCCAGGAGTGAACCTGTCAGGTTTGCCAAGGGGCATGACCCTGCGCTGTTGCGCGGGCCTCGACTGCCGGGTGTTTTCTTGAAAAGATTTATAAATAATTTCCAATATCAATTAATATGAAAATTTGTGCAATTGGGGACCCACATGGCGATTTAAAAAAAATAAGAAAAATCCCTTTAACTAAATCTGATATAATTTTAATTACTGGGGATGCTGGGAAAGCTGATTTTGCGAGAAATAGATTTTTTGAAAATATAAAAAGGAAAGATAATGGATTAAAAGAATTAGAATATACAGCAAAAGATAATAAATTGGCTCACATGGAAATATTTAACTCTTCTTTGGAAGTTTGGAAATATGCTTCTAAGTTTGCACCTACCTATTCTATTTTGGGAAATATAGGAATGAATATGATTTATGATTCAAAAATCGCAAAAGATGAAAAAAAATATGGATTAAAATTACCTTCTCTTCGTCAAAACATGAACCGAATAAAAGATTTTTATTTTGTTAGAAATAGAGTTAGAAATATTGGAGGATTAAGAATTGGATTTTTAGAATATTTTAATGATACATGTTGGAATAAGGAATATAATAATAAAGATAAGAAAAAAATAGCTAAGGCAAGAAAAGAAACAGCAAAGGCAAAACAAATTTTAATAAATTTTAAAAATTTAGATATTTTAGTATGTCATCAACCTCCTTATGGGTACTTAGATGAAACAAATCACCCTTCTGCTCCAAAAGAATGGAGAGGTAAACATGCAGGGAGCAAGGTCATTTTGAATTATATCAAAAAGGAACAGCCAAAATATGTCTTTTGTGGACATATCCATGAGTCAGAAGGAAAGGCAAAAATTGGGAAATCTCAAATTTATAATTTAGGTATTGCTGGACACATAATTGTAGATTTATAAAAATATTGCTACAAATTCTTATCGTAGCATTATCCTTTATAGTAGATTTTATTTCTAAATGTATGGTAGATTGAATTATTCCAATAACTCGATATGAATTACTAATACTCCATACTTATCTTCTTTTTCTTTAGAATAAAATTTCTTTAAAATTTCTTTTTCGTAATCTTTAATTCTGTCATTAAAAACACTATATAATTTTTCAAAAGAGGGGAATCGCGAAAGTCCGATAACTTTTACAAACAAAATCTCGTTTTCGTCGTCCCTGTTTATGATTTTTATTATATGATTCAATTTAATCTTCTGTCTTTTCTCATCATTCAGCCGGATTTCCATTTTTTTAATTCCATTTCTGATATTTTCAAATGGCTCTTGATTTCTGTGTTGCGTCAAATTTTCTTTTATCATAATAACTATTGGTGGAAGTGATTTTTAAATTTAATCTAATCTCGCATTAATCACTCTGACGTCTGGGCTCCATAGGTCTACTTTGTCGCCTTTGAATCGGACGCCTCTTGAGACTTTTTGTATTAGTTCTCGTCTTGCTTTGTCTAGGTAGAATTGCATGAATTTGTCGGGTTGTTCTTGTTTTAG
>JAGLWM010000021.1 GCA_023133415.1 Candidatus Pacearchaeota archaeon
CTCACAGCCTCCGGTCGCACCTTCATATTAATATCAAAAGACTCCCTCTTATCCCCCTGCCTCAACTTCAAAACACCCTCATAACGCCCAGTCTCCAAAACCTTCAACATTACATTCTTTTTATCCCCATTCCCAATAAACTCCAACAAATAATAATATCCTGACTTCCAAACCTCTCCATCCCAAATCCTCAAAGCTGAATCTCGCTCCCCATCCAAATCAACCTTCACATCATACTCTCCATCACCAGCCCCAATTTCCAACTCACACTCAAACTCCTCGTTAACATAAATCTCATCAGGACAATCAAAATCAATATCAATAGCCAAGACAAAAGACGTCATAATAACAAGCAATATCATAAACGCGAACGAAGAGCGAAGTTTGCCCCAACCAGGATTGCATATCAACCTGTGAGGGTGCAATAATACTACCATCTACCCTCTATCCCCTCGGAACAAAGCGACGCCAATTTCATTAACATTATCATAACCAGTATATTCAAACTTATAAAATTAATCATTACATCATAACCTGAAACCTTTAAAAATATCAATTCACAAAATATATCATGACAATGCAAAAGGAAGACCTAACATCATTTATGAAAAGAAGAGGTTTCGTCTATCAGGGAAGCGAAATCTACGGCGGACTAACAGGCATCTGGGAATTCGGACACATAGGCAAACTGATGAAAAACCACCTAGACAACGTCTGGAAAAAATTCTTCTTATCTCTAGACGACAACTTCTACGAAATCGAAGGCTCAATCATCATGCCAGAAAATGTTTTCAAAGCATCAGGTCATCTAGACAACTTCGACGACCCACTGGCAGAATGTTTCAAATGTGGAACAACCGAACGAGCAGACAAAATAATCGAAGAAAAATTAAACAGGAGAGAAGAGTCAGCGACAAACGAAGAGCTCCTAAAAATATTAAACGAAAATAATATAAAATGTTCTAAATGCGGAAGCAAATTTGAAAAAGTTTCAACTTTCAACATGATGTTCCCACTCACCTTCGGACCAAAAGGCGGGCAAACAGTTTATCTCCGACCCGAAACAGCACAAACTCCATACCTAGACTTCAAACATCAATACGAACTCCTAAGAAAAAAACTACCTCTCGGGTTAGCTATAATAGGAAAAGCATTCCGAAATGAAATTTCCCCGAAACATTCTCTAATTAGATGTCGAGAATTCGAACAAGCAGAACTCCAAATTTTCTTCAACCCAAAAAACATCAACGACGAAAAAATCTCCGACACCGCAAATTTTTCAGATATCAAAAACGAAAAGCTAATTGTAATGCTACAAAACGAACGAGATAAACCGCTCAAAAAAGTATCCCCAAATGAACTAGTCAAATACGGTCTCCCAAAATTCTACACCTACTACATGGCAAAAGTCCAACAATATATTCTAGACATCTTAAAAATCCCAAAAGAAAAATTCAGATTCTATGAACTCAACGACAAAGAAAAAGCATTCTATAACAAAAACCACTTTGACATAGAAGTATTCTCTAATGAAATAAACGACTGGGTAGAAATCGGAGGCGTCCACTACCGAACAGACCACGACCTAAGCGGACACGAAAAAGTCTCCAAAACAAAACTATCAATCTTAGACGAAGAAACAGGCAAAAGATTTATCCCCCATGTTCTAGAGCTAAGCTTCGGCCATTGGAGAAGTCTCTACACACTCCTAGAGCAACACCTCCACTACGACGACTCCCGACAAAACAACGTCCTAAAACTCCCAAAAAAATTAGCCCCAATAAATGCATCCGTCTTCCCATTAATCAAAAAACCAGAATTCCAAAATCTAGCCAGACAAATCAATTCCGACCTAATCGAAAACGACATCATCACATCCTTCGACACATCAGGAAGCATCGGAAAACGTTACGCAAGAGCCGACGAAATAGGAACACCATACTGCATCACAATCGATCACGACTCTCTAAAATCAGGCACCGTAACAATCCGAGACAGAGACACAACAAATCAAATCAAAATCCATAAAGATAAACTCTCCGAAACAATCAAAAATCTAACCAACGACAAAATAGAATTCCTACAAACCGGCGAAAAAATAAAATAATTTTTAAAAAATAGACAAAATCCATAAGCGCGGGAACATGCCCCAATATGCAAAACTGCGAAGCGCAACACTGCATCCAACCACCCACCACCTACCACCTACCGCCTACCCCTTCGAACGCATTCTCCCCAATATCTTCCCCGTATCCTCATACTCAATCCTCACCCTACCCCCCTCCTTCACTTTCCTCGCAACTAAAATCTCTGCAAAAACCTTATTCTCCAAATACCAAACACATTTCTCCTTCTCCTCCCGACTCAACTTCCCATTCATTTTTACCTCAACTCCAATCACCTTATACAATCCATCTTTAATTTTCTGAAAACAAACAAAATCCGGAAACCCAGTCCCAATCGTCATCACACCTATATTCGCATTAAATTTTCTAAATCTTCTTTTGGCGGAGACAATCTTATCTTCGTCTAAATTTAAATTATTTGACCATTTGTCAACAATCCAGCCCTTCCGCTCTAAATCTTTTCTGACCCTAAGCTCAAATGTCCCGCCAGAACTCTTACTCATTGAACCACATTCGACATTCGACTTTTTCTTTTGAACTCCAATTCGCCCCTCATCGTCCCACTCCGTAACATACTTCTCATTAGACGCTCTCTTTATCTCCTCAAGAAAATCCCTCCTCTTTAATTTTTTTTCAATATCAACACTTTTCAACTCCATACAAAAATGAACAAGCAAAAGATTATAAAATTATCTAAAGTAAAATACAATTAATCTAAAAAACCTTACAAATCTCGCGCATAAACCGTCCGTCTAAAATTCCCCTTCGCTCTCTCTCCAGCCCTTCTCAAAATCCCCTCGACCTGCCGCTCTAGTTCAATAATCAAATCTTCCCCTAAATTAAGCCCATTCAAATATCCCCTGAGCTTACTTTTATTAATCAATCCCATACTACCAATAACAAAACGCACTTTAAATATCTTACACCAAAACATAAGCAGAAGCACAATATTCAATTTCTAATTATTTAGTCGAGAGACGCTTTTTATTATGTTTCTTACAATAACTACCAGCACCCACCTTACTTTTACCATTAAAAAACTCTCTAAACAAATTCCCGATATAATAAATATAAAATCCTCCAAACAAAACAACCATCGCCCACAAAATAAAACGCTCCGCTTCCCGAACCAGCTCAAAACTATCCCCAAAGACATAGCCAATCGCCATAAAAGAAACAACCCACAAAACAGATCCAATGACACTATACAAAATAAAATTATCAAATCTAACTCTTTCATTCCCCACAATAAATGGAGAAATAGACCTCGTCACAGGATTTATCTTGCCAAGAACTAAAGCCTTGCCAGAATGCTCTCGAACAAAAACTCCCACCTTCTCAATAGTCTTCCTTTTCACTAAAAAAACACGGGCCCTCCTGCAAATAAAACCCAAATCCCAACGCTTCCCAAGCAAGTATCCAACCAAATCAACCATAACCGAAGCGAGAATACTCACCAGCATAACTTTCCAAAAAACAAAGAATCCAAGCCTTGATAAAAATCCGCAAATAAAAAGAGCAATCATCCCACCTGGAACAAATGCTCCAATAAATGGGAAGCTCTCCAGAAAAATGGCAACAAAAACAACAATATATCCCCAAAATCCGAAAAACTCTCTACTCATTCCCAACAAATTTTCAACAAATACCATTTTATTCCAAAGTATCAAGTAGCTTGACAACATTCTTTTGTCCGATAGATCTAATTAAATTAGCTAAACGAGGACCTTTGGTTTTTTTGATAATCACCCTATATACAACATCAAAAAATTCAGTATTACTCAAACCAACCTTCTCGCAAATTTCATAAAATTTACTAAATAATTCTTTATCTTCTTTATATTTTCTTTCTTTCAATACATTTTTCAATTCAACAAGCGCGGCCTTTTCGGTCTCACTAAATTTCCCGACAATCTTTTTCTGAACCCCAAACTTCATATCATCTCCCGCATACTTATCTAACCAAATCGCAACTTTTTCCGCACGAACTTTATCATAATCATTCAACTCATCAATTTTTCCAATCTGAACCAGCGCTATTAAACTTTTAAATCCACTCCGCTCAGGTCTCTTTTCTGGAACATCAATAACAGACATTTCATACATCCGCTTCTCGCAAGGATTACAATTTCCATCAAAATATTTCTTTTCCAGCGCATCAAACTTTTCATAAATACTAATCACATCATTGTCAAAACTAATCTGAAAAACACTTTTCGGCTTTGTTCCAACAAACAAATATCTCAAAACCGCAAGTTCATAAATTTCTTCGACCTCTCCCAAAGTCAAAGCATTTCCTGCGGAACTACTAAACACTTCACCACCCTTAATATTAATCCATTCATAAAATTGATAAATTGGTGGCTCAAAATTGAAAACTTTTTTGGAAATTTCCTTCGCTGTAGTAAACGAACCACCATAAACGCTATGATCAATTCCACCCGGCTCAAAATCAACAGCTTCATATCTCCACCTCAACGGCCAGTCAATCCTCCACCGAATGCTAACAATCCCCTTTTTTCGAATATCAAAAGTCTCACTATGCCCACATTTACATTTATATGATACATTATAATCATCAACCTCAGTTATAGTTGTAATATCCCTTTTGCACTTATCACAATAAATCATAATCGGCCACCAATGCTCTGCCAGCGGCTGCTTTCTAAACTTATTAAGAATCTCTTTTATCTCATCCTTTTTCTCCAGCGTAATCTTAACCAAATCTGCGTAAACACATTTCTTATTCATTTTATTCTGATAAATAAAATCAGGCTTAATCCGAACTTTCTTCAACGAATCTTCAAACTTCTTTTCATTATATTCAGCATAACTCATTGAATCATCATACGGCGACGGAATATCACTAATCGGCATTCCAAAATATTTTTCATACTCAGCCCCAATACCTTTAGGCACTTTCCGAAATCTGTCAAAGTCATCCCACGAATAAATAAATCTAACTTTCTTACCCTTATCCTGTAATGCCCTCACAACCATGTCCGTCGTAATAACTTCACGAAAATTTCCAATATGAACCTGCCCAGACGGAGTAATACCCGAAGCACAAACATATTCCTCTTTATCGCCCTTCTCCTTGATTATTCTGTCCGCAATAGCATCAGCCCAAA
>JAGLWM010000003.1 GCA_023133415.1 Candidatus Pacearchaeota archaeon
CTCTTTTCTAAAGAGAAAGAAATCAATGGTATTCAAAATAAACGTAAGCCACAAGGGAAAAACCTTCAAAATAGAAACCGAAAACGAAGAGCTAGCTGGTCACTCAATCAATGACAAAATCGATGGAAAAGAATTCTCCCCTGACCTCGAAGGCTACGAACTCCTAATTACCGGAACCTCCGACAAATCGGGATTCATGGGCTCGCCCAATATCGACGGACCAAATCTACACAAAGTCCTCCTAGGCTATGGAAGAGGAATGAAAAAGAAACCAAAAGGCGAAGGAAAAATCAACCGAAAACCAAAAGGATTAAGATTAAGAAAAACAGTCCGAGGAAAAGAAATCTCTCTTGACACAGTCCAAATCAATACAAAAGTCCTAAAAGAAGGAAGTAAAAAATTCGATTCTCTTTTCGAAAAACCGGCGGAAGAAACATCTGAAGAAGAAAAGAAAGAATAATTTTATAACTTCATTTAATTCTAACTCGCAACATAAAACTTAATAAAATAGTTTATCCTGTCTCATAGAGGAAATTAAGATGTTAAAAACAATATTTCCGAAAATCCCAAAACTTCCACTATCCGCCCTAATATTTTACGTTAGCACTATTATTTTATGGAAATTTGGTTATATTCCAAATCCGAGCAATATCCTTTTACTTTTAGAAAATCTTTACAAATCTTATGGACTAATCGGACTCTTTATCGCCTCATTTCTAGAAGGAATTGTTTACTTTGGTTTGTATTTCCCAGGATCTTTCATTGTTGCCCTAGCAGTAATCCTTTCAGATGGAACTTTCAAGTCCTTTTTATCCATTAGCCTGATTGTAGCAATCGCATTGACAATAACCTCCCTAATAAATTATACTTTAGGCAAAAAAATACTAGCAAATAGATTAAACAAAGAATTAGTATTGGAGAAAAAACCGATATTCTCAAAAGGTCTCTTTGCCTCCATGCTCCACCCCAATGCTCTCGCCTTTTATTTTTTCAATTCAGGAATAAAAAAACAAAACTTCTTGAAAATTCTCTTAGTTCCTTTAATTATGATTCCTTACGGCCTTGTTTTAGGTTGCATTTTTTATTCGATAAAAGAACCTCTAAAAACAGTACTTGAAAGTCCTTATATTATGGCCTCCGCCATTATTTTCTGGATACTACTGCACATATTTATAACACACCATTCCGCCAGAATAATAAAAACCGCTACTTGCTTCAAAACGAAAACCATCAGAACCAACAATAGCGCCTCCGAGCAAAATTTATAAACACAAACTCCCTGTCTTTAAAAAGGTGACAAAATGCTAGACCAATTAACAACTCTAATCTCATCCGAAACAAACCCAATTCTAACCCTAATATTCTTCACCACAGTCATCGTCATTTACTCAACCTTCACATTCTACTTCTACCGCTTCCTCGCAAAGAAAAACCTAATCGAACTAAACCTAAACCAATACAACCAATATCAAAACCAGCTCCTCGTCAAAATCTTCGCCGCAATCCTTTTCGTCATAGAATACATAATCCTCCTCCCAGTCCTAACATTCTTCTGGTTCGCGACCCTTTCAATTCTAATCCTTCTCCTCGCAAAAGGCCTAGAGATAAATACAATCCTTCTAATCGCAGCAGCCCTCGTGGCCTCAGTCCGAGCAACATCCTACGTCAGCGAAGACCTCTCAAAAGACCTCGCAAAAATGCTCCCCTTCACGCTCTTAGCAATTTCAATTACAACAGCCGGATTCTTCGACGCAGCCGACCTCCTATCCAGAATCGTCGAAATCCCAAACCTTTTCACAAACATCCCATACTATCTACTCTTCATCGTAGCAATCGAACTAATAATGCGAACCGGCGAATTTACCCAATCAATGTTCTACGACATAAAAAGCACCAAAGAAGAAACTCAAATTGAATCAACGGAATAACTTTTAAACTCACCTTTCTATAAAATTAAATCATGGAAGATATATCAAAATTAAAAACAATCAACGTCGGAATAGTCGGACACATCGACCACGGAAAAACAACCCTTCTACAAAGACTCTCCGACAAATGGGCAGACACACACTCTGAAGAACTAAAACGAGGAATCACAATAAAACTAGGATACGCCGATGCAATTATAAAAAATGAGTCAGGAAAACTAACAGTAAACAAAAAATCTGAAGGCAAACCAATTCGATATATCACATTCGTCGACGCACCTGGACATGAGATGCTAATGGCAACAATGCTCTCAGGTGCGGCAATCATGGACGCCGCAATTCTTGTCGTCGCAGCAAACGAAGGAATCAAACCCCAAACACAAGAACACCTCATAGCACTAAAAGCAAAAAAAATCAAAAAAATAATCATCGTCCAAAACAAAATCGACCTAGTCTCAAAAAAACGAGCCCTTGAAAACTACAAAACGATAAAAGAATTCGTAAAAGGAACCGTAGCCGAGAACGCACCAATCATCCCAGTCTCCGCAATCCAAGGAGTCAACATCGACAAAATTCTCGAAGAACTAGTAGAAATAGAAATCACAAAACCCGGCGAAAAAGAATCCCCATTATTCCTAATCGCCCGAAGCTTCGACATTAACAAACCAGGAACCCCACTCGAAAAACTACACGGCGGCGTCTTAGGAGGTGCACTAAAACAAGGAATCCTAAAAATCGGAGACATAATCGAAATTAAACCCGGCTATTCCTACAAAAAAAATAACCAATATTATTACAAAACCATCAAATCAAAAATTATCTCAATGCAAAAAGGAGAATACCCTATAACAGAGGCCATCCCAGGAGGATCCCTAGCAATCGAAACCGAACTTGACCCATCCCTGACAAAAGCCGATGCACTCTCAGGAGGAATCGCATCCATAGAAAACATACTACCTGAAATAACAGAAAAAATCAAAATCAAATACACTCTCTTTGATGAAGTCTTCGGAACTGGAAAACACGAACAGGTACAAAATCTCAAACCAAACGAAATGTTAATGCTCAGCCTAAATACCTCAATCACCGTCGGACAAGTCACAGAATCCCTGCCATCGACAATAAGTCTCTCTCTAAAAATTCCAGTCGTCCCACTAAAGGGAGAATCTATAGGAATCGCACGGAATATAAATAATCATTGGAGGTTGATTGGATTCGGAGAAATCATCTAAAATATCACCCAAAAAATATGCCCCAAAAAGAAATAACACCAAAAACAAAATATGATTACGTCTCTGGAACAACTCCAGAAAAAATATCGAACATCATCCCAGAGCAATTCATCCCAACAAAAAGACTCGTCGAAATTCTAGGCCTAATAATTCTCTCCATAATCATCCTTGAAATTTTCCAATTCCCTTACGGTGCGCTCATGAGTGGAAACATCGACATTGTAATCCAAATCGGATATCCCTTTCCCTTCTTCGAATTCAACCTAATGAATCCATCTAGATTACCGCTAAACATATCTGGAATGTTCTTTGACTTAATAATCTACATAGTCCTAGCCTACGCAATTGATATATCCATAAACTTAATCCTAAAAAATCCGCTAACAGAAGCTGGAAAGAAAAAAAATTTGGCAGTTTTTAAAGACAAAAAAATAACCATAGCCGACAAAATCACAAAAAAAGTTTTTGAAAAATAAAGTCTAAAAACAAAAATACAATTCATAAAAAACTTCTCAATACTCAAACCCTAAAAACAAAATCAAATTGCAGGAACTCTTGACAAATCACTAACCTTATCACCATTCGCCAAATTAATAACACGAACCCCTTGAGTCGCCCGACCCATCACACGAACATTCACTAAAGGCATCCTAATAACAATCCCCTTCTCCGTCGTAATAATCACATTATCACCATCACTAACCGACCGACTTGTCACAACCTCACCCGTCTTCTCCGTCACATTCATATTAATCACGCCCTTTCCAGCACGTCCAGTCAACCTATAATCATCAATCGCAGTCCTCTTCCCATAACCATTCCGAGTCACAGTCAAAATCGAAAATCTATCTCTATCACTAACTGGAAGAATCTCCAATGACACAACCTTATCTCCAGAATCCATTTTAATCCCAGTCACACCATACGACGCTCGTCCCATCGACCTAACCTCATCAGACTTAAACCGAATCGCCTTACCCTTCTTCGTCACCAACAAAATCTCCTGCCCCTCCTTCATCGGCTTGACACCAATCAACAAATCATTCGTCTCCATGACCCTAATCGCCTTAATCCCACCTTTCCTCGGATTAGCAAACTGCGATAACTCAATCTTCTTTACAATACCCTTCTCCGTCGCCATCATCAATAAATCCTCAAACTTCTTCACAGCCAAAACACTCGTAACCTTCTCATCTTTAAGAGCCAACAAATTAACAATCGCCTGACCTTTAGTCAACTTAGTCGAGGCAGGAATTTCATAGGCTTTCAACCAATGAACCTTCCCCTTATCTGTAAAAAACAACATATAATCATGAGTAGAACAAGTCAGCAACTCCTTAACAAAATCGCCCTCAGTCAAACCAGAACCAATCACACCCTTCCCACCCCTCCTCTGTTCCTTATACTGTGCCAAATCCAACCGCTTAATATACCCTTTATCTGTAATCGTCACAACGACGTCCTTTTTATCAACCAAATCAGCCTCCTCAAACTCTCCAACCTTTCCAACTAACTTCGTCTTCCGATTGTCCCCATACTTCGCTTTCAACTCCTCCAAATCCTCACGAACAATCCTCAAAATCAGCTTCTCATCCCCAAGAATTCGACCCAATTTCTCAATCAACTCCTTCAAATTACCCTCCTCATTCTTCAACTTATCAAATTCTAAACTAGTAATCTGATGCAACTTCATCTCTAAAATAGCCTCAGTCTGCTTATCCGTCAAACTATACTTCGCTTTCAACTGCACCCCAGCATCCACCTTCCCCTTCGCCGCCCGAATCAAGCGAACAACCTCATCAATATTCGACTGTGCAACCAACAACCCATCAACAATATGCAACCTCTTCTCAGCCTTAGCTAAATCAAACTCCTTCGTCTTCCTAATCACGCCCTGCCGATGCTTCACATAAACCCTAACATACTCACGCAAAGTCAATAACTTCGGCACACGATTAACCAAAGCCAACATATTCGCATTAAACGAAACCCTTAAATTCGTATATTTATACAACCGATTCAAAGTAAACTTCGACTCACTACCCCTCTTCAACTCAACCACAACCCTCACCTTCCCCTTAGTCGACTCATCCCGAATATCCGAAACATCGGGCAACTTCTTATCCCTAGCCAAATTCGCAATCTGCTCAACCAAATTCGCTTTATTAACCTGATACGGTATCTCCGTAATAACGATCTTCGTCTTCCCCTTCGCACCCTTCGGCTCCTCGACAATAGTCTTCCCATTAAGCATCAATTTACCCTTACCCTCAGTATAAATCCTCCTAATCTCCCCACTCACAGTCCCACCCGTCGGAAAATCAGGAGCTTTAATCGCAGCAATCAACTCCTTATCTTCGCACCCGGGATTATCTAAATAAGTAATAATTGCATCACAAGTATTATTTAAATTATGAGGCGGAATATTCGTCGCCATACCAACCGCAATACCAGACGCCCCATTCAAAAACAAATTCGGCAACTTCCCAGGCATCACAATCGGCTCATCTAAAGTATTATCATAATTCTTCATCATCTCAACCGTATCCTTATCAATATCCGCCAACAGTTCCATCGAAATCTTCTCCATCTTCGCCTCAGTATACCTAGACGCCGCAGCACTATCCCCATCCATCGAACCAAAATTACCCTGCCCGATCACAAGCGGATAACGAAGCGACCAATCCTGCGCCATCCTAACCATCGCATCATAAATCGAAGCATCTCCATGCGGATGATACTTACCCATAACATCCCCAACAATACGACCAGATTTCTTCGTCTGCTTATTATGAAAAACACCCATCTCGTTCATCCCCCAAAGAATTCTACGATGAACAGGCTTCAATCCATCCTCCGCCGACGGCAAAGCCCTCGCAACGATAACACTCATCGCATAATTCAAATAAGCCTCCCGCATCTCCGACGAAATCTCAGAATCAATCAACTCCTTCGCCTTAACCGACTCTCTCATCTCCCTCCTCTTCATCTCAAACTCACCCGCCTCCTGCATCTCTTCCTCAACATTAACAGCCGTATTCATTTTTTCCTCCTAACAATTTTCTTTTTAACCATCTTAACACTTTTCTTTTTCACAACTTTTTTCTTAGCAACCTTCTTCTTAGTTGTACCAGTCTTCCTGACACCTGACACCTGCTTCCTGATACCTCGCGAAGCACCCGCCCTCTTCAACTCCTCTTCACTTATGGTCAAAACCGGAAAACTCACAGAATCAAATCCACAATTCCCACACTTCATCTTCGGTATAACCCCAAATAAATTTCCTAATTCAAAAACATATTTCACATCACGAGATTTACACTTAGGACAAAATGAAATCTTAATTTCTTTCTCACATTTCCCTGCCATATTAATATAATTTACCTCCAATAGGAACTTCTTTCTCGGGTTTAATTAAAATACAATCACCTTTCTCATCTGGAACTCCCAATGTCAAAACTTCAGACAAAGCAGGACCTATTTGTCTAGGCGGAAAATTTATAATACACAAAACAAAAATATTTTTAAGTTCTTCTTTCTGATAATTTTTAACAAGTTGAGCACAAGAGTTTTTAATACCAATATTATTCCCAAAATCAATCTTCAATTTATAAGAGGGATTTCTCGCTTCAGGAAAATCCTCAACCTCTATAATTTTTCCAACCCTCATATCCAATTTTTCAAAATTTTCAAACGTCGCCATTAAACCCCACCCCCAAATTTACAAATTACATCGTCAGCCAAGCACCGACCACCGACCACCGACCACCGACCACCGTGGATTTGTTTCACAAATCCACCTCCGCCTTATCCGCATTCTCTTCAATAAACGCCCTTCTCGGAGCAACCACATCTCCCATTAACAAACTAAAAGTCTCATCCGCCTCAACCGCATCCTCAATCGAAACCTGCTTCAATCGCCTAGTCTTCGGATTCATCGTCGTATCCCAAAGCTGCTCATCATTCATCTCACCCAAACCCTTGAATCTCGCAACCTCACACTTCCCACCAAGCTCCTTCGCCTTCACATCCAGCTCTTCCTTATTATAAACATAATAATCCTTCATCCCCTTCTTAATCTTAAAAAACGGAGCAACCGCAACAAAAATATGCCCAGCCTCAATCAACTGCGGAACATACCGAAAGAACAAAGTCAACATTAATGCCTTGATATGTTGCCCATCAACATCCGCATCCGTCATAATAATAATCTTATTGTAACGCAACTTATTAATATCAAACGAATCCCCCACACCAGTCCCAATCGCCGTAATCATATTCGAAATCATCTCACTCGAAAGCGCGCGAGCAGGATTCGATTTCTCAACATTCAAAATCTTTCCACGCAAAGGCAAAATCGCCTGAGTCTCACGATCCCGTCCACCCTTAGCAGTACCACCAGCAGAATCTCCCTCAACAATATAAAGCTCCGTATTCTCTTTCTTTTTACTCGAACAATCCGCCAACTTCCCGGGCAACCCGCTTCCAATACTCAATGCATTCTTTCTCCGAACCAAATCCTTAGCCCTCTTCGCAGCCTCTCTAGCCTTCAAAGCAGCAGTCGCCTTCATCAAAATCGCCTTACCAACAGCAGGATTCTCCTCTAAAAAATCAGTCAAGGCCATCGTCGCCATCGAATCAATAATTCCCTTAATTTCCCCGTTCCCGAGCTTCGTCTTCGTTTGTCCCTCAAACTGTGGCTCCGAAATCTTAATAGAAATCACAGCAGTAATCCCCTCACGAACGTCATTCCCCATCAACTTCTGCCCTTTTTTCAACGTCCCCTTCTTCGTCCCATAATCATTGATTACCCGAGTCAAAGCCGTCTTCAATCCAACAACATGCGTCCCACCTTCAATCGTATTAATCGTATTCACAAAACCCTGGATATTCTCATTAAAAGAATCGCTATACTGAATCGCAACCTCAGCTATAGTCCCATTCTCTTCCCTCTTAAAATAAATCGGCTTCTGATGAATCGGCTTCCGCGTCTTATTCAACCACTTCACAAACTCAATCAAACCACCCTCATAACAAAACGAATCACTCCTAATCTCCTCGCCCCTTAAATCCTTAAATATAATCTTTAACCCAGCATTCAAAAAACAAGTCTCCCTAAACCGGGTCGCAAGTGTCTTATAATCAAAATCCATCGTCGTAAAAATACTATCATCTGGCATAAACGTAACCTTCGTCCCATGCTCTCCAGCCCCACAACTCCCAATAACTTTCAAATCACTAACAGGAACCCCAATTCTATAACTCTGAGAATAAATCTTCCCCTCCTTCCGAACCTCAACGGTCATATCCTTCGACAAAGCCGACACAACCGAAATACCAACGCCATGCAAACCACCCGAAACCGCATACGCCTTATTATCAAACTTCCCACCCGCATGAAGCTTCGTCACAATAATCTCCATCGCTGGCCTCTTATAAACCGGATGCAAATCAACAGGCATACCACGCCCATCGTCCTCAACTACCATCGAACCATCCTTATTAATCGTCACCCTAATCTCATCTCCAACACCAGCCATATGCTCATCAACAGAATTATCAACAACCTCGTAAACACAATGGTGCAACCCGTACTTATCAGTAGAACCAATATACATCCCAGGCCTCTTCCGAACCGCCTCAAGTCCTTCCAAAACCTTAATATCCTGCGCCGAATAACTTTTATCACTCATAATAAATTCCCCTTCACAACATCAAAAAACTCTTTCAGTTTATAAACATTTAGGTAACAAAAATTAAATTTGTCGACGCTGATAAAAAAATTAGACTAAAAATTGAGCGGGAAAAAGATTAAAATACTTTAAGATATATTTTAGAATATATAAATAGTTAAAAATAAACCAATACTAATAAAAAAATGGATTTAAAAAAAATAGTCTTGAGTTCTGTCAATACTTTCGAAGAAATTGATGTTTTAAGAGAAGAATTAAACAAATTACCTCGAGATTATCAGCCTTTTCCTAATTTAGAAAACAGACGCCGGATAGGAGCAATATTATTTGGAGAGGGCGTTCTCTTGAGTCCAATGGTAGGAAAAAATAACACTTACAATGGGACTATAAGACATCCGGATAATAGTTCAGAAGGGAAATCGGTATTGTCCGGAGCCCAATTCAAATATAAAAGAAAAACATTTGTTTTATACAGAACAGAGAGCAAACACAACAATCTTTAATTTATGAAAATTAATTTTTTAGATATAATTGTTTCTTAGTTCATTTATGGCTAAATTAATTTTAAGAATTGAAATCGTCATTGATAAATTAGAAATTTAAAGTTTCGCCGCATACTTCGCCTTCCCAGCCTTCACAATATCACTCTTAACAATCCACTTAACCTTCTTAGAAAGCCGCCCCATCTCCATATTCTTCCGACATTTCGAACTACAATAATACCTCACAGAACCATCCTTCTGAACAACCGTAGTCCCTTTTGGAAACTCATAACTATTTTTACAAAAACTACAAACTGGCATTTTCAATTTCCCCTTTTAGTTGCCCAATTATTTCCGAATACCGAATACCGAATACCGAATACCGAATGAAAATATTCGCCATTTTTATTTACTCCCCCTCTGGACTCTCTTTCCCATCCGCCTCGCCTCAATCTCAGTCTCCCTCAACATCAAAATATCCCTCTTCTTCACAGGACCCCTAACATTCCTCCTCATCGATTTCCCTCGATTCTTCCCCTGCAAAATCTTACAACTAACCTGAGTAACCTCTCCCCTAGTTCCACCTCGAGCAACACAAGCCTCAACAATCGCCGGAACCGCACCCTCCTCAGTTAATCTCTCCGAACCCTTCGATCCACTTGCCTTTTTCTTCTCCTGTTTATCTATCTTTACCATTTTCGATTATTATTTCCGAAGCGCGTACGAAATGCGCAACAGCCCCAATACCTAATTTCCAATACCTGATAAGTTAGCATCGCCTTCTTTAACAACAGCAACTGCCGCCGTAGGCCTATTAATTCCAACAGAAATTCCTAATTTCTCTCTAGAATCAACCTCGACAAACTTAATACCTTTATCCTTAGCAAGAATAGGCAAATGCTGCGTTATTTCCTTTGGGTCAATATCAGATGCAACAACAACCAACTTAGCAATTCCTCTCTCCACTGCCTTAGTTACTTCGTTTACACCCTTATCAACCTTTCCGGTCTTAGCCGCTTTCTCTATAACATCATATACTGATACCATTTTCGTTTCCTATTTAATTAAGAAGTAATCCTCAGGAAAACTCCCTCATTGGTATAATCTAATCAAAATTTTACTTTATAAAACTTCCTACCGATAAAAAAATCATTTCTTAGAAAGTTTCCAAAGAAAATTAAAATAGGCTAAATTAGATTTTGCAATATTTTCATTTCTAATTACAACACAAAAAGGATTCTCCCCCATCATATAAGTTGTTGCAACAACATTTTGGTAGATATTTATCCACGCAGGAGTTTGTATTTCTTTAGGCATATATCTTACTTCAGTTAATTTCAATTTCGCTCTTTTTTCTCCGACATCCTTCGCATCAAAATTATAAATTATTTTAGTTTTTACTTTTTTCTTAATCCTTCTTTTGCTCCAATCATGTAAAAAATATCCTTCATATTTCACTGAAACCTCTCTCGGAATTCCTAAAACATAATTCATTTCTCCTCGTTTTGATTCATTCAGCATTTCCTCAAAAAAGGTTTTTATTCCCTTAATCCCCTCATAAACTTCTGCAATAGGTTTTTTTTCAGCCCGAGCCAACTTACTCCTTAACTCAGGAAGTTTTTTCCTAACTTCATTTTCTTCTTCATTTATTTTCTTCTTTTTCTCCTCTAAAAAATCAATTATTCTTTCTGGATCCGCCGCGTTAAAATGCTTCACATTATTTTTAACAATAGAACTAATCAATCCTTTTCTAATCAATCCTTCTAACACAGAATAAATCTTAGATATAGACACTCTGGCTTTTTGACTAATCGGACTGACTGTGCTAAATCCCAACTCAAGTAAAGCCAGATACACTCTTGCTTCTCCAGGGGTCAATCCAATTTCTTCTAAAATTTTTTCCATAAAAACCCAGAGATTTTAAAGTATTTAAATATTCCCCCTAAGGGGGACATCACATTTAAATAGTAAAATAATCTATACCTACTATAAAGTAAATACAAGATAAAAAAGAAAATGGAAAACAAAAATCAGAAAAAAATTCAAACAAGAATGAGCAACTTAGTTGCGACTTTAAAGAGAGCCGAAAGGAGGTATAAATAAGATGGAAAATAAAAATAAACTTGAAAAAATGTTGGTCATAGAAGATAATGAAAATCATTTAACAGATGCTAAGAATTTTTTCAACGGAATTAAAGAAGTAGACGTGCACTATGCCACCACATTCGTAGAAGCCGAAAAGTTTCTAGGTGAATATGAACGAAATGAGAAATTTAAAGTAGATGGAGTAATAACAGATTTGTTTTTTCCAATTGATCATGAATATAGAAAAGAGATTAACGAAGGACCAAATGGATTAGTTGTTGCCGCTACTTGCCAAAGAGTAGGGATGCCTTATGTAATTTGTACTGCAGGTTGGCACCATGGACATAAGAACAACTGGGCATGTTATATACACCGAGCAATGAATGGACCTGAAATGATTGATGGTGGAACTTATGACCGAGACGAAAGTGAGTATGATTATACAAAAGGTGACGAGGTGGACCATAAAGATTGGAGTGAGGCTTACAGAACTTTAAAAGAAATAATCAAAAGTTCATCTAAGTAAAATCCCCTAAAAAAAGCTGGAAGAAAATTTACAGGAAAGATAAAACACTCTTTCCTTTTTTTATTTTTTATATTATTTTTCCTCGCTATTCTCCACGACCCCTTATAATTTATATTTTAATCAAACCAAACTAAAAAATTCTCCTCAACCTTTTCAAAAATTTCCTTATTCACCCTCGCTATTTTTTTCTTAATAATACTTTTATCGATAATAAACAAATTATTAAAATTAACTACATCTTCCCTTTATTCTATATGGGGTACAAATTCAACCAAACACTAAAATGTGCCCACATAAAATACTCTATTTCCACAAAACCTCAATATCATCCGTTCTCTCCCTCGGCGAAATATCAACTTTATCTAAATCCCTTTCAAAAATCCCGGCTTTATACATCTTCAACCCCAAATACCCAATCATCGCCCCATTATCAACCAACAACCCCCTATCCGGACAAAAAAACTTCGCCCCTCTCTCTTTACACATAATCTTGCACATTTCCTGCAACCTCGAATTACAAGCGACGCCACCTCCAAGCAAAAGTTCTTTTTTCCCAGTATGCGCCAACGCCCTCTCCGCCGCCTCAACCAACATCGCAAAAATAACCTCCTGCATCGAATAAGCAATCCTCCCAAAATTCTCTCCCTTCTCAATCAAATTCCTAATCTGAGTCTGTATCCCTGAGAACGAAACATCCATCCCTTTCACCGAGTACGACAACTCCAACAAGCCAGATTCTGACCTCTGACCTCTGATTTCTGACCTCTGATTTCTGACCTCTGACCTCTCAAATTCAACAGCAAGCTGTTGAATTCGCGGTCCCCCCGGAAAACCCAGCCCCATATTCCGCGCAACCGTATCAATAAAATTCCCAACACCCAAATCCAACGTCTCACCAAAAACTCGAAACTTCCCACCCTCAAATGCAACAACCTGCGTATTCGCCCCACTCGCATAAAGCATCACCGGATCCTTCGCCCCAACACTCTCCCCAATAACCAAATGCGCCACACAATGATTTACCCCAACAATAGGTACACCCAACCTTTTTGCCAATCTCTTCGCAAAAGCCATTCCCTCCAACAAACACGGAGCCAGCCCAGGAGCATTTGAAAGAGCGATCGCTTCAATTTCCTCTTCGGTAATACCCGCCTCCTTCAAAGCTTCATCATAAACTACGGGTGCAACTTCTTTATGATGTCTTCGAACCTCAAGGGGAATCATCCCGCCTTTTTCAGTCGTATAACTATCTTTAATATTTGACAAAATTTTTCCGCCCCAATTCAAAACAGCCACTCCAAAAGTATGCGCCGTTGATTCAACTCCCAAAATGTATTTCATAGAAAAAGAAACGATTCCATATTTAAAAATATTAGTTAAAAACAAAATGTGGAAGAATGCAAAATAAATTAATACCTATTTCTTTTTAGAAATTTTCTTTTTCACTTTTTTCCTCGCTACCTTTTGCAAATCTACAACCCTATCGTCTTCATCAACAATTTCTTTTCTCAAAATTTCCTCAATAATATCTTCCATGGTAATAATTCCTACAAACTCCTTATATCTATTAAATACAATAGCTAAATGAATTCTCTCTTTAATAAACTGATTAAGAACGGAATCTAAATTTTTCTTATTAGTCACTTCTAATAAATTTGTTCTATAAATATCTTTTACTTTCGCTCCTTTCTTAACTCCGACTAAGTCTTTTGAATAAAGAATCCCGACGAGGTTATCAATTTTCTTTTTATAAATAGGGATACGAGTAAATCCTGAATCCTTAATATTTTTCAATATCTCTTCAGTTAAGATGGCGTCTACTTCAAGTGAAAAAACAACTATTCTGGGGGTCATCACGTCTTCGACATTTTTTTTCGAAAAGGAAAGTGCACCGAGTATTATTTTCTCTTCGTCAGAATCAATACTGGATTTTGATGAATCTTCATGAAGTCTAATAATTTCCTCTAACTCATGTCTCGACCAGATTGTTGGCATCTCCTCACCAAGTATTTTGTCTAATACTTTTGCAATTGGCCAACAAATAGGATACAAAATAAATATCAAGCCTTTAACTATCCAAACCGTTTTAGCACCGACGGTTAAAGCATAACGAGAAACGGTTGCTTGCGGAATAATTTCTCCAAAAATAACAATAAGACCTGTAGCAATTACTCCTGCAAAAACTCCATTGGCAATACTCCCAAGAAAAAGTGCAATAGCAGAATTCACCGCCACATTTCCCAACAATAAAGTACAAAGTAGCAAATTACCCCTTTTACGAACACTATATACTTTCTTGGCTTTTTTATCACCAAGTTTAATCTTACGCTCCAACTCTGTCTTATCTAACCCAAGTAATCCAAGTGTTAAACCTGAAAAAAGACCAGATAAAGAAACCAAAATAATGATAATGATAATAACCCAACACTCTACCATTTTTTTAAAATTGTAACAAAGTTTTTAAAAGTTTAGTATTATTATCTCGCATAACATATAAATACTATCCTCTTTTTACCCCATAAAAAATAACATGCTAAACTCAACTCAACTCCAAGAAATCCGCAACCAATTAGAAACTTCACAAAATCCACTCTTCTTCTACGACAATGACGTCGACGGGCTCTGCTCATTCCTAGTCCTACGCCGAGCACTAGACCGTGGCAAAGGCGTCGCAATAAAATCATTCCCTGAACTGAAAGCACAATACACAAAAAAAATCGATGAACTAAATCCCGACGTAATTATAATCCTAGATAAAGCCGAACTAAGCAAAGAATTCGCGGACCATGCTGAAGAAAAAGGCGTACCAATACTCTGGATAGATCACCACGAAAGCAAGACCCCGCAAGAAACAATCCAAAAAACATCTTACTACAACTCCCACCCTTCGGCCGAACCCATCTCCTTCATAGCGCAAAAAATCTTCAACAGACCGCAAGATCTCTGGCTCGCAATAATCGGATGTATTGGAGACGTCTATACGCCAGACTTCGCAGAACAATTCGCAGAAGAAAACCCAGACCTCCTACCAAAAAATACTGATGCCTTCACCGCACTCCAAACAACCACAATCGGCAAAATTGCAAGAATGCTAAACTTCGGCCTGATGGACACAACAACAAACATCCTCAAACTAATCAAATATCTTTTCAAAGCCACAACCCCATACGATCTCCTCGAAGAAAACCCTTACACCAAGCAATTCCACAAACGAGTCAATCAACTCGAAGCATTCTTCCAAAAACAAATCCAAAAAGCAGAAGCACAACTAGACAAAAAATCTTCTCTTCTCTTCTTCACTTATTCAGGCAACACCTCAATGTCATCCGAAATCTCAAACCGCCTGGCATTCAATCACAAAGACAAACTCATAGTCGTTGCATTCCTCCGACCAGAAAAAGCCAATATATCAGTCCGAGGAAAAAACGCACTAAAAATAACAAAGACCGCAATAGAAAACATATTAGGAGCAACGGGCGGCGGACACGAAAAAGCAACGGGTGCAATGGTTCCGATTTCCGATTTCGAAAAATTCAAAAGCAATATCATACAATTAACACAATAAATACTTATAAAGAGAAATCCCCAAATAATTTCATGAGTAAAAAACTTTCACTTTTAGAAAGATTAGATAATGCTCTAAGTATTACATCTTCCGAAACTGAAGAAAATCAGGTATATTCTTTACTTTATAATATAGGCAAAAAAGCTGTAGAACATAATTATGAAACATTCTACAAAAAAATATTAAACTATCAGAGCCTCTCCCTTGCAGAAAATCCCGTAATACGAAAAAATATTCAAAAAATTACTGCGGGCAAAGAATTAGCAAACAAATTAAAATATACCATTATCTTACCAGAAAGAAACTTAAAACATTACGGTGCAAAATATAGACGAGCCACAAAAAAAGAATATCAATTGTTAACAAAATTTTATCAAGAAGAAAAGAATGAGAAAAATATATAAGGTTGAATCAGACATTCTAGCTTCTGCAGGAGAAGAAGGATTAGCGCGAATAGCAGAAGATAATATTGTATATATAGATTTTAAAGAATTAGAAGAAAGAGCTACTAACACAAAAGATTCAAATTATTACGAGCTCCGAAATGTTCTTAAATGGACTAACCAGATGATGGACGAAACACTTTATAATAAAAAACAAAACGGACAAATAATACTACCGTCTGGAGGAATAATAAGCTGGAAAGATGTACCCGATGAAGCAGAATATATTACTCGATGTCCAGCAAAAACCTCTCAATTAAAAAGAAAAAATAAAAATGTTTCTTTTCCAGATTTTTTAAAATACACCATAACTCCATTGAAATCTGGTTTAATAAACATAAATCATAATAATCCTGACAAAATGACAATAAACGAGATCTTAGAAAAAACAGGACTAGACTCACTATATGGACATCAATATATACTAGTTAACAATCAACTAGTTTACAAAGTACAGCAAGAATTAAAAGAACATAATTCAAGTGGAAGATTTTCCACAACCGATAAAATTTCACTAACAAAATTTAACAGAAATGCACAAATAAAATCAGAACTACCTTTACTAAGAGCCAGAACACTCGAACAAAAACTTTGCTGGGATCAATTAACTAGTAAAGATGTGGAATTAAGTTTTATAACGGGCGGATCTGGTTCTGGAAAAACAGTAATTGCATACGCAGCAGCAATTAACCAAATTCTCGGGACAGAACAGAAAAGAAGCTACAATGGAATAATTTTATTCAAAACAAATGATATTATCGGAGAAGAAAATCGAAAATTGGGATTTTTGCCAGGAAATATTTTTGAAAAAACATATCAAGGAATGAAAAGTTTTGAGGACGCCCACAACCTTTGCGGAATTGATGAATTTCTTCCATTTAGAGAAATACTCCTACATCCAAAAAAATCTATTGAGCCAGGAGCAGAATTAAGAGCCAAAGACAAAATCGGAAATCTTTATCTGCCAGCAAAAACTCCAGCAATAGAAATAGAACACCTACAATTTGCACGGGGACGAACTTTTGAAAATAAAATCATATTCGTAGATGAAGTTCAAAATTACACGCCATTTGAAATCAAACAATTAATGGAACGAACTGGACAAGGATGCAAAATATTTTTAGTCGGAGATCCTGAACAAGTGGACAATCCCAAATTGTCTCCAGAATTTAACGGATTAGTTTACGCATCCAATAAATTTTATGGTAGACACCCTAGAATTTCATTTATGTATTTTGATAAAAATTTTAGATCTCAATCTGCAGAAATTATACGAAGATTCGGAGCACCAAAAGCTTTGAATTAAATATAAATGATAATTTAAATTTCAAAACACTTAGCTCACCAGAGATACTGTGTGAAAACCTTAAATCACCTACTGGATGGTTCTTAAGAACCTTGCCAAAACTCTTAAAAACCCAAAATCTCTCAACCTAACATGAGTTTAGCAATCCCAATCCACAGCTACTAGAAAACCTAGTCATAACTCTCAAAATTCTCTCAAAATGAAAAAAGTTAAAGATTTTCTATGGAAACCCGACATGACCGTCGAAGAATTAGTCGACTCATTCGGAAATCTAGGCTACCAAGCAATCGAACTCAACGAAGCAACAAAAGTCGTCCTTAAAATGAAAAGGACAAACACAAAAATTTTCCTAACCTTCACATCAAATATGGTAACTTCCGGTCTACGCGGGCTATTCGCACAACTCTGCTCCCTCAAAATCCCAAACATCCTCATCACAACATCCGGCGCAATCGAAGAAGACATTATGAAATCTTTAGGAATAGACTTCGAAATCTCATCCTTCCACGCAGACGACACCGCACTCCACGAAAAAGGCGAAAACAGAATCGGCAACCTGATAATACGAACCGAGTCCTACATGAAATTCGAAGACGAAATGATAAAATACCTAAACAAAGTATACCAAAAAAAGCAAAGAATCTCAACATCAGAACTACTACACGAGATAGGTATACTAATCAAAGACGAAAATTCAATCCTCCACCAAGCCGCAAAAAACAACATCCCAATCTATTGCCCCGGAATAGCCGATTCCTCATTCGGATTTCAACTTTTCATGTTCCAACAAAAAAACCCAGACTTCATCGTAGACACAATCCTCGACATGCAAAGAATAGTAACAGACCTCTCATTCGACGAAAAAAAAGGACTAATCTCTTTAGGTGGTTCAATCTCAAAACACTACGCAGTATTCGCTGCCCTCCTCTCCGGCGGCCTCGACTACGCAATCTACATGACAACATCCCATGCAACATCCGGCTCAATGTCAGGCGCAACCACACAAGAAGCAAAGTCATGGGGCAAAATCAAGGACGATGGACAAGCCGCAACAGTAAATGGAGATGTCTGCATAACATTTCCACTATTAATAACCTCAACTCTGGATAAAATGAAAAAAGAAGGACTACTAAAAAATAACCAAGCTCATGAAAAATTATAAAATAACCGAATTAGAAAGTGTCGAAGAAGTGGGCTGTCTCGCCGAACAAGACATTGTCAGATGTAAAAGCTCCAAAGGAGATGATTTAGCTTTAGTAATTAAAAATACCGCTATTTCCCCTGGTGATTTTAATTTTATTGTTTTTCGAGAAATGCCTCTTGGTAGTCTAGAGTTATTTCAATATATCGGAATAAAAAAAGATCAGACTCCCCCACAATTTGACTTAATTGATAAAAAGTTAATTTTTAAAGAAGATGGCTCTTCTTCCCCCATTTACTATCAACGAATATCTCCAGAAATTATTAAAGATAATTATAGCAAATATGTTTCTATAATAAAAAGGCTTAAAAAATGAAAAAAGAAGGATTGCTAAAATGAACCCATATTTTTCTCTCTCAAAATCCAAACTCCTAGATCAAATCAAAGTCCTAGAAGACTTAGGATTAAAAATCTCCTACTCATACAAAACCAACCGACAAATCGGCGACATCCTCCAAGAACTCAACATTCCTGAAAACAAACCGACAACCGTACATTTTTCCATTCATGCAAAAAAAGAAATAAACATGATAAAAGACAAAACCAAAATTTCATTCTTTACCCAAGCAGAATCCATAGAAGAACTAAAAGAAATAATTAGCCAAGGAATTACAACCTTTGTAATCGACAATGAATTAGATCTAGAAAAAATTCTAAAAGCCACAGAAGAAACAAATATAAAAATAAATCTTTCTCTAAGAATGAAATTCCAAGAACACAGAATCGGCACCGGAAAATATTTCGTCTACGGCATGCCCTCCAAAAAAGTAAACGACCTAATCTCAAAACTAAAAAATAATCCCCAAATAAACCAACTTGGAATCCACATCCACCGAAAATCTCAAAACACATCCGAATGGGAAATCGTCGAAGAACTTCAAGACTCCCTAACACAAGAAACACTTTCAACAATCTCAATCCTCAACCTAGGCGGCGGACTCCCTGTCCAATACAAATCCTACACAAACTCAACTCTGCCATACATTCTCAAAAAAATATCCAATGCAAAAGAATTCCTAGATAAATATAACATCCAAACAATAATCGAACCAGGCAGATTCCTAGCAGCTCCGCCGATCAAACTCCGCACAAACATAATCCAAATCCAAGAAAACAACATCATCCTAAACACAACAATCTACAACTGCGCCCTAGACAACGTCCTAACCGAAACAAAAATGCTCGTTAAAGAAGAAATCCCAGAAGAACAGGAAGGACAATATTATCTTCTCAAAGGAAACTCTCCAACACGAGACGACATTTTCAGATACAAAGTCAAACTAACAGACCCAAAAGTCGGAGACGAGATAACATTCATAAACGCAGGCGCCTACAATTACACAACCGATTTTTTCGGATATAAAAAACTGGAAACAAAAATAATAGAATGAAACTGTATTCAACTAATAGGATTAACGCACTAGGACTAAAAGGTCCAGAAAAAACACCACAAGAAATCACAAAATTCACAAATCACTCAATAGAACAAATCATACTAGATAACGACAACATCCAAGAATCCCAAAACCTTCTCTATAAAAAAGCAAAACAAATCTTCAACCAAAATCAAAAATCAGTCTTCATCGGAGGAGACCACTCAATAACATACCCAATCTTCAAGGCCTTCCAAAAGACAACACATGATCCATTCCTAATAATATTCGACGCCCACGCAGACTGCATGCCACCAAGCCAAGAACCAACACACGAGGAATTCTTAAGAGCAATCATCGAAGACGGATTCCCTTCAGAAAAAATAATTCTAATCGGAGCAAGAAAAATCGAACCAGAAGAACAAGAATTCCTAATAAAACACAACATAAAAATCTTCAACGAAATTCTAAATATGGAGACAGCAGCAGATTACATAACGGAAAAAGCAAACAACCATAACCTATACATCTCAATCGACATCGACGCACTCGACCCAGCCTTCGCACCAGCAGTCAACTATCCAGAACCAGCTGGACTTACATCAAAAGAATTCTTCTACATCCTAAAAAGATTACTCCATATAAAATCCCTAAAAGCCATCGACATAGTAGAAGCAGTTCCCCAAAAGGACCAAAACTATGACAACAGAACCCTACGAACAATCGCAAAAATCATTGACGAAGCCGCAAAAATTCTCAAATAAGGACAAACCACACAACATCCGACTCAAGGCACAACCACACAAGAAGCAAAGTCATGGGGCAAAATGAAAAAAGAAGAATTGCTGGACAAAAATTTTCATTCAATAAAAACGCCAAACAAAAAAACAATATTAAACCGATTTAAAAAACATCAGGCAACATCTTAGGACCCAATTCTTTTTCAATATCAACTAATTCGTATTCAATTAAATTTTCTGCAAAAGTTTCCTTTATTTTATTAATTTCTCTTTTAAGCTCTTCAGGATGCTTATAAATTATTTGAAACATTGTATTAAATTTTCCAATATTTAATGAAAAGGCGTGCACCCTGTCTCTTTGTTTAGCATAAACCAACAATTTATTTTGAAACAACTTAGATAAATTATTCATCTTGATATTCATTAAAGTTAAATTATACCCAATTACATCCAGATTAAGAAAAATTCTATAACCAAGAATCATATTTTTTTCAATACGTTTTAAACGATAATTTATTGTTTCAATTTTTGATTTAACTTTGTGTGCTAATTCAACAATTTTTATATTTGCATTTTTTGCAAGAATATATAATATTTTTTTATCTAAGTCATCTAAAATAATTGGTTTGCTTTCTGTATAACTTAAGGTTTTATCGTGTTCTATTTTACCAAAAATTTTTAATGGAAAATAATGGGTTTCAATTGGCTCAAGAATTTCATAGTCCAATAATTCGTGTTTCCATAATTCATAAAGATAAGAAATAAGTTCTAAAATATTTTTTTTGTCTTTTGTAAAAATAGAAATCATATAATCCCATTGTCCATAACAAAATATTCGCGTGAAGATTAAAATGTTTTTCAGATTATTTATTTCAGCTAATTTTTTTATCTGAGGATTTTTCACCCTTAGTTTAATAATATAATTTTTGTCATAACCAAGTGCATGTAAATTAATTCCTGCAAGATATTTATCAATTAATCCGGATTTTTCATATTTCTTAATTCTGTATTCTGCTTGTTCTCTTGAAATTCTGCGTTTTTTCGCAATCTGAGTTATAGGAGTTCTAAAGTTATGGAAAATATAACTGAGCAATTTCTTATCAATTTTATCTAATTTTAATTCCTGCATATTTTGATAAAGAGTAAGATGTTTTTAAAGTTTACTAATTAACTTAAAATTCATTATATTATTTCACTTAGTTTAGTAAAATTTAATCAAAACCTTTAATTTGGTTTAATACTTAATAATAGTAATTAAATTAAGGAGACAAAAATAAAATGGCAATAGGATGGTCAGGAAGTAGCGGAGGAGTAGGAGAAGCTTATAGGAAATTTCTTTTGATAGATGTAGAAGCAGGAATTAATAAATATAAATCTTTGTATGAAAATATTTCTGAACAACAAGTTGAAGCAAGGAAATTTTATCAAAAAGCAATTACTGGATTAGGGAAACTAAAACAAGAAATGATTAAAGATTTGGAAGGGAGAGTATAAGATGGCAATGGGATTTTCAGGAAGTAATGCAGGAATTGGGGAAATTTATAAAAAAGTTTTGTATGTAGATGTGGAAGCAGGGATAAGAAAATATCAGGAGTTATTGCCCGAAGTTAGTGAAAATGTTAAACCTCTTTATGAAACTACAATTAAGAATTTAGAATTATTACTTTCTCAAATGCAAGAGTTTGGAGTGAGGAAATAAAATGGCAGTAGGATTTTTAGGAAGTAACGGGGAAATAGAAAAAGGAAAGAATTTCGCAAAAGTAGATTTATTAAACAGACCTTTAGAAGTTTCTTATTTTGTAAATAATTTATGCAATCTTAATTGTAAACATTGTTATGTTGGTTATTCTAATCCAAATGATGATTTAAGCATTCAAGAATGGAAAAATACTTTTGATGAATTAATTGATTTGGGAGCATTAACTTTTGGGAATGTTGGGAGAGAGCCGTTATTGGCTTGGGAAAAAACAAGTGGACTCTTAAAATATTTTCAGGATAAAAAAGCGAAAAATCCAAAATTACGTTATGGATTAGTTACAAATGCCACGCTATTTAATGAAGAAAAAATAAAAAGATTAAATGAACTTAATCCTGATTATTTAGATATTAGTATAGACGGCACAGAGCAGATACATGATTTTATCAGAGGAAAAGGAAATTACCAAAGAGCTTATAAAAATCTCCAGGAAATCAAAGAAACTGCTCCAAATTTATTAAATAAAATTTTTATTAGTTATACTTTAATGCAACCAAATAAAAATACTCTTAAAGAAACAATTCAAGAAATGAACCAATTAGGAATAAATAATTTTTTGATTTCTCCTTATGTTAAAACAATTCATGATGAAGGAAATTTGGGATTAGATAATTCGGAAATTGCAGATATTTATGAAAATATTAAAATAGGAAATACAGTTGATTTTTCAAAGACAAAAAATTTAGAGATTCTTTTAAAGTCAGATTATGATACACAAAAAGATTTAATGGATTTATTAGTAAAAAGAAAAATAATCAATGTTGACAATTTATTAATTGATGAATACGGAGTTATTTTTAATAAAGAAGAAAAAGAAAATAATTCAAAAATAATTTTAAATTTCATTCCAATTCCAGAAACTTTAACACGGGCTATAAGAATTAGTCATGATGGATATGTTGGAGGATGTGAAGAAATGTTCCACGAAAATTACCCAGAATTAACAGTAGGAAACATAAAAGAAAAAAGTATCACAGAAATTCTAGGCAACAAAAATCCTTAAATATACCCCATCTTCTTATTTGTTATAATCCTTCCCCGTTCCATCCTCTCAAAATCCAAACTCCTAAAACAACTCAAAATCCTCACCAACCTAAACCTCGAAATCTCCTACTCCTACAAGTCTAACCGGCAAATTGGCAACATCTCTAAAAACCCAATGCTTCCAAAAACAACCAACACCAAATCTCTCGAGAAACCCCATTTCTCATCAACCCCGCCCCTTTACTCTCAAATAAACGCAGACAAACCACACAACATTTACCTGACACCTCTATCCTCTAATAGTCGCAAGACTATCTTCAATAAAAAACGTCCGCCTAGCAATCTCTGCAGCATGTCCAACGCCACACGACTCAAGCTCACGAAACATTCTCCGCGCGCGCTCTAACTTATCCATAAAAACCTCCATCTCCCATTTAATTCCCAACATTTACTCATTCAACCCCACTCCCTTTTCTTCCAAAAACTTCATCACAGCACTATCAACGAAATTCCTCTTAGAAGGAAACTCCACCCGAATCTTCTTACTAGAAATATAACCCTCAATCGCCTCATCCAACCACCGACTAATCCGAACCGCCGTATCACTTCTCTTGCTCGATTGGATTACCATAAATAAACTAATGGTTACCAACGATATATAAATGTTTTGATTTTTAATAATATTAAATAACTTCTAGCACAGAAAACTCATTTAAATTTATCTTCTATTATTTATATAAAACCAACTATTCTTTCCAATTGTTTTATGTCGTACCTACTTCCTGCTTTTTCCCTAGCTATTTCATAAGCCCTATCTTTACAAACTTTCATAGCTTCTTTCTCTTGACCTCTCACATCAAGCAAATTATAGTCAGGTCTAACTCTCGGATGACAATTTATATTAGGTAAAAGTAAATTTTCATTTGAATCATAGATAGCAGGACCTTCTACTACCACAAATCTATCTTTGGGAAGTTTAGTTCCAGAAAATCCTTTAGAATAAAATACATCTCTCCCCTTAACTAAACCAAACAATCCAGTAGGCCAGTTCACTCTAAAACCGTTTTCCGCTTTGTATACTTTAACAAGTTTTTGTTTTTCCATTTTTTTTGACTTCAACCACTTCAATTAATTTAGGGATGACTGCGTATATTCCAGAAGATATTTTATATCCTTTAGAATCAAATTTATTTTATTCTTTTACAATTTCCCTAAGTTTCATTTTTTTTGTTTTTCCTACTTCAGGTACAAGGCAAAGAGTTCCCGTGAGAGTTGTTATGACAGATCCAATTAAAGTCCACCACGCATTTTTTCCCGCCTTCTCGACAGAACTAAAATACGCTTGAGATATATCATTTTCTCTCATCTCCCTAACTTCTCCTTGGAGGTTTTCTATTATTTTTGAATATCCTTTTGCAACTTCTTCTAATAGGGGTTTAGTTGTATTCATTTGCCTTTCCAAATTCCGTGGGACGTATTTTATTTCATAACCAGCCCCATATCTAGAACGTTTTGAAAATAAATCTTCTCTTTTATCTTCAAAATATCTAATGGTTGAAACTGCATTATAATATTTTTTAACAATCTCTGGTTGTTTTTGATGGCAACTACCAATGGGTATTGCAGCAAAGATTCCTAACATTCCAAGGAGAGCTATTGAAACCCCTACACTTTCTAGTTTTTTTGTTAAGGTTTTATATCTCATCTTACCCTCAAGTAAATTCTGTATTTATATCTATGTTGTTAAATTTTTTTCACAACTTTTAAAAACCATAAATTCTTTTATAAAATATGAATACAGAAATTGTAAAAAAAACCCTTGAAGAACTTAATTTTGATAAAAAAGAAACAGAAATATATTTAGCCTTGTTGAAAATAGGCGAAACCACTGCGACAAAAATATCCCGAGAGACAAAAATAGAAAGAACTCTTGTTTATTACATCATTGAAAAATTAACTAATAGAGGTTTAGTTAATTTTAAACTGAAAAACAATGTAAAATATTATTCTTCTTCAAATCCTGAAAAAATCTTGGAGGAAATCAAAGAAAAAGAAATTTCATTCAGAAAAATACTTCCCTATTTAGAACAAATAAAAAATCAAACGTATGAGGAGGAAATTAAGGTTGATATTTACAAAGAGTTCGCAGGATTAAAAACCGTCACGAATGAAATATTTAAAGATAACAAAAAATTCTTTATATTAGGAGAACAAGGACAGGTTCAAATTAATTACCCAGAATATTCCGAACAATATCTTAGGAGATTAAAAGAAAATAAAATTAAAGAAAAAGTTATTGTAAGAGAAGATTTGCGAGGAAAAATCAAAAAATCAAAAAACTCGCAATTCAAATATATTTCTAAAAATTTACTAAGCCCAACAACCACCTTAATTTGCAATAATAAAATTTTAATCACAATCTGGGAAAAACCTACATTTAATATTTTAATTACAAGTAAAAAAATCGCAGATTCATATAAAGCATATTTCAATCATTTCTGGAAAATTGCTAAAAAATAATCTTTCCCCTTCAATTCAAAATCCAGAAACACTCCCAAAACAGCGCGAACTCAGAGCGCAACAAAAAACCCGAATACCGAACAGCGAAGCGCCCTAATACCAAATACCTAAACAATCGCTACCACGCAACATTCTTCGGTTCCCGTCGAACATACTGAAAATCCTCAATCAACTCATAAATCTCAATCGAACTCTCAACCTGATCATCAAAATACCGAACCTGATACTCTCTCTCATTCTCCGGATTAAACATCTCAATAATCATCTCCTTCGTATCCCCATGATCCTGAAACAAATACTGCTTATCAACCTTCATCTCCTTCCCATTAATAAAAAACACATCACCCTCTCCTAACTTCCTAATATCCTTCGACCGCTTCAAAATCTCAACCATAATTCAAACACATTTCCAGAATTTATAAAGATTTAGATAAACGGATTCGCCAAGCAATTTTGATTTTCAGCAGAAAATTTTTAAGTTAGAATTTTTGCAGTGTGCAAGCGCACATAAAAAAATTATCACGACAAAATTTTCGCTAAAAATTAAAATTAATACGTCCGCCCAACATAAACCCAATACTCCGCCTTCTTCCCACAAACTAGACACTTTTTCCCCTCGACATCTCCACCATCAGAATCAACAAACAATGTCTTCAACCCAAGCATAATCTCTTTCAATCCATCTTCGCAATCCTCACTCTTACACATAGGAACACAAACCATATTCCCCTCCTTAACCAACTTCACGACCTCCTCCGCATCCTCACTCTTCTTCATCCGACTTTCCAGCAACTTCTTCGCAGCCTCATACAACTCATCCTGCATCTCATCAAGCAACCTAACAACCTCACTCTTCAAATCCCCAAACTTAATCTCAATCTTATCCCCCGTATTCCTCTTAACAACAACGACCTGACCCTTCTCCAAATCCTTCGGTCCCAACTCAATCCTAAGCGGTATACCTTTCAATTCCCAACTATTAAACTTCCTCCCAGGCGAAACATCCTCCCTTAAATCAGTCAACGGAGCAAAATCCTTCAACTCCTCCTTTAACTCCTCAACCTTCGCCAAAACATCACTCTTCGAATCATCAAACAAAATCGGAACAATCACCACCTTATTCTTCGACAACTTCGGCGGAATAACTAAGCCCTTATTATCCGAATGAATAGTAAACATCGTCCCAAGCATCCTAGTCGAAACAGCCCAAGTATTCTGATAAACAAAATCTTCCTCCCCATCCTCACGAGTAAACTTAATATCATACGCCTTCGAAAAATTCTGACCATCATAATGAAAACACGGCCCTTCGATAACCCTACCGCTATCAGTCATATAATGCAACTTCTCAGAAGAAACCGCCCCAGCAAACTTCTCCTTCTCAGTCTTAAATCCACGAACACTCGGAAGCGCCATCATCTCACTCACAACCTTCTCATACATCCCCAAAATATCATCCCCTTCAGCCTTAGCCTCCACCTCCGTAGCAAAAACACTATGCCCTTCATTCCACTGAAACTCCCTCGTCCTAAAAAACGGCACCGGATTCTTGAACTCCCACCTCACAACCGAATTCCACTGATTATACCTCATCGGCAAATCGTTATAACTCCGAATCCATTTCGCATAACTATCATAAATAATCGCCTCACTCGTCGGCCGAATCGCTAACTTCTCACTCAACTTCTTATTCCCAGCATGCGTCACCCAAGCAACCTCCGGCACAAACCCCTCAACATGCGTCGCCTCCTTTATCAACAAACTCTCCGGAATAAACAAAGGAAAACTAACATTCTCAATCCCAGACTCCTTAAACAAATCATCCGTCACCCTAACAAACCTCTCCCAAATCCACTGCGACTTAGGACGAAAAACAATACATCCAGACACTTTCGTATAATCCGCCAACTCGCCCTTAATTATCAACTGCTGATACCACTCGCTAAAATTATCTTCTTTCTTAACCGTCAATCCTTCCTTTGAAAGCTTCTTATCCTTACCCATAACAACCAACCACAAAAAGACTATTTAAAATTAATGAGAAACCTTAAAATAACCCGTAACCAAATAAAGACATGGAACGAATCCAAAAAATCATCGCCAACTCGGGTTATTGTTCACGAAGAAAAGCCGAAGAATTAATAGAACAAGGAAAAGTAAAACTGAATAACAAAATAGCAAAACTCGGCGACAAAGCAAATCCAGAAGACAAAATCACAATTAACGACTCCCCTCTCAAAAAATCAAACATAAAATCCTACTTCATCCTAAACAAACCAAAAGGTATCCTCGTAACAAAACACGATCCCAAAAACAGAAGAACAATTTACAATCTAAAATCAATCTCAAAAAATATCCCAACCCTAAACCATGTAGGCAGACTCGACGCAATGTCCGAAGGCCTCCTTATCCTAACAAACGACGGCAACTTGATACAAAAACTCACTCACCCAAAACATGCCATCACAAAAACCTACCAAGTCCGAACCGAACCAATCCTCAAAAAACAAGACATCACCAATTTAAAATCAGGTATCCTCATAGACGACCGAAAATTCTACGCCACAATTTCCAACATCAAAAACAACACCTTTCATGTCTCAATCCAAGAAGGCCGAAACCGAATCATCCGCCGAGTCCTCGAAAAACTTAACTACAAAATATACCAACTCAAAAGAATCTCAATAGCAAACATAAAATTAGAAAACCTAAAGTCAGGAGAAATAAAAGAAATCTCAGAAGAAAAAATCAAGCAGTTAATTTTATAAGTTAATTCCAAGTTAATATATCACCCAGAGCTCGTAGTTTAATGGATAGAATATCAGGTTTCGGCCCTGACGATGGGGGTTCGATTCCCTCCGAGCTCGTAATCGAAGCCCCATGATGGGGGCGAACAATTTGCTCGAATTTTTCTGATTTCTTTTAATTCAAATTATCAGAAAAATTTTAGAGTGAATTGTGAGTAGATTCCCTCCGAGCTCGTAATCGAAGCCCCATGATGGGGGCGAATAAAACGCTTTGAGACTAAACAATTTTATATCTTCTATTGAATAATACATCCAATAAACTTTTCGATTCTTCTAAATCAACAAAACAAAAACTTATAAAGAAAATTATATTTATAATTTATTATGAAAGAAAATCATGATTTATTAAACGAAAAAGATTTAATGAATTTTGATGTTTACTTTCCTCCTTTTAGATATTGGTCAAAAAATAATTTATCGGATTCTACTCAACTAAATAATCTAATATCAAAAGAAAAAATAAATGAAGGAAATATTTACATACATTTTCCCTTCTGTCCATTACAGTGTAAAATTTGCCCCTACCTTAAATTGACAAATGAACACATCATAGAAGTTTCAAATTTGATAATCGAAGAAATAAAATTATATGGTCAACTTTATAAACGACAAACTAAAATTAGAAGTATACTTATTGGAGGAGGAACACCCAATTTTATACCAGAAATATTTTTTGAAAAAATGTTAACTTCTCTTAAAAATAATTTTATGTTAGAAGATATGAAACAATTTGCTATAGAATTAAGACCCGGAATAGAATATAAAAAACATATTGAAATTTTATTGAAATTTTTTAAACCCGGAATTCTACATATTAGCTTAGGATTACAATCTTCCTACAGCGAAAAAATTAAACTCTGGAGAAAACCCGCAAAAGGGAAAGGGTTATACTATTCAAAAGAAGATATAGAAAAAATGATATTATTTCTCCATGAAAAAGAAATAAAAAATATAAATATAGATTTCATGGTTGAAAATACAAATGCATTTTTAGAAGAAAAAAATTATATAAAAAAATTGATAAAAAAATTTAATATTAATAAAATTTCGATATATACCATCTATTCAAAATTTATGGGAAGAAAATATACAAAAGAGGTTTCTCAATGGAATTTTAAAGAAGTAATTGATCTTAGAAAAGAAGAATTAAAAATTTTTAAATCATTGAATTTTAATCCCCTAATTTGGCCAATATACTTTGTCAAAAAAGGATTTAAAGCCAATCTTGAATCTTTAACTCAATTTGAAGGCAAAACACTATTTGCTATTGGACCAAGTGCAAGAGGAACGATTAGAACGAACAATTTATTTTTAATATATGAAAACTCTAAAAATCTTACAAAATACAAAAAAAATATTTTAAATAATGAATTTCCTATTTCTTTACTTTATGAATATCCAAAAAATATTGACAAAAAAATAAGCGATAATTTAAGAGAAATATATACAAACTATAAAGAAGGCTTTTCCAGAGATGCAATAAAAGAAATTATGAAACTTGCCAAATTAGGACAGCAAGATGAGATATTAAAAAAGATACTAAAAAATTACTTTAAACAAAAACATAATAAACTGTATTTAAATACAAAAGGTCTTTATTTAATAGATGCTGTTTATTGGGCATTATGGAAAACAATAGAAAAAGGTTTTGATATTAAAAATAAAAAATTTATCAAAATTTCCAAACTAAATTAATAATTATTTTTAATCTTCCCCAAAAATCCTATCCATAACCGCACCGTTCCCCCGTTCCCAAACACTGCTGATAGATCGTTGAACCACCCAAGAATCAATCAAGGATAAAAATATCTTTCTATCATATCTGCACAAATCCAACCCTCGTCAGTCAATTTTAATTTGTTTCTCTCTTTAGATTCCACGAAACCTAGTTTTCTAATTTTTGTCAACTTTCCTTCCACTTCTACAGTTAAATTACCAAATCTTTTTTGATATTCTTTAATATCAAGTTTTCCTTTTTGAGTTAAATTTTGGATAAGACATCTTGCTTCATTATCTCTCTTAGAAAGTTTAAATTGTTTTTCACCAGGGATTTTTTTACTTTCTACCGCCAAAGAATATTTAATTAATCCCTGTTTATTTTTAAAAAGATAATCTCCAATTTGAGATACTGCAGAAGAACCAAAACCAAGAACAAAACCTTTTCTCTGATTATTTCTTTGATCTGAAGTTGGTGCAGATTTATATTTTTTAGACTTTGCCAAATAGTCTTTTTTAACAAAATGCAGGGGTCGAGTTTGACTATATCTTGCATCGATTAAGAAATCTCTTGCATTGGCAAACATAGAAAGTTGTTTTTCTAAATCATTTTCATAATCTCTTAAATGAGCCGAGGGGTTAATTCTAAGATGATACAATGTAAATTCGGGAACTCCCTTCCTAACCAATGTTCTCACATCACTCAAAAAAGAACTTTCCGTTTGGCTTGGAAGACCATATATTAAATCCATATTAAAAATAGCAATTCCAGACTCCCTCAATCGTTTAATTGCATCAAGTGATTGTTGAGAAGAATGTGCTCTACCTAATTTTTTTAATAACCTATCTTCCAAAGTTTGTGCTCCCATACTTATTCTATTAACGCCTTTTTGTAATAACAATTCAACTTTTTCAGCAGTACATGTTTCAGGACTAGTTTCAACAGTAAATGATCCCTCATTCTGTAATGGGAAACTTTGAGATACATAATCAATTAGTTCTCCCAGCAAATTTTTATTCAATCTTGTGGGTGTTCCACCCCCAAAATAGATACTTGCTCCGCAAGAAACCGAAGAAGATATCTTATCCGTTCGCAAATCCATTTCTTTTTTTAAATTATCAGTATACCTTTTTTGTTCTTCAACCGATTTTCCAACATTTGTATCATAAAAACAATATGAACATCCAGAACTACAAAAAGGAATATGAACATAAATTTGAGGATAGCTTTTTGGAACATTCAACAAATTTTGATCATAGTCTTTTTTTCTAAACCTATCCCATTTTGACAGTATAGAAAGAGGATATGTATTAGCTACTTCTCCTTCAGTCATTGGTCTGGCTAATTGATTAATCTTCAATTTCTCAACCAAATTTTTCATATTTGTCGTTTTCATTTTTCATCCTTTTCACAAACAAAAACCTTATTTCTCCAAATGTAAGGGTTGCCAAATGTTATTTTTATTTCCCCAGTATTTAGATCTTGAACTTGTCGCAATCTAGAAAGAAATTCAATATCTGTGATCGAGGAATTTGGTTTTGTCAAAAAATTATTTTCAGTTCCAATTAATTCAATTTGATTAATATTTGCATTAGAAAGCTTCCATTTTTCTTTGGACATACCCAAAGTTATTTCCTCATAATAATTTTCAGAAGAAAGAATTCTTAATCCATTATTTTTCAACATTTTCTCCAATTCTTTATCATGGACAACATATTTTTTATGAAATTTTTTTCCCTTTGAAATACTTTTTTCTATCTCATTTAGTATTTTAGATTTATATTCTGCTTGAAAAGGAGTCTGTTCACAAAGAGCTCCTAATACTAAAATTCCATTTTCAACTAAATAATTTGGAAGTTTTGATATTACTTCTTCATTTTCTTTTGCGTTAAAACAATGGAGAACTTTTCTCATTGAAGCAATATCATATTTTTCAGAGATCCCCATAAGAACATCGTGCTTTAAGAAACGAATCAGTTTATTCGGAATTTTTAATTTTTCAGATTCTGCTGCGACTCCCTCTAATTGTCTCGGATTAATGTCATAAACATCTAATTTGCCCTCTATCCCCAAATCCATAACTGTTCTAAGCAATGCGCATCCTACAATCCCGGAACCACCTCCGATATCCACTATTTTATATCTTTTTCTTCGATTTTGTTGGACAAATCTTCTAATCGGGTTTTGGTAATATCTTAAGTTTTGGTAATATGCACCTCCTAAAGTTTTACCAAACTCTGCCCCAGCTATTCTTTCGTGTCTTAATGTTGTCGATTCTTGTTCGCTTTTCATTTTATTAATTGTTCTCACTTAATAGTAACTAAGCGTACAATATTTAAAGAATATGTGTCTATAAATAGACAACTTTATAAAGAACACAATTGTCCTATTACTTATGGACAAAGAATCACTTACTAAAATTGGATTAACAAAGGCAGAATCAATTATTTATCTCTCTTTACTCAAGCTTGGAGATGTTCCTGTAAAAGATTTATCAAAGGATACAGGATTTCATAGAACCAATATTTACGACATACTGGAGCAACTCAAAGAAAAAGGACTAGTTAGTTTTTCTAAGCAAGGGAAAATTCTTTATTACAAAACTACTGACCCAAAGAATCTTCTTAATCTATTGGAAGAGAAAAAAGAAATTTTAATAAATTTAATGCCGGATTTAGATAAACTAAATAATATTAATAGAAAGAAAATAAATGTTTCAATTTTTAAAGGAAAAGAAGGAATGAAATCTGTCTTTAATGACATAAGAAGAGAAAAGGGAGAAATTTTTGGATTAGGAATCAAGGGTCAATTAAGAGATCGGCTTCCAATCTATGCTAAACAATTTTTAAGAGATTTGAAATTATCCAAGAGAAAATATTACGGACTTTATGATAAAAAAGAAAATATCTCCCCCATTTTTACCGAAATTAGAATTCTTCCAAAGAATGTTTCAATACCCGTCGCCACACATATTTATTCTAACAAAGTTTTAATAACAATTTGGGAACCCGACCTAATTGCTATTCTTATTGAAGCCAATAAAGTAGCAGAAACTTATAAGTCGCATTTTAATCTCCTGTGGAATATTTCAAGAACAGTCAAACAATGATTTTTTAAAAAAAGATTATTTCAAATAAAACTCCCCCTCACTCCCCAAACACCCTATCCAAAACCGCCCCTCTCTTCTCCGCCCCCAAACATTTCTGACAAACCTTCGACCCATCCAACGCCTCACCAAAATATTTCGCACTCGCTGACCCATGACATCTCAAACACGCCCTCAAACAATTCACACATCGTTCCTCCCCAGAAACACAATCTTTTCTCATATGGTCTTTACAAACATATTTCCCACATCCAAAACACATTATAGAACAATCTTTACAAAGCAATTTCCCACAAGCCGAGCAACTTCGCTTCAAACATTTCTTACAAAATATCTCTCCGCACTCTCCACATCTTACCAAGCAACGCTCACAATTAATATGTCCCGCCGAACACAAATTCAAATTAACAATCTCGCGACCACACGATTCACAAACCAACTTATTCAAAGTTTTAGTCAACGGATCATAACTCATCTTAACAAGCCTCCCCGCTCCCCCTCCGACCACCGACCTCCGACCACCGACCTCCGATTTTAAATGTAAATTAAAACTAAATACAGGATAATAAATCACCGTCATATTAACCAACTTGTTATCAATATTCAAACTATATTTATGCATCACATCCTTAATCGTAAACTCCTGCTCTTTCAAAATCTTATTCCTCGAATCATCATCCCCAATCTTAACAAGACCCTTCCTCAACCTATCCAACCTCGCTCCCAAAACCTTTTTCTCTTCACCATCCGCCATCCTCAAAACCAATTCAACCTCACGCATTTTCTCAATAGCCCCAGACAAATCCCCTCCAAGCTCACTCATCAAATTCCCGTAATGCCCCCTAATTCTCCCAATTTCCCCTTCCATCTTCGCTCCCAAGGCCTCACCAATCTCCGTCGTCCTCCCCTCCAACATTCCCCTTAACGCCTCCCGCGCAACATCATAACTCTTCTCCATATGCTTACTCGAAACCTCAGCCCCTTTTCCCTCAACAACACTATAACCCGACAAATCTCCCTCAACAATTTTCCCATCATGAATATAAATCTCATTCACAACCTGTTCCGACTCATTCAAATACTGAAACGTCGTCATAAAAGTAAACCGCGAAAAAAAGTTATTCTTATGTTTCTTCACTATATTGTCAATCTCACAATTCTTAAAACTAATCACCTTCTTTATCTCCTTAATCGGATTAACATCAAAATCAATCTTCAGCAAAGTCGTTTTTCCAACTCCCTTTAAAAACTTCGTCATCGCTGCCAACAATACACTCCCTCTCCCAACAAATTCTGCCCCACTGCTCTGACCAGAAAAACTTAAACGATAGGGCGCAACTTTTCCATACAAATCCTCAAAATTTTTCGGAACACTTTCCACTACTAAAACATCACCATCTTTGAAAATATTACATTTCAAATTCTCAAAAAACTCAATCGTAAACTTCTCAATTTGTTCCATTAAAAATAATCAAAAAGAGGGTTTAAAGGAATTATTGTAATAAAAACTAGATAATTATACAAATTAAATTCAAACCTTAAAAATTCCTTATTATTCTAACGAAGACAATCCTCTTGCCTTCCTATATAAATTAACCACATTAATTCCCTTTTTCGTTAATCCCTTATTCAAAATTCCGCCACCAGCAGATTCCCCACTTCTAAAATATTCCGAAAGCCCAAACTGCACATCCGGGGTCTTTACCTCTTCCCCATAAATAGTCGCTCCCATACCTCTATTTCTCTTACTATTTAACTCTCTAATCATATCAGAAACTTCAACATAAAGCCCATCTTCAAAAAACTCTTGCTTAACAGCATCAAACCCCTTTTCTTCCATTTCTTCTATCATACACCCCAAATTTTCCTTAAATTGTTTATCAATAACCGAAGAAAATATCCCAGATAAAACTTCATAATTTGAACTAATCAAATCGCAGAAACAAGAAACTACTTTCTTGTCACTATTTCTCTCATCATCAATCATCAAATATCTTCTTTTAAGAACGTCCTCTATCGCCATAAACGAATGAGCAACTTATTATTTTTAAATATTGTGCAACTCAATCATACAAATCAAATCCAAACCTCAAAATTAATCCTTATCCAAAAAATTACTATTCAATTCCTTCTCTCCCTCATACTCCTCCATCCCCCTCGAAATCTCCTCCGCAATCTCCCCAACACCTCTCGCAAAAAAATCCAAATTCCCCTTCCCCTCAATAAACGACGCCATCAACTTCTCTTCAATCTTATTCCTCCCACTCTTCCCCTCCCCATCCAACCCAAGATTAAACAAAATAATCGGCAACTCCCCAATCACCAAACCAACGCAACACATCTTATTAATAATCAAATCAACGACGTGCTCCTCCATCGTCCCCTTCGTCGCAAATGAATAAATATACATATCCCTCTCCTGCCCAATCCTATCCAACCTCCCAATCCTCTGCTCAACTGACATCGGATTCCACGGCAAATCATAATTAATTAAATTCCGACAAAACTGAAAATTCAACCCCTCCGCCCCCGTATCCGTCGAAATCAAAATATCCGCGTCGCCTCTCTTAAAACTCTCAATCCTCCGTGACTTCTCCTCACGATCAAACCCTCCCATAAACTCAATAATCCTAAGCTTTTCTTCCGACTCATGTAATTTCTCAACAATATATTTCAACGTCGTCGGATGTCGCGTATAAATCAAAATCTTCTCATCAGCACTTCTGGCCCGAATTTCCTTAACCAAAGAAACCAACTTCTCAATTTTCGAATCCCTATCTAACTTCACATAATCATCCAAAATTCCCTGCGCAAAATCTTTAGTCCCGTCACTATAAACTTCACTTTCAACAATCTTCGTCAAACTCTCAACCGCACTTCGACTCGAACTCGTCACCTTCGGCAAAATCGCAAACACAATCAACGCTCCATTAATCTCGCTCCCGTCCTTCCTAAAATAATTCTCCCTCAACAACCTAACCGTATTCTCATAAATCTTCTTCTCCTGCTCACTCATCTCAACCGTCACAATCTTAGGAATACGCGCCCTATACTCAATCCCAGTCTCATCCCGCCGCCTCCGAACCATCACTTCCTCCAACTTAGCCTTCAACTCCGCCGGATTCAGCGGATGCCTTTTATTCCCACGAAACAAAAACTTCTTCCGAAACTCCTTCATCGTCCCAAGATGCCCCCTCTTTAAAATATGCAACAAATTATACAACTCCAACAAATCATTCTGAAACGGCGTCGCAGTCAACAACAAAAACCTCTTCTTCCTCAACCTATCGACAAACTTCCACCTCACCGTATTCCGCTCCTTCAACTTATGCGCCTCATCGACAATCACCAAATCCCAAGACACGCCGTGCGCCGCCCCATGACGAAACCTCTGAATCTTCCTATCAAAAATCTTCACCCTATCAATCGACGCCACAACAAAATCATACCTCTCCCAATCCTCAACCGATTCAACAATATGAAAATCCAACTCAAACTTATCCATCATCTCTTGCCTCCACTGATCAACCAAACTCGGCGGTGCCAAAATCACAACCTTCTTCAAAAAACCCCGAACCACACCCTCCTTAATCACCATCCCAGTCGTAATCGTCTTCCCCAACCCAACCTCATCCGCCAACAACGCAGTCGCATTCAAATCCCGCAACAACTTCAACGCACCCTCACGCTGATAAGGCAAATCATAAGTCAAATTCTTTTCAACCATCCCATATGAAATCAACTCATCAATCTCAGAATCCGAAACAATCTCCTTTGCATCCATCTGCAACTTAAACAACTCCGACGAATCAAAACTCCCACTCTCAATATCCCCAAATAACTCACCCGCATCATCCTCAAAACTCTCATTAACTATTATCTCTGCCATCTTCACAATCAAATCAAAAACCCAGCTCTTTAAGAATATTCTTATCCCAAAACAATTAAAAACAAAATCCCCCAAATAAATTAGGTGACAAAATGTTAAATTATCAATATAGTTATTTGATTGGAGTAGGAATCTTTTTTATTATTTGGCTTGCGCTATTCTTGTATAGAAAAAAATTTAGAAAAGAAATGTTAACAATGAGTATTATTATAGCTCCACTAGGTCCAATTTCTCAACTTTTTTATCTTAGAGATTATTGGAATCCAATTTATCTTCTGACTATTTTCAACATAGGAATAGAGGATATTCTGTTTAGTTTTTTAATTGGAGGAATTGCATCCGTCATTTATGAAGAATTTTTTATTAAAAAATTTAAAAGAACAAAAAAAGAATCAGGCAATAATGTAATTATATTAGCCATAATAGGAATGGTATTCTTCATTGTTTTAAATCTAATTTTTAAAATAAATTCTATTTATGCCAGTTCAATTGGTTTTCTAATTATTGCTTCGGTAATTTTATTCAAAAGAAAAGACTTAATAAAAAATGCAATAGTAAGTGGAATTTTGGTAACTTTTATTATGTTTATTTTCTATTCAATTTATACTACAATCTTTCCTAATATCATACAAGACTGGTGGCAATTGGAAAAAATATCTAGAATTTTGATTCTAGGAATTCCAATTGAAGAATTACTTTGGGGATTTACATGGGGATTTTTAGCGGGTCCATTATATGAGTTTTGGCAAGGCAAAAGGGAGGTAGAAGAAATCTATGAATAAAAAATTCTGGGCAACAACCTTCACGCTAACAGGCACAATCATCGGAGCCGGAATCCTCGGTCTCCCATACGTCTTCGCAAAATCCGGTTTCCTAATCGGCGTTTTCTGGCTAATCATCATCGGAGCCATCATGCTCTTTGTGAACCTGACCCTAGCAGAAATAACTCTTCGCACAAGAGGCAAACACCAACTCACGGGCTACGCAGAAAAATACCTCGGAATCTGGGGCAAACGCCTTATGTTCTCAGCCGTCCTCTTCGGAATCTACTCCGCCCTTCTCGCCTACCTTATCGGAGAAGGTCAATCCCTATCAAAACTAATACCGGGCAACACATCTCCAATTTTCTTCGCAGTATTTTTCTGGATCATCATGACGCTCCTCTTAAGACGAGGACTCAAAGGCTTAAAGCGAGTTGAAACATGGGGCGTCATAGCAGTCGTCATAATCATCTTCGGCATCTTCATAAAGTTCGTTCCCTTAATCCACGCAGGCCACCTTACAGCATTCGACACACAAAACTTCACTCTGCCAATCGGAGTCATATTGTTCGCCCTTCTTGGCTTTACTTCAATTCCCGAACTACGAAAAGAAATCAGAGGACAGGAATATCTCTTCAAAAAAGCAGTCATAATCGGCTCAATCCTTCCAGTAATCCTCTACATCATCTTCTCCGCAACCTTCGTCGGCGTCCTCGGAAAACAAATCACCCAAATCGCAACCCTCTCATTCGGCCCACTAATCACAATCCTCGGTATCTTCACAATGTTCACCTCTTACTTTGTCCTCTCGTACTCCCTCCGATCCACATTCAAATACGACTTCAAACTTTCCAAAAACAAAAACTTCTTTTTAACCTCTCTAATCCCACTCGCCCTCTACATCCTAACAACCCAATTCGAAATCGTAACATTCACACTCATCCTAGGAATCGGCGGTGTCATCTCCGGCGGATTAACTGGCGGTCTAATTCTCCTCATAGCAAAACAATCCAAATCCTCAAAACGAAGCAATAAAGAACCAGAAATCCGAATGCCAATTAACTGGCCAATCATAATCATCATATCAACCCTATTCGCAACAGGCATCGTCCTCGAGCTCATGCACTGAACATCACTCAAAGACACACCGCCAAATCAAACTAAAGACTTAAATACCCTTCCAATCTTTTAATTTAAAGAACGAGAACACAAATGAATATTCTATTAAAATTACTAAATAACACAGGAGGAAAATATGAAATTATATGTAGGAAATTTACCATGGTCGGTTGATGAAAGTAAGCTAAAAGAAATCTTCTCTTCATTCGGGAACATCACAGAAGCTGTTTTAATCAAAGACAAATTTTCAGGCAGATCTAAAGGATTCGGATTCATAACTTTCGAAAATGATGAGGAAGCTCAAAAAGCAATCTCTGAAATGCACGAAAAAGATGTTGAGGGACGACCTCTAACAGTAAGCGAGGCAAAACCAATGGTTCCACGAGATAACGCTCCACGAGCAAAATATTCAAGTGAAAGCTCAGAAGCGCCAATCGCGAACCCAGCTGAAATAGTTAACGAAAACTCTGAAACTGAAACGACAGAAGAAGAAATCGAAACAGTTGAAGAAGCAAAGGAAAATGCTAATTCAGACGAACCAGCAACTGAAGAAGCAACTGAAGCAGAAGAATCCAGCGAATCAGAAGAGATCGCTGAAGAGGAAGCTGAAAAGAAAACTAAACCTGAATAAGCCCAAATAAACTTAAATTAATTTTTTTTATTAAATCTTAAATAAATTTAAATAATGCCCCTCTCATAATATAACATGGAAAAAAGAGGGGCAACAATATTTTTACTAATTTCACTAATTTCACTTCTCCAGGTAAGTGCAATAAGTCTCTGCGAAAACGAAGTTAATAAAACTAATATCGAAATAATAAAAATAACGAACGATCAAAACAAATGGATATGGACAACAGGAGACGAAGTAGAAGTCAACGTAGAAGTAGAAAACAAAAATTACTCCCAAAGAAATTTCAAAATAGAACTATTTTTCTATGATGAAGATGAGCAACTCGAAGAAAACCTAACACAAAACGAATACTTAACAAAAATAGTAAACCTAAACAAAACAGAAACACAAATAGTAAACTTTACTTTCAAAATAAACGACATACCAACTAACACATACTTCCTTTACGCAAGACTAACAGACGAAAACAACGAATCAATTTGCACAAGTCTCAAAGCCGAAACAGAAGATAATAAAATTAATATAACACTAATAAGAGAAGAAAGACTAGTCACCATAAGAAAAATCACCGGTCCCACAATAATAACACCAGGCTCACACGCAGAATACACAGTCGAAATAATAAACCTCGGTAACAGAAAAGAAGACCGAGTTCTAGCAATAATATATAACGCAAACTTCGGGCTAAGAGAAGAAAAAGAAATACTAAATTTAGAAATCGAACAAACCAAAAACGTAACATTTGATCTAACCATTCCAGAAAACATCACAACCACACAAGAAACAATCCTTTTCGGAATAGAATTCAACTATAATAACAAAACCGAACGCTACCAAAAAGAATCCGAAAAAAACAAAATCTTCATACTAGAAATAACCCCCCTACTCCTAAACAAAACATTAGAACAACAAAACCAGTCAGAGCAACAAAACCAATCCCAGCCAACAACAATCCAAAATAATTCCAACTCTGACCTATCACTTCCAGACCTTCCATATCTCTGGATAATCATAGCCGTCGTCCTGATAATCGCAATAATCACTGCAATCTTCTTTTTCCTCATAAAAAGAAAAATACCACAAACCACAGACAAACAGTTGCCAAAAAATAAGGTCAATGAATACCTAAAAAGAATAAACATCAAAACACAAAAAGAACCCCAAATCCCTAAGATTCCCAGCCTTCCAGACAAACCTTCCGAAAATTACATCGCGAACACCAATATCCCTCAGACTTCTCAAAATCCTCCTCAACCGCCTCGTTACTCGGCACATCCCGAAGCAACTTCTTCATCCCCAAAACCGATTCCCGCAAAACCTGCCTCACCTCCTCCAGCCTCTCCGAATCAACCTCAAACGAATCAACCTTCCCCTCAGTCCCCAAACCCAAATAAAACATCTTCGCCGTAATATTTTCAGCCGGTATACCAAACTTCTCCGCAACATAAAGCGCATACAAACCCAACTGCAACTCATAATCAGCCTTTCTCTCACCCCCAGTCTTCCAATCATACAGAATAACCTTATTCCCAACCCTCATCGCAAAATCTATACTAAGGTATACCTGTGTACCCTCAAAATCAAAACTCAAAAAATCCTCCAACGTAATCCAATCCTCAACCGGCGTTTGCCGAATCTCCATAAAAATATCCGAATTAAAAAAATTAGTCAAACAAGTCTCCGCCTTCTTCATCAACTCACCTCTCTCCTCATCACTAATATCAATCCCATACTCATCCTCAAAAAACCGATGCGCCTTACTCATAAAACCCGTATACTCTTTCAACCTCGAAATCTCAAAATCCGAATCAAACCTTTTTCTCAAAATCGCCAACGCATGACTTAAACTGATATCTTCACCAACCCGAAACTTTCTCAAAACAAACTCAATCACCTCATGAACAATGCTCCCAACCCAAACCTCCTTCGTCGCCAACTTCTTCAAATAATAAATTCGCTTAACCCTATCATCCTCCGCCGCAATCCACCCATTCCAAAACCCATAATGATTAAAAAAATACTTCCGCCGACACTCTTTAAACAAACCATCCCGCGATTTCGACCACGAAAACTCATTTCTAAAAACCATTCTTAACCAAAGAATCCCAAACTTATAATACTTCTTATCCTATCCCAGTCTCCTAATCAAAACACCCAAGGCAAAAAGAATCAAAACCGCAGGAATCCAAGGAAAATCAAAATGATAAGAAATCCAACCTATCTCCTTCCCAAACCAAATCACACCAAAAATCAAAACAACACTCCAAAAAACCGATAACTCTTTTCTTCCCATACAACACAATAGAAATCAAACTTTATAAAATAATCGCTACCACCAACCTTTTATACTCCATTTTCCAAATAAACCTATGGCAAAAACAAAAAAAAGCGATGCAGAAATCGACATTAAAATTAAAAACGTCGATAAACTAGTTAAAGCAGAAAAAATGAGATATCAACACTCCGGCCACTTCTGGATCTTCGGCTCAGCACTCGCAATGATTCTTTCCTACGAAAGAAGCGCATCAATCTTATGGACAATCCTCCACGGAATCTTCAGCTGGTTCTATATTCTTTTTAGAGCAATGCAAACTTGGGGCTGGTTTTAATTAATATAATTTCTTGAACTTCCCACACAACTCCAAATCTAGACCTTACTAAACCAACGCGACACCACATCTGAAGGACTTGGGGCGCGAACTAGCGCACTAAGCGCGCACAATACTCACTTCCTATCTTATTCGCCTTCAATCAAACCCCTCATAACCTCAGTCACAATCTTAAAATCAGCCCGCCTCTCAGACAACCTCATCACCGCCCCAATCAAATAATTCAACGACGCATCCTTCCCAGATTTATATTCCTCAACAACATGCGCATTCTCATCAATCACCTGCTGACACAAATTCTCAACTGCCTCTCTTGAAATACTCCCAATCTCCTCCTCATGATCCTTCAAACTAAAACTCTTCGGCACAAAATCATTCATAATCTGCTTCGCCTTCAAAACTGTAATCTCTTTCTTCTCAACCGCTCTAATCAACTCCCCCAAATGCTCAGGCAAAATCTCAACATCCTCATCCTCAAGCGTCTTCTTATTATAATTCAAAACCCTCAACAACTCAATCGTCACCCAACTCATATTCTTCTTCACATCAATCCCAAACTCAACCAATTTTTCAAAAAACTCAACCAATTCCAAATTCCTCGTCAAAATCTTCGCATCCTTTTCACCAACCTCATACTTCTTCAACAACCTCTCCAACTTAACCTCAGGCATCTCCGGCATCTCTTTCTTTATCTCACTAACCATCTTCTTATCAATTTTCATCACAGGCAAATCCGGATCAGGAATAAACCGATAATCACTCGCACCCTCCTTTGACCGCATCTTCACCGTCTTTCCTAACTTCTCATCAAACGCCAACGTATCTCGCTTCTGTTCAATCCCCTTCTCAAAATTCTCAACCTGCCGCGCAATCTCATAATCAATCGCCTTCCTAATCTTCTCCAAACTATTCAAATTCTTCATCTCAACCCTCTCGCCATAAGTCGAAACATTCACATCAACCTTAATCCCAGCATTCTTTCGCACCGCCTTAATATAACTCAAACTTAAAACCAGACCTTTCAACCACTCAATAACCTGTTCCGAATTACTAAACTCTGGCTCCGTCACAATCTCGACCAAGGGCAAACCACTCCGATTATAATTAATTCGCCCCGTCTCAGGATTCCATTGCGCAGGATCCTCTTCAAGATGCAACTCAGTCAAATTAATTCCTTTAAATTTCCCCCCAACAGCATTCGTCGTCGCGTGCGCCCCGGAAATCGTCGTCTGATACCCCTTCGGATTATCTGCCCAATCATAATGCTTCCTCTGCCAAATCAAATTATCATAATTAATCCTAGACCTAGAAACCAACGCAATCTGTACCATCTTTTTCACAGCCTCAACATTCGGCGCCATCGGTTTCGACCCCGGCGTCCCCGTACAAATCGGACAAATCCTAGAATTAGGCATATCTTCCGACCCTCCGACCACCAAACCCCGATCACCCGAAACCAGACACATACAAAATAATTTCTCCCGAGTATCAAGATACCCATGAATTTCCAAACCAATCTTCACCGGAAATGTTTTTTCTGCCATACCCAACTTTAGAACTCCTCATTTATTAATCTAACTAACCAAACCGATAAACAGATACTATATTTTTTATTTTAATCCGTATTCGCTTAAAAAAATTAATAACCCTAATCATCATCAAAAATTCGAATTAAAATATCCTCTCCATTTATTGTATTAATATCTTACAGCATTTTGCCCAACAATCTCCATCGTTCCTGTCAAAAGAATTACCCAAATGGACGAACCAGCAACACAGGAACCAGACACTCTTTTTTATAAATAATTTGTATCCGCGTTTAATGTTTCACCCGAACGAGACACGCCATTCCTATCAACCTCAGAACAATCGAATTCTATCACCATCCGCCCTTGAACAAGGAAAATTTTCATAAAAAGTAATCGCTCAACGCGTGATTGCCCTTTTTTAGTACTTCGTTTCTAGTTAGATCCGAAAATTAAACTTTACTCTTATACTTAAATACATACGGCCTCAACATAATAATACTTATTATAATAACCTGGATAATTAGCCTGAAATTCTCCAGTACATTTATCTAACCCATCTCGCTTGACTAAAAACCACCATGTATAACTGTTAAGACTCTCACTATTCATCATAATAGTATACCAAAATGTACCATCTTGGTAATTAGGATAGCCTGAATAAGGATCATGCGACCAACCACAATTTATTACTGTTTTACCTGCGGGACAAATAGCACTAACAGTTGTAAGTTGGTTATATTTAGCATAAACTCGATTATACACTCTACTTACAGTGTTACTATTAGCGCAATCCCAATTATCAGATCCCGATTTCTTTAATATCTGCCCGGTTGAGCAGATGGCTCCATCCGGCATTAATTCGCCATAAAAAAGCACATCGTCGTCGGCTCTGATATCGGTCGTTGCCCTCAAGTTGCCGGCGATATCTAATTTATAGCTTGGTGTGGAATCTCCGATGCCAACATTCCCGGAATTATAATAAACATTTGTCCCGCTTTTTGTCCAGACAGAAGTCCCACTCGACGGACAATTCGTCCCATCTTTACGGCAAACCTTGTTACCATCCGCTCCACCACCAGAATAAAGACCTCCATCAGCCCTTAGATGTTTGTTAATGTAAACTGGCTTACTACCATAACTTCTAATCCAAGTAGAATCAGACATATACCACCCCCCGCCGTAGGATTGACTATACCATCCCGTTTTACCACTTGTTCGGAGCCATGAATCAACAAGGAGACTATCCTTAATCCTCACATGTCCATTGTCAGCACTTCCGTCATTCTTAATACCATTACGAGCCATAATTGTATTCTTAAAATATGGCGTACCGCCAGAAACATAGAGGCCATTAGGAATTACAATATATGAACCGCCACTATAAATATATGGATTAGCTGCCGACAATTTTAAACTCCCATTGACTTCTAATTTTTGAATTGGACTACTTATCCCAATCCCAACATTCCCAGAAGTATAATAAACATTTGTTCCGGTTTTTGTCCAGACAGAACTTTCGCCGACACCCGCATCAACACAACTCCAACCACTTCCGCTCCATCCCAAAACCTGTCCATCGCTGCAACCACTCGGAGGAGCAACTTGAGTTATCAAATGCCCCGGATTTGGAGCAACTCCAGGCGTCAAAGCATAAACCGCAACCGTCGACAAAACCACTAATCCAATCACAATAAAAACATAAAACAACTTATTCGACAAATTAACCTGAACTCTCTTCACCATACAAACTAATAATAACCATTATTTATAAATATTTGTGGCTACACAAGTTTTACTCAGCCTGAGGAGCCTGCTGTAAACATTCCACATCAATTATATTCACTGTCTGATTATCCACAAATACCGACACCGCTTCACAACTACTAGATACTTTTTGAATTACTTGAAGCACTGCACTCTTATATCCATAATCAGCTCCCTCCTGAAAAACACTCAACTCTCGGGCAGACTTGGCCTCAAAATATTTATCAACAGCGATATATCCAACCGCAAAAATCAAAAGACCAACTAAAATCCAAAAATACATTTTTTGTTTATTTCTCATCTTCAAACTCACCATAACAAATACACTAATACATTATTTATAAATATTGTTCCAAACATTTTTATATCTTCCCGAACTATTTATTATATGAAAACAAAAACTTTCCAACCCGGAGACAAAATCAAAATCCAAACAAAATCAAAATCATGGGAAGGCTACATACTACAATCCCACGACCCAGAAATCATTCTCCTAAAACTAAAATCCGGCTACAATATAGGACTCCGCGAATCCGAAATCCTAGACGCAACAATCATAAAATCAACCGATAAGCGAAACAACACAAAGCTAGTCTCGCAGCGAAACGATCTACAATTGCCAAAAGTGGCAATTGTCATAACCGGAGGCACCATTTCATCTCGACTTGATCCAAAATCAGGAGGAGTAATACCAACCGACAAGGGAGAAATACTGAACATAGCACCAGACCTCAAAAAAATCTGCAATCCAATAATAGTCAATCCTTTCACAAAATTCTCCGAAAATATGTCATATAAAGACTGGAAAGCAATAACGGAAACCTGCAAAAAATTCATAGAAGACAAAACAATATCTGGCATAATAATAACACACGGAACCGACTTCCTCCACTACACAGCCGCAGCACTCGCATTCTTCATCCAAAATCTTAACAAACCAATAGCACTAACCTACTCCCAGCGATCCATCGACAGAGCCTCAACTGACGCCGCCCTAAACCTGCTCTGCGCAGCAAAATACGCAACCTCCGACATCGCAGAAATAGCATTAATAGGACACGAAACCACTTCCGACGATACATGCATCGCAATGCCAGCAACAAAAGTAAGAAAAATGCACACCTCCAAAAGAGATGCCTTCAAGATAATCAACGATTCGCCTATCGCAAGAATCACAAAAGACAACATAAAAATTCTAAAAGAATTCAACGCAAGAAATAACAATACACCAAAATTCGATACAAAATTCGAAGAAAAAGTAACCCTAATAAAAATTCACCCAGGACAAGATCCATCAATAATAGACTTCTATCAATCTCAAGGCTACAAAGGAATAATTTTAGAAGTCACAGGAATAGGACAGGTCCCAACTAAAGATGCAAAATTCAACTGGCTCCCAAAAATAAAAAAAGCCATATCCTCAGGAATGACAATCTGCGCGACAGCACAAACAATAAACGGAAGACTAAACCCTAACGTCTATACCGCCGGACGAGACCTCCAAAAAACCGGAATAATCTTCCTAAAAGACATGCTCTCCGAAACCGCTTTGATTAAATTAAGCTGGGTTTTGGGACACAAACAATGGAACAAAAAAAAGAAAATGTTGGAAAAAATTTCCAACGAATTCAACGATAAAATAATAAAATAAGATTATCTCTTAGAAACTTCCCAGCTAATCGGATATTTTCTAGCCACAAAATTGTAAATCACAATCCCAACCAAAACAAACAAATATCCAGCAATTCCACCAACAATCGGAGCTACAACAAAAGCCGAAACCGCAGTAACCTGTACGCCATAAGAAACTAATAATTCAACCCGTGCAGTCCACTGTAAAATTCCAACAACCAAATACATAATCAGCGACAAAACTCCAAAAATCACAGCCGAATTATAATCAATCTTTGTTAACTTCATATTCACCTCCTTGCAATATCAAAGAAAACAACTTATTTAAACCTTCACTCGTTTACTTCCTTATGAAACACGATTACAAAAAAATTGGATTGAAATCTGGCTTAGAAATTCATCAACAATTAGACACCCACAAACTCTTTTGCTCTTGCCCATCAATCCTCCGACAAGACAAACCCCAATACGAAATCCAAAGAACACTCAATCCAGTCATAGGAGAAACCGGCGAAATAGACACAGCAGTCGCACACGAAGCAAGCCAAAATAAAAACTTCATCTATCAGGTTTACGACACAAACTGCCTCGTCGAATTAGACGAAGAACCACCCCACACAATCAACCAAGAAGCCACAAAAATAACACTCCAAATCGCACACCTTCTAAACTGCAAAATATTCCCAGTCACCCAAGTCATGCGAAAAACTGTAATCGACGGCTCAAACACCTCAGGCTTCCAACGAACAGCGCTAATTGCCCACGATGGCTACGTAGAAATATCTTCAGGCAAAAAAATCGCAATCGACTATCTCATGCTAGAAGAAGACTCCGCCCGAAAAGTCACCGACCACCGACCTGCGACCTGCGACCTACAACCTGCGACCTGCGACCTGCGACCAATTTTCAAATTGGATCGCTTAGGCATCCCCTTAGTTGAAATCACAACCGGCCCACATCTGCACAGCCCAGACGAAATCAAAGAAGCCGCACTAAAAATCGGAGAAATCCTACGAGCCTGCAAAGTCAAACGAGGTATCGGAACAATCCGTCAAGATGTCAACATCTCAATCAAAGACAGTAAACGAGTCGAAATCAAAGGCTTCCAAAATCCAAAAATGATGCAAAAAACGATAGACATAGAAATAACAAGACAGCAAAAATGCATCAAAGAAAAATCCTGCAAAAACGAAGTTCGAAACGCTCTCCCCGACGGAACAACAGAATTTCTCCGACCGATGCCAGGCGCAGCGCGAATGTATCCTGAAACCGATCACCCTCTACTGAAAATCACTCGCGACCTAATCAATGAAACAAAAAAGAACCTCCCAAAACTAGCCTCCGAAAATACCTCCTACCTCCAAAAATTCGGCCTCAACCCAGAACTAATCAAGCTAATCCTAAAACAAAACAAACTAGAAGATTTCAAAACCCTAACCCACGAACACAATAACCCAAACCTCATAGCCAAAATGCTAACCCTTTTTCAATCCAAGAAAGAAAAAATCTCAACCGATAAACTAGAAGAAATCCTAGAAAAAATCTCCAAAAAAGAAATCCACGAAACTGATGTAAAAACAATAATGCAAAAAATCTCCCAAGGAATCTCCCTAAAAGAAGCTATGGAAAAACCAAGCATAGACCTAAAATCCGAAGCCCAAAAAATTCTAAAGGAAAAACCCGGACTAACTCAAGGTGCATATATGGGATTAATTATGGGCAAATTTAACGGACAAGTTTCTGGGAAAGAGGTTATGGAAGTTTTGAGAGAATTATGTAGTTAATCTTTTATAACAAATAATTCTCTTATTTTTAAAGCTGTATAAATAATTGCTTTTTCTCTTGAAGTTATCTTTGTCTTCCGAAAATTTGCATATCTTAACTTTAAACTTCTTTCCAAATTTTTTACTTTTTGTAAATCGGCATTTTCAAAATCTACATTGCCAAGATATGTTTCATCAAAATTCGCACCCTCAAGCTTTGCGCCTCTAAGCTTTGCACTCGTAAGATCTGCATTTTTAAAGTTTACATTGCCAAGATATGTTTCATCAAAATTCGCACCCTCAAGCTTTGCACTCGTAAAATTCGCACCCTCAAGCTTTGCATCCCAAAAATATACCCATTCAAGATTCGCACCCTCAAAATTCACACTCTTTCCTTGAGTATGAGGCAAATATAATCCTCGTGCTTGAATATATTTAAATTCAGAATTATTAATAATAAAAGGATTTAACTTAAAATCTTCTTTTTTAAGATAATTCCGCATTTCTTCGAATCTTTCATTACCGCTTAAATTAAAACCTGTTTCTAATTCAATTCCAGAAAAGTCCCTTTCTCCTTCTATGGTTTTCTTTACAAATTCCTCCCCTCGCATTTGTTTAAGTTTTGTTACCACATTTTATACAAGAAAAAAAGCTTTATAAATTTTTCTAGTTGTTGCTATTATTCAATTAATACGAACATTCTCCTACTTCAAAAATCCATCAACCACCCAAACCATCAAAAAACCCATCACAGCACCAACAACCCCCACAACAACCAAACTATTAGAACCCGAAACCGCACCAAGCCCACCGCCAATAGCCCCGCCAATAGCACCAAGCCAAAACTCTCGCTTTCTCATGACCCAATAACAAAAAAACAATTTATAAAACTTTCTCGACATCAAGAATTCTCACCCAACTCCTTCAACCTCTTAATATGCGCCTCCGCAATCGCCTCAATATTCCGCAACATCTTAACCAGCTCGTTCCTCTCCGCCATCAATGTCCTCAATGCTCCCCTATGAAACCCCACTTCGGTATCCTGCGATACAGGAACACTCTTTTCCGAAACCTCATTAGACTTCGCAGAATCAATCGCACTCTCCAAATCTTCAACATCCATAATAAATAATAACAATCTCCCTATAAAAACATTCCCACAATTCTAACTCCGTTGAAAAAATCAAATAAATAAAGACTCATCACCATCAATATTCGACTAAAAACTTATTCTACTCTTTGCAAATCTAAAAAAAAGATTCCTGAAATTAACCGCATCCCTCGTCGACCACCCCATCGCAATCCTCGTCAATTCCGTTTCCGCAAATTTCAGTTGCGTTTGGATGGACGCTTGAATTAGTATCGTCGCAGTCAAAATTCGGGTCTGTTGTGTCGCATGTTCCGTCGCACGAGCCAAGCAAAGGCAGCGGGTCGCCGTCAGCTCCCCAACAGCCAAAATTGTTGTACCAGTTTGTGTATTCTGTTAAATCCATTGAAACCATAAATGACATTGAGGTAATAGCCAAAGGATTATACGGTTCAAATCTAAGCAATTTAACATAAAGCCATTCTCCATTAGAATTGTCGCTCCAAAATGCAAGCACATTAGTCATTCCTCCGTGATTTATTCGTATCAAATCCTGATCTCTTAAACTCGCGAGAGAAGTTCCAGTAGACATGCCTCTATCATACATAGGGGCAAAATCTTCACCTGAATGACCTGTAGGATAATTCTCCTGAGGAGGCAATCCTAAACGCGCCACTGTTACATACTTATAGTGATTAGGAAACCAAATTGTAAGGGATGTTTGTACATTTCCCGGCGGGATATAAAAACGAAAAAAAGGTTCGCTTGTTATACTGTCTACATGAACACCATAGCTGTCATAACCGGTGTATCCCGAGTAATAATTAGTCATTATAGTTGAACCAGGAACTGCAAAATCTGGATTTTGACATACTACATTTTCCGGCGTGTAAATATCCTGATAAGTTGTTTCGCCAGTGCGACGCTCCTCAAACTGATAATAAGAAATATAATCCTCTGGCTGCCCGTTAACCCCATTATTCACCGGCGGAGACGTGCCAACATCAGTCCCCGGATACCCGTCTCCGTCTTGGTCAGTGCAACCGTCCACATCACCCGGTCCGCACCCCTCATCAACCTCCCCGTCGCAATCGTCATCAATTCCGTTCCCGCAAATTTCAGGCGTACAATTAATCAATGCCACTTCTAGCAAGGGAATTGGGTCATCGTAACAGATAAATAGTTTTTTTGAAGATGTCTTATTTATCGCTGGACAAATTTCAATTTTATCAGAAAGACTGATATCCCCCAGATTAACCTCCTGCCTAATTGATTTTCCAGCAAGAACAGTCATATTAATCTTGATAATTTCAGAATCTCCACCAAAATATTTTTTAATTTCAAACGCATTAATATCAATATTTCCCTTATTAACAATTTCTAAAACACTCCCGTTATTATCCAATATAGCATTAAAATTAACAGAAGAGCATATTTTATTAACAGATAGTTCAGAACCTCCTGCTTGATCATCAACAAATGCACGTGCCCATAAAAAAATCATAATTGCTAAAATAATAACTACCAGGATTAATAAAACACTTGCGATAACAGGTGAAAGACCTTTTTTGCAAAAATAATCTTTCTTTCTCATAATCTTAACAACAATATTTTCTATTTAAATACTTATATTCCATTTCACACAATACGAATCCTATAAAAACATTACCTCCCTTATATGTCTTGACAGATGCCATCTAGGCAGGAGGTACACCCCTGGATGTCCCCACAATTCTTATAAACCCAAAACCATTTCCAACAACATGCAACGAACCCTAATCAAAGACGCATTCGAGAAAACAGACCAAGTTCTTCTAAAAGGCTGGGTCCACGAAACACGAGACCTCAAAAAAGTCAGATTCCTAATCTTAAAAGACATTTCCGGCAGAATTCAAGTAACGGGTATCCAAAACAAAACCGACGAAAAAACATTTGAACTCCTAGACAACCTAAACCGAGAATCTGTTGTCCAAGTCATCGGAACACTAAAAGAATGTGCCCAAGCCCCAAACGGAAAAGAACTAATCCCAGAATCAATCGAAATAATCGCAAAAGCAAAAAACCCACTCCCAATCGACGCATCCGACTATTCCAAAACAGAACTTCCACTAAGATTAGACAACAGGTTCCTCGATTTACATTCCACAAGAACCCAAGCCATCTTTAAAATTCAATCCACAATCGGCGCCTCATTCATTGAATACTTCACAAATAAAGGCTTCATCTACGCGCACACCCCCTCACTCATAGCCGCAAGCTCTGAAGGCGGAACAGAATTATTCAAAGCAAAATATTTCGAAAAAGAAGTCTTCCTCGCGCAATCCCCACAACTCTACAAACAAATGATAGCATGCTCAATGGAAAATATGGTAACAATCACACCAGTCTGGCGAGCAGAAAAACACAATACTGTCCGACACTTAAACGAATGCCGACAAATGGATATCGAAATGGCTTTCACTGATGCGAAAACAGTCCTAGAAGAAATGGGTTCATGCATCCAATATATAGTAAAACAAGTAATCAAAAAAAACTCCGAAGAATTAGAAGTCTTAAAATTGAAACTAGAAATCCCAAAAACAAAATACCTAACATTCGCAGAAACAAAAGAACTCCTAGAAAAAAACGGAATCAAAATCCCAGATGACGACTTAACAGGAGAAGCAGAGAAAAAACTCAACGAACTATTCCCAAATACTCTAACTTTTGTAACCGATTGGCCAATGAAAGGAAAACCGTTCTACATTATGCCAAAAGACGAAGACCCAAACGCCGAACTAAGCGAAGGCTTCGATGCAATCTACAAAGGAATGGAAATCAGCTCCGGCGGACAACGAATCCACATACCAGAACTCCTAGAAAAACGATTAAAAGCAAACAACCTCGACCCAAAAGATTTCAAATCATACATAGACAGCTTCAGATTCGGAGCGCCACCTCACTCAGGCTGGTCAATCGGAATCGAACGATTCACACAAGTCCTACTCGAAATCTCAAATGTCAGGGAAGTCTGCATGTTCCCACGAGACCGAGAAAGAATCACACCATAAATTATTTCAACAAATTATAAACTTCTTTAACGTCAATACTCTCATCTGGCTTTCCATGAAACCATAAATCCAGCTCATCATTTCCATATCTCGCAACCACATGATAATGCAAATGAAAAACACTCTGCTGAGCATCCTTCCCAGACGCATTAATAATATTCACTCCTGTGGCTCCAAGTTTATCCCTACAAAGAAAAGCCATTTTCTTACAAACAATACTAATTTTTTCTAATACTTCATCTGAAGTTTCAAAAATATTTTCATAATGTTTCTTGGGCACAACTAAAATATGTCCCTTTGAAACCGGACTAACATCTAAAAATGCTCTAACTATTTCATCTTCATACAAGGTATACGACTCAATCTCACCCATAGCAATCTTACAAAAAATACAATCCTCATTCATACAAGAAACAACAACCCCAAATTTATAAACTCTCTCCTCCAACTCCTTTCATGAAATCAACAATCCAACCAACAACCGCAAAAATCTCCGATTTTTGCTGGCACGAAGTCACCAAAGAAGAAAAACAGCAAATCAAACAAGAGACAAAATCCCTCCTAAATGAATTTGCCTCAAAGCTCTCCAAAATCAAAGCCCCAGAAAAACACTATAAAAACAGAATGGGGACACGAGAAGAAGGCGACGGCTGGAAAACCGACGAAGAATTCCAAAGCACAACATTCGCAAACGCACCATTCATAGAAGATAATTTTCTAGTAGCAGAAAAAGGAGCATGGAAAAAATGAACAATACAATAATTCCAGATCAAGACAAACTGGAACAAATAAAAAAGAGATTCCAAAAACAAGGATCAGGATCAATCCACATCCTAACCGACTTCGACAGAACTCTAACCCACTCACAAACAGCTGAAGGGAAAAATATTCCATCAATGATTTCTATATTAAGAAATGGAAACTATCTTACGAAAGGATACGCAAAACGAGCTCATGCCCTTTTTGATAAATACCATCCGATAGAAATTGACTCAAATATTCCAATCTACGAAAAAAAACAAGCCATGAAAGAATGGTGGACATCACACTTCAAATTACTAATAGAATCAGAACTGGAAAAAAAAGATCTTGAAGCAATCGTAAATACAGGAATAATAAGACTGCGTGACGGAACAAAAGAATTATTCGATTATCTCCGCCAAAAACAAATCCCTATAGCAATAATGTCATCCAGTGGAGTCGGAAATGCAATCCAAATGTTTCTAGAAAAAGAAGGAATATATTCTAACAATGTTCATATAATCACAAACATCTACAGCTTCGACAACAACGGAAAAGCAACAAATGTTTCTGAACCAATAATCCACATCATGAACAAAGACGAAACAGCAATCCATGATCACCCAGAAATTTACGACAAAATAAGGGACAGAAAAAATGTAATTCTTCTAGGAGACAGCCTAGGCGACATTGGAATGATAACTGGATTCGACTACAATAATATTCTCAAAATCGGCTTTCTAAATCCTGGAGAAGAACAAAATGAATCAGAATACAAAAAAAACTTTGACCTAATAATAACAAATGACTCACATATCAAACCAATAAATAAAATAATCCAAAACATAAAATGAATAAAAGACAAGCGCGAACTAAGAGCGCAACAAATTCGACCACCGACAATCGACAATCGACAACCGACAAATTTGTAACTCTAAAAACCAAACTCCGACAAATCCAACAAGGAAAGCTAACCGCCCTAGAAAACCTAATGCACTTCTCAAAAAAAATCGCAACACCCGAAACCGAAGACCTAAACATCTTCCTCTCCCTAAACGAAGATGCAATCGAACAAGCAAAACAAATAGATAAACGAATAAAAGAAAACAAGGCAGGTAAACTCGCCGGACTCTGCTTCGCAATCAAAGCAAACATCTCCGCAAAACACCAAACAATATCCTGCGCGTCCAAAACCCTCGAAAACTACACCGCCCCATTCAATGCAACCGTGATAAACAAACTCCTAGCTGAAGACGCAATCCTACTCGGCATCCTAAATATGGACGAATTCGCGCTAGGCTCCTCAGGGGAAACCTCGGCATTCGGACCAACAAAAAACCCAACTAACCCAGAACTAATACCAGGCGGAACATCTTCAGGACCAGCAGCAGCAATAGCAGCCAACCTAGCCGATTTCACACTAGGCTCCGACACAGGAGGCTCAATCCGAAACCCCGCCTCGCACTGCGGAATCACAGGCCTAAAACCAACATACGGCGCAGTCTCAAGATACGGACTACTAGACGCCGCAATGTCCTTTGACACAATCGGACCAATGACAAAAACTCCAGAAGACGCCAGATTAATATTCAACATAATCAAAGGACAAGACAACTTCGACCAAACCACCACCGACTACCGAGGGTCTACCCCAGACTCACCGAAAGGCGCAATCGGGCTAGTAAATATAAAAAAATTCGCCGACGAAAGAATAGCAAACCTAATCGAAAAACAAGCCAAAGAAATAGCAAAACAACACAACTGGACAATAAAAAAAATAGACCTACCTCTAGACATAGCACTAGAAACATTCTACATAATAAACTACACAGAATTCTTTTCAAGTTCACGAAAATACGATGGAAGAAGATTCGGCAAAAAAATCGAAGACTCCGCAGGACCAGAAGTGCTCCGAAGAATTATCGGTGGCTCCGAAATCACAAAAGCAGAACATGACGGAAAATTCTACCGCGAAGCCCTAAAAGCCAGAAACCACATAAAACTCCAATTCAAAAAGATATTTGAAGAAGTCGATGCAATAATTCTACCAACATCACCAAAACTCCCGCACAAAATCGGAGAAACAATAACAGTAGAAGAAATGTACGCATACGACGTAACAACAGTGCTAGCAAACATAGCCGGCCTCCCAGCAATATCAATCCCAGCAGGACAAATAGATAACAAAAACGTCGGACTCCAAATCATGGTCCCACACTTTCAAGAAGAATTAATTTTCAAACTAGCAAAGGATTTTGAGTAAATTATCTGGGTCTTAAATTGTCTTCAAAATAATTTTCAGCTTTTGACAAATCCCCTGAATTAATCAATTCGTCTTCTGGAAACTTTTTATTTATTTGCATACCTATTATTTTCCCTATCTGTTCTTCAATTAAATGCCTATACGCTTCCCCTAATGTCATGCTTGAACTTAATTCTGAATAATCAACTGGTGAGCCAATCTTTATTACTCCTTCATTCTCCTCTTTAATTATCTGATTTTCTAATCCGCTATTTATTAATTCAGAAATTTGTTTTTGTTTATCCTTTCCCACTAATTGATAATGTAAATCATAAAAATCGCCCCATGTTAATTTCAAACTTTCCGCAGAGTCTAAGGTTGCTTTTAACGTTTTGTCATAATTTGAATCACAAACTCCATGACAGTTATTTGCAAACACATTTTCCATAGCACTATATAACGTGGTTAATACTCTTAATTTTTGCATTTGTCCCATTTAATTAAAATTCTTTCTATGTATAAAAACATTTATGTTTTCTATTATAATTATTAAAAACTCAAACAGCAACATTTATCAATCCAAAATCACCTAAACTAAAATGCCAAAAATAACATTCAATCAAGCAAAAAAATTCCTAGACAACATCACAAAAAAAGACAAAGTCGCAATCATCCATCACGACGACGGAGACGGCTTCTGCTCCGGAATCCTATTCTACGACCACTGCATCTCCCGCGGCGCAACCGTCAAAACATTCCCTTACAGTCTCTCCAAAACTTCCCTTAAAACCCTTCCCTTAAAACCCTTCAACAAAATAATCATAACCGACATCTCAACAAAAGCAATCCGGGAAGAAATCGAATTCATAAAACACAAACAAATCTTCCTAACCGACCACCATCCAAAATTCCCACTCCCAAAAAAAATCCTTCAACTCATAACAACCGACCAAGGCTACATCCCATCATCCAGAACAACCTACGAATTAACAAGGCAAAAAAAATGGCTAGCCCTAATTGGAACAATCTCAGACTCAGCTAACCTCTATAAAGAAAACACCAAATTCATAAACGACTTTCTAAAAGAACAAAACATAACCCTCGAAGAATTCAAAAAAAATTACGTCTACCCATTATCAAATACAATAACATATTTCAAAGATACCCCACAAAAAATCTTCCCAATCCTCAGTAAACTAACTTCCCTAAAAAAAATACTCAAACTCAAAAAATACTCAAAAGAAATCGAAAAAGAAATCGAAAAATTCGCCAAACAATACGAAACCAAAAAAGAAGAATTCAACGATATTTCATTTTTCCAATATAAGCCAAAATTCTCAATCAGCACACCATTAATCAACGTCATCACAACAAAATACCCCGAAAAAATCCACATCTTATTATCCCAAAAAGGAGATAAAATCAACATCTCCACCCGTGATCAATCAGAAAAAATTGGAGTAAACAAACTTCTAGAAAAAGCAACAAAAAATTTAGAAAACGCAAAATCCGGCGGTCATCCGCGAGCCTCAGGCGGCCAAATCCAGAAAAAAGATTTAGAAAAATTCAAACAAAACATTAAGAATCTAATAAAAAAATAACTTCCAAATTACACATATTCTTTTAAACAAAACCCTCTCTTTATTATTGACAAATTTCATTTATTGAAAGGAGGTATAAAGAAAAGAGAAAATGCCATTAGATTTTGCAAAAGAAGCAATACAAACTGCAGAAGCAAATTCAATCAATTTCGACGAACTTAGAGCAGGAAAAGCCTCGATCAAAGTTTTCGGATGCGGAGGATGCGGATGTAACATGGCGACCTGGCTATTCAACAAAGGTATCAACGGCGCAACAATTTTCGGAATAAACACCGATGCGCTACATCTATCCATCACAAAAGCTGACGAGAAGCTCCTAATAGGAAAAGAGCTGACCCGAGGACTAGGATGCGGAGGATACCCTAAGAAAGGAAGAGAAGCAGCAAAGGAGTCTCTCACCGACCTGAAGAAATCCGTAGCGAATTCGGATATGGTTTTCGTTCTGGCTGGTATGGGAGGCGGATCTGGAACAGGATCTATCCCAGTAGTTGCACAACTCGCAAAAGAAGCAGGCGCAGTAGTTATTGCAGTTGTAACAATGCCCTTCGAGGCAGAAAAAGCAAGAATCGACAAAGCAGAGTTTGGACTACAAGAACTTCGAGAAACAGTCGACACAGTAATCGTTCTAGATAACAATCGACTAGTAGACATCGCAGGTCAGCTACCAATGGAACAAGCTTTCGCAGTAGCAAACGAGTTAGTCTCCACAATGATTAAAGGAATCGTAGAATGTATTACAATCCCTTCCCTGATCAACCTAGACTACGCCGATGTATCATCCATTATGAGAAATGGAGACGTCGCAGTAATCGGAATAGGTGAGGACAACTCCAACGCACGAGTGGACGCCGCAGTACAACAAGCACTAACGCACCCACTTCTCGACGTGGACTACATGGGCGCAACCGGCGCACTAATCCATATCACATGCGGACCCGATATGAAGCTAGAAGAATTCGACAGTATTGGACGACTGGTAACTGAGAATCTATCTCCAGAAGCACAAGTCATCATCGGTGCACGAGTTAACAAAGAATTCCAAGGAAGAGTAAGAGTCATAACAATTATGACCGGAGTAAAATCTCCTTACATCCTAGGAAAAAACTCAAATCGATTCGACCAAGAAGACACAGTAAGCGTCAACGAACTCGGACTTGATGATTTAAGCTAAACAAAAACCAACTTTTTATTTTATTTTTAATCCCTCGCCCAAAAGGCGAGGATTATAATTCTTTTATCTTATATTTACAAAATTATAACAACCCCATTTGAAGTTTTCAAACAGACTCTCGCCTAAGCTTCGTCTGCAACTTCATCTCCTCCTGCCCATACTTCCCAAAAAACAAGATATTCTCCAACTTCACATTCCTGACCCTAGATTTGAGATCTGCCAAGCGACCAGCCTTAATCCTTCTTCCCACAGGAAAAATCCCCTCAATCTTTACACCCTCCGGAATCTCCAAAATCCTACGAACCTGCTCATCTACAAAATACCAAACCCAACTAGTCACCAACTTCTCCTCCTCTAACGCCAACAAAAAATTCTCAATCGCCGCCCCGACATGCTGCCTAGCATACATCTCACCCCGCTCTCCATAACTCCGAATCAAACTCTTATCATCACTCACAACAACCACAACAGTCCTCGCCTTCCTGATAAAACTTTGCTGACTAGCATCCGCCAATCTCTTAATTACCTTCTCATCACTAACCAAAATAAACCGCGCAGAAAAATGATTCCCCGCCATCGGAGCAAACCGCGCAGCATCAATCGCCCGAACAATCTTCCTCCAATCCGGCTTCTTCGAATCATATCTTTTCACATCCGCCCGCTTCTCAATTACATCCCTCAACTTCATAATCCAATCACACAAAAGAACTTTATAAAATTAGCGGGAATTAGTCATAAGACAAAACTTTCTCAAAAGCCATCTTATAATTTTTAGCACAATTCCCAATATACAAATCTTCTCTCGGAAACTCATAACTACTCTTCCTCTCCATACACCTATGTAACGAATCAGCAACCTCTCGAGAGTCTATAAAAGGAATATCTTTATCACAAAGAGGTTCAAAAGAAAGAACATCTTCCAAAACAACTTCTCCAGAACCCTTAACCAACTCCTTAGTTCCCCCACTTTCAGCACAAATAACTGGCAACTCCGAAACTAAAGCCTCAATAACAGAATTTGGACAAGAATCATTATAAGCCAAATGAATAAAATAATCGGCACTAGAATAATATTTAGACAAAGCAGAAGGAGAAATTTCACCCAAATAATTAACATTATCTAAATCAGATTTCATATCAGGAGCACCCAAAACAATCAATTCAGAATTAGGAATATTCGAAAAACGAAATCCCTCGACAATTGAATCAAGCCGCTTATCAGGTCTCCATCTGGCAGAACACAAAAAAGTCACCTTGTCATTACCATTATTTTCTTTTCGAAACTCGCACGAATCCGCACCATTAGGAATCACAAAACTCATCTTTCCCACTTTACCTAAGTACCTATTAACCATAGCTTTACTGAACTTACTCTGATAAATAACGGCATCTACCTCTCTCCGAGTTTCACCTATACTTGAATTCTTCTCATTATAATCCACATCTAAATTATGATAAATTCCATCAAGTCTCTGAATTATTTTTGCACCACCCCCCCTAGAATACTCAATATTAGAGTCTCTAATAAACGCCAAAAGAATATCATGTCTATCCTGTCTCCCAACAATATCAACGCCTATCTTCTCCAATTCCCCCGCAAGCCTCCTAGCAAAAATAACCGGACCAATATTCGCAGAATTTTCCAACATATTAATACAAACCTTCATTTTTCTCCCTAGCTGTCCAATCATAATAATTATAACCCTCACTTGTAAAATAACTATGTTTGACATTTCCAACATCAACACCAATCGACCTTAAACGATTAGATAAAAATTTAGAAATAGTAGTTTTTATTTCAGAAGCTCTAACATTAGACATATTAGAAGGATGCCACCTATATTTATAAAGAACTTCATTGTTTCTCTTTATCCTCTTCCCACCCAAATTAATTGAAGCTTTTATAACGTGATCCCAATCCTCAACACAAAACATCCCTGAATCAAAACCTCCAATTTCATCATGTAGTTCTCTCTCAAAACATTTCAAATGACCAACAAAATTATAATGAAACAAATCTTTCATAGAAAATTCCTGATTCGGCCTATTACAAATAAATTTACCATTTTCATCTATTCTATCATGCACAGAATATGAATATTTAACTTCTGGATTCTCAGAAAAAAAATCCAAACTTTTCTCCAATGCGTTAGGAACAAGTATATCATCCGAATCAAGAAGAGCAATATAGTTACCACCAGAAATATCTATAGCATTATTCCTAGAAATAGCAATGCCAGAATTTTTTGAATTTTTAAAAACGGTAACATTAGATTTCCCACGCCCCCAATTCCTAGCAATTTCATATGAGCCATCACCTGAGCCATCATCAATAATAACAACCTCATATTTATCTTCAGAAAGCGTTTGCGCACTCACAGAATTAAGAGTCTCATTAAGATATGATGCAGTATTATAAACTGGCACAATTACACTAATCTCAGGAACCATTTCAAATTACTTGCTTAAAAACAGAAAGATATTCTTCGAGAATATTATCTGGAGAATGTTTAATTGACACCTTCGAAAAACCTTTCTCAGAAAAACTTCTCCTAAGCTTCTCACTCTCTTTTAAGCTGATCACTTTATCCTCAAGATCCTCTATATTACCAGGTTCAAACAACAGTCCTTCGTCTCCCACAGACTCACTTATCCCTCCAACATTCGATCCAATAACCGGTTTCCCACAAGCCATAGCTTCAAGAATTGTCAAAGGATTTCCTTCGTGTTTAGAGGGCAAAATAAAACAATCCATAGAATTGTAAGCATCCAATAACTCCTCGCCCTTCTTTTTCCCAATAAAATGAAAATGTTCTTCAGCCCCTATTTTTTTTACTCTTTGTTCAGTAGCCAACCTTTCCTCCCCATCTCCAACCATCAAGAAATGCATATTATGCAACAACCCTCCCTGCTTAAGACTCTCGGCCAAATAAGTAAAATGGTAAACTTGCTTAATCGGAGCAAAATTTGAAACATGCCCCACAACAAATGCGGTATTTGGAATTCCCAGCTCCGATCTCAAACCAGATTCTTTCGGATAAAATTCGCTGGAATTTACAAAATTAGGAATTATTTCCCCCTCTTTTATAACTCCAAGTTCTTCTTCCGCGATTTTTTGAAGCTCTTTGGAAACATACGTCAAGGCATTTGCGCTATTAAGAGACAAACTTAAAATTGGACCAATATTTGGCTTCTTTCCATTAGTATGAATATCGCTTCCATGCCCCGTAACAACATAAGGCAAATGTTTCCCTTCTAATTTTCTTTGTTCCCTGGCAAGATATGCAGCAGCAGCGTGAGGAATAGCATAATTAGCATGAACCACATCTAAATCATATTTCTTATCAACATTACAAAGTTCAGAAGCAAGAGTCCAAACATATGGTTCATTCTTCATGCAAGGATAATCTATTTTTCTAACTTTATGAAGCCGAACTCCTAACTCTTGCATATGATCTGGATTCGTATCAGTATCATAGCCAATATAATGAACCTCATTACCCCTTCGGGCAAGATGTTCTCCAAGCTTAGCAGTAATAATTCCACTTCCTCCCAAATGAGGATAATAAAACGAAAGTATTCCTATTTTTAATTTTTCTTTTCTGCAATTCATTTCAATATTTCTCCATTATTCTAAAGAACCCAGCCGCCCAAATTCTTACTTTTAAACTTTTCTAATTTCAACATCAGAATACAAAAAAATAACAAGGTTTCTTTATAAGCTTTATGCCCAATTCCATAATAACAACACCTTTCTAAGCAAATTCCAGCAAAACAAAGCATGGACAAAATCTCCAGAAAATAAAACTTTCACTCACTCTAAAATTTTCATGTATTTATTCTCTTATTAAAAAAATTCAAACAAATTATTCACCTCCGACATCGTCGGTTCAAGTAAAACGTCCGGAAGAGGACTCGAACCTCCGACATCACGGTTAACAGCCGTGCGCTCTACCTGCTGAGCTATCCGGACACATCAACTAAAAATTTAAATCATTTTTAAAACTATTTATTCGACTCTTCCCACTCCCCAATGCCCACTTCTACCCAACCCCTAATACCAAATCCCTAATACCTATCCCCAATCCCTTCCCTCAACCCCAAATCCTCATCCATCTTATTAATCTTCGAACCCTGCCTCTCTAAAAACCCAAATACATTCCCATGCTTCGACCCACTAATCAAACTCTCAATCCCCTGGATCGTCATAGCCAAATGATCAGCATCGACAATCACTCCGACATCATTCCCACTAATCACAATCGCAGCCCCAGTCAACTTCTCAATCGTCTGACGAGCCCTACCCTCTCGCCCAATAATCCGCGACCTCACATCCTTCAAATTCTTCCGCCGTGTATGCTCCTTCACCTCAATAAATTCCAAAACAAAATCTTCATTCAACAACAACAACGCATCATCAATATCAAACCCAAAATCAACCGCATGAAGGACCTTTTCAACTAAAAACTCATTTAACTCATTCCCTTTAACGGTAATAATTCCGACCCTCGCCCCCTTATTCCGCAATTTGGGGTGTGCAGAACTGCGCCCAAACCCAATCTGAACCTTAACCTTATTCTCAATTACAGGCACAGCCCTCTTAACTCTCCGCATATTCGAAATCAAAACACTTCTCATATTACAACAAATAGAAAGAAGTTTATAAAATTGTGGATTCCTGCCAAGAAAACATTGCTCTTTCAACTTTATTCATTTTCAAAATGATCACATCCCACTCTTACCATGATTATCATTACTATTCACCCACCCTTTCTTCCGAAAAAACTTTTACATAAATAATACACCTGCTTACCAGAAAATCAAGTTATGCCGAATTTAAAAAATTAAAACTAACTTTTGTTAAATATGAATTATGAAGAAAATAATTCAAACATTTATCTTCGAGAACGAGTATTCCAACATCCCTTCATTTCTTCTATTGTTGCATATACTTCCGGAAATTGTTCGCTAAACTCTTTTTCTGACATTAATGAATACATTTCATCAAGTACTTTCCATGCATCTCTCGCTAGCATTGAATCATCAAATGAAAGTGCTATGCCCATATTCTCACGAAAAGTCCCATAATTCATTATTATTTTTTCAATATCTTTTTCCATAATTTCTTATGTATTCAAAACTTTATAAACTTTTTCACCCTGTTACTATTTTACGATAACTTCAATTTTCTAAATCCCACAAATTTTGATTCTTTCTGGATTCAGACGAGGCGGACGAACTTGTGACGTATTTACATACGCGAGAGTTTGTCCAACGAAGTATCAACCAGAAAGAATCGAAATTAAAATTCTGATTCGTCGGTAGTCAACTTCCCCATCTGCTTCAACTTCGTAACCTGATTCGGCGTATACTTATACAAAACATCTCCCTTATTATCGTCAAACTCCCACGGCTCAATAATTATCGCATCTCCCTCTCTCAACCAAAGCCCTCTTCTCTTCCGCCCCGGCACCCTACAATTCCGCGTCTTCCCATCCATACATGAAACCATCATCCGACTCGCCCCACATCTCTGTGCAATAATCCCAATAACTTCACGACCCCTCGGCAACTTCACACGAACAACCTTCTCCTCGCCACCAATAAAAACCTTAGCCTTATTCGGCTTCGACTTATCCTTAAACTTTCCAAATGCCATATATTAAAATAAAAATCTTCCTATATAAAACTACCTCAAAAACAAAATTACCAATTCCCAGCACCCATAACAACCCTCAAACAATTTTGATTATTTCTAATTAATTTCTAAGTTAGAATCGCCGCCGCGTACAAACGTACGCAAGAAGATTATAACGACAAAATTAACAGAGAGAATGGAAATTAAAGTAAAACTAAAGCAACAGGAATCCCATCCACTCTCATAATCCCCTCATCCTTCACAATTCCCAACTCCTTCGCAATCCCAACCGACCTCTCCCCAACAAAATTAAACGTCGCATCCTCATTTACACATCTCGCGATCTCATCTCGAGCCTCATCCTCGCTCATGTCCTTCCCCTTAAAAAATTCTCCCGAAACATCCAAAACCCTCCTCCCATCCACAAGTTTACGTCCAAACACATTCGAATCACAAACCGCAACAACCCACCGATACGACTCATGAACCTTCAATAATATACCACTCATAACCAACTACCTCAAAATCACTTTAAAAAACTAACCAAAAAAAGAAAAAAAGCGCGGACAAACCGCGCAATGTTCTACTGCCGACTACCTACTAAAAAATCCTAATAGGATTTTTTCGCCTCGCCCTCAGCCACAGCCTTCTCAGCATTATCCTTCGACATAATCCTACACATACCGCATCCACAAACAGAACACTTCCCCTTTGCCATAAAACCGCCACGCGAAGTCTTCGTCATTTCAACATCCTTCATGGACTTATTCTCTTTGCATCTCATACATCTTCCTTCAATTGTCATTTTTTTCCTCCTTCTACATTTAGTTTCTTCAATTTTATTTCTTTATATAAGCAAAAATTTGCTTACCAAGCCCCGCTAATAACACAACCATCAGCGACACTCAAATTTTATGCACCTCATTCTTTGCGCCACAGGCCAAACACCGAACAAACAACTTTCCACCCTCCTCACTCAACTCGGTATCCGGCTTCCCACACTTAGTACAAATCACATACTGCCTCGCATATTTCTCAATCTTCGCATTAACATTCTTACTCGACAATTTCCTCGACAATATCAACCGCTCTCCTCTAATCTCCCCCTGAATCCCAAGCTCCTTACTCAAAAACTTCAATAAATGCTCCGGCTTTCTTCTCAAACAAGCAACCACCTTCCCAAAATTCGTAATCACCGTCCGAACACCCTCATGATGCCCCATAACCTTCAAAACCTCAAATCTCTCACTCTCCTCACTAACCTCAACTTCCTCATACGCTGAATCCAACATCTCCTCATAATTCATAAAAACTATACACAAAAACCCTTTATAAAAATGTCCACACGCACAAAACCACCAAAAAACTTATAAAACCAAAAAACCTCGACTTAATATAAATTCTAGATCATAGATTTAAAATGGACGAAAATTTGAAAAAAAACATATTATCAACTGGAACAAGCCTAGTTGGAATAGTATGCAAAGACGGGATAGTCATGGCAGGAGATCGAAAAACAACTGCGGGTGGCCAAATAGTAATGAGCAAGAACACACAAAAAGTATGCCCAATAAACGACTATCTAGTAATTTCCGGAACGGGAACCTCGTCGGACATAGAAGTTGCAAAGAAACTAATTCGAGCACAACTCAAACTAAAAGAACTACGAGACAAAAAAAGAGCAACGGTAAAAGAAGCTGCAAATCTAATCGCCGCCTCAAATTATAGAAATAGCAGACAGCCTGCAATGATACCATTTATAGCAGGACTAATGGTAGGAGGATTCAACGAAAATGGAACAGCAGAACTATATTCTGTAGAACCGGCAGGAAGCACAATGAAAATAGAAGATTTCGACGCAAATTTTTCCTCAGGGATGCCTTATATCTTAGGACTCCTAGAAAAAATGTACAAAAAAGGACTAACAATAGAAGAAGGAATAAACCTAGCAATCGATGCAATAAAATCCTCCTCAGAAAGAGACACAGCATCAGGTCAAGGTATAGACGTATTTACAATCACTTCCGACGGCATCAGACACGTAGCAAAACAAAAAGTAGAAACAGTCTACAAAGAACACTAATCACTCAATTATATTCACAAAATGGCAGATATTCTAAAGACAATTGAAGACTCTTTACCGCGAGGTATAGTAAACTCAACTATATTCGAAGGAGCAAACATTGTAGTCTACACAACCGACACCGCATTCTTCAAAAACGGCGACCCCAAAATCAAGGAAATCGTTAACACTATCAAAAAACGAATCGAACTCAGAGCCGACAAAAAACTCCTCCTCTCACAAGAAGAAACCGAGCAAAAAATAAGACAAATCATCCCACGAGAAGCCGAAATCACAAAAATCATCTTCGACCCACAACGAAGTATCGTCATAATCGAAGCAAAAAAACCAGGACTCGCAATCGGGAAAGGCGGCTCTCTTCTTAGAGAAGCAAAAATAAACACATTATGGACTCCCCAAGTCCAACGAAGCGCCGCGATTAAATCCAAAATCACAGACAAAGTCCGAGAAGTCCTCTATATGGACAACTCCTACCGTAAAAAATTCTTAAATAATATCGGAGAAAAAATCTACAAAAAATGGAACCCAGAAAAAATGGAAGAATGGGTCAGAATAACAGCGCTAGGAGGCGCAAGACAAGTAGGACGAAGCTGTTTTCTACTACAAACTCCAATATCGAAAATCTTAATTGATTGCGGAATCGACGTATCCTCAACCGGCAAGGATAAATACCCATACCTCGAAGCACCAGAACTCGACCTCTCAATAATCGACGCAGTAATCCTATCCCACGCACATCTCGACCACTCCGGACTAATTCCATACCTCTACAAAATGGGATACAACGGACCAGTTTATATGACAGCCCCAACACGAGATATCTCAGCCCTAATGGCACTCGACTTTATCGGCGTAGCATACAAACAAGCCGCGGCTCCACTCTTCAAATCCTCAGACGTCCGAAACATGGTAAAACACTCAATCACACTAAACTATCAAGAAGTCACCGACATCACGCCAGACATCCGAATCACACTCTACAACGCCGGTCACACACTAGGCTCCTCTATGATCCACTTCAACATCGGAAACGGTTTACACAATTACGTCTACTCCGGAGACATCAAATTCGGAAAATCCCGATCCCTCGAATCCGCAGCATCCTATTTCCCACGACTAGAAACCCTACAACTAGAAGCAACCTATGGAGGAAAAGACAACAACTACCCGCCACGAAAAGAATCAGAAGAAGTCTTAATCAATTTCGTAAATGGAGTAATCTCTGGAGGCGGAAAAGTCCTACTGCCAGAACTAGGAACCGGTCACGCTCAGGAAAAAATGTTAATCCTAGAAGATGCGATGCGAACAGGAAAAATCCCAAGAGTCCCAATCTACATCGACGGAATGATCTGGGATATCAATGCAATCCACACGGCATATCCAGACTTCCTATCCAACACACTCAGAGCAAACATCTTCGCAGACAAAAACCCATTCACATCAAAAGCCTTCAGCCAAGTAGGATCCCCACAAGAAAGAAAAAACGTAATCGAAGGCGGCCCATGTATAATCATAGCAACTTCAGGAATGCTTGTGGGAGGCGCATCCGTAGAATATTTAAAAGAATTTGCAAGTTCCCCCACAAACGGACTTTGCCTATCCTGTTATCAGCCACCAGGCGGCCTAGGACGACAACTCAAAGAAGGAGTCAAAGAAATAAAATTCGATGTAAACGGAAAATCCGAAATGGTCCAAGTCAGATTAAAATTCATTTCAATAGACGGATTTTCCGGACACTCCTCGAGAAACGAACTAATGGCATTTGTAAATAACATCAACCCAAAACCAAGAAAAATAATCATAAATCACGGCGAACAATCAAAATGCCTAGACCTTGCTTCGTCCATCTACAAATCCCAACGAATAGAAACAACGGTTCCAAAGAATTTGGAAACTATAAGGTTGAGATAAAAATATTGAGGAAAATTGTTAACAATCACTCAAATACTGCAAAACTTATTAAAACTCATTAAATTCTATATTATTATGAAGATATTTGTTCTACGATTACACCCCAAACAAGATTTGAAAAATGAATTAATCAAGCTTACCAAAAAAAACAATATTCAAGCCGGATTTATTCTAACTTGTGTTGGCTCATTGAACAGAGCAACCCTCAGGATGGCAGATAAAAATGTCAAAGATTTTGAAGAAAAATTTGAAATCGTTTCACTTGTTGGAACTCTCTCTCAAGAAGGTGTTCATCTGCATATTTCACTTTCAAACAAAAACGGTAATACGATTGGCGGTCATCTTAAAAAAAATTGCCCCATTCATACTACTGCTGAAATAGTGATTGGCGAACTTAATAATATTAAGTTCTCAAGAAAATTCGATAAGCAAACAAAATTCAAGGAATTGGTTATTTCTAAAAAATAAATAGTGCCCTACGTCACCTTCGCTACTTGGATATGTTTTTGCCATTAAATAGCCTCCCACCCCTAAAGTCTTAAATACCACACTCCAATCTAACTAACAGGTGAATATGAAAAAAAGATCAAATCATATAAAAAAAGCATCATTAACATTATTAATCGCATTTGCAATTATAAGTTTCTGGCGAGGAATCTGGGGCATAATGGACATTTATCTATTCCCAAAAAATTTACTATTAAGTTTTATATCTTCAATATTAATCGGTATCATTATAGTATACTCAACTAAACATACACTGAAATCGCTAATATGAAAAAAAAATTAAATCAAAACAAAGTTTTGGAAAATAAGTTTTCTACTTGCGAGAAATTTCTTTTTCTAAAAGAAAGAAATCAATGAAACACAAACTTTCCATAACTCTACTCCTCTTAACAATGTTTCTAGCAACGCAGGCAATTGGTCTCTTCGTAATCAACACCTACGCCCCTCAATCCATAATCGACCCCAAGACGGGAGAAATAACCACAATTCAAAACGACCTCCCATTCGGACTCGAAACCCCAGAAGACGAACCAACCTCAACCTTTTTCTCAATCGTCCTCTCATTCGCCCTGGCCATCATCACAATCCTAATCCTAATAAAATATAAATGGAAAATGATAATTCGACTCTGGTTTTTCTTCGTCATAGCCCTAGCTCTTGCAATCTCAATCAATGCAATCCTAAAATTGACAACCCTCACAAACATTTCCCTAATCGCCCTAGCAATCGCAATCCCACTTTCCTTCCTAAAAATCTTCCGCCCAAACGTCTACATCCATAACACAACCGAACTCCTAATCTATCCCGGCATCGCAGCAGTCTTCGTCCCAATCCTGACTCCATACTCAATCATCGCCCTTCTAATCCTCATTTCAATCTACGACGCATGGGCAGTCTGGAAATCAGGCGTAATGCAAAAAATGGCAAAATTCCAAATGGATGAATTAAAAATATTTGGCGGCTTTTTAGTTCCCTCCGCATCCAAATCCGTCAAAAAACAAATCGAAAAAATAAAAATAAAATATAAAAATAAAAAAATACCAAAATCAGTCAAAAATAAAAAATTCAAAATCAATATAGCAATCCTCGGAGGCGGCGACGTCATCTTTCCAATAATCACAGCCGGAGTCTTCATGAGGGCATACAGTATTACACCCGCTCTTTTCATAATTTTCGGAAGCCTCATCGGACTTCTCTCAATTTTCCTCTTTTCCAAAAAAGGTAAAGCATATCCAGCAATGCCCTACATCACAACCGGAATCTTCGCAGGACTCCTCCTCTGGAAACTATTTTTTTAAGAAAACTTTTTTTTCACAGAATCTGGATTAGAAATAACAATATCGTATTTCCCCGCAATATGCCTATAAAAATTAGGATTATAAATACCAACACTCAAATCAAGATCTCTATTTAAGAAAATTTTAGATAAACGCTGGGGATTCTCCCTCAAAAGACAACTCCTTCCATTAAAAGGCTCAAACCTCTCCCATGCACAATGAAACAATTGTAAAGAATATGAAAATTGAGACTCGCTCTTCAAATCCTCAAAAAAACTTTTACATGGAGCGCCTCCGTGACAACCAGCCGCCAAACCTCTAATATTAAAATAATCACCAAGCTCCCTAATCAAATAAGATTTTCCACTATTTGGCAACCCATAAATACCTACCAAAATCGGCCGCTCAACTATACCCTCGACAGCCCTTATAATTTCACTTTTCCCTTTCTCAAATTCCAAAGCTTGACCAACTCCCATCAATAAATCACACCCATAATAACATACTCAATATCCCCAAACCGAATCTTCCTATCTCCAATTTATATTGCATAAAACACAATCAAAAATATCTTATTTAAACTTTCTCATTGTAACCCCTATAAAAAGATAACATAATCCAAACATTTATAAAAGAAATTATAATTCTATAGTAACAATAAAATGATAGTAAAAACAGAATTAATCAAAAAACTGAAAGGATATTTCGATCTGAATATCTATGAAACAAAAGTATGGCTTGCCCTACTCTCTAAAGGAATTTCCTCCGCAGGAGAAATCGCCGAAATCTCATCCGTACCAAGATCCCGAACTTATGATGTTTTAGAATCTTTAGACAAACGAGGCTTCGTAATCCAAAAACTCGGCAAACCAGTAAAATATATCGCAGTGAGACCAGAAATTGTAATTGAAAAACTAAAAAACAACACAACCAAACACGCCGAAGAAAAAATCAAAACACTTTCCACACTAAAAGACACAACCGAATACAAAGAGCTCCAAGAACTCCACAAAACTGGAATCGAACCAATCAAAAACCACGAACTATCAACTTCAATCAAAGGACGATCCAACTTATACCTTCAAATGAAAGCCATTATGGAAACAGCATCCCAGACAATCCATTTAACATCCTCCGCATTCGAGCTAACAAAAAAACAAAAAATGTTCAAAGACGTATTTGCAAAATTAAAGAAAAGAAATGTAGACATCAAAGTAATGATTGGAGACAACGAAGAAGAAGCAAAAAAGTTATCCAAAAAACTAAAAATAAAAATTAGGTCCCGTCCAATTCACGCACGATTCGTAATAGTAGACAAGACAGAATTAATCTTCACAATCAAACCAACAAACGTCCACGAGGACTTCGACTATGGTGTCTGGATAAATTCCCCATTCTTCACAAATTCCCTAGCTTACATGTTCGAGATGGCATGGAAAAATAACCAGAATGAGTAACGCAAAATTCGAAAGAAGTCTAATCATTGGAGGATTCGATCCATTTCACGAAGGACACGAACACCTCTTAAAAATATCTCGGAATTATTCCAAATTAACCGATGTTTATATCGGAGCCAAAAAAAGAAAAAATAGACTCCCCCGAAATGTCAGAGCAAAATCCGTAGAAAGCATCATAAAAGACAATAATTGGGATAACCAAGTAAAAGTAATAGATACCGGAAAATATATGGACTTAAACACTAACAAATATTCTTTGTTTATATACGGATCAGATTTCTTAAATTTCCTTTCATTAAATACCTCTTCAAGAGGCAAAAAAAATAAAAGATTCTTATAAAAATTACTATCTTTCATTTCCAAACATATTAATTATAAACAGAGATAAAATGCCACTGAAGCAAGAAGTAAGACAAAAATTAACTGGACATACAAATATAATCAATTTACAAGGATATACAAATATTTCGGGAACCCAAATAAGAAAAGCATATAAAAATGGGAAAGATATTAGCAAAATGGTTTCCGAGAATGTGTGGGAAATTATAAAAGATTATGCTCGTGTATTTAATAATTGAATAAACCAGCCTCCTCCAACCACAATTAATTTAAATCAAATAATATCTATAATTCTATGGCTATAGAAAAATTCACATTTTATGCAGATACCATAAAAGAGATAAATTGGATAATTAAACATTTAAAAAAATTGCCGAGAAAAACATTAAAATCTCTTGAATCCCTTACCTCTACAAAAAACATAGGAATAGATTCTCCAGTATCAGTAAAAAACCTGATACGCATATATCCTCTTAGTGGAGAAATTAGAGAATTTGACAGCCCCGCAGAAAGCAATGATTATTCAACCGGAACAAGATTTAAACATAAGGGAATAGAATATTGTATTTTCAAACAACTCCCTCCTTGGTTAAAAAAATATTAATCAAAAATCCCTAATCCTCATTCCCGCCCCCATCTCCCTCTCAACTTTCTTAACCAACTTAAACACCTCGACAATCCCGCTCTTATCTCTAACCCACCAAAAGCCCTTCTTTTTAAAAACCCTGTCCCCTTTCGCCCTTCTAAATTTCTTAATCGCATCCCCCAATCCAACTGACGGACCCCTAACCTCAATTTCCAATTTCTCCTCAACAACCAAATATCCCTTCGCCCTCTGCCCGCCCAAATAATCAAACTCCTTCATCAAAACCTTCTGCTGCTTCCGAGTCAACTCTCTGGCAAAAAAATCCAAAAGTTTCTTCATCTTCGTCCCAGCAATATCACCCTCCTGTCTGTCTGTCCTCAAATTAATCTCGACGAATCTTGCCTTATTCTTAACAGCAAACTTCTTCATCCCCTCAACATCAATCTCCCTCTTCTTAAAAAACTCCAACGACGATGATTTTAGAAATTCCCTAGCAACATCAGCAAATTTTCCAAAAGTCTCAAATCCCAAACCAGCAGTCACATTCCTAAACTTATAAGTCGGATCAATCAAAACAACGGGACACTGCAACTTCGAACTATTCAACTCTCTCAAAACCTCTCCTTTATTCCTAAAATACATTAACGGATCAATAACAACCTGCTCATCCCCCTTGACCCGACCACCGACCACCGACCACCGACCACCGACCACCGACTTTCGACCACCGACTTTCGTCATCCCCTTCAAAAATTTAACAAACCCCCCAAAATAAATAACCAAAATCTCCAATGAATACCCACTAAAACCATGCATATAACTCTCCGCCCCATAACAACGATTCGCCCGACAAAACGCTTTCGCCAACTTTATCTCATCGGCAATCTCCGGATTCTTTTTTACCTCTCCACCAATATATTTGACATGACTCAAAGAAACATCCGTCACATTTTCCGCCAATTCGGGATCTTTATTCTTCACAACCGGAATCACTTCCAACAAAACGCCATCACAAACAATCTGAAAATAATCCCGCGACCCATGCACTTTTTTCAAAACACCAGGTAAATCAATTTTCTTCAAAACCTTCTCCAACCCCAAAATATCCTCCGAATAATCGAACACAACAAAAATATCAACATCCTGCCGTCCCAATCTCCGAACCATCGTCCCCTTCGCCAAACTACCCCCAATATACGCCCTCAGACCTCGCTCCTTCAACTTTTTAATCAAATCGTTAGCAACACGCCGAAATCCTGAAACCTCACTCCCAGAAAGCGAAATCCTCTTTAATTCATTTCCCAAAAGCTCCTTCATATTCATAATAAAAAAATACAAATACATTATATAAAATTACCTTAAAACGTAACAAAAACCAACCTAATGCTCATCATAAACCTTCAATATCAATCAAATATTTCCCCTCGCTCACCTTAAACACAATCGGCTTTCGATTCATCAAACTCACAATATCAATTTCAAACTGCCCCGGCTTCAAAACCCGAACACTCTCCAAATCCAAAATCACCGGCTTAGCCTCATCCTCAATTTTCAAAATACTTCGAACATCCTCCTCAACCCTCTTCTTATCAATCGTATTAAATTCTGGAATCGGCTCCTCTTTAGATTTTTTAATTCTCTCAACCTGGTCATCCCTAATATAGAAAAAAAAGTTCCCACCACAACTACTACAACCCTCCAAAATCTCCTTACTCCCTACTTTAATTATTTTCGAACAATGTACACATTGATGTGGCATAAAAAACAAAGATCAACAAAATTAATAAACCTTCCGACTTTCCCTTAATTTTATTCAACCCAACCCCTTTAACAATAACATCGGGTTTAAATAACCCGAAAGGCTTAAACAAAAAATTCTTGCAGGATTTTCTGTTTAAGCCCTGTCAAGTCATGTGAACGAAGCGAGATAAAGTGAGAGTCTACAAGGCATCACCGAAAAAAATTCTTGATTTTTCGAAAGAGTTATAATAACTAAATGTAATGGCAAAAAAATGTATACATAATAAAGAGTTATAAATAAGAAAATCTTCTTAAAATTATGAAAGAAAAATGCTATATAACTTCAACCCGAACAACACATAAACACAAAAAGAAAGAAATTATTGGATCCTGTGGACCTTGTTCGTTCATAAATTTAACAAAAACAAAGGGTAGCTTTATACTTGAAAAAAAGTTAGCGGAAATGGGCAGATTAAAACCATTTCACGCCAGCGGATATACTGCTTTTTTAATTTGGGAAAACAAGTTCAAAAAGGATCTGAAAATCTTTACTGCTTCAAGAAAAATAAATGATAAAAGATTAAATTTAATGATAAGATACGAAAAAGTGCCCGAAAACAAAATAGAAAAATACAAAAAAATAGCAAGAGAAAGGCACGAAAAAATAGACAAAAAAATTTCAAATCAAGTCAAGATTTTAAAAAACCCCTTGCAAAAAATAAACGAACTTCTTAAACAAGGCTACAGGGTCGCAATTTTAACATCAAGTTTTTATTTTGAGAAAAACCCTGTTCCACATTGGATTGTAGTCTTCGAAAGAGAGAAAAACAAATATTGGTTCTGCGACTCTGTAAATGGGATAATCTCTTTAACAAAAAAGCAACTAGAAAAAGGCTGGAAAATAAACAAAAAAGAAGGTTTTTCTCCACAATTAGTTGCACATAAAGAATAACACGCATCTTTGGGCGAGCTAATAAATAAGTCATCATAATTCAATTTAGCAATCACTAAAATCCCCAACCTAAAAAATAAAATTTCACTTTCTCTGTAACATTAACTCAATCTTCTTCGGATCTTTCGTTATTTCTTTCACAACACTCGCCGGACCAATCACTGTAATCGCATCTTGCTCTCCCACTAAAATCTTCGCAATATTCCGCCTCACACCCTCAAACAAACCTCTATTTTCATTCTCTCCACTAAGACTCGCAATCTCAATCCCAGCAAAACCCTTAATATTCCCAATCAGCGTCATCGAATTTTCAATCAACCGAACTTCTTCATCCGCATCCAACTTCCCTTGCAAAATAATAATCTTATTTTTCAAAACAAGTCCCATAATCTTCTTAATCCGACCAATCGCATCCTCATTCGCAATCTCCGAATATGGCATAAAATGAATAGTCAAATTATCTTTCCCCTTTTTAAATTTCCCAAACACCTTTTTCTTTTTTTTCACCATCAAACTTCAATTATCATCCTAAATTTTCCTTACCAACTTAAAAAGCTCCTCATAAAACTCTTCAATATTTTCCCCACTCTTCGCTGAAATCCCAACAACCTCATAATCTGGGAAAGCACCCTGCACCTTCTTAATATTAGACTTTTTTAAATCTATCTTATTCGCCACAACCAATACCGGAATATTCCGAACAACCAAATTCCCCAAAATCGTAATGTTAACCTGAGAATACGGATTCGCAGTCGAATCAATCATAACGACAACAGCATCCATATCATCTAACCATTTAATCGACTCAATAATCCCCTGCGTCGCCTCCTTGGCCCTACCCTGCGCCATCTTCTTCTTCATCCCAAACTTCATAAAATCTTCAAAATCAATCCTAGTCGCAATTCCTGGAGTATCAATTAATTTAAATTCAATCCTCTTTCCATCCCTCTCTAAAATAACTTTCTCCTTAACCTGAATCTCCCTTGTCTCATGCGGCATCCTAGAAACCGATCCTAAATCCTCACCCAACCAATCTTGACAAATCCTATTCGCCAGACTCGTTTTTCCAGCATTCGGCGACCCATAAAAGCCAAGTTTCACTTCTCCCTTTTTCTTAAAAATCCCAGCAAAAATCCTTCGCGCAAAATTCCTCATTATTTTTATCACAATCTTCTCCTAACCTCCATTATTTTACTTATCATTCCAATCTATTCAAATCAAGATTTATTAATGTTATCCTTACCTTGTTGCTGAGCAAGAGTAGCAACCCTCGCTTTCTCTTTCTTTGCGGCCTTCCTATTCCTCAGATAAGCTGCAACTCTCTCAATAGGAATAACCTCAAGCATCCCCGTCCTCTGTCCTCTAGACTTCTTCATAACATAATTAACCCTCTCACTCGACCACCCCTTAGACCTCAATACTGCCGCAATCCTCGAATCCTTCATCCCACGAACCCTAGCATTCGTAACATACATTAAAAGATTGTATAACTGCGCCGCATCCTTAAATAAATACCCCTCATAATGCTTCTTATACCAAATCTGCAACCCCGTATAAACAATCAATAAAAATAAAAACCCAAAAATTAAATAACTAACAGCCAAACTAACCGGCTTACAATCACTTCTACAATTCTTATAATTCTCCCCCAACTCTGGCTCACAGACTAAATTATAATTACAGCTAACATCAATATCAGCCTCAAGAACAAGCGAACTAAGTTTGGGAGAAATAAAAAAAGAAGTAGGCTCACTCCCCTCATAATAAAATTCTAATTTCTTTTTTTCTCCTGCTCCCAAAATCACAACCGTAGAATCCCCTGCCTTTCTAGCCCCAACATCACTCCTAAAAAACAATTCATTAAGAGGCATATTAATCACAAAATAACTCTCTTCATTACTTTTCGACACGACATCCATATCATAAACTTGCAAAATTTTCGCACTCCTTCTGCTATAGTATGTAACAACAAACTCTTTCTCAAAATAACTAGTCTCCGTATTCTGATTCTGCCAAATCAAAATAGAATTAACATAATCTTCATTATTCCCCCCGCTAGTTCCCCCCGCAATAATCTCAATAGGCTCAATTCTAACATCGTCAAAATCCGTCATCAAATAGGGACTACTAAAACTGTTGACACTCACAAGAACCGGACTATCTAAGGCAAAAAGCTCCTCAGCAACTTTTTTTAAATCTTCATCCTTAACAGAATCATTCCTATCCTTATCAATCCTATCCAAATCACTAGCTACATTAACAACATCAAGAATCCCCGATATTTCTTTCCCATACCAAATAGGAAGCTCCGCAATAAACCTCTCAACATTAGACAATGCCTCCTTCTTAAATGCCAAATTCGCAGTAATAGCCACCTCTGGGCTAACTGTTTTAATCTCAAAATCTTTTTCACTAATCAAACCTCCCCCAGCATCAACCTTCAAAGACAAAGTATAATTACCAAGTAACCCATAAGAATAAACAACGGTCGGACTATCTGTCTTTAAAATCTCACCATCTCCAAAATCCCACTCATACATCAATGACTCATTCTCATCAAAATCGACAGTAGCATAAAACGAAATCGGAACACCAAAAGGAGGATTTAAAGGCAAAACAGAAGAAATTATAGGAGCAGACAAAATCTCAAAATTCTTACTAAAAAAAGTCTCGTTACCCAAAGAAACAATAAATTCCCCAGCTTCACCAACAACAAAACCAAGCAAACTTAAATCCAATATCCCGCTAAAATCCACACTAGCAGGAACGACATCCAAATTATAAATTTTATCCAACGACTTCCATTCTAAATCATCAGTGTAAATCAGCTTAACATCCGAAATACCAACACTCTGAGGAACCCCAGACAATATCATAGGCAAAACACATCCCTTACTACAATTTCCTTTATACTTATCCTGAATAATCTCATTAGCAGCTCCAATAATTGCCTCATGATCAAAATCCGCCCAATCTAAATAATTAGAATCAGCATACTTTACGACCTGAACAAAAATAGCATAGTCTTTCTTGCTATCCCCAACACCACTCCCATAAACAAAACCACAATTTTCATCCTCATTTTCATCATAAATTTTATAACCAGTCAACGAATCAGCCCCGACACAAACCTGATAATTCCCCTTATAAAAAATTTCTCCAGCATCAGGAAACAGAATACATCCGTCTTCCGATTCATTATTAGGATCAAAGCTACATTCCCAAGAAGCTCCAGTCCCACTTTCAGGATAAACGACCATATTTACTTCCCCGCTATCATGCCCACCAATTTTAGCACCCACCTGTAAACTTCCACTATCCGCAATAAAAATCATCTCACAATAAAAAGAATCTCCAATCAATGCACCCTCAGTACCAATTAAAGGATTATAACAACCCCACTCCTTCCCCGCAAAAGAATCAGAAAATTGACTAAACTTCCATTTCTCTTTCTCAAAAAATTCAATAGCCAACGGAACCCCCCAACTCTTTCCAAAATCACTTTCAATGCTAAGATTCAAACTATCCAAAACAATATCTCCTCCCTCCAAAACAAATCCGACACCTTCTTCTTCAAAGAACGAAAATTCTACTTCCTTCTGAATATCTTCTCCAAAATATCTATATCCTTTCAAACAATCGGGCGGATTACATTCAAAATTAACACCATTTATTTCCAAAAAATCTCCAAACAAAATCTCATGACCATAATTAGAAATAATTTTTTCATCATAATCCTCCTCCATAATAGTCAAATTAATCTCACCCTTAACAACTTCCTCAGGAGAATAAGAGTCTTCAACGCTATAATTATGAACTTCCACAGAAGCAAAAACAAACGGAACAAACGAAAAACACAACAAAAAAACAATCAACCTCTTCATAAACAAATACAGGTAAAAACACTTTATAAACATTTCAAATCATCTCTTTTATCATCTTTTCTTCAAAGGCTTTTTCTTCAA
>JAGLWM010000004.1 GCA_023133415.1 Candidatus Pacearchaeota archaeon
GGAGTTTATTGGGAATGGGGATAAAAAGAATGTAATGTTGAAGGTTTTGGAGACTGGGCGTTATGAGGGTGTTTTGAAGTTGAGGCAGGGGGATAAGAGGGAGTCTTTTGATATTAATATGAAGGTGCGACCGGAGGCTGTGAGTGATGGGGAGCAAGAGACTGAGGTCGGAGATATAGGGGCGAAAGTCGGAGAAGATGAAGTTATTGTTTTGGAAGTTGAAAAGGCTGAAGTAATCTCGTTGAACTCTGTTGATGATGATGATGAAGAGGAATTGGTTTATATTTCAAAGGATGGGCGAATTTCTGATTGGTTGCCTTATTCTTTTAGCTTGTTTTTGATTGTTCTTATTGGGGTTTTGATTTGGGATAGGCATTGAGATAGGAATTTGAAAAGAAACGGAGCTTCTTTAGGGATCTGGGATTTGGCCGCTCTGGGGCAGGATTTGGGATTTGCGGGGAGGAGGACTGTTGCACTCTGTGTTCGTGCTTAGGAAGGTTTTAAAATAAGGGTATTATTGGTTGTGTATGGTAAGAGCGATTATGATTGTTGAAATGGCGGGTCGGCCGGCGGGGCATTTGACGGAGAGTTTGGAGAAGCACATTGGAGTTTTGCGCGATGTTGATGATGTTGAAGTTCATGAAATTAAGGTTAGTGAGCCGCGCGAGATTCCCTCGAAGGTCGAAGGTCAGGAATCGGAAGTCAGGGAGGAGGAGAAAATGTTTACTACTTTTGCGGAGGCTGATTTTGAAGTTCCTAGTTTTGCTCGATTGAGTGAGACAATGTTTGATTTTATGCCGAGTTCGGTTGAGGTTGTTGAGCCTAGCAAGGTTAGCTTGGAGGCGACGGAGGCGACGGATTTGTTAAATAATATTTCGGGTCGGATGCACAGGTATGATGAGATTGCGAAGATTGCTGGAGCTAGGTTACAGCAAATGGGAGCACAGTTACAGGCGATGCAAAAGGCTTTGATTGAGAGGGATGAGGAGATTGTGAAGTTGAAAGAGGGGACGGGAAAGAAGAAGGCTATTAAGAGGGGAAAGAAGACTGGTCAATCAGCAAATTCCAAATTGGTTAAAAAATAGTCAGGATTTTGTGAGGCTACCTGTTATTCTTTTGCTATATTTTTCTGTTTTGGCTTTTAATTGTTCTTCTAGTTTTTGTGGTCTGATTTGTTTTTGTTTTTTGTAGAAATAATATCCTATGCCTCCTAGGAGTATGAAAATTAGTATTGCGATTATCCAGCCCTTTGTCTCGTCTTTGGAGTCGTCTTTTGTTATTTGAACGCAACTTGCGAGGCAGCAGTATTCTGGGTTTATACCTTTGGTGAATGTTGCTGTTCCATTACAAATCGTTCCGGATGGACAGACTATTCCGAAAAGTTCTTCGCAGGTTTCATTTTTGATTTGGAATTTTTCTTCGGGAGTTCCTTTTGGTAGAACAAATATACTTAAGGGAATTAGGAGATTTTTTTGTTCCTTGTTTTGCGTGAATGTTATGTTTATTTCTCCCTGGAAGTGACCTGAAATTTTTGGTTCGAGGATTAGGGTTAAGTTCTGTGTTCCTTTAGGGAGCATGTCTTCCAGTTTTTCTGTTTCGATGAATTCTATGTTGGAGGTTGATTGTAGGTTTGTTATGCTGTCGTTTCCGAGGTTGAAGAGCTCAATTATTTCTTGGGATTTTGTTTCGGTGAAAGTTTCGGCTAGGAGTAATTCGGGATTTTGTTTTAAATTAAGTTTGGCTATTGGAGGTTCAGGTGTTATGTTGACTATTGGGGGTTCGGGTGTTATGTTGACTATTGGATAAATTATTGGGATTTGGAATTCTTTGTATGTTGAAATATTTAGGGTTGTGAATATTGCTTCTGGTGTAAATGTTATTTCTTGGCTTTCCAGCGGAGCCAGGGATGTTTCATTTTTGTCATATGTTAGGTTTAGGGTTGATGTTCCGGAGTTGATGAGTTTTATTGATGGTGTTAGAGTTGTGAATACGAAGCCCGGTTTTATGGTTAGAATTTGCGTTGATGTTTCGTTAGTTTTTTCGTTGATTAAAATATTTTTTGAGATATTGAATTCTTTTGATATTGTTATGGATTGAAGAATGTCGGCTTCTTTGTAGAGAATATTTTCAATTTGGAGTGTAAATACTCCTTCTTTTGTCGCGTAGATGTAAAGATAGTGTTTTCCCGCATAGAATGTTATGTCGGATTCTAGTGAGATTTGTTTTCGACCTTTAAAAAACTTGATGTCGGAGGGTTCGATTTGTTTTATGAATTCTCCTGGTGTTGAGATTGTTGCCATGATTGTTTCGTCTGGTTGTGTTTCTTCGTGTTGAAATTGGAGAACTGGTGTTGCGGAGACCAAGGCTAGAAGATAAAGAATAAAGAATAAAGAATATGCAACGAGTTTTGTTGTGGATGTTTGGTATGCTTTTAGTGCTTGAATTGCTTTCATTATCGATGGAGGATTAGATGATTAATAAATTTACCTAGACATTTCTTTAAGTTTTCGGAAGGTTTCGGACATCGCATGGTCTTTTTTTTCGTAGGATTTTCTTCCGATTGGAGCTACTGGAGGTCTGGGTCTTCTTACTGGAGGAAATCCTGGGCGAGGGGGAAATCTTGGGCCTCTTGGAGGGAATCCCTTTTCGCCTTTATCTTTTTTGAATTTTGATTTGATTTGGAACCAATAGAGTTTGAGTTGCTCCTTGTAAACATAGGCTATCGCCACTAGGACTGTGACGATTAAAACGACTAGAACGTATATCCACCATAACGTTTTTTCTGCGGCTGGGGCTGTTGTTTTTGTTCTGCAACAGACTTGACCTTCGTCGCATGCGTATGTTGGCATTGGCTCTTGAAATTCGGAGCAGGCATCCATACAGGTGTAAAAATTTGCTTCGCATTCGTTTTCTTTGGGTTGGTCTTCTGGAGGTCGCTCTTGGCATGATCCAGTGCAACAAGTGTCTGTGTCTATTGCTTTTCTAGAATTTCCGGTGCACACTTCGGTTGGGGAACATTGTTGGCCGCCATATTCTGAACATCTTTTTAGACTTTCTGTCAGACAGCAGGTGTCTGATAGTGATGGGCAGAAATAGTTATCGCCGACGTCTTCTGAACTTGGGCATTCGGTAGCTGGGATACAGAAGTAGCCTGCTTCGGTGCAATATGTAACGCTACTTCCTGTTGAGGTTTTACCCGTTTTTCCTTCGAGTGCCCATAATGCTATTGCTGTTTCTCTTATTGAGTTTTGCCAGCAACCATTTGATCCCTGTGAGAAGAATAGCCAATTTTTTGCGTTTGTTATTTGTTCTGCGTTTGAACTCGCTAAAGCTATTAGAGCTAGAGATGTGTCGTAATATCTATTATATGCGGATGATTCTGCTTCCCAGTAGTTTCCTAATTTTTGGGATTCTATCAGTGAACTCGCGTAATCTTCATAGTTGGTTAACATATAGATAAAGGCTTCGGGTAAATATCGTTCGTTTGTATTTGACATTGCGATTACATATGGTATGAATTCTGCGACATTGTGACCGGTTTTTAGAAGTGCCAGTGTTGCCCATATTGTTGATTCGTAATTACATGAGCCATCTCCGAAACATTTTGATTTTATTTCTAACTCTATTGAGCCGAATGCTGGTGAGGATTCGGTTCCCTCTAGGACGTAGATTATTGGTGAATTTTTATTTCTGTAGATTAAATTTGCCATAAAGTCTTTGTTACATTCTATTATGAATTTTTTGTCATAACAGTTTTCGTTTACTTGTAGCCAGAAGTTTGACTGGGCTCGAGTTAGGCAGGAGCCGGCGTCTTCATCAATTTTTTTGTCTGTGCCTATATTTATTGTGAAGTCTTTGCCGTCGTATCCGATGTGGCATTCCGTTTCCTCATTGGAGTCTTGCTGAAGATACCATGTTAAATCTGTTGGTGTTTGGTTCTGTTTGATTAGCCATTCTTCTGCTCCCTCGGTATTTTTGCCCGCGTGTTTTAGTGCTAAGATTGCTAGTGCAGTATCACGAACGTTTCCCCAGTTATCTGAAGATTCTCTGTTTTGTAATTCGTCTACGCAGTCGTCGAAAATGTTGTCTGGAGTTGCTAGGATTGTTAGGGCGACTTCTTGTGTTGTTAATCCAGAGCAGTCTTTGGCTTTTTCTTCTAGGCAATCGAATGCTTGTTCAATTTTGGCTTGGTCTGTTGTTTCGTTGTCGGTAGCTAGAACTAGTGTTGATGCGAATAGTAGAAAGAATAATATTATTATTGTATACCTCTTTTTCATGTTAAGATGAGGAGTGGGATGTTTATAAAAGTTTAGAAAGATTTGGATTTTCTAGTTTACGGTTGGTAGGAGAGATAGGAGTGGGTTAAATTTCGTTTTTGTTCTTTTGTTTTATGTGGAACTTTTCTGATGATTTAGTTTTAATTTGGAATGCTTTTCTTATTGTGTAGTTGATTGGATTTTTGATGCCTGAGGCTGGGGGTGAGGTGATTCCAAATTCTTTGTAGATCGGTTTATCATAATTTGGTGGGAGGCGTTTGTTTTTGATTGACCATGCGATTTGGGATTTGATGTAGCCTTGTTTTAGTGGGGCGTAGTTTTTGCTGTTCCATATTTCTATTTTTTCTTCTATATAATCTTGGGGAAATTCGAGAGAGGTGAAAAATGCGAGCGATAGAGATAGGGCTCGTTTCCGGCCGTCGTTTGGGATTCCTTTGAGGAGTTTTTTGATGATTGGTGGGAACATGTCTTCTGTGATTGTTAGGCCTTTCAGATCAACTCCTTTACCGTCGTATTTTTTTGGGGCTTGCTCTGGTTTGTTTTGCTGGGCTTCTTCTAGTGCTTGGGTTAGAAGTTGGGATGCTTCGCCTTCGATTGAGTTTGGCATAAATGATTTGATTTTTGTTATTTTGAGTGGGTCTGCATCTGATGGTTTGAAGTCTTGGACTTGGGATTTGTCTAGGGGAATTGAAGCATATGCGGTTTTTTCGTGGAGGGAGTATGGAGCTCGGAATAGGTGACGTGGGGAAACTAGGACTATATCTACTGCATCTTGAGTTGATTTGATTGTGATTTCTTCTTTGAATTTTTGCTTGGTGTTTTCTTGTTGGATGCCTCCGAATGAACTCGTGGCTTCGAGTTTTGCGGTGTTGATTTTGCAGGTTTTGCAGTATTGGATTTCTCTTTGGGAAGCTCTTTGCATTTTGCCGTTGCACGATGGGCAGAGCATTTCTTTTCTGTTTGATTTCATGGATTCTACTTCTGTCTTGCATTTGATGTCGGGACAAATGTATTTGCCGATTGTTTTGGTTTTTGTTGGTTGGTTACATTTTGGGCAGAGATGTTCAGAGACTAGTTCACCTTGTTCTTTGAGTTTTTCTTTGCTTGAGAGTTTTAGGATTTCGTTATTCATTTTGTCTTTGATTTTTTTGAAAAGGTACTCGGCGATTGCTCGGGGCCAATCTGGAAATTGATCTTTTGTCAATTTGTCGCCAATTTTTTTAGGGAAGGCTTTGAATGGGACGATTATGTGGAATCCCTTTGAGCCTGAGAATTTGATGCCGACATTTTTTATACCGTGGCGTTCGAATTGTTCGATGAGGAGTTTTGCTGCGATTTTTCCGTAGTCAAGGAAGGGGGAATCTATGTCGATTAGGAGATCCCAGCCTGTTTTGATTTGGTTGTATTGTTCTGGTGTCATGTCTGTATTGATGTCAAGTGGGTTTTGCCAGATTTCTTCGGAGGTGTGGAAGGATGTTGCGCCTTGTTTTGCTTGGTTTAGGATGTCGGATGGGTAGTCGAATGTGTCAGGACGTTTGGCGAAGAAGCGGTTGTTGAAGTTGGCGACTGTTTCGCGGTCTTTGCAGAAGTCGAACATGGCTTGTTGGATGTCGGCGCGAGCGTAATATGAAACTGCTATGTTTTCTGTTCGCGAGGGATTCGTATTTTGTGGGTTGGTGGTAGTTTTTGCGCTCTTCTTTCGCGCTTGTGGGTTGGCTTTATCCATGATGAAAATAGGGGTTTTTTATTAATAAATGATGTGTTACTCTGGTGCAATAATGTTTAAATAAGAAGTTGGGGTTTTTTGAATATGATATTAAAGTTGGATGAGCCGAAGTTATTAGGGGGTGCTATCGATATTATTTCAAATGTTGTTGTGGAGGTTCGGATTAAGTTGTTGGAAGATGGGTTGAGTATTATTGCGGTCGATCCGGCGAATGTTGCGTTGGTGATTTTTAGGTTGCCGAAGGAGAGTTTTGTTGAGTATGATGCTGGAAATGAGGTTTGGGGTGTGAATCTTGGGGATTTGAAGAAGATTTTGAAGAGAGCTAGTGGGGCTGCTAGTGTGACATTGGAGGAGGTTGAGGGGAAGCTGAAGATTAGCGTTTTTGATAAGGTGAAGCGGACTTTTAGTTTGGCGTTAATTGAGATAAGGAGTGAGGATAAGGATATTCCGGAGTTGAATTTTGGGGCGCGGGTTGAAATGGGATCTAGGGATTTTGCACAGGCTGTTGAGGATGCTAGTATTGTTGCTGACTCTTGCACGTTTGTTTTGAAGGATGATGTTTTTACGATTGAAGGAAACGGGAGCTTGAATTCGGCTAGGGCTGAGTTTGAAGGTGGAGAGCTTGAAATTTTTGGAAAGGGCAAGAGTAAGTACTCTCTTGATTATTTGATGAAGTTTGTGAAGGGTGTGAATATCTCTGCGAATGTTGTTGTGAGTTTTTCTGACGATTATCCGTTGAGGTTGGATTTTCCTGGGGAAAGAATGGGGATTGGTTTTGTGTTAGCACCGCGGGTTGAAAACGATTAATTGCTTGATGATTAGCTTCGTCTGTGGTAAAGTTGTATGTTTCTGCGTATGAGACGCAAAGTTTAGGTTTTAGCAACTTTTATATATGTGTATTCATAGTTGATTTTGTAGTGATATTAAACATTGTATTGTTATGAATATCACTATTGGTATTGTTATGAATATTCATAGTAAAAAAATAATCGGGTTGATAAAAAAAGAGAAAGTGGTAACGAGTTCTGAGGTTGCGGATGTGCTTGGGTTGTCGTGGAATACGGCAGATAAATATTTGATGGAACTCCTTATTGAAGGAAAAATCGATAGAATAAAAAAAGCAGGAGTGAATTTATGGGCGCTGAAATGAGTGCTTCGCACAGTAATGGGCAATGGGCAATGGGCAATGGGCATGTTGCGCTCTGTAGAGCGCTTGGAAGAAAGAGAGGACAGGTAACGATTTTTATTATTGTGGGGATTGTGATTGTTGTGGGGATTATTGCTTTTGCTTTTCTAATGCGGGATGTTGATATTGGACCAAAGCCTGATATTGATCCAAAGAATATTGTTCGAAGTTGTGTTAATGATTTGGTTAAAGATTCTATTGATAAGATGCTTATGAATGGTGGGGAAATTTTGCCGACGAGGGCTATTTCTTATGAGGGAGCTGAATGGAATTATTTATGTTATCAGGCAGATTTTTATCAAGGATGTTATAATATTCATCCTATGTTAGAGATACAGATTGAGAAGGAAATTGAAAAGGATAGTTTGAGTGGAGTGCAGAATTGTTTTGATGTTATGAGGCAGGATCTTGAAAATCGTGGATTTAGTGTTGGGGGTGGAGCGACTGATTATTCCATTGATTTGCTGCCTGGATATGTTGATGTCAAGCTAGAAAAAAGGGTTGAAATTTCTAAGGAGGGGAGTTCGCAGGTTTTTGATGATTTTGGGTTTGAGGTGGTTTCGCCGATTTATGATTTGGTTCGGGTGGCTCGGCTTATTGTGAATGATGAGTCGCAGTTTTGTAATTTTGAGTATAATGGTTATATGCTTTTATATCCGAAATATGATATTAGGAGAATTGATTATCGAGATAGTAAGATTTATCGGTTGATTGATCGGAGGAGTGGGGATGAGTTTCGATTTGCTATAAGGAGCTGTGCATTTGCGCCTGGAATATGATGAGAGAAAAAATAGTTGCGAGTTTTGAATTGATTTTGATGGTTATGTCATTGTTTGCGTTTGCACATGGGGTTTATTTGAGTGATGAGGTATTTGAAAAACTTGATGAAAAATATAAGGAAGCAAGGGATTCCAGACTTACTGAGATTGTTGAACTGAGTGAAAGAATTCAGCCTGAAAAATCGAAAATTGGACTCATTGGTGCTATTTTTAGGAGGTTGAGGGAGCCAATGATTCAGGTTGTTTCAGCGGCGGAAACTTCGTCTGGTATTGATGAACTGGGATGTTGTTTCATGGCTAAAGATGGGTCGAAGTGTGGAACTTCGGAGCCTGGAAATTGTGTTGCGGATTCGCCTTTTGCTGAAGGAGTTTTGTGCGCTTATGCCTCATTTTGCCAAAAGGGTTGCTGTTTTGATGAGAAGTTGGGGATTTATGATAAAAATGTTTTGGAGGCGGATTGTTCGGCGAGTTGGGTGGGGGATCCTAATTGCAATATGCCCGAGGCGAAGCTTGGATGTTGTATTTTGGGAACAAGTTCGATTTTTGAGACATTGGGGCAATGTGAGATTGATACTTTAGCGAGGGCAATGGGAGATAGTCCAATTGTTGATTGGAGGAGTGATTTGGATGAAGGACAGTGTTTTTTAATGTCGGCGACACAGGATGAAGGGGCTTGCATTCTCGATGGAGGAGTTTGCACGTTTGGGAGTGGGGTTGATTGTTATGATTATGGGGGACAGTTTAGCGAAGGTTTTCTTTGCACTTCTTCTTTGTTGAATAGTAATTGTGAGATGACTGAACAAACAACCTGTGTTGATGGTAAGGATGGTGTTTATTTTGTGGATTCTTGTGGGAATTATGCGAATATTTATGATTCGGCGAGGGTGAATGACCAGAGTTATTGGGAGAGAGTTATCGATCCGGAAAATGCCTGCGGAAATGACGATATTGAGGGAAATGCAGATTCTAAAGATTGTGGGAATTGTAATAGATTTTTTGGTGGAATTTGTGGTTCGGCAACGGAGGATAATTTTGATGTTGATATTGGGAGTTTCTATTGTAAAGGGACGTCGTGCATGTTTGATGGAGTGAGTTATAAAAATGGAGAATCGTGGTGTGTTTATGATGGGGCGATTGGCAATGGGGATGATGTTGTAGGATCGAGGCATTGGAAATATGTGTGTTCACAAGGAGTGGTGCAAATAGAGCCTTGCGCGGATTATCGTAATCAGATTTGCATTCAGACGAATACTTTTGATGTTGAAGGGGAAGAGGTTGAGTTTCGAAATGCTGCTTGTATTGCTAATAATTGGAGGGAGTGTATTGATTTGAATGGTGAGGAAGATGGGATAGACCAGTGTGTTGATGCTTTGAATTGTCGAGTTGAAAATGTTGATATTGCGGACAAATTTAAGTTTGATGTGTGTCTTCCAAGGTATCCGGGGGGATTTAGTTTAATAGATGAGAGATATATGGTGACGGCGGAGAGCATTTGTGGGATGGCTGACCAGATATGTACGGTTGTGCGAGAACCGAAGACATGGGGAGGGTGTAAATATGTTGCGAATAAGGCGTGTCTGAGCGAGGGTTTTGCGCAAGAGATGAATGATTTTTGCAGGGGACTTGGAGATTGTGGGGGGTCGGTTAATATTTTGGGGGAGTATTCTGAAAATTATAAAGTTACAAAATCTCCCATGTTGAGTCAGAGTTGGATTAATAAACTGAAAGCATTGGCTGAACCTGTGCCAGGGCAGTTTGCAGAGGTTGAGGATTATTCGGAGTATTTGGAAGCAGCTGGAGTCTGGGCGAATCCAGAAGAGGCGGCTGAGAGTGGGGATGCTAGGGGAATGGCTGACTTTCAGAATATAGGAATGGGACTTGCGGGAATTGGATATACCGCTGGGCTTTGGGCTACTGGTGGAAAACTTGCTCTTACTGGACTTATGGAAATAGCGGGGGGATCGTGGTCGGCGACTGTAGCAAGTTTCGCAGGTGTTGCGATTGGTGCGGGAATTGGTATGATTGCTGGAGCATATCTTGCTGAATATCTTGAATTGAGTCCGGGCGGAAGTATGTTGATGGCGGTAGGTGGGGCGATGGTCGGCGGGGCTGTTGTATATTTTAGTTTAACTCCAGCACTTTTAGCAAGTCCTTTCTTTTGGGTTGGTATTGCTCTTATTGTTGTATCTCTTTTTTTTGGTGGCGATGATTGTCCTCCGATAGAAGTTATTTTTGAGTGTAAACCGTGGAAAGCTCCTTTGGGTGGGAGTGATTGTGAAAAGTGTAATGAAGATTTGTTGAAACCGTGCTCGGAGTATCGTTGCAATAGTTTGGGATCGGCATGCGAGTTGGTGAATAAGGGAACTGTCCAAGAGATGTGCGCGTCCTCAAGTGATGATGGAATTCCTCCTGTTTTAAGTCCGCAGTTTGGGACTATTTCCGCGGATGAAATTTATGGTGACATTAGTGATAGTAGATTTAGTTTGACATCCATAGATGGGGGATGCATTGATGCTTATACCCCTTTAATGTTTGGCATTGTTACAAACGAGTTGGCATATTGTAGATTTGATATGGAGACAAAAGAGTTTGAGGAGATGGATTTCGATTTTGGGGGGAATTCTTATTTATATAATCATACGACTGTATTTAGTCTGCCAGACCCGAGTCATGGGCAGAGTCAAGGAGCGGATTGGAATGGAGACTTGACTTTGTATATTAAGTGTGTTGATGTTCACGGGCATGAAAGTCCAGGTTTTTACACGATTGATATGTGTGTGAATCAGGGACCAGATAAAACAGCTCCGCGGATTGTTGCGACTGATCCTGTGAATAATGCGATTGTTGGATTTGATGTTTCGGAGAAGAGTGTTAGTATTTTCACGAATGAGCTTTCGACTTGTAGGTGGGACTTGTCTGATGTTGATTATTCTTCTATGTCTGATAATATGATTTGTGATGACATTTTTGGATCGCCTTCTTCGTCTCAGGGATATCTATGTGAAACTGTTGTTCCTCTGGCGGGTGGAGATAGCGTTTATTATATTAAGTGTATGGATCAACCGTGGCTTGATAACATGTATGACCGGAATGTAGTGAGCATGATTTACAAACTGCGGAAGCCGGAGAAGAAGATTGAGATTGACTGGATTGAGCCAAGTCAAGATTTTGAGAGTGTGACTGATATGACGACGATTGAGTTGCAGGTTCAGACTTCGGGTGGGGGAGGATTGCATTATTGTTCGTTTTCGTTTTCGGGATATGATAAAATGATTAAGATGTTTGAAACTGGAGCGGATAGAATACATGTTCAACCATTAGAGCGACCTATCGGGACTAGTAAGATTTATGTTGAGTGTACTGATGAGACTGGAGATAGTGTTCAATCATGGACTGAGTTTGAGATTATTAAAAGGGGAATTGAAATGGAAATTGAGCCGATTGAGGATTCCGTGAGTGCATTTGAAGAGGTGATTGTTGATTTATTGGTTCGAACTTCGGGTGGAGGTAACGAGCATAATTGTTCTTATTCGCTTAGTGAGGATGGTGTGGGTATTGAGTTTGAGAAGCAGGGAAATGTTGGTGTTCATGAGCAGGGGGTTACCGTGGCTGTTGGTAGTCGAACGATTTATGTCGAATGTTGGGACGAGGCAGGAAATTCGGCAAAGGATGATGTTTCGTTTGAGATTATTAGAAAAGGGATGGAGATTGAGATTGAGCCGATTGAGGATTTCGTGAGTGGATTCAAAGAGGTGGTTGTTTATTTACTGGTTCGAACTTCGGGTGGAGGTAACGAGCATAATTGTTCTTATTCGCTTAGTGAGGATGGTGTGGGTATTGAGTTTGAGAAGCAGGGAAATGTCGGTGTTCATGAGCAGGGGGTTACCGTGGCTGTTGGTAGTCGAACGATTTATGTCGAATGTTGGGACGAGGCAGGAAATTCGGCAAAGGATGATGTTTCGTTTGAGATTGCTTATGATACTTCGGTGCCACAGGTTGCCAGAGTTTGGCAATCTGACAAAAGGCTTTATGTTGTTACAATCGGGGAAACTAATTGTGAGTATTCGACAGTAAGCTGTAAGTTTAATTGGGGTGATGGTGAGTCTGCTGGAAGTGGACAGGAGCATGTCATTAATGTTATTCGTGGTAAGACATATTATATCAAGTGTGAGGATGAATTCGGGAATGTGCCTTCGGGGTGTTCGATAATAGCGCATACGTTATAAGTTAAAGATACTATAATTTATAAATAAAAGATGATTAAAATACGCATGAAAAAGGTTGTGAAAAAATGAATAAAAAAAAAGGGCAGGTAGCGATTTTTATTATTGTTGCGATAGTTGTGGTTTCGGCGATTTTAGTTTTTTTTCTGTGGGCACGACCGATTTATCTTGAAGAGAGAGATGTGAGGTTTGGATTCGAGGGTTGTGTTGGAGATGCGTTGGAGCAGGGGATTGGAGAACTTGAGAAAAATGCTGGATTTGTAAACACTGATTTTAGTTACCCCTATGATGGTGAGGATTTTGTTTATCTTTGTTATACGAATGAATATTATAAGACTTGCACTGTGCAGGTTCCGTTCTTGAAGAATAATTTTGACGAGGAGTTGGAGATTTTTATGAGGGATAAAATTGATAGTTGTTATGATAATTCTCTTGAGAATTTGAGGGAACAGGGTTATGATGTGATTGCGGGAGAGGTTGATTATAATGTTGAGATTGAGCCTGGTGTTGTTAGGATTGAGATTGAGGCGCCAACTAGCATTGGTGCGCAGAGATTTGTGAGGTTTAATGTCGAGGTGAATAGTCCGGTTTATGAAATGGTTATGATTGCGACTTCGCTTTTGCAGTTTGAGTCTAAGTATGGTGATTCGGATATTTCTGCGATTAATTTGCTTTATCCTGATTATTATATTGATAAGATTAAAAGGGGAGATGGAACGACAGTTTATATTCTGGAACACAAGACTATGGGGAATAGATTTCTGTTTGCTAGTCGGAGTTTGGTCTGGCCGGCTGGATACGTGTTTGAATAGATTGGGCGAGCGTAGAGCCTGAGTAGTATTTGCCGTGCCTGTTTTTTGATTGGGATAATTCTGTTGTTGCTTTGGAATGGTGACAAAGGAAAGTTTTTTAAAGTATTATGTGTGAGATTTTGTATAATATAATATACAAACCTAAATTGAACATTGACTACTCGCGTTTCTTGCGTGGTGACTACCAGAAATTTGTATTAGAAAGATGATTTAGACATTGTTGTTTGTACCCGGAATATCTGGAAAGATGTTTTGAAGGTGGACGGAATATGTTTGAAATTGGATTGTTTATGTAGTGGAATTTGTGTGTTTTTGTTTTTTAACTTTTTTAGAGGAGGAAAACGTTATGAAGATTGTTGTTTGTATTAGAAAACTGATTTAGACATTGTTGTTTGTGGACGGAATATGTTTGAAATTGGATTGTTTATGTAGTGGTGTGTTTTTGTTTTTTAACTTTTTTAGAGGAGGTTTTTATGTTTGGATTTGGAAATGAAATATTTATTCTTGTAATGGTTTTGGTTTCTGCGGGTTTGATAATTGGAATCGCGGACAATATTCCTAAATTAGGAATAATCTTTTTTACCATCCTCGCTTTGGCTGCTTGTCCTATTGTGACCATTCTTGTTGAGATTTATAGTGATCTCAGTATGGCGTTACTCTTTTTGCCATATGTTCTTATGGTATCAACAGTGGGAATTGTGAAATGTGCAGGTAACTTGTTGGGCAAGAAGAAAGATTACTAGGAGGAGGGTTTGTGTGTGTTTTTGTTTTTTTAACTTTTTTAGAGGAGGAAATATTATGAAGAAGATGATTGTTGTTGGGATAGTTATTATGATGTTTGGAATGGCTGAGATTGTTTTTGCTGGAGGGATTACTGGAGGTACAACTCGGAATACCACAAATCGGCAGAGGCAGCAGGCACAGCAAAGAATGGATAACCAGCAGTGCAAGGATCCTGGTGTTTCTCAGGAGACTCTTAACATGGGAAAGAAGATTCTTAATAAGGTTTATCCTGTAACTGAAACTATGGAGAGGTTGATTAGGGGAATGAAGTGGGCGGCTGATAAACAGAGAGATGGTGGAGGCGTTCCGCCTACTGGTTCTACGGTGAAGGGGAATCCTGAGCTTGTTGGGATAAAAAGCTCGAATTTTTATAACGAAACTAAAAGATATGTGGAATCTGGGGCGCTATTTCGGGCCATGTGGAACAACTTAAATAAAGTTATTGGAGTAAAGGACATTTGCCCGGGCGGTTTTCTTGTAGCTGTGGATTTTAATAGAGGCGGGAGACAATATTATGAAATCCGCTCTTTTGAATTTCCTCTTCCTGAAGAAGTTATTTCTAAAATTGAAGAAGTTAATAATACATATTGGAATGTTAGAACGATTAGGGATAACAATCTTCAATCGCTTGGCTTTATTACCGTTAATCAGCTCCGTAAGCATGGAAGGCGGGGTCGTGACTTCAGGACTGGTGCTCTTTATAAATGGGATCTGTGGAAATTTTCTTATAAAAGAAATAGTGGATACTGGTTTCTGGCTATAGATATAGCTAGTAAAATTTATATTCCATCTGCTGATTTTCAGGAAAAATTTCTTCGAGAAGAAACAATAGAATTTTTAAAGGATACCCAGCGATTTTCTGGATCTGAACATAAAGCTATCATGTATAAAAAAATTCCAGATACTTGGAAAAAATAGTAGCTTGCGTAAAGTTCCTGACATTGTTCTATTGTGAAGATTAAAATCCTTAATTCAAAAATAATCCTATAAAATTTATGTGTGGAATATTAATACATTCCACACATAAATTTTTTTTGCTTATGTGGTTACCATTGATTACCACTAAAAGTTTTGCTTTCAGAGAAACTAGAAAATAGATAGTGAGGGTGGATGATGGGAATAATAGAATTTATAAATAAGGGAATGCTGTATTGTTTATGGAGACTATTAGAGGTGTTGGGTTATTGCGGATTTGGTTGTTGGTTTTTGGAGTGTTTGGGTTTATGTTTGTGCTTACGGGGATGACGTCTGTTGTTGCGCAATCTGCAGTGTCGGAACCAAGTTTTTGTTGTGAGAAGACGGTAGATGGGGCTTGGTGTGTAAATGAGAAGGAAAGTGTTTGTGATGCTTCTTATAATGCTGCGCCTACCTCGTGTGAGACGACTTCATATTGTAGGCTTGGGACTTGTTATGATTCGGTTGAGGGAATTTGTATGGAGAATACGCCGCAGAGAGTTTGTAACGATAATGGTGGGACTTGGGATGCTCGGGAGATTGAGGAGGTGGCACAGTGTCAGCTTGGATGTTGTGTGATTGCGGATCAGGCAGCATTTGTTTCGCTGGTTCGATGTAAGAGGTTGTCGACTTTGTATGGGGTTGAAAGTGATTATAGGACGGATGTTTTTAATGAGATTGATTGTATCGCTGAAGCACAGGCGCAAGATATTGGGGCGTGTGTTTATGAAAAGGAGTTTGAGAGAATTTGTGAGTTCACGACTCGGGGAGAATGTGGAGCTGGAGAGAGGGTTGAGACTTTGGATCAGACGAATATTAGTTTGGGTAGTGAGAGGACTTTTTATGAGGATTTTCTTTGTTCGGCGGAGGAGTTGAATACGGCTTGTGCGCGGCAGACTGGGACGACTTGTTATCAGGGGGATGTTTATTGGTTGGATTCTTGTGGGAATCGGGAGAATGTTTATTCGAGTGATAGAGTGAGGAGTTGGAATAATGGTCGAGTTGCGGAGGCGGATAAGGTTTGTAATAGGAATGACGGGACGAATATGAATTGTGGGAATTGTGATTATTTGCTTGGGAGTCGGTGTGCGGAGTTTGAGGGCATAATTGGTGGACCTGCTGGGAGTGATCATTATTGCCAGAAAACTGAGTGTGTGGATCGGGATGGAAACAAAAGGATGAATGGGGAGTCGTGGTGTGTGAGGGGCGCTTCGTTGATGGGTGACGGGTTGGATGCTGTTGGATCAAGATATTTTAAGGAAGTTTGTATTGATGGCAATGTAAGGGTTGAACCATGCGCTGATTTTAGAAATGAGATCTGTTTAGAAGGGAGTATAGAAACAAGTGATGGTGATTTTGGGACGGCGGCTTGTCGTGTGAATAGATGGCAGGATTGTGTTTTGCAGGAAGAAGAGGAGGATTGTTTAAATATTGATCAGAGAGATTGTTTGTGGTTGCCTAGTGTTATGGGAATGATTTTGGGAGGTGGGCAGAGTGGAGAGGGGGTTAGTTATAGTAATCCGACAGCCAGTGAGCCGGCGTTTAGTAATCCTACGGCAACTGGGAGTGTTATTGCTTCGATAACTGGGTATTCGATTTTTGGGGATGATGAGGAAGAAGGGGAAGAGGGGACTACGACGAATAGACCGGATGGAGTTTGTGTTGCGAATTTTCCTCCGGGTTTAGAGTTTTGGGAAGAGAGTAGTGCGCGGCAGATTTGTGGGCAGGCGAATGCTAGGTGTGTTGTTGTTTATGAGAAAGGTTTGATTGGAGGGAGTAAAATTGTTGAGGGGAGAGAATGTTTGGAGGAGGTTTGGGCTTTGGGTGCGAATCGGGTTTGTGCTGGACTTGGGGATTGTGGCGGTTATGTGAATTATGGGGGTGTTTATAGCGATGACGGATATAAGTGGGTTGTTGATGGAGAAGATAAGGAGTTTAGTCCGAATGCAGTGAATATTGTGAGTGGTGGGTTTACGGGTCGGGTTATTAGTTTGGTCAGTGGATGGTTGGAATAGGGGATTTTTGTTTCTTTGGGTTGGGTAGATAATGTGAATGACCTTGTTGTTGCTTTGGAATGACAACTTATGGAAAGATTTATAAAATATTTTATCTTGGATATTGTATGAGTCTTGTGGATTATGTCTCGAAAACTGGAGAAAAGGTTGGGGAATTTGGTAGTCGAATTTATGATGTTGCTTCTGCTTCAAAGAAGGCGGTGAATACGGGATTGGTTGGGTTGGCTATGTGTGGACTTGTTGCGACTTCTGGATGCTTGAGCACTTATGGGAAAATGGCTGCCAGGGATTTGGCTTATACTGGAATGCAACAGGCAGTTGTGAGTGGAGTTCGGAGTGAGCTTGAAGGAAGAAGGGATGGTCAGAGGGTGGTGGAGAGGAGTAGCAATACAAGAAGAAGGGATAACCAGAGGGAAGTGGGGAATAATCGTGGAGATGTGGCGAATGGGAATAGGGGGGTGCAATATGTGAGAGAGCGAGAATTAGTTGTGCAATATTATAAAGATTTTAATGGAAATAGAATATTAGATACTGGGGAAATTTTAGGGGATGTTGAAGAATCAGTTAATTTGGATAGGTATGGATTGTTGGTTGGATTAGGGACGTCGTCTCCTTTACCAATAATTTATTTTGTTTTGGATTCTAATGAAAACAAAGTTTCACAGGGAAGGAGTGAAGGAGAGAGAGTTGGGTGGGGATATATTACTTCTTCAAATGTTTTTGCAGGAGATTGGATAGATAACTTGAATGGAGCAAGTAAAGAAAGGCCTGGGGAATATACTATTTATGTTCAGCAAGATGGATGTTCTAAAATTTTTAAGAAAAAAATTAATATCACGAGGGATTCGATGGGGTCTTCTTCTGAGCAATCTTTTAATGAGTCTTTTATTAGGGATAATCCTGTTGAATCTTTTATTAATGAATCTTCTATTTGGTGATGATAGAATTTATAAATAAGGGAATGTTGTATTGTTTATGAAGATTGGCATTAGAGGTATTGCATTGTTGCAAGTTTGGTTGTTGGTTTTTGGAGTTGTTGGATTTGTATTTATGATGGGGAGTGTGAGTGGGGTTAAGCATGGTCCATATATTGGGACTGTTGATATTACTCCTTATGACATAATTGATTATTCCTCTGACCCTAAACCCTCTTCTCTTAATACCCCTGTTCCAGGGGAGACTGTTGTAAAGGAGACTGTTATAGAGGAGACTGTTGTAGAGGGGGCTGTTTCTGGTTCTGATTCTTATCTTTCTAAATTATTCGGATTACAAAAAGGTGGTGGACCGAGTGCTCTTGCTACTGGTTTGCAGTGGGCGGTAGTTGCTTATTTTGCTGGGACGATGATTGGAGATCTTGTCGGGTTGAATGAGGATAACAGTAAGGCTTTGGGTGCGGCGATGGCGGCTGGTGTTGGGACTTATGTTTTTTTAGATACTTATACGAGTAGTGCTTTGCTTGGGGAAGGTGGTCAGCTTGCGTTTTTGGGAGCTAATCCTCCTTTGGTTGGCTTGGGTGTTGGAGTTGTTGTTTTTGCTTTGATGTATAAGGATGTTGATACGGAGGTTGTGACATTTAATTGTATGCCGTGGCAGGCGCCGATTGGTGGGGATGATTGTGAGATTTGTAATGATGAGGAGTTGCCTTGTAGTGAGTATAGATGTAGATCTTTAGGGCAGAATTGTGAGATTGTGAATGTGGGAACTACCGACGAGAAATGTGTGAATGTGAATCCTGGGGATGTTAATCCTCCGGTGATTGCGCCTAAGTATGATGCTTTGACTGCTGGATATGAATATCGGAATGTGAAGCTTTCGCCACCGGGGCCTGGTTTTGAAATTGTGAATGTTGCATCCGCAGATGGTTGCTTGAAGGCTTTTACTCCGTTGGAATTTGGTTTGACTTTGAATGAGCCGGGACAGTGTAAGATTGATTTTAATCATACGGAAAAGTTTGACGATATGGTTGCGTTTGTTGGGGGGAGTAATTTGTTTTCTTATAATCATAGTGAGGCATTTAGTTTGCCTGGGGCGAAGGATTTGAGTGATAATGGTTTTGTTTTGGAGAATGGGAAGGATTTGACTTTCTTTGTGAGGTGTCGAGATAAGAATGGGAATGAGAATTCGGCTGAGTATGCTATTAATTTTTGTATTGACCCTAGTCCTGATAATACGGCTCCAAAGATTGAGGCGACTTCGATTGTGAATGGTGGGTGTGTTGCGGAGGAGCAAGATACCGCGAATGTTGTGTTTTATACTAACGAGCCGGCGAATTGTAGATGGGATTTTCAGGATCAGGATTATGATTTGATGGCTAATGGCATGGATTGTGAGAATCAGTTTTGGCAGGCTAATGCGGCGCAGTTGTTTGGGTGTTCTGCGGAGTTGACTGGGATTGCGAGAGATGGCACGACTTTTTATGTGAGATGTAAGGATCAGCCTGGGAAAGATGAGGCGGATAGGAATGAAAATAGGGAAAGTTTTGAGTTTAATTTGAGAGGAAGTGTGGGCTTGGTTTTGAGGAACTTGAAGCCGAATGAGACTATTTTTAGTGGGGTGAGTCCTAGTCCGATTGAGCTTTATGCCGAGACATTGTTTGGTTGTAATAATGGGAGAGCTATTTGTGCGTGGTCTGATGATGGAACGAATTATATTCAGTTTTTTGATACGGATAATGAGGATGGGATTCATACTCAGAGATTAGATTTGGTGGGTGGTGAGCATAAATATTTTGTGAGATGTGTTGACGCTGGAGGAAATTTGGTTGAGGATGTTGCAAGTTTTAGGTTGGATATTGATGTGGATGCTCCGGTGATTGCGAGAGTTTATGAGGAAGGGCAGATGTTGAAGATTGTGACTGTTCGGAATAGTGAGTGTTCTTATAGTCATGATAATTGTGACTTTATGTTTGGTGAGGGGATAGAGATGCCTTATGGGAATACGACTGTTCATGTTGCGGAGTGGGATGAGAAGAAGACTTATTATATCAAATGTCGAGATGAGTTTAGGAATGAGGACGCTGATTGTTCTATAGTGGTGCGGCCTACTAGTGATTTTATTTGAAAATCACTGGGGGTTCATAAAAGCTTTGCTTTTATGGAGGGGTTCAGCTTTGCTGGAGGGGTTCAATCACTTCGTGATTGGGGAGTTCATGCTTCGCATGGAGATTTGGCGGAGGGTTTTTAACTTTGTGAGTTTTTTGTTTTCTTATGTGGAATATTGAGGGGTTAGATGTTTATAGAAAAATTTGTGATTTAATAAAGAAAGTTTATGGGTTAATTGGGATGCTGCCTAGCGAGGAGAAGTTTGCACTTGGTGATCAGATGCGGCGAGCTGTTACGAGTGTTAAATTGAATATTATTGAGGGGTCGGGGAAGAGGACGAGCAAAGAATTTATTTCTTATTTGAATAATGCAATGGGGAGTTTGCGTGAGGTTCGTGGGTGCGTTGAAGTTGGGGTTGATTTGGGATATTTTGTAAAGAGTGGGAGAAAAGAGACTAATGAGATTAAACGGATTGAAAGATTGTTGGCTGGATACATCAAATATGTTGAAAAGAAAAATGTTAAGTGAGTTACAAAAGCTTTGCTTTTGTGGAGGGGTTCAATCACTTCGTGATTGGAGAGGTTCAGCTTTGCTGGAGGGGTTCAATCACTTCGTGATTGGGAAGGTTCATGCTTCGCATGGAGACTTGGTGGATTAAGTAGTTTTATAAAATGTGTGTGCTTTTGTTTTAGATGGAGATGATAAATAAGAGGGGACAGCAGACTATGGGGATGCCGTTTGGGATGATTTTTGCGATTTTTTTGATTGTGGTTTTTGTTGTTATTGCTTTTGTTGCGGTTGGGTATTTTTTGGATATTGGGAGGAGTGCGAGTGTTGGGTTGTTTTATGATGAGTTGCAGACGGCGGTTGATGATGCAGTGAGGGGACAATCAAGTGAGAGAAGCTTTGATGTGGATTTGCCTTCGGGAATTGAGAAGGTTTGTTTTGCGAATTTGAGTGGGATGATTACGAATCCCGGGGCTGATTATGATGCGATTCGGAATTATGATGTTTATGATGCGAATGTTTTTTTGGTGCCGCCGGAGTATGCTCAGAATATGCAGTGGAAAAGGATTGACCGGATTAATGTAACGCGGATTACACAGGTTGAGAATCCTTATTGTGTTGAGGTCGAGGATGGGTTGAAGATTAAGAAGGGGTTTTATGATCGATTGGTTTTTATTGAATAAAACTAATGTTGGCGAGAAGCGAGACTTCTCGGGGATTTGGGATTAGGTATTTGGTATTTGCGGGAAGGGGAATTGTTGCGCTCTGTGTTCGCGCTTTTGGAGACATTTTGGAAACTGGGAAGTAGAAAGATTTAAAATAACTATTATTGTGGTTATTATAACCTTTATGGTGATTATTATGGAATTTAAGATTTTTATTGAGAAGAGCCCATTGGCTCGAAAAGTTTTTGGGAAACGGGAGATTGTGATTATTCGTAAACAGATTGCTGGGATTAATTTGACGCAGTCGGAGAAAAATAGGCTTTCCAGGGATATTCGACCGAAGTTAAGATTTATTCTGGAGGCTTCAAAATTTAGAGATGAGTTTGATTTGAAGAAGGGAAGTGAGAATAGAAAAATTGTTGAGAACGTTTTGGAGGTAATTAGGAAAGATGAGGATTTTGGGAAAATTTTGGAGATTTGGTTGTTTGGCTCGATGGTAGAGAACAAGATGACGATTCGTTCTGATGTCGATGTTTGTGTTTTATTTGATAGGATTGGTCAAGTTGGTGCTGATAAGTTTAGATTGAGGATTTTGGGATGGCTTAGTGATAAGGCTGATGTTCAAGTGTTTAATATTTTGCCTAATAAGATTAAAAAGTCAATATTAAAAAGTCATAGGGTATTGTATAAGAGAAATGGGTGATAGAAAAGGTGATAAGATTGTTGAGATAGAAGAGTATTCGGATAAGTTGACTGAATTTTTTCCTTCTGATTTTAAAAATTATACTTCTGACGAGAAAACCAAAGCGGCATGTGAGAGATATTTTGAGAAGATTGTCGAGAGTGTTGTTGATTTGGCATTCTTTACTATTAAAGAAGAAAATTTTAGGGCGCCAGAATTTGATAGGGAGGCATTTGAAATTTTAGCTGGGAAAAATCTAATTTCTGAGAAACTTTCTTTGAATCTTGGCAATGCGAAATCTATGCGAAATTGGTTGGCACACAGATATGGGAAAGTTGACGATAAAAAGGTGTTTGAGGCTATTCGTGATAAGTTGTTTTATGATGTTAGAGATTTTTTGGAGGCAATAAAATGAAAAGGGGGCAGTTTAGTTTTGTCTGGTTGTTTGCGATTTTGGCGGGTGGGGCGATTTTGGCTTTGGCGATTTGGGGTGCGATGCAAGCTGGAGGCACATTGAGATTTCAAAGTGAGACCGAGGCTGCCAAGAGTATTTCGATTTTGACTGATCCTTTGCAGACTGGTTTTGCCGAAGGGTCTTTTGGGAAGATTTCTTTTCGGCAGAAAGCTCGATTAAATAATATTTGTTTGGATTCTGGATTTGGGAAGAATGATATTTCGGTCGCAATACGAAGCAGTGTTGGGAAAGAATGGAATTTGGCTGGAGGTGCGACATCTGTTCACAATAAATATATCTTTTCTGAAGAGGTGAATGAGGGTTTTGATTTTTTTGTTTTTTCTAAGTCTTTTAATTTTCCGTATGAGGTTAGTGATTTGATTTTTTTGAGTTCTGGAAATTATTGTTTTTTGAATTCGCCCGAAAGTGTTGAGGAGGATGTTTTGGGATTGGGAATTGATAATGTTGTTCTTGATAATTGCAGTATTGGGGATATTCGAGTTTGTTTTGGAGGCGGTGTTGATTGTGATATTTTTGTTTATGGGTCGTGTTCGGGAAATTGTGATTCAATTTATGATGAGGGGACTGTTGCGAAGGAGGGTGGGGATTCTGATTATGTTGGGAATTTGATGTATGCTGCGATTTTTTCTGATAAGGAAGTTTATGATTGTAATGTTAGACGGTTGTTGTACCGAGCGAAAAGTATTGCAGATATTTTTGTGGAGAAGAGTGATTTGATGAATGCTCGGAATTGTAATACTAATTTGAAGGGTGATTTGATTGTTTGGAGTGCGATGCTGGAGGGTGCTGGTTCTGAGGATTTGGTTTTGTTGAAGGGGTTTGCTAAGAATTTAGGAAGGAAGGAAGACAGGGAGTTGTGTAGGGTATGGTAAAAAAGCTTTGCTTTTTTACCGGTGGTCGGGGGTCGGTGGTCGGTAGTCGGGATGACTTGGGCAACTTGCGGGGGTCGGGAGTTGGGGGTCGTGAGTCGTGGGTCGTGAGTCGTGGGTTGGGGGTCGTGAGTCGTGGGTTGGGGGTCGGGGGGAAGGGGGGGCAGATGAAGATTATGCAGATGTCGTTTATGATTATTGCTGTGTTTTTCTTTTTTATTTTGGTTGGTTTGTTTTTTTTGGGAATTGCATTTAAAGATATTCGGAGTGGGGCTGAGCAGCTGCAAAGGGAGCAGGCTATTTCTTCTTTGGAGGTTATTGCTGGGATGAATGAGCTTGCTTATTATTCGGGTGAGTCGATGAGTGTTGATGAGGATAAGTTGCGGATTATGTCGGGGAGCTTGAGCGTGGATTATGGAGAATTTTGGCCGATTGCTTCGTTGGAATTTCATAAGGTTTATCCGGCTTTTGATGAAGTTGTGAAATGTCCTGCTGTGGGGTGTAATTATTACGAGATTTTTGATTCTGGGCAGAGGGATGTTGAGAAGTTTTCTTCTTATGTTTCTATTTGTAAAAGGGTTAGGGAGTTTGATAGTGTTTATAATCGGTGTGAGATTGGGAAAATTGTTGTGGGCATGAGGATTTTAGAATGAAATTGAGAAATGAAATAAATAATATGAAAAATAAAATAAATAGAAAGGGGCAGCAGGAGATTGTGGGGTTTGTTTTGATTGTGGTCTTGGTGATGGTTGGGCTGATGGTTTTTTTGGTGATTTCGGTTCGGGATGTTACGGAGACGGAAGATAGTCTTGAGGTTTTGAATATGATTGGTGTTTTGATGAGGACGACTAGTGAGTGCGCGATTGTTTATGAGCCGGATTATGATGATTTTGAGGATTTGTTTAAGAGTTGTCATAAAAATGATCGGTGTAGTAATTTGGATAGGTCTGCTTGTGATTATTTGAACGAGAGTTTTGGTGATGTTGTTGATGCTCTGATGAGAAGTGAGGCGGATGTTGAGGCTTGGGATGTTGAGTTTTTTGTTAAGGATGGAGGTGAGATGCTTGGTTTTTGGGATTCGGAATCTGGTAATTGCACGGGACGAGTTGAGGGGGCGCAGAGGAGTATAGTTTCTGGAGGAGAGAGTTTGGTTGTTAGAATGAGGGTCTGTCGTGGGAGTTAGGGGTCGGTAGTTGGGGGTGGGTAGTCGGTAGTCGGTGACTTGTTCGGCTTTGCTATATTTCTATTATGATTTGTAGTTTATCAATTATTAGGACTGGTTTTAGGGATTCTCGTTTGCCTGTTTTTTCTGCGTGGAATTCTATGAATCCGAATCTTTCCAGTACTTTGATATCTTCTCTAACTGACTTAAAATCTCTTCCTAGGATTTTGGCTAAGGCGTATATTGACTTGGGGTTTTTGTGTTTTAGGGCGTAGAGGATTCTGGATTTTTCGTTTGTCAGGAGATTACGAAGGAGTTTGACATCTGAGAAGTCGTGAGGTTTTTTTTCTCCGATTAGTTTTGAGACGAAGTTTTCTTTGCTTACATTCACATCGACATATCGTGTTTTGGTTCGTTTTTTATTTGCCATGGGGGAGGGAGCGAAGCTTATGCTTCGCGTTTTTGGTTTTTGGTTGTTGGTTTTTGGTGGGGGGGAGCGAAGCTTTGCTTCGCGTTTTTGGTGGTAATTGTTGCGCGCTGTGGCGCGCTGTGGGCAGGGGAGGTCTTGGGATTTGGATATTTCATATGTATGGTAAGTTTACTTAGATATATAAATCTTATGTTTTATTGATATATGTTATTTTGTGCCATATATATCGGTTTTAGAAAATCTGTTAACAATACTCATCTTGAAAATTTGTTGTGTTTTTTTGTGATAACGGAAGCTTTATAAGTAAACTATTAAAAATGGGTTATTTTTGGGAATTATCGCCGTTGGGTGGATGGCAAGCTTTATATAGAGAAAATGGATAGTATGTTTAGCGTTGTTGTTAATCAATAATGTTGACTAGTCAGTGTTCATATAGGGACCCCTAGTGATGACACTTATAACGCTCCCTAAGTTATAAGACCTGCCAGACTGTTAGAAACGTTGAACTCGGGTTGATTCTCGAGGCCTTGAATAAGGCGGCTAAACTAATAGTGCTGAAAGGAGGTTTAAAAAATAATGAAAAAAATATTTAGAAAAGCTGTTACAGTTTTGGGAAGCACTGCTTTGATTGGTGCTACAGTTGGTATGGCTGCTGCTGCATCCTACCCTGAGCCTTTCACAAGTAATACTGCTATCGTTGTTGGTGCTAATGCTGCTCCTTCCGATAACATTGCTGCTGCTTCCATTGCTTCTAACCTAGACGCTAGTGCGGTAGGCGTAGGAGTTATAACTGTTACAGATGGCGATTCTTACAAGTTTGAGAAGACATCCACTAAGTATCACTTAGGTGATGCTATTACTACGGTTGTTTCTTCAGATTTAGACGAAGACCAGATGCCTGTTCTTTTGAACGATGGAACTTTTACTGATGATGATAATGATGAATTTGATTACACTCAGAAAATTAACTTATCTTCTGGTTTAACATTATCTATGTTTGATGATAATGACTATAGGACAGATGATCCTAGTATTGGTTTTAAGATTAATTCAGGTGCTGATGTTTTAACATATACACTTGAATTTAGCGATGAGCCTTTATTTACTGATTTGCCTACTGCAGATATGACTATCATGGGTAAGACATACTATGTTCTTGCTTCTACTGCTACCAAGTTAACTTTGCTTGACTCTGCTGCTGACGCAATTGTTGCGGAAGGAGAGACTGCAACTATTACTGCCGGCGGAAAGACATATACTGTTAGTATTGAATTTGTAGATTCTGATTCGGCTAAATTGAATGTTAATGGTGAAATTACTAATGACATTGCATCTACTGAAACATACAAGCTTGATGACGGATCTTATTTGGGTATGAAAGAAATTTTATATTCGGCTAAGGATACTGGAATCAGTAAGGTTGAATTTAGTATTGGTAGTGGAAAGTTGGTTTTGGAGAATGGAAATGAGATCAAGATGAATGAAGATTCTATTGATGGAATGACATCTACTATTACTAACACAACTGATGCTACACATCTAACTAGTGTAATTATCGATTGGGCTGCTGACGATGAACTTTTCATCGCAGAAGATTCTGTTGTTACTATGCCTGGATTTGAGGCTGTTTCTTTAGTTTTCGGAGGATTAGATTATCCTGCTGAAGAGGCTATTGAAGTTGGTTACGATGGATCCGATAGTGCTGTTTTAAACAACTTCCCATTAAAAGATTCTGTAGAAGATATTAATCTTCTATATAGCGACGGAACTAGCTTTACGCTTCTTGGAAAAGATAGTGATGAGAGATTAGTTACGCATGCTACAAATCTTACTTTCGATGGTGATACAGATAGTTACTTTGTAGCTTCTTGGACTGACGGAAGAGATGCTGAATCTTACTTAATGAGAGCGACTAACTTTAAGGTTGATAATAATGTTAACAAGACTACTTTCCAATATAGGAAAGATGGTTCTTGGACTGACGCTAAAGTAGACCGAAAAGATACAGATACATTCTCTGTTGGAAATGTTGAATTAGATATTGGCTATATTGATAAGTTAGGAAAGTCCGTTGTTGTTCAAAACAATAGCGCACAGACTAGCTTCAATACTCTTTACTCTAATGAGGGCATGAAGGTGTTTCTGCCTGTTGTTAGTGCTACTGAAACCGGTAATGGTTATATCAATTCAACTGATGGTACACCATCCAGTTGGAACTTAACTATGGTTGAGGAAGACAAAGATGGCGATATTGCACAAGGTGATACTATCTATACAACTCTTGGATTAAATAGTCAAACTCCTGCGGAGGTTACTGTTACGACTATTACAACTTCGAATGCAGATGCAACTAGCTCTGAAATCGGAGATACTGATGTATACAGAGATTTCACATATTCTGCTCTTGCTACTGAGATCTTATTCGATCAAGGTGGAGATCAGGACTTTGTGACTTTAGTTTATCATGGTGATGAAGTTGCTGCTGATGTGTATATCACATCCGCTGAAGCTGTTATTACAACTACAGACGCTGGTGTTATGACAGTTATGGACGATGCTGTGTCGACTGTTGCTGGAAAGAACTTGATTGTTGTTGGTGGTTCTGCTATCAACTCTGTTGCTGCTGATTTACTAGGTGGTGCTTTCAGTGAAGGTGCATTTACATCCGCTACGGGTGTTGGCGCTGGTGAGTTTTTGATCCAATCCTTTGATAGGGCTGGAAAGACTGCTCTATTGGTTGCTGGTTACAATGCTGCTGATACTGAAAAGGCTGCTACTTACTTGTTGAATTACGATGTTGATACAACTATCGGAAATAAGTACAAGGGTACATCTGCCAGTGAAGCTAGTTTAGTTGTTGCTTAAGATACAAAAATTATGGGGATTTTCCCCTTTTTTCTTTTTTTCTTTTTTTCTTTTCTTAAAATGGAACGAGAGTTTCGAATTTTTAGAAATGTTTTTTAATTGGTCTGTTTTGTTGTAATTATGACTATTAAGAAAAGCCCTAAGGTACTCGTCGCTGGTCCTACATTCGATGGGATGGAATACTGTCATGAGAAATTTATTAATAGGCTAAAAAATTTATCTTATGATAATTACGATGTTCTCTTGGTTGATAATTCGGAAAGTAATGAATTTTTTAAGAAGTTGAAGAAGGAGTCTGGGATTAAGGCTATTAGATTGCAGTTGGAAAATATTTCGAATATTAATAGAATTGTTAGAAGTCGGAATAGGATTTTGAATTATGCTATTATGAATTTTTATGATTATGTTTTAATGATGGATGTTGATGTTATTCCTCCTGTGGATGTTGTCGAGAGGCTTTTGGCTCATAAAAAAGATATTGTGAGTGGGATTTATTACAACGTTTTTATGGTTGACCGAAAAAAGAAAATTTGTCCGGTGGCATGGAAGGGTTTTAGTGATGAGGAGTTTGAGGAGATTCGGTCTCAGGTGTCTTCGGAGTTTGTGACTTCGCCTGATCATCTTAGGCGTCATTTAAGTCCTGAGGAGGCTAATGGAGGAGAGTTGCAAGAAGTCCTTATCCCTTCGTGTGGGTGCATGTTGCTTAATCGGGATGTTTTCAAGAAAATTCAGTATGGTGTGTTGGATGTACCTGATGGGTTTAGTACGACGGATGATATTTATTTTTGCAGGAAGGCTCGTGAGGCTGGGTTTAAACTGTATTGTGATACTGGTTTACAGTGTGAGCATTTGTTGAATGGTAAGTTTCAGAGGAATGGTGATGAGTGGGTGCATCCGTTGCATCGGTAGGGAGTGAAGCTTTGCTTCGCGTTTTTGGTTTTTGGTTTTTGGTTAAGGCATCAAAGATGCCCAACTTGTTCGGCTTTGTTATTTTGTGACTTGTAAAAATATTATGTTTATGGAAATTGTTTTAAAATTTGATTTTGGGAATTGGGTAATTTTTAGCCATGGATTTCACGGACGAGCACGGATTTTTTGTGGGACATGCGACTTTTATTAATAAATCTATTAGACTATTTTCGCTTAGGCATTTTAATTTGAATCCGTCAGTTATGGTCTTTTTGTTTTAGGGTAAGGTTTATATTCAGTGGATTGTTTTTTTTTAGGATGAGAAGGATAGAATCGGGGGTCGGTGCTCGGTAGTCGGAGGTCGGGAGACTTGGGCAACTAATTTTTAGGATGAGAAGGATAAAGAGTGTTGTGGATAAGGAAAGCGTTCAGCGGCGGAATAGTATGATTATGGGAGTTGTGATGGTTGGTATTTTGGTTTTTGCGAGTTTGGGATATTCTTTGATGAGTGCGGATGGGGAGGATGAGAATGTTGTTAGGGAGTTGGGTTTTGATTTTGTTCGGGATGGTGGACTTTGGAAGGTTGAGATTGCTGGGGGAATTTTTGGTTTTCAGTATTTGCCTTCGGAGGTTGATGATATTGATGTTAATTTGACGAAAGAGTTGGGTGAATATTCTGGGGAAGTTTTGTATTTTGTGAATCCGAATGAGGGCGTGGGTGAGGTTTTGAACAATCTTGGACGCTATATTTTGAGGTACCAGGAATCTTGCTTGCAGCAAGATTCTGGGGAGTCGAGGGTCGGGGGTCGGGGGTCGGATGACTTGGGCAACTTGACTAGTAAGGGGAGTGAATATGTTTGTGAGGGGGATTTGCCGGTGAAAGATTGTAGTAGTAATTTGATTATTTTTGAAAGTGGGAATGAGACGAGGGTTTATGGAGATGGGGGTTGTGTTCATATTGTTGGGGATAGTATTCGGGGCGTCGATGCTTTTTTATATGAGGTTTTGAATGTAAAGTGAGAAGATGGCTAAGAGAAAAAATAAAATAGAAAAGAATAAAATAGTGAAGGAAAAAGAGGGGGAGGTTGAGAAAGAAGTTGGGGTTGGGAAGGTGACGATTGAGAGAGAGAATCGACAGATGGGTTGGTTTATTTTTACTGTCATTGCTGTCTTTGCTTTGGTTTTGATTCCGTATTTTTGGGTTGAGAGCTCTAAGAGTTTTGAATTTGGTAATATTGATTGGGTGATCGAGGATTATGAGAATCTGAGAATTTTTCATGGAAGGTTCTTGTCTTTTACTAATTCGAACTTGTATTACAATGTTTTTTTAAGAGGGGATCCGAGGAAGAATGATATTTATACGGAGGGGAATTTTGATAGTTTTAAGTATGGTGGGATTATCTCGGTAAGTCCTGAGGTTGATTCTTGTCGTGGAGAATTATCGAGAGTTATGCTTGATTTGGGAGCTTTCTTGAAACGAGGGGCTGGGGTTGGTGTTTTGGAAAGTGGTTCGACTGACGAGGGTGTTGCTAATGAGAGTGGTCGGAGATTTGTGACTTGTGGGAATGTTTTTGATAGGACTGTTGTTATTGTTGAGATTGGAGAGGCTAGAGTTTTGCAGGACGATGATAATTCTTTTTGTTATACTGTTTATGCTGAAGATTGTAATGATGTTCGTGGTGTTGAGAGGTTTATGGTGAAGGCTGTTGAGGATTTCAGGGATTAGGGGGAGAGCGAGGTTTTGCTTCGCGTTGTTGGTTTTTAGTTTTTGGTTTTTGGTAGAATGTTGCGCTCTTGGTTCGTGCTTGGTATTTGGTATTTGTGGGAATAGAATTGCTACGCTCTGTGTTCGCGTTTGGGATTAGAAAATGTTGTACTGTCTGTGTTTTTATTTGGTTAGAGATCTGAGATATTTTAGGTCTGAATGTATTGGGATTGATTTTATTTTGTGAATTTTCATTGTTGCGAACCAGGTTGCTAGGACGAATATTGTTGATACTAGGTGCCAGAATATCCAGTGTACTGTGGTGAAATAGGGTGTTGTAGCGATGGGAATTAGGATTAGAATTCTTGTTATGTTTAAGACGAAGAATATTGCGACGGCTGTGAGTGTTGCGTTGAGTCTGGTTTTGGGTTTTATGTTTGAAGTTGAAAAGATGAGGAAGAGGAGGAGGTAGAATGCTGATGTGGCGACGCAAGATGGGACGATTTGAATTGTGAGGAAACTTGTGTAGATTGTGTCTATTACTAGGATTGTGTTTGTGAAGATTTTGAGGATTATGTTTGTCGTATGAATTGTTAATGGGTTTAAGATTTTTTGTAGAATGTAAAAGTTTCCTAAGCCTAGTATTAGAATTGATAGATATCTTATACCAAGTCCTATGAGTCTTTTGTGCTGTTTGTTCATATTGTATTGTGATTTCTGAATTTAAAAAGCTTGGGGGAGCGAAGCTTTGTGTTGTTGGTTTTTGGTTAGGGGGAGCGAAGCTTTGCTTCGCGTTTTTGGTTGTTGGTTGTTGGTTTTTGGTTTTTGGTTTTTGGTAGTGTGTTGCGCTCTTAGTTCGCGCGATTTGTTCGGCTTTGCTATTTTTTATTATTATTTGATTATTGGGACTGAATGATTTTAGAATTATGCGGATGGCGTTCTTTTGGAAATTTTTACTATTAACACCAGGAAGATTAAAACCAGAAGTGCCACTATTCCGATGACTGTGTAGAATATCACATTGTTCATTTCTGAGGCAAATCCGAAGATTCCTGGTTTCTCTGTGATGTTTACGGAGATTGTTTGCTCATGCGAGGAGCCGTCTACTATTGTGTTAATTTTGAATGATTGTGATCCTGCTTCCATAGGAGATAGTGTGATTAAGACTTCTTGAAATTCTCCTTTTTCAATCGAAGTAGTTTGCGGGTTGATGCTTACCATGCTTGCCCATGAGTCGAAATCAGAAGCCGATATTATGAAGTCATTGGTTTTTCCGTTGTTCGTTATCTTGGCTTTTACTACTAAGTCTTGACCTACTTGAGCCGAGGATTCTAAGTTTGCTGTAATTGTCGGGGTTGGAGCTTTGCATCCTAATATATTTAGTCTGATTGATGTGTCGGAAGTTTCTTCGTCGTATGACAATGGGTCTTCGTCGTCTTCGTCGTCATCCCAGTCAAAACTTACTATTACATCTAGAGTGTATTTTTCTTTGCTTAGTTCTGATGGAATATTTATGAAGAATGTTATCACTTCTCTGTCGCCGTTATCTAGGTCGTCGATTATTATGTATTCATCAATTCCCATTTCTGAATCATAAAGATTTACTAGGATTTTTTCTTCGTCATCTTCTCCTAGATTGTAGACTGGTATTACAATTTCTAGGTTTTGTTGACCGCAGTATGTGTTGATTATGTTTTCGAATTCCGAGCCTCTTACTACTATTGATTCTTCGTAATCTACTGATTCAACTGTGAACTCAAAGTAGTAGTCTCCGCTGTCTATTTCAGATGCGCATTGGTTTGCTTCATTACCATCTTCATAGGCCATTATGTACATATAGTATGTTCCGTCGTCTAGGTCTGAAGGTAATTCATCAATTATGAATGTTACTGTTTCTTGATCTCCGTCTTTTAATTTTCCTATGTCATCTAGCACTTCGTCGTCTATATCGAAGTCATTTGTTATATCGTTTCCGTCGTCTTCTATTTTATTGTCTAGTATCATTATCATCACTTCTACATCTTCGATGTCGTCATCATTGTCTGTATTTTCTACTTCTACTTGGATTTCGATTTGGTCTAGGTATTGCCATTCGTCGTCTTTGCCTTCTCCGTTATTGTTTACATCGAAGTCTGTGATTTCTAGTTTGCCTTTTTCAGTATAGCCTTCTAGTTCGCAGAGGGTGTCGGATGTTGGAGTTACCTGAAAGTTAACCTGTTCTGATATGACATACAGTTCAGTTAAAGTTGAGGCATCATATACATGTGCTTTTATTGTGACAGAAGTCCCACTTGTGGGAATTGTAAGGTTGAATCCTGAAACTGTATGACTATTCCCTGCGGTATAATTATTCGCCTCGGCAAGACTTGTGATTCTTTCGGGATTTGTAGTAGTCCAGTTAACATAAACTTCATTAGTTTCGTTAGATGTAAGATTAACTGTAAATGGAATAATGTCTCCAGCTTCACCAATTAATGTTCCTCCAATAATATCGAGTTGGAACTCTGTTGCACTTGTAATTCCAAAGCTTAATAATAAAACTACAAGAATTCCTAAGGATGCAAACATCTTTTTTGCCATGTTGTAATTTTAGGATTACTACACTTTATAAAGATTTCTATGATTGTTAGATAATTGGGCTTTTGTAATTAAAGAGTTGCATTCCTGTTTCCCAATAAGACTTGGCCAGAATAGTTGTTCCAAAGAATTTCTGCAATTGCTTGAGAATCTTTGTCTCCTCGAATTAATGCCTTTTTGATGCCTTTTAATATAGCTCTTTTGGAATTATCGTTTGCTTGCTTGGCGGTATGACCTTTTATTATTCCTATGGGTAGCTGATTTGAAGTCTTAAAGAAAATTTCTGCGATTTTATCTTTTATTGGATTCGTCGCTCTTGTTGTGTCCATTAAGAACATGAATGGAATATTGTATCCTATGAAGCAACTTTTTTCGTCTTCATTATAGCAATTTCCCAGTCCTGCAGCAGCCCAGCAAGACCTTGCATAAGTTATTCTATTATTTAAGATACTGTCATTTTCTCCTTTTTTTTATTATTGTTTTATTTTGATGTCCTGTAACACGATTTTCTTCGCCATGTCCATTGAGGATAATAAAATTATAATCATAACTTTTTATCGAGGATTCAAATTCTGTTTTATTAGCTTTTTCTTTTTTTAGTTCGTGAAAATTTATAGACCTTTTCTTGCATTCATTGATTATAGGTTTGGAAAAAACTGCAAGATATTCTGTGACATCATCAGATTGTGGGAGAGTTATGATTAGACCTTTTTTCATTATACTGTATTTAGGGCGGTTGTTAATTGACCTGTTGCTTGGGCTCTCATGAAATTAAGATGAGTTTGGATAATCCTTTTACCTATATTATCTCCTCCCATAACGTGTTCTATCATTTGATTCTTGGTTAGGCTTCCATCTGAACCGATAGAGAGTTTTAGTGTTGATGACATACTTGCCTCAATTCTAGCAACAACTAATTTTTTCAATGTTTCATTTAGCTCTTTTTCTTTAGAAATAATATTTTTGTTCATATTATTTTTAGTTCTGAAAGAGTATTTAAAAGTTTTTCTGAGAGTTTGGTATTATTTTTAACTTCAAAATAGGTTGAGTCCCATGTGTAAGTCTTTTCGTCTGCAATAATAATGATTTCTTTTCGCAATGAGTTTGGAATATCTGCGTAGGCACTAAGAAATTTTTCCCTTAATTGTTCCATGTAATACGGATGCTATCAATCTTTAAAACTCTTCGCATATTTGTTTTTTTAGATTTTATGAAGATTTAATAATTGGGCTTTTGTTATCGTTAAGTTTAAATATTATATTCTCGTCGGAAAATTATGGTAAATAAAATTTTGGAGGCAGGTTTTTTAGATTATGCAATGACATCCATTCTTGCGGATCAAAAAACTAAAGTTTTTTGCTAATGGTAAGGTCGAAGGAGAATCTGGTTGGGGCGTATGCGTTTTTGATTGGTGTGGTTTTGGCTGTTATATTTGGGTTGTTCAATGAGTCATTGGAGCAAGCTGGAGGGTTATTTTATTCGGCACTTGTTTTGATTGGTTTGGTTGTTGGTTTTATGAATACTAGTGATCGTGACTCGGGGACTTTTTTGTTGGCAAGTGTTTCTTTGGTAATTGTTGCTGCACTTGGGATGGAGCCTTTGAAATATATTGCTTTGAATAATCTTGTTGTTGATTCGTTGCGGAATGTTTTGGGTAGTCTATTGTTGTTGTTTGTTCCGGCGACGATTATTGTTGCATTGAAAAGTGTTTTTGCTATGGCGAAGATTTAGGGGAGCGAAGCAAAGCTTCGCGTTGTCGGTTTTTAGTAGTTGGTTTTTAGTAGTGTGTTGCACTCTTAGTTCGCGCGATTTGTTCGGCTTTTTGAGTTATTGAGAATGAGGATGTTTCTAAGGAGGATGTTTCTAAAAGATGGAGGGAAGTTTTGAGAGGATCTGGTATAAATCTTATTGATGTCCATTCTCCTCTTTGGTTTTGGAGTCGTAATGGATTCTTGTTTGAGTTATAAAAATAGAGCATACTGATTCCATAATAGACCGTAGTTTTTTCAATACCACATCTTCTCATGGATGTTTAGATTAATTATAGGTGTTATATTTATTTTAGAAATTGTTGGATGTCTGCCAAATTTATGATTCGCATATCATCCCTTGCTAGGCCGAAACAGGCCGTATTCACCCAGATTTGGATTTGTGGGAAGTTTTCAAATTCTGATATGTTGATATTATTGGATTCGAAGACGTAGACCTTTTTATTTAGTGCTTCGATTTTCTTTTTTATTTTGTGAGCTTGTTTATAGTGTTGGCCGTATTTTGTTGAGAGGATGATTCCTACGGTGTCTGCCATGAGAAATTTTTTTTGTTTGGTGAGGGTTTTTTTATTGTGGATGTCGATTTCTTTTTGAGTGATTTTGCCTAGGGTTTTGCCCGAGAAGATGTAGATTGGTTTTTGGATTTGGATTGCGTTGTTGATTGCGTGGAATTTTCCATCGGTTATTATTAGGATGGTGTCTGCTGTTTTGTCTAGGGCGGAGGAGTTGCAGCCTAGGATGTGGGCTTTGTAATAAGCGCCTTGTTTGATGATGACTTTTTTATTTTTGGATTCTAGATAAGATTTGATTTTTGGGATGAGGTCGATGTATTGGATTGTTGCGGCAAGGGAGACTGTTCTGCCTGAAAGAGAATTTAAGAGGGAAAGGTCTATATCGGAATTTTTGAATTTGCGTTTTGCTTCTATAAATAGTCTTTTCATAAAATAATATAGGGGAAGTGGTTTTTAAGTTTTTAAGAATTTGGAATCGTTCGATTTCGTCAGGCTCTTTCTTTTTTAGAAAAAAAGAAATTCCCTGGAAGTAGAAAAAACTATAATTCCAATGCTTCGCATTGGTTTTGACGAAATCTTTTTAGAATCGTTCGATTTCGTCAGGCTTTTTCTTTTTTAGAAAAAAAGAAATTCCCTGGAAGTAGAAAAAACTATAATTCCAATGCTTCGCATTGGTTTTGACGAAATCTTTTTAGAATCGTTCGATTTCGTCGGATCTGGGTTTTGGGACTTCTGTTACGCCTTTTTGGATGTCGAAAACCTTTGATGGTGTAGCGATGATGGTATTCTCTCCGAAGCCTGCGATTTTTCCTTCTAACGCTTCGACTGTTTTCTTGATTTTGGAGATTGCTCTTTTTAATTCGATTACGTCTTTAGATTTTAGGGTTCTGATGTCTATTACTGCGATTGTGTAGCCTTCTCGCAAAGAGTTTAAGATTGGGTTGATGTCTTCGTAAACTTTTAGGGTGAATGTTTTGATTAGGATTTTGGAATCGGATTTTTCTTGCTCTAAGTCAATTTCGATGAAATCTGGGGAGATTTCTTCGTTGTTTCCCATCATTTTTTTGAATATGTCGAAAGCCATAATGTAGTTTCATAATTTCAGTATTTAAATATTTATGTGACGGAGTATATTCTGAGATAAATATTGAATATTTTTTATCATATTTATAATGGAAACTATTTCCAAACTTCGTAGATTTTACCCTGATATATTTTATGAATCGCTTTGTCTAATCTTTCTGAGCTAATATCTGAAATTAAAATTTTGTCTTGTGATAATTTGTCTGATTGAAATGGACCGGCCCAAAATGGATTATAATTCTTTGTGAGATGTTCTATTATAGCATCTTTTTCTGCCCCATTTCCTTGGTGGGACATTTCTAAGGTGTATAGTGTTTCTTTATTAGAAAGAATGGATATTGGTTCATTATAATTAAATCTGGCAAACCATTGACTCTTCAGCAGTAAATCATTAAAAGGATCAGGAAAGTTATTGAATCTTAATCCCTTATGAAATTTTCCTTGTTGTATTATTCTGCACATATTCTCAAGAGATAAATTGTAAGATAATTCTCTGCCGGTTATGTCTTTATTACAAACAATAAGAAAAGACTTATTATGATTTTCAATTTTTCCTCGAAGGAGATAGTTCTCCATCATTGTTTCGGGAACAAAGGTTTGTTCTTTAAAATCAAAAAGATATTCTTTCTGATTATTTTCTTTTCTAGCCATTAGATAAAAAATAATAGAATATTTATAAATTTATATAATAAATAAATTTCAACTCAAATTTATCCCTGAATCTTCTTCATTACTTCTTCTCGGATGGATTCTATTTTTGTGGAGAATTCTTTTTCTTGTTCATCGATTGTCTTCATTCTCGTATCGATTAATTTCTTTTTCTTTTCCATGTCTTCAAGAATTGCTTCTTTTGTCGTTTTGATTACGACTTGGTTTCCGATGATTCTGGAGACTTCGCCTGAAGTTTTTTCGACTTCTTTGATTATGAGGCTTGTTTCATTGGCTTCCATTGAAAAGGCATTTTTTTGCATTAGGAGTTGCTGAAAACTCTGCTCCATCATTTGAAGTTCCTGGATTTTCCTCTGAGTTTCTTCGTCCAAATTCGCTAGTGGGTTTAGTGGTGCTTCTTCTGTCATTTTAATCTGAGCTTACGGTTTTCATTTTAGTTCGTGGTTTGTAAAAAATTCTTGAGCCACATTCTGGACAGACAAATCGTTTTTTTAAGTCTTTCGACTTTAGTTTATTCCCACAGTGAAAACATTTGTATTCTGCCATTTTATTTCTTAGTTTTTTGGTTTTTTAAATGATACGCTCCGGATGCGAATTCTCTTTTGCATTTTACGCAGTTCCAGATGGATTTGACTTTTCGTTTTACATGACCTTTGCAGAATGGACATTCCTGTTTGACTCGCTGCTTTCTTTCTACGGCTATGAGTTTTTGCTTTATCTTACCATAACCTGCGCCTAATCTTCCTGCGCTTCCGATTTTTTTTCTTTTTACTGCCATTTTATTTTTGTTTTTGAATGGGGCTTATCTCATAATTTGCATCTCGAAACGGTATTTAACCTTTTGTGTTTCTCGAAGCGAATTACTCGCCACAGACTTGAACTCCGTTCAAATCTCCGTGTCCTTTTGAATTTGAATGGGGCCACGCAGATTTGAACTGCGGTCGCGAAGTCCCAAACCTCGAATCATACCAGGCTAGACCATGGCCCCATGAGTTTGAGGTGATTTGTTGATTAATAAAGTTATTTCTTTTCTGTTTCTACTTCGGCTTCGACTTTCTTTTCTTCTTCGGCTGCCTTTTCTGCGTCTTCAGCCTTCTTGATTTCTTCTTGTTTTGCGGTAATCGTTGCAAAGTAATCGTCTAATATTTTTCGTTTTTCTGGATCAATTTCTGTTTTTTTGGCTGAAATTTCTTCTGCAAATTTTCCTTCGTTAATCTCTTGCATAATTTCTCTTGTTTCCTTGTTCTCGATTAATATGCCTAAAGCTTGACATGTTCCAATTACGGATTTTAGCGTTGCCATAAAATCGTTTGAAAGCATTGAATCGTGTTTCGCTTTTGCTACTGCAATTACTTGTTCAATTGCAAAGTTTCCGACTCGTTGTTTTAATCTTGCGCTGGATGCTTTTTCTATTCCGAGTTCTTTTTTGATTAATTCTGAAGTTGGTGGGGACAATACCTTGATTGAAACTTCTTTTGTGTCAGGGTCAATTGTTAGATGAACCGGAAGTGTTACGCCTTTGAATTCTTGTGTTGCCGCATTTATGTCGGAGATTACCTGTCCTATGTTGATTCCCATTGGTCCGAGTTGTTGTGCCACGGCTGGACCTGGTGTCATGTTTCCGCCTTCGACTAATAATTTAATAATTGCCATGATTTCTTTCTTTTTAGAAAAAATAAATTTCTCGCAAGTAGAAAAACTTTTCTTCCAAAACTTCGTTTTGATTTAATTCCATGCTAAATTTTTGAGGAGTTAGTTTAAAAGATTAACTACTCTTCGTCTTCGAGTTCCTCCCTTCTGATTACTCTGATGTTATCTAATTTTACTGTAACTGGAATTGGTACTGCTGCTCCCAAAAGAGATACAACACATTCGTTCTTTGGCTTGTCGACTCGAACGACCTTTGCCTTTTCGTTTTTGAATGGTTCGGAAATAATTTCTATGATGTCATTCTTTTCAATTTTGATATCGGCTGCCACTGGCTCTAGCATTTGTTTGACTTTGTCATATGTTACAGTTTCGCCGATGATTCCTTTAACATATGGTAGATTGAATACTGCGTCTTCTGCACATTTGTGATCTGGGGATTCTAGGAAAATGTAGCCTCGTAGTCCGTGAGGTCGTGCGATTGCGTAGATTTCGATATTCTTTTTCTTAACTTTGTCTGCAATCATTTCTATGGCCTTGTCTTCTTTATTTGTTGTAACTTTTACGATGTAGATTTGTGAGTCGAATTTTCTTTTTGGTTTTTCTTCTATTCCAGCTTCTTTTTCAATCTCTTTTTCTTCTTCTTCTAGTTCTACTGCTGGTTCTGTATCGACTTTTTCTTCAGGGATTAGAGATGGTGAAATTGCTCCTTTGATTTTTGGAGCGAAGGTTTCTTCGGTTGCGAGGCTATCGTCCTCTTCGAGGTAGTCGAATTCATCGTCATATCCAATTGCCATGATTTCTTTCTTTTTAGAAAAAAGAAATTTCTCGCAAGTAGAAAAACTTTTCTTCCAAAACTTCGTTTTGATTTAATTCCATGATTTGTTTGCACTAGTTCATAAAAATCTAAGAACTAGATATAATTTATTGAAAGTTTGGGTTTAAAAAAGTTTTGGTGTTCGAAATTTTAGAAGGCTAGTTTCATTACAATGGAAATTGCGAAGCCGACTGCGCCTATCACGAGGAGTCCGATAGCAGAGACTTTTGAGATTGTTTTGAATTCTTCCATTGTCGGTTTTTTTAGAAGACGCCAGACTCGGAGATACTTGTGATATTGGGACGAGATTTTTCGGGATAGTTTTTTTATCATATAATTAGATAAATTGTTGGTTTTTAAAATTATTCCTCGAAGAATTCGATTCCGAGTTCTCCTTCTATGTCTTTTCTTCGGGCTTCTTCGATTGGGAGTCTCTCGCCTGAAATTTGCGGGGATTTTACTCCTGTTATTATAACCATTACTTTTAGAGATTTTTCTAGATCTTTTGAAATTTGTGCTCCTGAGATTAGCTTTGCGTCTGGGGAAAGTTGTTCGCCTATTTTTTGGATGACCTGTTTGTATTCGTCGAGAGCCAGGTCTGTTCCGCCGATTACGTTTACTAGAGCGCCTTGAGCATTTTTTATATCGACGTCTAAAAGTGGGTTGTTTAGCGCCTTGTCGACTGCTTCTGCGGCTCGGTCGTTTGAATCGGATTCGCCCATGCCGATTAGTGAGACTCCACCATTTGCCATGATTGCTTTGATGTCTGCAAAGTCTAGGTTGACTAGTCCCGAGGATGTTACTAATTCGGTGATTCCTTTGACTGCATTTGTTAGGATTTCGTCAGCGACTTTGAATGCTGTTGGTAGAGGTAGATCTGGTGCGAGGTCTAGGAGTTTGTCGTTTGGGATTACGATTAGTGTGTCGACGATTCCTTCCATTCTTTCGAGTCCTTCCATCGCGTTTTCAATTCGTTTTGCGCCTTCAACGGTGAAGGGTAGGGTTACGACTCCGATTACTAGGGATCCTTGTTTTTTTGCCATTTCGGCTACTACTGGGGCTGCTCCTGTTCCGGTTCCGCCTCCGAGTCCACATGTTACAAAGATTAAATCTGAATTGGAAAGTTTTTTCTTGATGTCTTGTGCCTGTTCTTTTGCGGCTTCGGCTCCGATTCGTGGATTTGATCCAGCACCTAGACCTTTTGAGATTTCTCGTCCGATTAGAATTTTTTGGTCAGCATTTGCATATAGAAGATCTTGTGCGTCGGTGTTTATTGCGATTATTTCTCCTCCCTTAATTCCAATTTCGCGCATTCGGGATGTTGTGTTTCCGCCTCCTCCGCCGACTCCGATGACTTTGATTCTTGCGGATTGTTTTTTGAGAATTTGCTCCAGTTCTTTGTCTATCTCGGCGTTTGTATTGGGCTGTGAGATTGATTGCATCTCTGGGATATCATCTCTTAGTATGTCTTCCATGGATTTCTTTCTCTTTAGAAAAGAGAAATTTCTCGCAAGTAGAGAAACTTAAATTCCAAAACTGCGTTTTGATTTAATTCCATGAGATAAAAGGTGGATTTGGGTTTATAATTATTTGTGGGATTGGGTGGATATTAAAGGTGTTTTGCAATGTCCTCTAATATTTCATGACCAGCCCTAACTCTTGCCTCTGACGTTTTTTGCCCTGTAATTGTTCTTCCTATAACTTCTATATCCGAACCATCTTGGGCAGCATTTCCTGGAGTAAAGACTCTTTTTTGATCTTCTCCTGCGGGGGTATTCGGTCCTTTTATTCCTGGAGTTACAAACATAAAATTACTAGGCATTTTGTCTTTTACTGCGTATAAATCTGCTGCAGAACAAACAATCCCATCGAGACCTGCGTTGTGAGCCATTTTTGCATAATTTAAAACGGAGTCAGGAACTATATCGTCTAAATTCAATCTCTTTAGCAGGGAGTCGAACGGGTTTCCATATACTTCCAAAAAAAGTTTTTGAAGTTTAAGTTTTTCATATTCATTTTTTTCTTCTCTAATTCTTATATCGGCATTAATCGCTTGTGAAAATGGGAAATTGCATAATTCCGTTCTTGTCTTTTCATATAGTGACCCTACCGGCAATTTTTCTATTATTGGAAGTGTATTTTGTATGTATCTTAGATTATCAAGACTAGTAAGAATAGTAACTGCTGTTATTTTTGGAGTCACTGTTCCATATTGTTTTGTTCCTTCCATTGCACCTTTAACTGCTGCCTGCATCATCTCTTGACCTCCCGAGGCATGAACATTAAACATATAGACTCCTAATTGAGCTGCGGCATTTGCAGCCCCCCTTACAGTATTTGGGATATCGTGATATTTTAAGTCCAAAAAAACATCCGCCCCATATTCTTGAACCATTTTTATTGCATCTGGTCCAAATCTAGTATAAGTTTCTTTGCCAACTTTAAATAATCCAACTACCGGACTTAATTCCTTAACTCTATTTTCTGCGGCATTCATAGTTGACAAACCATCAAGTGGCATGCAAACCATTTTTCTAGCTTGTTGTTGTTTTGCTGTTAATTTCATTTTGAGATAGAAGCTCTTTGGGTACATTTAATTTTTGTAATCTATCCGTAAGCTCTTCTTTTAAATAGGGATAGCCTACTCTTAAAATCTTTTGACCCTTTCTTAAAGTTTTTTTATCCATTAATATTTTTTTTAGTTTTTGGACTCCCGCGTCACTTCTTAACATTTTTTCTGCCCAAGAATCTTTATCTTCCATTCTCGCTTTAAGATTCCAATAACAATCATTATTAACCGCACCCTTGGCGTATAAGTAATCCCATGCATGTCCATCCAATTTGACAACTGCATGACCTTTGAGACCAAGATTTTCTACCACTTGAACTCCATTTTCCATTCTTTCTACATAAAAGAAAACATCTGATATTTCGCCTCCAGCTTTTTTTATTATTGGTATCCAATAATCTCTAACGGATGACCCTTCATTATTTAAATCTGCAACATGCAAAATTCTTTTTCCAGCCATAGAAGCCCCTACAGTCTTTTCGTTTTTATATAACATAACATGAGCTTTTGAAATGTCGTGGTCTCTTACAAGATTATTGACCACTAAATTTGAAAATATCCAATCCCTCGTTTCGCCTCCAGATATAATATCTATTTTATCCAAGGAAACTGTATCATGAATTAAGTCTGTCATATCTCTTGCAGCTGATGCATAATTTCTTCCGTTATTCATAACCGCTCCACTTTGAACAAAATATGGACCTATTTTCCCGGAAGTGTATGGAAAAAAAGTATCCGTAAAGTCGAATCCGTCATTCGTTACGAGAATATTAAGATTTTTCTCTTGTAATTTTTTTTTATTGGCCATAGGCAAATTTTAGGAAATCAAGTTTTTAAGAATTTATATATTAAATTAATAGAGTTATTTTTTCTTTTCTTCAACAACTTCGCTCTCTACTTTCAATCCTAATATTTCCTCGAATTTTGGTGAGAACATTTTTATGAATTGCTCGGCTTCTTTTGGTACTTTGAATGTGATTGTTTTTTCTTTGACTTCGTAGTCAAATATCTGTTGGAATAAAAAATCTTGAAGTGCGTTGATTTTTTCTTTTTGGTCGGTTATGATTTTATTGATTTTGAATGAACATGCATATGGAGATAATCTTTGTGACCACTAAGCTAAAACTTTGTTTGAAAGGTGTGCAAGTTTACGCAAGAATTATTCTTCACAATAATTAAGTTATTTTGAGAGACTAAAGAATTAATTTATGCACAATGTCTATCACATAACAATCTTTATAAACTATTGACGATATAAACCATTATTAAAATTAAAAAATGGTGAGTAAAAAAAGATTTTTTGTTTTAGGCATAATGTTTTTGTTTGCTTTGAGTTTTATTTCTTCTTCATCAACAGGTCTTAAAATCCTCCCGCCTGATAATGGTATTTATTTAGGGTCTTATGATTTTGATAATGGTCTTGATGTATTTGAACAGGCAATTGGAAAAAAAGTGGCGATTGCTCCAAATGTCTGTTTTAATGCAGAAGCTACTATTCCTAAATTTGATATCAATTGCTATGAAAAATTATATCAGAAGGGCTATGTAAGTGTCTTTGGTTTTGAGGGTACTCCAGATCCTAAAAATCCAAATCCAAACAAGGGAGACTTTACTTCTCAACAAATAATTGATGGGGATGCAGATTATATTTTTCAAGATATGGCAAAAGATATTAAACAATTTGGCAAACCAATTTTTTGGGATTATCCAAGGGAGCCAAGGGTTCAACCAGGTTTTGGTTATGATGGTGGGGGTTATGGACATAAAGCTGATGAAACTTATAGTGAAGTTTTAGAAAGAGGGGGCAATCCTAAAGCAGAATACGGTAATACTAATGCACTTGATGGACCAGAACGCTACAGAGATATGTGTAGGCATATTCATGATGTGGTTGAAGCAGAATGTTCTGGCTGTGTAACTTGGATTATGGGAGCCATAATAAACGACGTGCAGGTATTTGGAGTAAATAGCAAGTCTCAACTTCCTCCTCCACTTAATGAATTGACTTATATTGATTTTTATCCTGGTGATAATTATGTAGACTGGCATGCTATTGATATCTACAGTTCGAGTCTGGAAACAGGTGTTAATATGGATTTTGATTCATCTGCTGGTGAATCATTTCAGGAAATTATTGCTGTAAGTTCCAATAAGCCAATTATGATACTGGAGTTTGGAGTATTTGATTCAGTTAATGATAGATCAAATTGGTTTAAAGATTTTTTTAATCATGTGAAAAATGATCCTAAAAAGAAAGGTTATGACAAAATAGGTGCATTTAATTATTGGCAAATGGGTGTAAATGTATTTGATGATATGATATTCAATATGTATACTAGAATTAATTCAACATACCCCTCCGCCCAAGCATGGCAAACGGAAATTCAGGCAAATTCTAATTTTTGGATTTCAAATGTGAATACTGGAACGCCACCAACAAAAACCTGCTCCCAACAAAACGGCTACATCTGTTCGGCTTCTGAAACTTGTTCCGGAAATTGGCTGACAGCTTCGGATACAAGTAGGTGTTGTGATGTGGAGTGCAGTTCTTCGTCGAGCATAACCAAAACTTCAGGAACATACACCTGTCTCACTTGCGCCAAAGCGCATCACTGGGAGATTGATGAAAATCATATGCTTTGGTGGGACAACCAGCCATATATCCCTTATGGAGGATTTGGAGTGCAGAGCATTAATAATCAATTTGGTATCACTGATTTCAACAATTGGATTGATAGGGAGAATAACAATGATCCAGCATATATCCAGCAACATATTAAAGATTTTGATAAATGGACTACAGAGATTTCTGATGGTGGTGGGACTTATATTATTCAGTGGTCTATAAATAGCCCTCCAAATAATGATGCTTCAAAACTTGCAGACCCAAGTGTTAAGCAGCAGATAGTTGATGAATGGAAACTTTATGTTCCAGCAGTGGCAAAAGAGGGGCTTAGAGGAATGGTAATCTGGAACGAAATTGATGTTGATTTTAGCTGGCCAAATACTTTTACTAATGATGAATATGGAAACATTTTGGGGGAATACGCCAAAGAATTAAAAAATATGGTTGGTGATGTGCCAATTTCGCTTAAGGCGACAGGGAGTTTTATTTACGGATACGGGAAAGTGAATCCGGTTGTTGCAGGAGCAACAAATGAATATGCCGGAGGGTTGGGATTTGATATATTCCCAACAACATGTAGTAGTTCAAATTTTGATTCAGTAAGTCAAATCAAAACAAAAATAGAACAAAATCAGAAAAAAACAACATGGTTTTGGATTGCTGAATTTGGAGTTGGAAGAGAGGAAGGTGAAATAGAGGGAGAATTAGGGTGTTATTGGGATAGTTTCCCACCGTTTCAGTCTAAACAGGATATGAAGTGTTATTTGGAAAATTTAGTTAATGCTGGTGCCAAAGGATTTATTTACAATGGTCCAAATAGTGTTCAAAACCCTGCTGGTTGCGAGCAAAGTTATTATCAAAGTTATGTCTGGTATTCAGAATTAAAGAATGAGATTATTCAAAAAACGATCTCAACGAATAATAAAGAGACCTGCAACAACAACGGAATTTGCGAAGCTCATCTGGGAGAAACTCAACAGAATTGCCAGAGTGATTGCGAAGAAATAAATGAACACGAAGGAGAAACGGGAGAGATAACAAGTTCTCAATGCTACACTGATTGTATGGCAGAAGCAGGAAATACAGATGCTGGTTGCAAGAGTTGGTGTAGTGGTCAAGGCACAGAAGAACAAGAAGGAGAAGTTAGCAATAGTGAAAGTGAGAATGGAGAAAAAGATAAAAGTTTTTTTGGAAAAATTATTGATTGGATAAAAAGAATTTTATTTGGAGAAAGTAATAAAGATGTTGAGAAAATAGAATACGAAATTCAAGAAAACGAAGATCAAACAGGTGAGAATGAAGATCAGCTTAATGGAATAAGAGAAAGTGATGAGTTAGTTTCTGAAAGCGGTAGAGTAATTTCTAATCAATGCTACACTGATTGTATGGCAGAAGCAGGAAATACAGCAGATTCATGTCGTGCTTGGTGTGATAGAGAAGAAGTTAGTGAAGAAGGCGAAGAAGAACCTGGCAAGGAAGAAGATATTACTCAAACACAATGCTACACTGGTTGTATGGCAGAAGTAGGAAATACCGATGCTGGATGCAGAAACTGGTGCAATAGTCAAAGTGATGAAGATTTTGCTGAAGAGATAGGATAAAAATAAAAAATAATTTTTTTAGAGAAATAACAACTAACAAAAAACTTGACAAGGAGTTTTTAAGAGAAACATCGAGAAGGCAATTTGAACATATGAATAAAAATTTAAAACAAAATAAAAAAATTTAATTTCTGAAACTTGCCAAAAAACATTTGATTTTGCGATATTACTTTTTTGGCTTTTTCTTTTATTCGACTGCTTTTGTTTCGATTTTTAGATTAAGTATTTCTTCGAATTTTGGCGAGAACATTTTTATGAATTGCTCGGCTTCTTTTGGTACTTTGAATGTGATTGTCTTTTTTTCTATCTCGAAATTGAAAACTTGTTGGAATAAGAAATCTTGGAGTGCGTTAATTTTTTCTTTTTGGTCGGTTACGATTTTATTAATTTTGAATGAACCTGTATATGGAGATAATCTTTGTGACCACTCTAGTGCTTGTTCTACACTATCGGTATCTAATGCTATACAGACCCTTTCTCTTGCTAGTTTTTCTTGTGGTGTTAGTCATCTTAGGTTAAAAGTGCAATTTTTTTCAATTACTTCTAATGATTTATTTCTGAAATCCCTTATTTACTTTTCTCTCTTCCGTATAATTTCATATACTTATTAAATTCATTATATATTTTAGAGTTTAGTGGTTGTTTTTTATCATTAATCATTAAAGGATGTTTTAAATTAAAAAGATAGTCAATCACTTCTCTTATCCCTACTATTGAATCAACCGGGATTCCTGTTTTTTTAACAAAGTTGCCAATTGCATCTTCTCCCTTTACCCCGTGAATAACTCTTTCCTTATTTGATAATTCTTTTGACTTGGATTCATCATAGACGGGACCCACTTGTTCTCTATCAACAGCTATTCCTACTTCTACTACTTTGGTTTTTATACCTAAGGATTTACTTTCATGTGCTATTTTTTCAAGACCTTCAAATTTTGTAGCCATTGATGTGCCAACATCATCAATTAGATAGATGTTGCAGCCGTCATAGAATTTTGCTCCTACAAACATACTATCCTTTAGAGAAGACTCTCCATGTGTTTTTGCCTCTTTCCTATCATAACAACATCCAATATCAATATTGTAATTTTTTAAAAGAGCGAGTGTTGTATCTCCTGCAATTAAACTTGCTTTATATGATGGACCAAAAATAATATCTATCTTCATGCCATTATCCATTTTCTGTTTAATCATTCCTGCATAAGCATTTGCAAGCTCCCATCTAAGACTAGCTTTATCCGCAAAATTGCCTATATTCACAAAGTAAGGTGTATTTCTTCCGTCTTTCAGAAAAAGGTTGTCTTTCAGAAAAAGCGCGCCTGAATCTGCTAAAATTTTTGAGAAATTTTCTTTATATTTTTCCATATTCTATTAGTTTATCAGAAAAATTGGGTTTATAATAATTATTGGGATTGAGTTTGCGATATCATTCTTCCGGCTTCTTCTTTTCTTCAACAACTTCGCTCTCTACTTTCAATCCTAATATTTCCTCGAATTTTGGTGAGAACATTTTTATGAATTGCTCGGCTTCTTTTGGTACTTTGAATGTGATTGTTTTTTCTTTGACTTCGTAGTCAAATATCTGTTGGAATAAAAAATCTTGAAGTGCGTTGATTTTTTCTTTTTGGTCGGTTATGATTTTATTGATTTTGTAGGTGTAGGTTATGGGTTTTCCGGCTAGTGGGTTATTGAAGTCGACAAGTGTTCGGCCTCTGTCTGATGATAGGATTTTTACGATTTGCCCGTCGAGGTTTAGCTGCATGCCTCTAACTGGGTTGATTTTTTGTTCGTGGAAATGTTTTGTTGGGATCATTCTGACTAATTGGGGGTTTCTTTTTCCGAAGGCTTCTTCTGATTTTAGATTGACCTCATAATCTTTTCCGACTTCTTTTCCAGTTAGATTGTTGTCGAAACCTTTTGGGAGCATTTTGTGTCCGACTGATAGAATGAGTGGTTTGATTCCTTCTGTTTTGAAGTTGGCGGATTTTGCGTCGGCTTTTATATTTGTGTCAAAGATTTCATTTGTATCTGTGATTTTTCCGGTGAATTCAATTTCTATGAAATCGTTTTTGTTTATCATAGTTTAGGAAAATTGTTTGGGTTTTTAAAATTGGTGGTTTGGCTGAAATAGTAGCAAAGTTTTATAAAAGGATTGAATTTTAGTTGAATATGGTCGCTAGAGTTATTGACGCTACGGAGATGAGGGTTGGAACATTTTTATTGCTTGATGGTGTTGCGCATCAGGTGAAAAAGATGGATATTTCTAAGACAGGGAAGCATGGGCATGCGAAAGTTCGGTTTGAAGCGATTAATGTTTTTAGTGGAAAGAAAAAAGTTTCGGTTATTCCTGGACATGATAAGTTTGAGGTTCCTATGATTGATAAGAGGACTGCACAGGTTTTGTCGGTTTCTGGGAATACAGCAAGTTTGATGGATAGTGAGAATTTTGAGAATTTTGATTTGGAGATTGGAGAGGGAGTTGAAGGGGTTGTTGAGGGTGGAAATGTTGAGTATTGGGATATTGAGGGAGAGAAATTATTAAAGCGTTCGCTTTAGTTATCGGTAACTTTTTAAAGTAAATTTTTTATGGTTGATTATGGCGACTAAAATTCCGGCTGCACAGAATCGGTTATATAAGAATGCGTTTGTTTGCAAGGTTTGTAAACATAAGATGAAAGTTGAACCGTTGAAGATTGCGGACGGGAAGGTTAGATGTCGGAAATGTAAGGGGCAGGATTTTCGACCGGTTAGGAAGAAGTAGATATTTTTGTAATAATTAGACATAAGTAGAATTTTGTTGAAAGGAGTGAATAGTTTTTTAAAGAGAATTTGTATTATGTTTAGATGGTGAGCTTTTGGGTTTATGACGTCGCGTTTTTGATTTTATTTAGCTTAGGTGTGTTTTGGTTTTTGCGGAATCGTCGGGAGGAGTTGTCGAGGGAAGGGATTATTTTTATGTGGCGGACGCGATTTGGAATAAATGCCATTAAATGGTTTGCTAAAAAATTTGCTAGGATTCTGAGGAAAATGAAGTGGGTTGTTATTGGGATTGGAGGTATCTTGATGGTGGGTATGATTTGGATGTTAGGGCAGACTGTTGCGATTTATTTGTTGCATCCTGAGATTACAAAAATAATAAAGGCGCCACCGATTGCTCCGTTGATTCCGTATTTTCCGAAGCTGTTTGGGATGGAGAGTTTTTTTCCGCCGTTTTATTTTACGTATTTTATTGTGGCGTTGGCGATTGTTGCAATTGTTCATGAGTTTTCGCACGGGATTTTTATGAGATTGTTTCGGATAAAAATTAAGTCGACGGGACTTGTTTTTTTGGGGCCGATTTTGGGAGCGTTTGTTGAGGAGAAGAAGAGCACGTTTCATAAGAAGAAAAAGTCGGAGCAGATGACGGTTTTAGGAGCTGGTGTTTTCGCGAATATTTTGATGGCGTTATTATTTTATGGGCTTTATGTTGGATTCTTTTTTAGTTCGTTTACGGCGTCAGGATATGAGTTTAATTCGTATGGAATTGCAGTAATTCCGTTAGAAAATATAACTGGGTTTTCTAATAATACTCAAGGATTGGTGAAGGTGACGACGACGAATGGAAATTATTATTTGGATGAGGTACTGGCTGTTCAGCAAACTCAAAATAATGGTGAGTATTTGATTGCCTATTCTGAGGCACCGGCGGTTTTGGCTGGGATGCGTGGGGCGATTATTCAGGCTGATGATGTGAAGATTACTGGGCAAGATAGTTTGAGGGAATTTATGGAGAGTAAGGATCCTGGAGATGAGGCTAGGTTTGTTACTGAAGATAGTGAGGGGATAAATGAATACGATATTGTTTTGGGTGAGCATCCTGAGATTGCGGGTCGCGCATATTTAGGAGTTGGGCATAATGTTATGGAACCAAGAGGTTTGATTCAGAAATTTTTGACGAAGTTTATGGGATTCAAAGAATCGTCGAGTTATTATAAACCGACGTGGGATGGGGATTTTGTTTATTTTGTTTATCATTTGCTCTGGTGGATTATGGTTATTAATTTGCTTGTGGCGTTGTTTAATATGATGCCGCTTGGTATGCTCGACGGTGGGAGGTTTTTTTACTTGGCTGTTTTAGGAATTTTTGGTTCGGAAAAAGTTGCGAAGGGTGCATATAAGGTCGCGACTTATTTGATTTTGTTAATGTTTGCTTTGATGATGTTTTTTTGGTTTGTTCGAATTATGTAATAAGATATTTAAAGGAAAGTGTCGTTATATTTTTGAGTTTCGGCTCTAACTAAATGAGGTGTATAATATGGTTTTACCAAAAACTCCAAAGCAATGTGACATTAAGATTAAGTCTCTTAAGAAGCAAGTAATTGTAATGGAACAAAGGAAAAAGAAACTTACTGAGGCAGCTAAGAAGAAGACAGTTGTTAAGAAGAAAGTTTCTCGAAAAAAGAAGAGATAATCTTCTGAATTTTTATTTTATTTTTTGATTAATTAATTAAATCTACTGATGAGATTATTGGTTAATTTTATAAGTGACTGTTTGATTTCGTTTTTATGGATAAGTGTAATTTAGAAAAGGTTCGTGAGAAACTGACGAAGATGAATTATGGGCTTGTTGGGGAAACGAGTGCGGTGCAGATTTGTCGGTGGACGAAGAATTCTTTACGTGGGGATAGTGGATGTTGGAAGGAGAAGTTTTATGGGATTTCGAGTGCAGGATGTTGTCAAATGACGCCGAGTGTGATGTGGTGTGAGAACAAATGTATTCATTGCTGGAGGCCAATTGAAATGAATCTTGGGACGGATTTACCGATGGTGGATGATCCGGTTGAGATTTTGGATGGGATTATTGAGAAGAGGAAGGATATGCTGATGGGGATGAAAGGGAATAAGAAAGTTGATTTGGAGAAATTTGAGGAAGCGTTGACGCCGAAGCTTTTTACGATGAGCCTTAGTGGGGAGCCGACGCTTTATCCTCGGATTGGTGAGATGTTTAAAGAGATTCGTCGACGGGGAGCTGTAAGTTTTTTGGTGACGAATGGATTGAATCCGGAGGTTTTGAGAAATTTGGATAAGAATGGCGGTGAGTTTCCGACGCAACTTGTTATTTCTACTAATGCTCCGAATGAGGAATTGTTTTTGAAGTGGCATCGGTCGAGTAGGAAGAATGCTTGGAAAACTTTTTTGGAGAGTTTGGATGTGATGCGGGAGTTGAGAGATCGAACTAGGAGGGTGGTACGTTTGACGGTTGCGAAGAGCGGTGAGGAGGGTGAGTTTGCGGCGATGACGAATATGAATGATGAAAATGTCGGGGAGTATTGTAATTTGATTAAGAGGGCTGAGCCTGATTTTGTTCATGTTAAAGGGTATAAGGCTGTTGGATATGCGAAGGATAGGATGGGTTATGATAATCAGGTTTGGCATGATGAAGTTAGGAGTTATGCGGAGAGGATTTGTGAGGGGTTGTCCTCGAAGGATGACTCTGGTGACCCCGATGGGTATTCGATTAAGGCTGAAGATGAGAGGAGTTGTGTTGTGATGATTGCGAGAGATGGGGTTGAGATGAAGATTAAGAAAGTTTGAACTCGAGACCATTTATCTTGCACAATGTTTCCTTGCACAATGTTAAATATTCAAAAGCATTTTCAAGTTCCCTCTTATTGTTACTATTATGATATCTCACCTTAATCTGGGTTTCGTATAAATGTTCTCCTGAAGGAATTTCTACAGAATGTCCCCAAATTGGATGCCAGTGGAGTTTGTATCCCTCCTTTCTTAGTTCCTTTCCTCTGCTATTAATTTCGGCATCATTTGCGAATTTAATCATTACTTTTGATTTTAATATAGGGTGATTTGTCATCTTATAAAAATATTATTCCGTCTTTTGTCAAGGCGGTGAATCTGACTCCGACTGGGAGGTTTAGTAGTGCGGATTGGAGCGCCATATGTTCTTTGCCGTTGCCTGATGCGATTGATAGTGCGACTTCTAGCCCATCGAATTTGCCTTTAAGTTTTGTTGAAAATTCTTTTTTGAGTTGAACTAGGGATTTGTTGGGATCGAATTCTATGAAGTCGAAGGGTTCGTCGTGGACTGTGAATTCTTTTGCGAAGGGTGGACCGACTACGATGACTTTTTCCCATTCGCCTTTTTGGATTAGGCCGGAGATTTGTCCCCATGTTCCTTTGCCGGTCGATAGGAGTGCGATTAGTTCCATTATGGAAAATGATGAAGTGGGTATTTAATAATTTGTGTGATAGGCTTGAATTTTTGAAGTAGTAAGTTTTATAAAGTAAAATTTTGATTGGTTAGTACTACTGTTAGTAGAAGGCAGGCTCCCTTTCTTTAGAAAAGAAAGGTTCCCTGGAATCAAAGAAACTAAGTTTCTGGAACTCCGTTCCAACATTGGAGCGCCGAAAAATAATTCTAACAGTTTGATATATATGGAAACGATAAAGGCTATACAAGAGTTAAGGAAAGAGAGGAAGCGGAAGTTTGACCAATCGGTGGACTTGATTGTGAATCTGAAGAATTTTGATGTTCGTCGTGAGGCTTTGAATACTTTTATTTTTGTTCCACATAAGTTGGAGAAGAAGTTTGCTGCGTTTTTTGCGAAGAGGAGTAAGTTTGTTGATACGATTACTCAGGAGGATTTTGTGAAGTATAAGGATTTGAAGGATTTTAAGAAGTTAGCGAAGAAATATGATGCGTTTTTGGCTGCTGCGCCGATGATGGGTAAGGTTGCGACTAAGTTTGGTCGAGTCTTCGGTCCGATGAATAAGATGCCGTCGCCTTTGGCTGGGATTGTTCCGAAGGAGGATGATGAAGTTGTTGAGGCTATGCTTGAGAAGATGGGCAAGGCTATTAGGGTGAAGAATAAGGAGATGTCGATTAAGATTTCGGTTGGGAAGGAGAACATGGATGATGATAGGTTGGTTGCGAATGTTGAGGCTGCAATTAAAGAGATTGAGAAGAAGTTGCCGAAGGGTCGGGATAATGTGAAGGATGTTTTGGTTAAATTTACGATGACCAAGCCGGTCGTTGTTGTGGAGAGAAAGTAAAATGGTCGGTGGACAAAAGGTCGAAGCGCATGTCAGTGAAGTGAAGAAGTCGAAGGTTAAAGAGTTGGTGGAGTTAATGAAGAGGAAGACTGTTATGGTTATTTCGATTAAGGGTTTGCCGTCTGCGCAGTTTCAGGACATTAAGAAAAAACTGAGGGATAAGGCTGGGGTTCAGGTTACGAAGAAGAACTTGGTGAATCTTGCTTTTGAGGAATCTGGGATTGGCGGGTTGAAAGAGTTGGGATCTTATGTTGATGATTCGACTGCTATGTTATTTAGTGATGAGGATGCTTTTGTTATTTCTGGAATTCTGGCTGATGAGAAGAGTCCGGCGAAGGCGAAGGCTGGGCAAATTGCTCCGTTTGATATTGAAGTTAAGGCTGGTCCAACTGAGCTATTACCGGGTCCTGATATTTCGGCTTTGAGTGCCGTCGGTTTGGCGCCTAAGGTTGAGAGTGGGAAAATTGCAATTATGAAGGATAAAGTTATTTTGGGAGGGGGAAAGGAAGTTACAGAAGCGATTGCTTCAATTATGGCTAAGTTGGATATCATTCCGTTTGAAGTTGGCGTTGAGCCTGTTGCTGCTTATATGGATGGGAAGGTTTATGTTGATATTAAGATTGATAGGGAAAAGGCTATTTCGGATTTGGAGTATGATTTTGGGAGAGCTTTTGCTTTTGCTGTTGATTTGGGGATTGTCAATTCAGAGACACTTAATTCTATATTAGGGAAGGCTTCTGTGCATGAAGGTGTGGTTAGCAGGATTATAAGCGGGGAGCCAGAGCCGGTAGTGGAAGTTGTTCAGCAAAAAAAGGTTGAAGTTAAGGAAGAAACTAAAAAGGAGAAGCCAGTAGAGGCCGCAGCGGGTCTTGCTAGTTTGTTTGGATAATGAAAATGTTTAATGCTGAAGGAATAAATACTTCGGAGGAAATGGAATAAAATGGAATACACATATGCGGCTCTTTTGTTGCACAAGGTTGGCAAGGATATCAACGAAGATAACTTGAAGGCTGTTATTTCCGCGACTGGCGCTGAGGTTGACGAGGCGAAGGTTAAGGTTATGGTTGCGTCTTTGAGTGGTGTTGATATCGCTGATAAGTTGGCGAATGCGTCTGTTGCTGCGGCTCCGGCTGCTGGAAGCACACCTGCTGAGGAAGCACCAAAAGAAGAGAAGAAGAAAGAAGAACCAAAAGCTGAAGCGGCTGAAGGTTTGGCTTCGTTGTTCGGATAAAGTCTTAACTGATTTTTGAGGAGTGGTGGAGTCGGATGGCTTGGCTACTCTGTTAGGAAGGCGAGGTCGGTTTGGCTTGGCTTTTTGGGATGATGGGGTTAGTTTGGTTTGGAGTAGGAAATTTTATAAAAAGGATTTTATTAGTGAATTCAATGAAAGGAAAAATTATTTTAGTTATTTCCATTATTGTCTTGGCAGTTTTGGCTACATTTGTTGTTTTGTATAAAGACACATTGGAAGAAACCCGTAGTGAAGAGTATTACAACACCCTTTCAGAAATTCAAAAAGGTAATAATTATATTTTAGAAAAGGGACTTTCTGATAATTGTTTTCCTTATCGCTACTTTCATAGGGGATGTTATTATGGGGGAAAAGTACATTATGAGGGACTGGTAATTAGTCATCTTTTAGATAGAAACCTTACTCATGAGGAAAGAATTAATCTGTGTTATGAGTTTGCTTTTAATGGCTCTGTTGCTTATTGTTTGCAACAGAATAAGGAGATTGGGAAGTGTAATGAGTTTGCAAAAGATGATGAATATCTTGAAAGAATTTGCGGACTAAAAGAAAATGAAACAATTCCTACTGAAGGATTCTATAGTTCGGAATATAAAGACAATCCCATTCCTATAAAGACGGTTGCACCTCAACTTTAATATTACGCTCACACCCTATTCGCACTTTGCATTTCGCAAAAATATTTATCTGAATTTTTATTTTTATTTTACTCAAAGCGAAGATCCTCAGAATCGAATTTCTGTCCCATTATTGATGAAAAATAAATGGTGTCTATGACACCATGAACGTTCACACCTTGCTCACACTTCACTCTAAAATTTTGTCAATTTTATTTTTTCTTTAGGCAAAATTCGAGCAAAGATGTTCGGAATCGAATTTCGGTTCTAATAAGAATTTATGGGATTTATAATCCCATTAAACGCTCACACCAGGAATCGAACCTGGAAGCCCCGAAGGGCCTGGTTTTCAAGACCAGTGCACTACCATTATGCGATGTGAGCATATCCTAATAATAGGACGCCCATACCCTAGCTCGCAATTTGCATTTCGCAAACTATTTTTAATTTTCGTTTGCTCGAAGCGAATTGTTCGGAATCGAAACTTCGATTAGTGGTCTAGGCTACGCCCATACCCCGAATCGAACGGGGATGCCCCGGGGGGCCGCGGGTTCGAGCCGCGTGCAATACCATTATGCGATATGGGCTTGGTATTTTTGAGCAGGGAAGGTTTTTAAATTTTGACAGTGTTGTGTTTTGATGAATAAAGAGTTGATTCCTTCGGTGATTGTTGGTCTTGTGTCTTTAATGTCTTTGATTCGTTTCGCTTTAACAAAAAATTGGGAATTTATTTTTTATGTCCTTGCTGTTATGATTTTCTTTTATTCAGTAATTCGTAGCGATAAAATCTTTAATTATCCTAGAATTGCAATTTGGGGATTGGCTGCTTGGGTTGTTATGCATATGGCTGGTGGAGTTGTTTATATCAAGGGAATAAGGCTTTATGATTTTATACTAATTTCGTTAGTTGGAGAGCCTTATAATATTTTGAAATATGATCAACTTGTTCACTTCTTTTGTTATATTGTGATTGGGTTGTTGGTTTGTTCGATAACTAAAAAATATTTTGGGAAAATGGATGGGGTGAAAATAATTATATTAATATTGATAGTTTTGGGAACTGGTACTTTTTACGAATTGCTTGAATTTGGTACGGTTGTGATGCTCGCGTCGACTGGCGTTGGCGGATATTATAATCTGATTTTGGATCTCTTTTTTGATTTAATAGGTGCAACTATTGGGGTGTTGATTGGGAAGAGGATTTCTTAGAGATGTAATATTCGTGAGTTCTGTATTGTGGGAGGTTGGAATAATTTTATAAAGTTCCTGTGGTTTTGTTTCGGATGAAGAGGAGAAGTATTTTGAAGAATAAGGTTGTCGCAATCTTTTTAATAGTGGTTTTGTTGGTTTTGTTTACGCTGTTTGTGATGAAGATGGTTGATAATATTGATGGAAAGACGAGGGTGAAGTTGGAGACGAATCATGGGGATATTGTGATTGAGTTGTATCGGGATATGCCGGTGACTGCTGGGAATTTTGAGAGGTTGGTTCGTGAGGGTATTTATGATGGTGTGATTTTTCATCGGGTGATTTCTGGTTTTATGATTCAGGGTGGGGATCCGACTGGAACTGGGATGGGAGATCCAAAGATCCCTAAGATTAAGGATGAGTTTGTTGCTGGACATTCTAATGTTCGTGGGACGATTTCGATGGCTAATGCTGGACCGAATACCGGGTCGAGTCAGTTTTTTATTAATTTGGCTGATAATAGTTTTTTGGATTACGATAAGCAGCCTTTGGGCAGTAAGCATCCGGTGTTTGGTGAGGTTGTTAAGGGGATGGATGTTGTGGATGTGATTGCTGGTGTTGCAACGGGGGCTGGGGATCGGCCGATTGAGGATGTTGTGATTTTAAAGGCTGTAATTATTTAATTTCAATCGGCTTGAATTCTTCTAGAAATCTTAGGGCGTCTTTCATTTTTGTTTTGGATTCTGTATAAAGCGTTAGGAGCGGTTCGCCTTTTTTGACTTTGCTAAGGTGTCTATGCAGATAAACTCCAGCGGAAATTGTTTCTGGAGTTCCGAGGATTCGACAAAGTGAATTGATTCCTTTATTGCTTATGTAAATTATCTCTCCTGATTTTTTTGCGGGAATGATTTTTTCGAATTTTGCTAGTTTCAATTTTGATACTTTTTTGTCGAAGTTCTTTTTCCCGTTTTGCGCATTGATTATTTCTTTGAATTTTTCGTATGCTTTTCCTGAAAAAAAAGCATCCTCAACTTTTTTCTTTGCGTTTTTTATTCCGCAAAGTTTTGTTAGTTCTGTTGCAAGATAGAGTGATTTTTGTTTTAAGTCTTCGGGACCGTTTCCCTGTAAGACTGCTAAGACATCTAGCATTTCTAGAACTGGGCCGATTCCGTTTCCGACGGGTTGGTCTCCAGAGGTGTAAACAACTTTCATTTTAAGTTTGAAGCGTTTTGCTATTTTGTAGAATTTTCTTCCTAATCGTTGCGCGCGCGCCAGATCTCTTACTTTTGCGCCATGTCCATATGGGATGTCGATTAAGATATGCTTTGCGCCAGTTGCTATTTTTTTGGACATAATTGAGGCTAGAAGTTGTGGTTCAATGTCGAGATTTAGGAGTCGTTCGACTTGGATAATCTTGTCGTCTGAGGGAGCCAGTCCTAGAGAGCCACCCCATGCTAAACAGGCGTTTTGTTTTTCAACCATTTTGGTTATTTTTTTTAGGGAGAGTTTTACGTCTGCAATTGTTTCTATTACGTCGGCTGTTCCGGAGGCTGAGGTTATTGCTCTCGAAGAGGTTTTTGGAAGTTTGATTCCGATACTTGCGCATATCGCTATTATGATTGGAGTGGTTCTGTTTCCGGCGACACCTCCAATACAATGTTTGTTTGCCACATATTTTCCTTTGAATTTTAGCTTCGATCCTGTTTTGACCATTGCTTTTGTTAGATTGATTGTTTCTTCGAATTCCATCCCGTTTAGTTTTTGTGCCGCTGTGAAGAATGCGATTTCGGCTTCAGTTAAATTATTGTGGACGATTTCCGAGATGAGGAAGTTTAGATCTTTTTGAGAGAGCGTCTTGCCATTTAGTTTTTTCTTGATTAGAAAGGATGCATCAGATATCTCGGAAGATGAGACTTCAACTAATGATCCACTTTTTAGTTTTATAATTCGGTTCAATTCGTGAGAAACCCCGATTTCGTTTTGTTTTACCATTTTTGAAAATATATCAACGATTGCATAGATTTTTTTACTATTTGTTATAGCTACTCTGTCGTCCACAAAAACATTCATCTTTATTGCAGTTTTTTCGTTTAGAAAGACTACAGGTTTGCCTGCATGCCAGTTAAAGTTTTTTATTTTTAGTTTCATTGATTTCTTTCTTTTTTAGGCAGTTCTGCACACCTCAAATTGTTTGGCAGTTCTGCACACCTCAAATTGCGGAATGCTGGGGCGAGTATTGGGGCGAATTTTGGGGCGAATTTTGGGGCCAAAAAAGAAATTTCTCGCCGCCGCTCGACACACCCCTCTTGCTGGGGCGAGTAGAAAAAACTTCTTTTCCAAAACTATGTTTTGATTTAATTCTATCATTCTTTTTTTCACTGTCTATTGAATAGATCTTTTAGTTTACCGTGTCGATAAAATTCTATTATGATTAATGTATATGCAATAACAAGTGGACCTAGGACTATACCTGCGATTCCGAAGAAAAAGAGTCCTCCTATTGTTCCGATTAGACTTAGAGCGATTGGGAGAGTGGATTTTTTCGAGAGAATGTATGGTCGTAAAAGATTATCAATTGACGAAACGAATAGCATCCCGTAAAGTAAAAGAAATATCCCTGCGAATATTTGGTTTGTAATTAAGAGAAAGATGCTTATTGGAAGCCAGATGAGCCACGAGCCTAGAACTGGAATTATTGATATGATTGCTGCTATAAATGTTAGGACTAGTGCATTTGGTATGCCTAGTAAAAATAGTCCTAGCCCTAAGGCTAAACCTTGGATTATTCCAATGAGGACTTGTCCAATGACGATTGCATCTGTTATTCTTCGGAACTCTTGTAGAAATCTTGTTTCTGTTGCTTTGGAGAATGGTGAGAGGGATCTTATATAGGATGCTAGATCGTTGGCGTCCCGTGTCGCAAAATAGAATGTAAAGAGAAATACTACGAACTGGAAGGCTAGGGATGGGATATCTAGTAGAAGTTTTTTGAATTGATTTAGGAATATTAAAAAAGATTGTCCGATGATGTTATCTATGTTTATTGCTAGGGTTGAAGCTATGTCAGTTTTGATGAAGTTGTTGATTATTTCTGTGAGATTTAGATTTTGAATTATGACGTAAATTTTGAATGCTTGATTGACTATGATTGGGACGAAATATATTATTGGAATTGCGACTATTAAGATAAGACCTAAGACTAGGATGAAGACTGCGAGATTTTTATTTTTGACGATTTTTTGAATTGATTTGTAGACTGGAATGAAAACGTAGGCAAAAAGAAGACCTAAGATGATTGGCATAATAATCGGTTTTAGGATGAAGAATGTTAGAGTGAATATTCCAAGGATTAGAAATATTACTATCACTCTCTTTATGTCTTTTGACTCTATCATGGTATTATATGTTTAACTAGCTTATAAATTTAGTGGGAAATTTTATAAAGAGAATTTGTTTAGCAAGGGAATGATTATAAAAAAGATTTTTAATGGGGTGTTTGATGAGGAGGTGCATATTGCCTTTTTGAAGTTTGGTCGAGGGAGTTATAAGAACAAGTATTTAATTGAAGGGAAGAGGCAGGCTAAGAATTGGGCAGTGAAGACTGGGGCTGAGTACGCGAATTCTTTGGTGAGATGGTGTTTAGGCACTTCGGAAAAGAGAGTGAAGATGAGTGGAGTGATTGTTTCGACATTGGATTTGAGGGATGATATTAATTTTGAATTGAAGAAAGTTGGTAATTTTCAGGGAGTTAGGAAGCATGTCGTTGATTGTGAAGTTGAAGGAAAGGAGATATTTAGGTTGATGGATAAATATCCGAAGGCTTTTTTTGCTCTTTCGTTTAAGGGGAATGATTTTGTTTTGAAGATTAAGCCCAAGACGCCGACGAGCGGGAAACCAGGAAAAGAGAAAGGTGCTGGACCTCTCGCTGATTTTTGTTCTTTGAAAACTTCAGATAAGACGATTATTGATGAATTGTTTTTTGATATTTCGAGTTTTGAGAGAGTGAGAGTTTCGCATGAGATTGAGATTAGTGATATTGTTTATCCTTCTGATATGGAGAATTTGAAACCGGCGAAGATTCGGGAGTTGGCGAAGAGAAGAGGTGTTTTGAAGAGGGTGGCGGATGTTGACGGAGAAGAAAGGGCGAGTCAGGCAGAGTTTGTGGCGTGAATAAGATTTATATAGTTTAGATATTTGGGTTTATTATGAGAGTTGATTGGCTGGTTGTTCTTGGAATTTTTGTTGCGTTGCTTTTGCTTGGCGGTATTCTTTGGGCGATTCCGAATTATAAGGTTTATACTCGAGAGATGAATGGAAAGGCGCAGTTGAGGGAGGCTGAATGGAATAGGCAGATTGCGGTTGAGGAAGCTGCGGCAATGAAGGAGTCAGCGAAGTTGAAGGCGGATGCTGAGATTTTGAGAGCTGAGGGGATTGCTAAAGCGAATGAGATTATTGCGGGAAGTATTACGGATGAGTATATTAGATATAAGTTTGTCGAGGGATTGAATGATGGGAATACTGAAGTGATTTATGTGCCGACCGAGGCGAATTTGCCGATTTTAGAGGCTCGGGGATAAAGAGTAAAAACTTAATTCTAATTTATTGGTACTAACCTGAGAAAGTACTTCTTCTGATTTTTTTTGACTGCAATATGGCACACACTGATTTCTCATTTTGTACGCATTCTCAATAACGGATTCTGGGTTTATTTCATTTAAGGAATCGTCTTTCCATGATGGTCCAGAAAATACACATAAACCCATGTTATTATTTATATTAGAAACTAATTAAAGTTTTGCTTTAGAATTAAACCAGTTTAATTTATCCCATTTGTATAATGTTTTGATATGGCATTCTGCTTTTTGTGCGTCGGATTTTGATTCGCATTGTTTTGTTCGGAGTAGTTTTTTGAATTTTTTGTTTCGGACATATTTACTACCTTTACCTTCGGCGTGTATTTTCATTCGTCTGTCTAGGTCGTTTGTGACGCCGGTATAGAAAGAGCCGTCTTGGCATTCAAGGATGTAGACGAACCAAGGAGTTGGTGCTTGGTGGTTGGGAATTGGGACCGCTCGGCACACCCCAAATACTCTTGGTAGTTCTGCACACCCCAAATTGCAGGGTATTGGGGCGAGTTCTGGGGCGGGTCGGGGGTCGGTGGTCGGTAGTCGGTGATTTGTTCGGCACTTGTTAGTTTTAAAAATCATTAATTTCCTTTCTGATGTTGGAACTTCTACCATTAGAGATTTAGATTTTTTTGTTTAGCGCAGGCGGCGCAGAGGAGGGCGGTGTCTTTTAGGGACATATAATATCGGTTGCCTTCTTCGAGGATGTTGTTGAATTTTTCCCATCCTTTTTCTATTGTTAGTTTTCCTGCAATGACTTCTTCTGGGACTTTTGCTGCTTTTTCTAGAAGATCTGTTCTGAATTTGAACATGTTATAGTGATAGAGATTTGGTTTTGCGGATTTGGAAATTTTTTTTAAACAGAGGTAACATTGTTTTTGAGTCATTAGGAGCTCTTGTTCACGGATTGCCCATTGTAGTTGGAAATCGGCATCTTGGATTAAATGTTTAAAGTTTCCGATTCCTCCAAGACGTTTAAATGTAAGTGTGATTTTGTTTTCTGGAGTTATTATGATTTCTCCTATTCTTTTTGAATATCTCCAGATTGGGTATTTTTGTTCTTTTCGTGGAGTTAGTGTTAATTTGCCTATTCGATAGCCTTTTGCGCCTGTTTTAATTTTGCCGATTATTTTGTCTTTTTTTCTTTGAATAGCTTTTTCTTTTTTTTCAGACTTTTTTTTGAGTGCGGTTTTTTCTTTTTTTGAGACATAGCCTTTTTCGCCAGGGAGGAGTTGGGGAGTTTTTATGGTCATTATGTTATTGGAACGGAAAGAGGGTTTTTAAAATTTAGTGAAGATTTTTATAGATAGATATCGTCGATGTTGTATGGAAAAGAAAGTGTGGTTGCGTGAGATGGCTAGGGATATTGTTTCGTTGGGAGGCTTTCCGTTTTTTTTTTGGTTTTGGTTAGGGTTTGGATGCTTGATAACCTTGTATATTTTTCGCAGTTTGTTGTTGCTGGGATTGTTGTTGGTTTGGTGTTTTTGATTTTGCGACAAAATATTTATTCTGGTTTGGGTTTGATTGTTTTGGTTTTTACTTCGCTTTATTATGATGATTTTAATTTTACCATATTTGGAATAGTTGCCTATGTCTTGCTTTTGGTGTCTCTTTTTTATTTAAAAGAAGATAAAAAGAAAATCTTGCTTGGAGTTGTTCTGGGAGCTCTTGGAGTTGCTGTTAGTTATGTGATTTTGGGCATAAGCTTTAAATACCCTAATTTCTGATAATTTCTAATGGTTCCATCCAAAACTTGACTGTTTGGATGAGGAGAATTTTGTGATTGGTTGGTCACGATAACGAACTCGAGTGCTATCGAGAAAATTATCAGATAGTTAGAGCTATCAGGAAAAACAAGCATGACAGATAACAACGGAATACACAGTGGAAGTTTGCAGTTTTACCCGAGGGTTCGTGCAAAGAAGGTTGTGCCTAGTGTGAATTGGAAACCAGTAGATAAAGATGGCGTTGGATTTTTGGGTTTTGTTGGATATAAGGTTGGGATGGTTTCCGTTTGGACTAAGGATAATAGCGAGCATTCAATGACTAAGGGAAAGAGAATTGTGGTTCCTGCGACTTTGATTGAATGTCCTGCTATGAAGATTTATTCGGTTAGATTTTACAAGAATGGGAAGGCTTCTAAGGATGTTGTTGTTTCGAATGATAAGATTTTGAAGAAGTCTGTTGGGATTTCTAAAAAGATTGGTGAACTGGGAGAGGATATTGATTTTGATGATGTAAGAGTGATTATGTATTCGGGTGTTGGGAAAACTGGTGTTGGGAAGAAGAAATGTGATTTGATTGAGATTGGTGTTTCGGGGGACAAGGATGAAAAGTTAGCTTTTATTAGGGATAATTTGGGTAAGGAGATTTCGGTTACAGATGTTTTTAGTGATGGGCTGGTTGATGTTCGTGGTGTGACTAAAGGATTTGGTACGCAGGGTCCTGTGAAGCGATTTGGGATTGCATTGAAGGATCATAAGAGTGAGAAGGGGCAGAGAAGGCCTGGTTCGTTGGCTCCATGGCATCCGGCGAGGGTAACTTTTAGGGCTCCGCAGGCTGGGCAGACTGGTTATCATAATAGGATTGGTTATAATAATTTGATTTTGGAAGTTGGGAAGGTGGCTGATAAGGATATTAATAGGAAGGGTGGATTTAAGCATTATGGAGTTGTGAAGACGGATTATTTGATTTTGAAGGGTTCGGTTCCTGGTCCTGCGAAGAGGGGTATTGTTGTTACATATGCCTTGAGACCGACTAAATATACTGCGAAGAAGAAGTTTGAGGTGCTTGAGTTGAGATGAAGGTTAAATTTTATGATAAAAATGGGAAAGTGAAGGGGGACGTTAATTTGCCTAAGTGTTTTTCTGCTAAGATTCGAGCGGATATTCTGTTGAAGGTTTTTGAAGCACAAAAGAGTGTTTTTGCTCAGCCTTATGGTTCGATGGATGGAGCTGGTGCACAGTATTCGGCTTCGGGTATTTCGAAGAAGAAAAGGCATGATTGGAAGGGAACTTATGGGAAGGGAATTTCTAGGGTTCCTAGGAAGATTATGTCGAGGCATGGTGCGAGTTTTAATTGGATTGGTGCGACTGTTGCGTCGACTAGGGGCGGTAGAAGACCGCATGCTCCGAGAAGTGAGAAGAATTTATTTAAGAAAATTAATAAGAAGGAATTGTTGATTGCTTTGAAGTCGGCTTTGATTGGGACGCTTGATGCTAATAGTTTGGAGAAGAAATTTGAAAGGAAGATGAATGTGGGCGGGGTTTTTGATTCTGGTATTTTGAATGTTAAGACGAAAGATTTTGTTTTGGCAATGAAGGCTATTTTTGGAGATTCGTTTGAGAGCGTTTTGAAGAAAAAATCAATTCGAGCCGGGATTGGGAAGATGAGGGGTCGAAAGTATAAGTCGAATGCTGGGTTATTGTTTGTTGTTGGGAGCGATGAGGAGATGAAGAGAAAGGGTGTTGAGATTGTGAAGGTTTCGGATTTGGCTATTAAGGATTTGGCGCCGAATGGGGTTGTGGGTCGATTGACTTGTTATAGTGAGAAAGCTATTGAGGAAATTGGAGGAAGGTTCGCATGAAGACGATAATTTTGGAGAAGGTGAAGTCGACGGAGAAGGTTGTTCGGCAGATTGAAATTGAGAATATTTTGGTTTTTGTTGTTGATAGGGCTGTGAACAAGTTTGAGATAAAGGCTGAGGTTGAGGACTTATTTGATGTTAAGGTTGAAAAGGTGAGGACACATACATTGAAGAATAAGAAGTTGGCTTATGTTAAATTGAAGTCGGAGTTTCCAGCTATGGATCTTGCGACTAAGTTGGGGATGATGTAATGGGAAAGAGAATTATTCAGCAGCGACGTGGAAGAGGCGGACATACTTACAAGGTTAGAGAGAAGGCGAGTGAGGTTCGACCTGGGTATTTGGTTGATTTGAGTGGGGATTTTGAATGTGTGAAATTGGTTTCGAGTATTGGGCATTCGGTTCCGATTGCAAAGTTTGTAAACAATGAAGGGAAGGTTTTTTCTAATTTTGCGGTTGACTTGCTTTATGTTGGACAGAAGATTTCGGTTGGTGGTAATAGTAATGGGGATATTTCGAAACTTGGGGATTTGAAAAATGGGACGGAAATTTTTAACATTGAACATAATCCTGGGGACGGTGGGAAGTTTGTTCGGAGTGGTGGGAATGCTGCGACTATTATGGCGAAAGAGGGCGATATTGTTAAGGTTATGATGCCGTCGAAGAGGATCAAGAAGTTTAAGGTAAATTGTAGGGCAACAATTGGTAGGGCTGCTGGGGATGGTCGTGTTAGTAAGCCGATTTTGAAGGCAGGTAAGAAGTTTTATATAATGAAGATGAAATCTAAATTGTGGCCGAGAACTTCTGCTGTTAAGATGAATGCCATTGACCATCCGTTTGGATCTGGACGAGGGAAGCGTATTAAGAGTAAGATTGCTAAGCGAAATGCTTCGCCTGGTAAGAAGGTTGGATTGTTGAGGCCGAGTCGGACTGGGAGGAAGAAAAGATAAGATGGCAGAAGAATTAGTTAAGAAAAGTAAGGAAAAGTTTTTTCGAGGAAAGAATGTTGAGGACTTGAAAGCTGTTAATACGAGGGAGTTTGCCAAGTTGGTTAAATCTCGGGCTCGTAGGACGATTTTGAGGAATTATGATGTAATTGAAGCATTTGTTAGAAAGCTTGAGGAGAGGACTGCGAATGGGAAGATGGCGAAGACGCATGATAGGTCGCTTGTGATTGTTCCACGAATGGTCGGGAAAATAGTTGGAGTTCATAATGGGAAGGAATTTGTGAAGGTTGCGATTACACACGATATGCTTGGTCATAGATTAGGAGAGTTTTCGATGACGAGGAAAATAGCTAAACATACATCTTTAGGGAAGAAGAAAGAAGTAAAATAAATGGTAGAGGAAAAGAAAATGGAAACTGAGAAAAAAATGAAGACTGAAGAGAAAGTGGAAGAGAAAGTGGAGAAGAAAGTTAAGACTAAGAAGAAGGAAGTTGTCAAGAAAGATGTAGCGGTTGCTAATGGATTTAGTTTGAAGATTTCGCCGAGGCAGTCCAAATATACTTGTAGGGTAATTCGAGGAAAGAGTCCTGAGGGTGCAGTTGCGAGATTGCAGGCTGTGATTGATGAGAAGAGGCCGGTGCCTATGGCTGCGATGGAAGTTGGGCACAGGAAAGGAAAAGGTTTGGCTGGGGGTAGGTTTCCGAAAAATGCATGTATGGCGATTATGGAGATTGTAAAGCAGGCTGGTGCGAATGCAGTTGTTGCTGGAATTGAGAATCCGGTGATTTCGATTGCTAGGAGCGATAGGGCTTCTGCTCCGTATAGAAAGGCAGGACGGAAAGCGAAGAGAGCGCACATTCATATTGAGATTCGAGATAAAACTAAATTAATTGGGAAGGTAAAATAATGGAAGAGAAGCAGTTTGTTGGTGTTAGGAAGGATGAGTATAATGTGAAGCAGTTTGTAAAGGGAATGTTCGGGAAAGGGAAGGTTTCGAGTGTGACGATTGAATATACGCCCGTTGGAGAGCGAATTGTTGTTGCGACACATAGACCTGGTTGGATTATTGGGCGGAAGGGTGAAAAGATTGCTGAGTTAACTGAGATTTTGAAGAGACGGTTTAAGATGGAGAATCCGCATGTTGATATTGAAGAGATTAGCCGACCTGAGTTTGATGCACAATTGGTTGCTGATGATATTGCTTTGACTCTTGAAAGGTTCGGTTCGCAGAAGTATAAGGCTTCAAGTTATCGGGCACTTGGAAGGATTAAGAATGGTGGAGCTTTGGGAGCTGAGATTAGGGTTGCTGGGAAGTTGCCTAGTGATAGGGCTCGTGTTTGGAGATTTGCATTTGGTTATTTGAAGAAGACTGGAGATGCGGCGAAGCTGGTTGATAGGGCGGAGACTGTTGCTCAGACGAAACAGGGTATTGTTGGAATCAAGGTTGCGATTTTGGCGCCTGGTGTTAAAATGTGTGATCAGATTAGTGTGGATGAAGAGTTGCTTGAGGCTGTTAGAAAGAATGCGACTTTTGAGAAAGTTGAGGAGACTGTGAAGAAGGTTAAGAAGAAGCGCAAGTCGGGAGTCAAGGCTAAACCAACTAAGAAGAAGGCTAAGGAGGAAGGGAAGTAATGGCAGAGAAAAAATTAACAGAGAAGGAAGTTAAGAAGAAGATTCGAGATTTGAAGATTGAGTTGTTGAGGAGTCCAACGAAGAAGGGAAGGGTTAAAAAGGAAATTGCGCGACTTTTAACTGTGAGAAATGAAGAGTCAAGAGTCAGTGGAAAAAAGCAAACTGAGACTAAATTAGCGGAGGATAAGGAGTAAGTGGAAATTTGTCCAAAGTGTGGTTTACCCGAGGCTGCTTGTGTTTGTGGCGAGATTGCTAAGACGCAGCAGAATATCGAGGTTAAAACTGAGAAAAGGCGCTTTGGAAAAGTTAACACGATAATTTCGGGATTTGACGACGGAGTTGACATCAAGGCTATCGCGAAGAAGCTCAAAGCAAAACGGGCTTGTGGTGGTACGATTAAAAACAAAGTAGTTGAATTGCAAGGAAATCATAAGGGCTTCATTAAACCAATCTTGGTGAGCGAGGGTTTTAGCGAGGATCAAATTAAAGATTAAAATGGAAGAAAAGAAAAAAATGGAAAATAGTATTGAATGTAAGGACAGGTTTTGCCCTGTGCATGGAGATAAGAAATTAAAGATGCGTGGGCGGACATTTCAAGGAAAGGTTATAAAGAAGTTGGCTGGACGTGTGACGATTCAGTTTGATCGGATGTTGAAGCTACCTAAATATGAGCGGTACGAGAAAAGGCGGACGAAGATTCATGCGAGATTACCTGATTGTATGAGTGGGGATGTCAGTGTTGGGGATTTAATTGAGATTGCGGAAACTAGGCCGATTTCGAAGATGATTCATTTTGTTGTTTCAAAGGTAATTAAAGGAAAGGGGAAGAAAGGATGAAGGCTGTGAGTGCTAATACGACGAAAAGTTTGAATATTGGGAGCTTATTGGAGGCTTGTGATAATTCAGGTGCTCGGATTTGTAGGATTGTTTCGATTAAGCATGGGAAGACGTCGAAGGGTAGAATGGGTTATGCGAAGATTGCAGATCATGTTAAAGTTTCAGTAAGGAAGGGCGATCCGAAGATGAAGGGTGAAGTTTTTGATGCAGTACTTGTGAGACAGAAGAAACCGTGGAAAAGGAATACTGGGGAAAGGGTTTGTTTTTCGGATAATGCTGTTGCTTTATTGAAGGATGAAAAGGGAAATCCGAAGGGAACGCAGATTAAGGGTGCGGTTGCTCGAGAGGTTCAGGAAAGATGGAAGGAAGTTGCTAAAATTGCGGGGGGGGTTTACTGATGAAACAATCTCTGATTTTTTCATCAGCGGTGTTCGGGTTTCGGGGTTTCGGGGTTTCGGGACTTGGGCAACTGAAGAGTGGAGGTAGGTGTTAAGATGGAAAATATTGATATAACCAAAGAAAAACTAGATGCAAGAGTGCCTTTAATTAAGGAAGATTTTTCTAAGTGGCTAAATGGGCATTGCTCTTCAATAAAAGGATTAGAATCTGATATTGTAGAAAGGGGAGGGTCACTTGATGATATCTTTACTGGGTTGGCTTGTATGGATATAGAAGTGGAATTTGCTACAGAATTAGCGAGAAGTGGCGATATTGGAGCTACGGCATATACATTGGCTCAAGTTAAACATACAAAAGATTTTGTTTATGGCAAATTAATAGAATCCTATGGTGGTGTCCAGGAAGCATTAAATGGATTAAGTGGGAACTTGGGGATATGGAGAGATTATATCATGGAAAAATCTAATGGAGGAGAAAGGCAGTGTGAATTCATACTGGGAAATTTAAAATGAAATCGGAATTTAATAAATCGTGGAATTCAAGTAAGCAACCGAGAAAGCAAGTTAAATTTAGGGCGAATGCGCCGAATCATATTAAGAAGAAGTTTATGGGATCTACTTTAGATAAGGCTTTGAGAGAGAAGTATGGGAGGCGGAGTATTAGTGTTAGGAATGGGGATGAGGTTAAAATTATGAGAGGGAAGTTTAAGGGGAAGCAGGGTAAGGTTGGGATAGTTGATATTAAAAATACGAGAATTCAGGTTGATGGAATTCAGAGAGTGAAAAGTTTTGGTGGAGAAAAGTTGATTACTTGGTTTCATCCGTCGAATGTGAAGATTATTATTTTGGACGTATCTGATGAAAAGCGTTTAAAATCGTCGGAAGTTGAAAAGACTAGTGCAACTGAGAAGAAGGATAAGAAAAAGACTGAAGAGATTAAGAAGGAAGTTGGAAAAACTAAAAAGGCAGTTAAGAAAACTACAAATAAGGAGAAGAAATGATAAGACATGTAAAAAAAACGAAGATGCCGAAGACATGGCCGGTTCCGCGGAAGGGTAAGAGAAAGAGATTTGTTGCTGTTCCCAGCCATGCGATAAGCAAAGGTATTAGTTTACTGTTTTTGCTTCGGGATGTTTTGAAGGTAGCGAGGACTAGAAAAGAGGCTCGGCATATGACGCTTAGTGGGATGGTTATGGTTAATAATCGCGTTAGGCATGATGAGAATTTCCCGATGCAGGTTTTTGATGTATTGAATTTAGAGAAGGCTGGAAAAAATTATCGATTGGAGATTGTGAACAAGAAGTTTAGCTTGGTTGAGATTTCAGAGAAAGAGGCGGAGAGCAAAATCGTTAAGATTATTGGGAAGACGATTGTTAAGTCGGGAGATGGGAAAGCAAAGTGTAAAGTTCAGATGAATTTGGATGACGGGCAGAATTTTTTGAATACGGGTAAGTTTAGCGTTGGTGATTCGGTTGTTTTGGATACAAAGAAGAATAAAATATTGAAGGTCTTAAGTTTAGAGAAAGGTGCAAAGGTTGAGATTGTTGGCGGGAAACATGCCGGCAAGAAGGGTGAATTGGTTGGATTTGAGGAATTGATTCGAGGTCGGAACTATGAAATTAAATTGGAAAGTGGGAATGTAAGATTGTCTTATAAGACTATTTTGGTGATTGGATAAGATGACGAAGGTAAAGAGTGGAAGTGGCGGGAAAGAGAACGTTATGAGAGAAATTAAGTTGGATAAAGTGATTTTGAATATTGGTGGAGTTGGTGAGAAGCTGGATAAGGGTATAATTTTATTAGAAGCAATTTCGGGGAAAAAACCTGTTAAGGTTAAGGCTACAAAGAGGATTCCGACTTGGAATGTTCGACCTGGCTTGGAAGTTGGGACAAAGGTTACGCTTCGCGGTGAGGATGCTTTAAATATTGTTAAGAAGTTGTTGCCGGCAATTGATAACACTTTGAAGGAGAAGCAGATTCAGAATAATTGTTTTTCGTTTGGGATTCATGAGTATATTGAGATTCCAGGTGTTGAATATATTCGAGAGGTTGGGATTATGGGGTTTGAGGTTACGGTTGTTTTTAGTAGAGCTGGGAAGGGCGTTGAGAGGAAAAAGGTTAAAAGGGGTAAATCGCGTAGGTTATCTGTTGCTCGAGAAGAGATTGAGAACTATTTGGTGAGTAAATTTAAGACGGAGATTTTGAGGAAGAAGAAGAAAAGTATGGAGGAAAGTGAATAATGACAGCAAGCGATTGGAGAAAGATAACGAGGCAGCTTAGAGGTAAGCCTGCGGTTTTGAAGAAATTTCTGAAGCACAATAAGCCTAAAGCTAGGAAGTTTGGTGTAGCTGCGCAGAAGTGTGAGGTTTGTGGAAGACATGGCGCGCATATTTCATCTTATAATCTAAATTTATGCCGACATTGCTTTAGGGAGTTGGCAGTTGAGTTGGGGTTCAAGAAATATAGCTGATGGAAAATAAATTGATATGGCAATGGGCTAGGATGGCAATGGGTCGGGATGGCAATGCTGTTTGCTGTGTTCTTAGTTCGTGCTTTTGTAAATTTGGAGGATTGAGAATATGAGTCAGGATGTAGTAGCAGATGGATTGAATCAGATTATGAATGCTAATCGGATTGAGAAAAGGGAGCTTGTGATTAGGCGGTACTCTAAGGTTTTGTTGAATTTGTTTGAAATAATGAGAGAAAAGAATCATATTGAGTTTGAGGTTGATGAGGAAGCGAAGATTGTTAGGGTTAAGATTTTGAAGTTGAATGAATGTCGGGCGGTTAAGCCGAGGTATTATGTTGGGGTTGCTGGGATTGATAAGTACTTGAGGCGATTTGTGCCTTCGAGGAATTTTGGGACATTGGTTATTTCGACGAATAAGGGATTGTTGGATCATAAGGAAGCTGTTAAGGAAAATTTGGGAGGGAGCGTTGTTGCTTATTTTTATTAGAATGAATAAAGATTTAGAGAGAGTTATTGAGATTCCTGAGGGGGTTGAGGTTGTTGTTAGCGGGAAGGAGTTTATTGTTAAGGGGAACGGAAAGGAGCTGAAGAAGAGTTTTGATTTGGGAAAGATTGGAGTGGAGATTAAGGACGGGAAAGTTGTTTTAAATGCGAAGGGTGCGACGAAGAGGGAGGCGAAAATGATGGGAACGGTTGAGGCACATTTGAAGAATATGATTAAGGGGCTTGGCGAGGATTTTGTTTATGAGTTGGAAATTTGTAATGTGCATTTTCCTATGAATGTTAAAATTGAAGGGGGTGATGTTGTTGTGAAGAGTTTTTTGGGTGAGACGACTGTTCGTAAGGCGAAGATTTTGGAAAATGTGAAGGTTGATATTGCTGGGATTAAGATTAGTGTTAGTTCGCATGATATTGAGGCGGCGGGGCAGACTGCGGCGAATTTAGAAAAGGCAACTCGATTAACCGGGCGGGACAGGCGAATTTTTCAGGATGGAATTTTTATAACGGCGAAGCCAGGGAGAGTGATATGATGGTGGAGGAAAAGAAAACAACTGAAAGAAATAAGCCGAAGTTTTTGAGGACGGATTGGCATAAGAAGATTCGATTAGGAAAAGGCGTTAAGAAAAATCAGAAGTGGCGTGGTGCGAAAGGTAGGCAGAATAAATTTAGATTAGGAAGAAAAGGACGTGGACAGAGGCCGAAGGTTGGATGGGGAGCTGATGTCAGTATTAAGAATTTTGTTGAAGGAGTTAAGACGGTTAGGGTTGAGAATGTTACTGAGCTTTCGAAGGTGGGAAAAGAAGCTGGAATCGTTATTGGACGAGTTGGAGCGAAAAAGAGGGCGGAGATTATTGCTAAGGCGAATGAGATGAAGCTGCCTATTTTGAACAAGTTTAAAATGAGAGTCGAGGAAAAGAAGGAGGCCGTGGAATAATGAATTTAACGAAGAAAAAGGAATTGGCATCGAAGGTTTTGGGGGTTGGAAAGGGAAGGATTATTTTTGCTGAGGGTAGGCTTGGAGAAATCAAGGAAGCGATTAGCAGGATGGATGTTTTGGACTTGCACAAATCGGGTGCTATTTTGATTCGTGAAGTTTCTGGGAGAAAGAAGATTGTTCATCGGAAGCACAGGCGAAGAACTGGGAAGATTAAGAAAAATGTTAATACGCGGAAAGCTGAGTATGTGATTATTACGAGGAAGTTAAGGGCATTTGTTCGAGGGCTTTTTAGAACTGGAAAGATTGATGCTGAAAAGAAACGGGAAATTAGGAAACAGATTAGGGCTCGGAAATTCAAGAGCAAAAGACATTTAAAGGAGAGCCTGGAGGAATAAGAATGGGACTTAGGACACAGAAGCGAAGGAGAAGGGAAAATCGGACGGATTATAAGGCTCGGCGGATTTTACTAATGTCGGATTTGCCTAGGATTGTTGTTCGTAGGACGAATAAATATTTTATTTTGCAGGCTGTTGAAAGTGTTGAGGCTCAGGATAGGGTTTTGGCGACTGTTAGCTCGAAGGAACTTTTGAAGAATGGGTGGGATGCAAAGAAAGGTGGGAGTTTGAAATCTATTTCGGCTGGATATTTGACTGGGATTTTGATGGCGAAGAAGTTAGGTGATGGTAAGTATATTGTTGATTTGGGGATGGCTCGAACGGAGAAAGGTGGAAGAGTTTTTGCTGTTATTGCAGGTTTAGTTGAGGGAGGACTTGATATTCCAGCGAATAAGAAAGTTTTTCCTAGTGAGGATCGACTTATGGGTGAGTACATTGGGATGAAGGATATGGTCGAGAAGATAAAGGGAGGATTGAAGTGATGGCAGAAGAAGTTGAGAAAGAGAAAATGAAAGAAGTTAAGGAAGTTAGTGCTGAAGAGCAGTTGAAGGAGATGGAGAGTATTGTTGAGAAGAAAGAGAAGAAGGAAGATGAGAAGGTTTCTAAAGAGTTTGATAAGCGGGCTAAGGTTGAGGAAAGGCGGGGTGGTTACGGTGGACGGCGTAATGGTCCGAGAGAGACTTTTGAAGAGAAGATTGCAAGAGAGCAGAAAGAGAAGTTGGAAAGATGGGTTCCTAGGACTGAGTTGGGTCGAGCTGTTCGAGCTGGAAAGGTGAATAATATTGATGAGATTCTGAGTGAGGGTCGGAAGATTATGGAGTCGGAGATTGTTGATTTGTTGATTCCTGGACTGAAGACTGATTATTTGTTTATTGGGCAAGCGAAGGGTAAATTTGGTGGCGGAAAGAGGAGACCTTTTAGGCAGACACAGAAGAAGACTAAGGAGGGGAATGTTTTGACTTTTGGCGTGATGGCTGTTGTTGGTGATGGACACGGACATGTTGGAGTTGGGTATGGTCGGGCCGCTGAGACATTGCCAGCGAAGGAGAAGGCAACTCGGAAGGCGAAATTGAATATTGTTAAGATTCAGAGGGGTTGTGCGAGTTTTGATTGTTCGTGTGAGGAGGAGCATAGTATTCCGGTTGCTGTTGAGGGGAAATGTTCTTCGGTTTGTGTAAAGTTGATGCCTGCGCCTCAAGGGGCTGGGTTGGTTGTGAATGATGAGTTGAAGAGAATTTTGAAGGCAGTTGGCATTAAGGATATTTATAGTAAAACTTCGGGGAAGGTGCGAACGACATTTAATGCTGCTAAGGCTTGTATGGCTGCACTTGAAAAGATTGGGGAGATTCGAATATGATATTTGTTGTGAGAATTGCGGGGCAGGTTAAGAATAAGGAGAAAGATAATGAGACTTTGCGAAGGTTGAAAATGGAGAAGAAATTTGCTGCTGTTTTAGTTGAGGAGGATGACGCTGTGAGGATGGGGATGGTTCGAAGTGTTGCTCATATGGTTGCTTATGGTAAGGTGGGAGATGATTTTGTCAAGGAGTTGAATAAGAAGCGAGTTGCGAAGAATGGGGTTTATTTTTTGCATCCTCCGCGTGGTGGATTCAAGAAGAGTTCGAGATTGCCTACGCCGAAGGGGATTTTGGGAGAACATGAGGATATTGTTAAACTTGCGGGGCGAATGTTATGAAGGTTCACAAAAGAAAGAAGAACTCTAGGATTCGTGGAGCTAGGACTGTTGGTTGGGGATTCAGGCAGAAGCATAAGGGTCATGGAAATAAGGGTGGTTTCGGTAAGGCTGGAACTGGAAAGCGAGCGGATCATAAGAAGCAGGTGGCTTTGGAGTCGGATACTCGGAAGAAGAAGCGGTATTTTGGGAAACAGGGGTTGACATCTAGGGGAACAGCCATTGCTAAATATGAGAAGATTAATTTGTATGCGATTAAGGATAATTTGTTTAGTAAGGATGGATGTGAAATTGATTTGAGTAAGCATAAGATTCTTGGAACTGGGGATGGATTTAAGGCGGAGATTGTGGCTTTGAGTGCGACGAAGATGGCAATTGAGAAGATGGAGAGCGCTGGGGGAAAGATTGTTTTGCCTGTGAGGAAGGGAGAGGTGAAGCAGTATGCGGCGAAGGCAGAGGAAGTAGAGGATAAAAAATAGACTATTTCTTAGGAAAAATTTTGTATTTTCAAATTAAAACTATATTGCTATTAATCTTTTAATCAACTTATTTTTCTGACCATAGCATCTTAAAATATAAATTCATATCTTTATTGCAACTACCACATTGCCTTTGAGTTACACTAGCCCAAATTTCTATTGATTCAGAATAACAGATAGTTTCTGGAATATTAACATACTGGTAAATATAGTCTGTTTTTGGGAATGTTATTTCTTCAATTGGAAAAACTTGATAGTTAAAGTTAAGATATCCACTGTCTTTTCCATCAATTATAAAGCGTATAGCCGGAAGATATGAAAAATAAGTTGTTGATCCAAGTTGTTCATAATTCAATGTTTTCAAGCTATGTATGCATCCTGAACCATCTCGCGTATATAATTGTTTACTGCCGTCACTTGGCTTAACGGATAAACTCTCATAATGAAGTACATTTGTAATTGCTTCACTTCCTCCTCCCACCACTCCACCAGCTCCGCTAACATCACAACACTGAGCAACTGCTGTTACTGATCCGCCAAATGGATTTCTGCATCTCCAGGCATTATCTACAGTATCACTGGGGCTATTATCCACACGACCATCAACAGGAGAACTACTTCCAAAATAACAACCACCTGTAATCAACTTATGACCAGAAGGACATGATACAGTCGTCGCTCCACTATCCTTTGTAGATACTACTCTTACGCAAGTCCAATCACCACCTCCTCCACTCAACCCCTCAATCTCCCCTATAGTATGTCCATGAATAGAAGGCTGACTTCCGCCATATGCTACTCCAAAACCAATACCAAGCAAAACAACAAAACCAAAAACCCATAAATGCAGATTCTTTTTTGAAATATTAATCGTTACCATCTTATGATTTTATTGAGAAGGAGATTTATAAATCTTTCATCTAAAACTTTATAAAACAATTTTATCTTCATAAAACATGGCTTTGAGGGATTTGTTGCATAATTTGCCTGAGGTTCGGGCACCGACGGAGAAGAAAGTTAGTTTTAATGTTAAGTTAAAGTGGACGTTGGTTATTCTAGTTGGGTATTTTGTTTTGGCGAATATTCCGTTGTTTGGGATTTCTGAGGGAAGTTTGGCTCGATTTGAGTATTTGGCTATTTTACTTGGGACTTCTTTCGGTTCGATTATTAGTTTGGGTATTGGTCCGATTGTAATGAGTTCGATTATTTTGCAGCTTTTGAGTGGGGCGGGGATTATTAATATTAATCAGAATACTACTGAGGGGAAGAAGTTTTTTCAGGGGATGCAGAAGTTGTTGGCGTTTGCGTTTGTGATTTTTGAGGCGATGGTTTATGTTTTGATGAAAGGGATTGCGGCTGAGCCTGGGTTTACTGGGGTCGTTATTACGCAGTTGTGTTTGGGTGGTCTTTTGATTATTTTTATGGATGAGGTTGTACAGAAGTGGGGTTTCGGTTCGGGTGTTTCATTGTTTATTGCGGCTGGTATTGGTTGGAGGTTGTTTAGTCAGTTGTTTCAGTTTGTTGGTCCGCAGGGGACTTTTGAGGCTAGTGGTAAGATTTTGGCGATTATTGCTTCGGTAATTGTTGGTGATGGGACTGGGGTGGCGCGAGCCTTCTTCCCGATTGTTACGACAGCTGTTTTGTTTTTGGCTGTTGTGTTTGCGCAGAGTTTGAAGGTCGAGATTCCGTTGGCGTTTGATAGAATTCGTGGGCATTCGGTAAAATGGCCGTTGCAGTTTTTTTATGCTGGTGTTATTCCAGTGATTTTGGTTTCGGCCTTGGTTGCGAATTTGCAGTTGTTTGGCTCGTTGTTGCAGAATTGGTTGGGACATGCGACTCTTTTGGGAGGATTTAGTGAGGGAGGTCAGGCGGTTAGTGGTTTGGCATTTTGGATTGGTTCGACGCCGGTTTTAGAGACGATTATTACAGGGAGTTTTAGATGGATTTATGCGGCTCAGGCTGTTGGTCATATTCTGTTTTATGTTGTGTTTTCTGTTTTGTTCGCTTTCTTTTGGGTCGGAACTTCTGGGATGGATGCTCGGAGTCAGGCGGGTAAGATTGTGAATAGTGGGATGAGTATGCCTGGGTTTAGGAAGGATGAGAGGGTTTTGGAGTCTATTTTGAAAAGGTATATTGGACCATTGACGATTATGGGTGGTGTTGCGATTGGGTTGTTGGCTTCGGTTGCTGATTTACTTGGGGCTTTGGTTGGCGGTACTGCTATTCTTTTGGCTGTTATGATTTTATATCAGTTGTATCAGAATATCGCACAGCAGCATGCGGTTGATATGAATCCTATGTTGAAGGGATTTTTTGGGGCATGATAATTTTAATTTTTTCTGATTAATACTTCGTTGGACAAACTCTTATGTGCGCGAGCTACCCTCACGAACTTAATTAATATTGGTTGGGGCACGCTGACACAGCAAGTTTATCCGCCTTGTCTGAATCTACTAAAAATTAAAATTAGGGTGATGTTAAATAAACATATTTAAAAACTCAATCTAATAGTTATATTTATGGCTTTAACAGAGATGATGATTGCAAATCCAAAGGTTTCTATTGCGATTTTTTCGATTGCTGTGACGCTAATTTCTACTTTGGTTCAGAAGAAGTTTACAGACCAAGAGCATTTGAGGAGTTTGAAGAAGAGGCAGAAGGAGATTCAGAAGGAGTTAAAGAAGACGAAGGAGCCGAGTCTTATGCAGGACTTGAATGCTGAGATGTTGCACTTGACTGGGCTGATGTTTAAGTCGTCGATGAAGCCGATGTTTGTGACTATGATTCCGTTTTTGATTTTGTTTGCTTGGTTGAGGGGAATTTACGCTCCGGTATTAAGCTCCTGGATTTGGTATTATATTGGGTATAGTGTTTTGGCTAGTATTGTTTTGAGAAAGGTCTTGAAGGTGGCTTAAGGGATTTGAGATCGCTTCACTGTGAGATCGGAAAAATTTCCTGTGAGATCGCTTTGCTGTGAGATTGACTTGTGTTTTTGCTATATGTGTTGTGAGGTTGAGAGCTTTTATCTCAAATTTTTTAATTTCTTTTTGGCTTTTTTAACAAATTCTTTTCTTTTTAGTATTCCGAATTCGGAGATTATTCCTGTTAGGTTTTTTAATTTTGTTCTGTCGAAGGGTTGGTTTAGAACTTCTATTTCTTCTTGACGTTCGTCCCATACCTCTTTGCCTGAGCGAGATTTGATTATGATTTTTTTTGTGAATTTTAGGGAGACGCCGCAGGTATAGGTTGGGACGTTGTGGAGTTTTGCTAGTTTTGTTAGGGTTGTGGTTCCGATTTTGTTTGCGACTTCGGTTTTTGTAAAGGCGTCTGCTCCGAATAGAAAGAGGTCACATTTTGAGAGAGATTGTTCTGCTGCCATATCTGGTGCTATGATAACTTTTATTCTGGATTTTGCGAGATCTTTCGCCGTTATTCTTCCTTGCAATAATGGTTCTACTTCGGTTGTGTAGACGACGAATTTTTTCTTTTGTTTCTTTTTGGCATATTTTAGTATATCCATTACGGTTGAGGAATGGCAGTGGGTATAGATATTCATATTGTTTTTAATTAGGGATGCTCCTTTTTTGGCTATTTTGTCGTGGGATTTATTTAGGCTGGTTAGGAATTTTTTTGCGGTTCGTTTTTTGAATTTTGTTCTTTGTAGAATTTTTATTGCATTTTGAAGCAGGGGTTCTGTGGGCCTTGTTGCTAGTATTTTTTTCACTGAGGTTGTGTCTGGCTGGAGGAGGTAGGCTTTAATTCCGGCTTTTGCGACGTTTTCTGCTCCTTGAATTTTGACTGATTTTATATTAGTAAGGATTCTTTTGAAATTTGAGGCTGATACCTTCTTTTCCATAAAGCATATATATTGATAAAACTTTAAAAAGTTATGTTTGTGTTTTTTTTTATGAGAGGGAGATATTGGAATAAATCTATTGTGAAATTATTAAAGTGCCGAAGGATTGACTCATGAAGCGACTCAATGGAGGTAGAAAATGATTGAATTATTAATGAAGCCGAAACGAGCGGAGAGGCGGCCGTGGGAAATGTTTTTTGTTGGACTATTTTGGGCAAGTGTTTCATTTTTGTTGGTGATGTTTGTTTTTGGAAAGGATTCTATCTTGAAGGAAGGGAGCGGCTTGCTGGTTGTTATTTTTACGATGATTTGTTGTTTGCCTTTTATATATTATATTATTAAATTGGAAGAGGGGAAGGATGTTGCGATTAGTGATTCGGGGCGTTTGATTAAGGAGCATTCTAAGGCGGTCTATGCTCTGATTTGGATGTTTTTGGGTTTTGTTGTTGCGTTTTCTTTTTTTTATATCATATTTCCTGATGTCGCGGGGCAGAATTTTAATTTTCAAATTAAGACTTTTTGCGCAATAAATAGTCCGTCGCATTATGATTATTGTATTGAGCACCATGGGGTTTCGGTCGGGACTGGGCAGGTAACTGGAAGTAGTGCTGTTTTGGGAATTTTTGCGAATAATATTTATGTTTTGATTTTTACGATTTTGTTTTCTTTGGCATTTGGTGCTGGGGCGATGTTTATTCTTGTGTGGAATGCTTCGGTGATTGCGGCTGCGGTTGGAATTTTTGCGGAAAAGAGTTTGGCGCAGTTGCCTTTGGGTTTGATGAGGTATATGATCCATGGAGTTCCGGAGATTGCGGCTTATTTCGTTGGGGCATTGGCTGGAGGAATTGTTTCGGTTGCGGTTATTAGGAAAGATTTGCGGGGAGAGGGAACTTGGTCTATTTTGCAGGATTCTCTTTTGATGATTATTATTGCGATTGTGATTTTGATTGTTGCGGCATTGATGGAAGTTTACTTAACTCC
>JAGLWM010000005.1 GCA_023133415.1 Candidatus Pacearchaeota archaeon
AGAAGACTGCTGGGTTGAATTTGTTTAGTGGTAAGGTTGAGGATAATTTGGCGAATGGGGTGATTGAGCCGTTGAAGGTGAAGACTCAGGCGATTACGAGTGCGACGGAAGTTGCTATTATGATTTTGAGGATTGATGATGTTATTGCGGCGAAGAAGTCGGGTGGGAACGCTGGGAAGTCGGGGAATATGAGTGGGTATGATTAGGGTGTCATTATGTAGTAATAATTAATAGTAAGGTTTATAAAAATTATTTTCTGCATTTTAATATGAAAATTCCTTATATCGAAAAAATAGAAAGATTTTTTGTGAAAAAATATGAGAGTATTTCTCTTGAAGAGCTCGCAAATTTAGAGAAATTAGAAATACCCGTGGCGAAAATAATTAATTCTTTTTCTATTATTCCTCGAGTATATGAGAGTGAATTGAATAATAAATACGGAATTATACTTAGTGCTATAAAAAATGGAAAGAAATCTAGGTTTCAAGGGGATTTGGAAGAGAATGTTTCTTTCAGTGGCGGTTATAATCAATCAGTTGAGCAAATAGATGACAAAATTTTAAAAAAATATAAATCTATTCCTGGGTTTTGTTCTATGGTCATAAAAAACAGAGGGCAGCTAATGGAACATGTAAAAAAGATCCATGAATTAAGTTATAACCACTATGTTTTTGGAAAAGAGAATAAGGCAATGGAAGATTTTCCAAATTTCTATTGTGGAATGTCTACAAGAAATATTTTTCTAAGTTTAATGGAAAAGGGTTATCCAAATGCATCATTCTTTTATAATAATAAACGTGATCATGCATATGCCGGATTGCCATTTCTATTTGAGAAAAATCAGAAAAAGGGATTTATTATTATAGACCCTACTTCTGACCAATTATTTAATGATAGAAAAAATGCTCCAAGAAATAATTTATTTGTTGCTTTTGGAACTAAATGGGAGTACAAAACTGACTGGAAAGGAGGAGCTGATTTATTTCCTGATTCGAATGATAAGTCAATATTTTCAAACCTCGATACACTAAGAAGCAGGCCACATTCATTCATTTATGCATCGAAAAATATAGATGATTATTTTGAAAGAGTTTTTAGAAATCCAGTTGAAGTAAGTGTAGATTCTTTTGATAGTATATCTTAATTTTTTAGAATATGGGAAATACAAAATGCGTGAGTTTTATTGGAGACCTAATTGTTTGGGATATATGAAATTCTTCTGTAGCGTAGCGAAAGAAAAATTTGGGTGAAGTCCGAGCCGAGGATTGAACCGTATATCCCTTGTTATATGACCCGAACGGAACGCAGTGGAGTGAGAGCGCAGCGTGGCTTTAGCGTTTCGCTCACTGCCATCCATGCTCACTATAATAAATTTTATTTTTTATTCCTTTAATTGCTTGCTTAATATATGGGATCACGTTTTCAGGAATTTCGTCTAAATCAAGCCAAGACAAATCATCACATTTATGAGGCTCTTTATTTACAATTTCACCATCCCATTTTTCAGCAATAAAAAAGACATCAACTCTTTCATTATTTTCAGCGGTGCCAGAATTTCTGTGCATAACATGAACGACCTGTAAGTCTTCAGGTTTCAATAATATTTCTGCTTCTTCTTCAGTCTCTCTAATAATATATTGCGTAAAAGTTTCAGCTGGATCAACATGACCTGCGACCATTGAATAATTGCCGTCTTCATATCCAGTATTGAAGCGTCTCAAAAGTAATACTTTATTATCCTTGAATAATGTCAGATAAGAAGCTGGAATATTTTGATGTCTTTTTGTCATATTTAATGTTTAAAAAATAAAATTTATAACCTTTTCGTTTTTAGCAGTGAGCGAAATGTCATATAAATCGGGATTAAAGAAAGTTAATTTCAAATAGAGAAATATGGGATTATTTTGTAAAAAAAGAGGTTTTTGTTAAATTAAAGGGACAGGAGGATTATTATTTGGGAATTAATGGAATGAATTTGGCCAATAATTATATAATGGAAAATTTAACAAAAAAAACTATGGGATTGTCAAGAGGGGCTGTAAAATTGAATTTTCATATTAAATGTCTTACGTGGGTAGTTACTATTTTAGCTTTTTTCACCTTGGTGGCTTCGGTTATTAATATAGTTAGATTTTAGATTTTAGAATTAGTTATGTTATTGCTATTAAAAAGAACGGGAGGGACATAATTTTAAAAAATATAAATGCGCGAGCGGGGACTTGAACCCCGGTCCCATCGTTGGCAACGACAGATTCTAACCACTAAACTACCCGCGCATATTAATATTATGATGTTATGATTTTAAAAAGTTTGTGACTCGAAAGGGTTTTATAGTGTGGTATTTTATTTTTGTTATGCAGGGGTAGCCAAGCGGTAAGGCAAGCGGCTGCAACCCGCTGATCCTGGGTTCAATTCCCAGCCTCTGCTTTCTGGGTCATGAACCCTCTGGGTTTACCGCCGGTATGACTCTACGCGTTCCGCGTGAGCCTCGACACTCCAGCCTCTGCTTTCTGGGTCATGAACCCTCTGGGTTTGTTGATAATATGATATTTGTTTTGTGTATTTGGTTTTTTAGATTGTATATTTGTTAATTTTTGGTGTTGTTAATTGTGGTTTTTGATGTTATTTTGTGAATCGGAATTTTTATAGAGATGATGATATTGACAATATTGGAGGTGGTGCTGCTTTGCTTTTGGTTTTGCGGCACTACTCTGCATATGATAGATGATGAATTATGTGAGGAGCCAAAGGAAATGAAGGAGGAGGGTGAGGGTGTTGTGTCTGGAAAGGAGACTAAAAAGGCTAAAGAGGAGCCTCCGAAGAAGGGTGTGTGATGGTGAGTTTTAAGCAGAGAGTTGCGGCGAGGAAGAATATTAAGAAAGCCCAGGCGAAGTGGAAGAGCATGACTAAGGCGGAGCATGCGGTGGCGCAACCTGAGGGTCGGGCTCGGAAGAAGCCAGGGATGGGGGGAGAGGGTATGTTTTATCGGGTTGTTGTTAGGGATAAGGGTGATTTTGTGTTGTTTCGGGTTCATGATGTTGGGAAGAAGGGGCATGTTGAAAGGTTGGCGGGACAGCGGGCTAATGGAAGATGGGCTACGGTTTCTTGGTTAATTGATAAGAATGAGGCTCATGTTTCGAATAATATTTTAGTCGGAGACAGCGAGGATGTTAAGGATGTTTTGAGGAAGCTTAGTAGGAAGCCTAGGCATTTGAAGGGGGATATTTTTGAGGCTGGACCTAGAGTGAATGTGCCTGAGAGATTGAAACCTACGCCGGCTATGAAGAGGGCACAGATGAGAAATATTAAAAAGGCGCAGGCTGCGAGGTGGGAGTAATGGATTTTGGTTTTCCAGAGATGAAGGTTTCAGAGGAAGGTGATGAGGTTGTTGTGAGGGTTTGGATTTCTGGGGTTGATGAGGAGGATATTGAGTTGGAAGTGAAGGAGGATTCTTTGAGGGTTGAGATTGAGAAGGATTTTTCTAAGAGTGTAAAGAAGAAGGGATATAGTGCTAGAGAATGGAAGAGTAGCTCCTTTAGTGGGATTGTTTCTTTGCCGTGTAAGGTTGTTCCGATGTTGGTTCATCATTCTTATGACGGGAAGGTTTTGGATGTTAGGCTGAAAAAGAGCGAATAGGAGCAATAAGTTTGATTTTATTTTTGATAATATTTAATCCTCAGGCGTTGGTTTTTGTGTCGAATTGTTAATTTTGGTGTTAATTTTGTAGGGTGTTGATAGATATTTGTGAATGAGAGTTTAGTTAATTATATTTGATTATTGTTTTTGATGTTGATTACAATAAAAATAAAATATGGAGGTAAGTTGAAGTGTTTCCGATGGAAGACGATAAAGTGTTTGATATTGTGAAGGATTCGGGGGATACGGGTCGAACGATTACAGAGATTGTTGCGATGTCGCGATTGCCTAGATCGGTTGTTAGAATTTTGTTGGCTCGGCTTGAGGGGGCGAATAGGGTTGGATTTCGGAAAATTGGAATGGCGAAGGTTTATTCAGTTGAAATATGAAATGGAATTTTGTGTTGTTTAAGGGGAAATGGAAAATAGAAAATTATTAGTTTATGTTGGAATTGGGCTTTTGATAGTTGGGCTTTTGATAGGTTCTTATTTTGCTTTTAGAAGTCCGTGGAAGTTTCGGGAGGACAGGCCTATTAGGATTTTGTGGCTGAATAGTTATCATGAAGATATGGAAGGTGTGATTGGTCAGATACAGGGCTTTAAAGCATCACTTGAAGATAATTCAATTTCTTATGAGATTAAGGCGGTTCATATGGATACAAAACAGGAAATGAGTGAAGAAGAAAGGCAGGAAGTTGCCAGGGAATCTATAAAAATTATTGAAAAATGGAAGCCTGATATAATTTATGCGAGTGATGATAATGCTCAAAAATATGTTGGAGTTCACTATTTAAATAATAAAATTCCGTGGGTCTTTTCTGGGATGAATGGGAATCCAGAAGATTATGGTTATTCTAATTCAATAAATATGGCTGGAGTTTTGGAAAGGGAGCTTGTTAACAAGACTTTTGAATTACTTCAGAATGTTTATCTTGTTAAAAAAATTGGAATAATTGGTGATGATAGTTTTAGTGTGTCTTTGGCTAGAGAAAGAGTAAGACCGGATATAGAAAATATTGAAAACATAGAAATTATTGGATGGTATTTTCCTTCATTTTTTGAAGACTATAAGGAGAAGATAAAAGAATATAATGAAAAGGCGGAGGCGATTCTTATATTTGCTACTCATACAATTAAATATGAAAATAGGGAGATTGTTCCTGTGAGAGAAGTTATGAAATGGACTGTTCAAAATAGTCAGATACCTGAGTTTAGTTTTTGGGATTTTATGGCGGATAATGGTGTATTATTTTCGGTTCAAGTATCTTTTTATAATCAGGGCTATAGAGCAGGAGAACTTGCCAAAAAAATATTAATTGATGGAGAGAGGCCTATTGATTTGTCGATTGTTTCTTCTACAAAAGAAGATGTTATAGTTAATCTTGCAAGGGCAAATATGTTGGGTTTAAAGATCAAAAGTTCTATTTTGGTTAATTCAGAAGTTATTGAGGAATTTCCTTGGGATAAGAAAATATGAATTTTTTAAGTATTTTAATTTTAATTTATGTTATATTTAGTTTTATTGGATTCGGATCTTTACTTATTTATAATGTTAGCTACGGTAATGATGCTATTAGAGTCCAGACTCTTAATCACTTAAAAGATATCGCTTATTCTAAGGCAGATAGAATTAATCTGTTTCTTGACGAAAGAAAAGCAGATGTTATTTTTTTGGCGGCATCTGAGAACGTTCAAAATGCTTTTGGTGAAGATGGTAAGGTAACTATCGAGCTAGATAGAGATATGAGACTTTTTCAGAAGTCAAAGGGTTATAATGATCTGATTTTAATTAATACACAGGGAGATGTTATTTGGGTTGCTAAGGAGGATGGTGAACTTGGAATAGATTCACATATAGTATCTTGTAAGGATGTGGGATTAGTGGAAGTCTACAGAAAGACGAAGAAAGACTTGCAGATTGAAGTTATTGGTCCTATTTATTGTGATGATCATAATATGTCTGAAATTTTTATCACTTCTCCTGTTTTTGATATTGATGACGTAACTAATAAAAGGAATTTAATTGGTATTGTGGCTTTGGAAATTAATAGGAAGCAAATTGAAAAATTGGTGACAATGGGGATTATGGTTGAAGATATTGGCGAGATTTATATTGTGGATAGTGATAATAATTATATTACTCCTTTGAAGAATAATTTTGAAGATAGTAGTTCGTATAATAAAGAAGCGCATTTCTATAAGGTTTATTCAGAAGGAATTGATGCTTGTTTTGAAGATTATAATTATTATTTTGAAAGGCATGGAGGGAAGATTGAAGGAATTGATAAATCCGGAATTTACAAAAATTATTATGGGATTCCTGTTTTGGGGGCGTATGAGTATATTTCAGAATTTGGTTGGTGTGTTTTAGTTGAGATAAATGAAGAGGAATTTTTTAGGCCTATCAATGCGGAAAATATATTTTTATTGTACGTATTTTTGGGTGGTTTGGTTTTTATTTTTATTGTTTCTTTGATTATTGATTCATATTTTTATGTAAAAAAAAATAGGGGATATAATTTGTGAAAATTGGAAGTGTTTTTTTAGTTGTAGTTTTCTTGGCTCTATTTGGAGTTGGAATTGCTTTGACTTATAATATGACTTTTGTTGAGGATGATATTTTTAATCAGGAAATTACAAATCATTTAATCGATATATCTGAATCAAAAGCGGAGCAGATAATAGATTATTTTGGCGAGAGGGAAAAGGATGTTAGGTTTTTGGTAGAGTCTGAAAAAGTTAAAGAATTATTTAAGGAACCTCTTAATTCGAAGGATTTTCTTGTTAAGTGTCTCATAGAGCATAGAGGAAGGATTATTACAAAAGAAATTGAGAATTACTTGAGGGCTTTTCCTAAGATGACTTTGAAAGATTTACAGAATAGTTATGATTTTCAACAGATTGCTGTTCGTTCGATTGGAGAGGAAGGTTATAGTGTGATATATAGAGTTAGTGATTTAGTTATTTATTTTCATGGGGATCCTAATATGATTGGAACAAATATGGAAGATTTAAGGGGAGAATTTCCAGAATTTCTTAATATTATAGATAGGACAAAGGAGGAGCCAGAGGTAGAAGGATTTTATAATTGGAAAGATGCTTATGGCAATGTGAGAAGAAAATATGGGAGTTTTGGAGTTGTTCCTGTTACAACGGCTGATGGTGTCGAGCTTGTTTCTGTAACTTCGGATTATATTGACCAGTATAAAGTTTTTGATAATGTTTCGTCGGAGATAGATAAATATCTAAAAGATTTTGCGGAAGTCTCCGCTTATCATAATTTAATTTTAATTTCTCCAGATGGTTATATCGCTTATATGATTAAACAATTGGAGGGTCTTGGGGTTAATCTTGAACGTGGTGAATATGCAGGAAGCGGTCTTACTAAAAATTATTTTGATATGTATTTTAATGCTAAAAATATTAAAAAGGGAGAAGTGGTTTTTTTTGGACCGTATGTTAGGTATTATGGAGAACCTTATTTAAAGATTTCTGTTATGGCTCCTGTTTATGATGGAGACGAATTTCTTGGTATTGTTGGATTAGTATCTGATATGAATAAAGTTTCGGAGATAACTAGAAAGTCTGTGGGGCTTGGGGAGACGGGAGAGGCATATTTGATTAATGAGGACAAACTTTTAATTACTAAATTAAAACATAGAGTTTTTGATTTATTGGTCCAATCTATTAAAACTGAAAGTTCTGAGATATGTATTGGTTACTTTGCAGATTCGGAGAAATCAGATATTAGTGCAGAAGAAATTCATAAGAGAAATATCAGGAAGGGGTTGGAATATCCGATGATTCCTTTTTTAGATTATAAGGGAGATATGATATTGGGTATGTATTATCCTATTTCAGGTGTAAGATGGTGTTTGATGTCGGAGATTAGTTTGGAAGAGGTATTTATTTTGTCTAGGCGGGGGAGGATTAGGCAGTATATTATTGTTGTTTGGAGTATTTTAGGTATTTTAATTTTGTTTAGTGTTTTTATTCAAAAATATTTGGATAAGAATTTCTTTATTGGGAAAAGAAAAATCAGAAGGTATCCTTGTAGGCGTGAGAGAGGATTCAAATTTTGGTATTGTGTATTGGTTTATGCGAGATATAGAGATTATTTTGGCAATTATTGCAGGAGGGTTGTTAGGGCAATAAATTATTGTTTAAAATTAAAAATTAAAAATTATTTTTTGTTTGCTTTAATTTTTGCAATTGTTTATTTTTTTATTGTGACATCATTTTTTCAGGGATGGCAAAATGCTAAACTTTTTGACATAATTCCTGATTTATTTATTTTTATTGTTGGATTTTTATTCATTCATTATTCTTTGAAGAGATTTCCTGGGAAGAGTATTTGTAATTTTGTTTTTTTTGGTGGGGTGTTGATATGTTTGGGAAAGCTCCTTGAGGTTCCCTTTCAAGAATATCAGGAGATGGTAGGTTATGCTCTGAGCTGGGTAGTCTGGTTTCCTATTTTGGTAGTGGATTATCTGGGTTTATTATTTTTGTTGTTTGGTTTTAGGGGGTTGAAAAATGAATTTTGAAATTATAGTATATTCGGTATTGGCGTTGATTTTTTCTATAATTATTTTATGGGTAACGAGTCTAAGTATGATTCGTGATAAGAATATTTTTGGATATTTAGCATTTTTTGCATTAGGAATTGTTCTTGTTGTTCATTCTACTTTTATGGTATTTGAATTTTTTTGGGGTTGGCAATGGGTGATATTAGAGTTGTTGATATTTTTTAATTTAATTTGGATTTTGATGGAGATGGGGGGGTTTAATAAATGATTTTGAATGCATTTTTTATGGTAGTTGCTGTGGCTCAGAGTGTTCTTTCGGTAGTAGGATTTGGAGTTTTGATTAATAGAATTTTTAATAAACAAATAAAAGGTGGATTAGATATTTTTCTATTTGTCTCTGTTTTTATTTTGTGGTGTAGCTTTTTCGGATTTTGGTTTTATGGTGTTTTTTTTGATGGATTATCTAGAATGTTTAGTTTGGTTTCTTTTTATTCGTTGATATTGGGGGTTGTTGGAGTTGCTATTTTGATGGCGAGATTTTCTAGGTTTGTAAATAAGTCGTTGGTGATTCTTGAATCGCTGCTTTTTATTTCGGTTATAATAGTGATTGGGTTTGATGGGTATAATTATACGTCGGGAGTGGTTGAGATTATGTTGATTTTGACTTTTTTTGTAATTGTCGTGGGTTATTTTATTGCTATCGATTTTTTTATTCGGAAAAGTAGGGGCGGGATGGAGGAGGTCGGTGGTAGGTAGTAGGTGGTACCCGCGCGGCTTGGTGATAAGCGATAAGCTTGGTGCGAATAATGGAGGACGGGATGAAGAGTAAAACTTGGTTATTGGTGGGATGCATGATTTTGGTTAACATTGTAGGTGTTTCAGCTTTGAGTTTAGGTGTACATGTGCCTGAGAAATATACTGATGTTATCGCTGGTGAGCGGCTTTACTTTGAGATTGAGATTCAGTATCCGGAGAATCCATTACGTAAGGATTTACGGTTTGAGTATGACATTTTGACGGAGAGTGGGGACCTAGTGTCGCAATCCAAAGCTCTGAAGGCTGTTGAGACGCAGGCATCATTTATTGATTTTATTGTGATTCCTAGAGATGTTGAAAATGGGCTTTATATTATTAATGTGAAGGTTAAGGATTATGAGGATTTGAGCGAGGAGGTAAGTTCGAGTTTTTATGTTAGAAAGTTGGAGAGTGATCAGATTATGATTTATTTAATGATTATTCTTGGAGCTGTTATTTTGGTTGGCATACTTGTTGTGTTGAGTATTGTTATGAAAGAATGAAACTTAAAAGATTGTTGAATCGTAAAAGGTTAGTAGTTTTAATTTGTGTGTTATTGTTGGTTTTAGCTGGATATTTAATTTTTAATTCTTATATAATGTATGAAATGACCAGTCATAGTTATAGGGCTGAGATGGTGGATGCAATGGGACAAAGAATGAATTTGTTGTTTTTGGAAATTAATGATTTTCCGCGAGATGCGGGGGATGATATTTTGTATTTTGGGAGGTCGGAATATTTGAGGCATTTTATTAATTCTGTGGGGGCAGTTAGGGAAGATTTTAAGAAAGAGTTGGAAAGAGATTTGGTGTTATTTTTGGACGTTAATGAAGTTTATTATCAGTCGAGGTATATTGATGAGAATGGCGATGAAATTATCAAGGCGGAATTTGATGGGGAAAAGTATTCTATAGTGGAAGAAGAAAATTTACAAAATAAAAAAGATAGATATTATTTTAAAGAGGCTTCAATGCTTGGTCCTGGGGAGATTTATGTTTCTTATCTCGATCTTAATATGAAACATGGGGCTTTTGAGAATATAGGAACTATTGAAAACCCAAAATATATTTCAATTATCAGATATGCTATGCCTGTTTTTGATGATTTTGGTGTGAACAGGGGTATTGTGGTTTTGAATGTTTATGCAGATTATTTTTTGGAGGATATCAGGAGACTTGCTAAGGAAAATGATATTTCTTTTTTGATTGATAAGAATGGGTATTATCTTGCGCATCCTAATAAATCTAAGGAATTTTCGTTTATGTTTGATGACGATGAGGATAGTATATTGAAAGACTATCCTGATGCTTCGCGGGTGATTTTAGGGGGTTTTGATGAGAGGATTTTTGAAAATGAGGATTATATTTTTACTTTTAGGTATATTTATCCCACTATTGGTACTTTTGAAATGTATGAGGGTTCAAAAAAGGTATTTGGAGAGGATTCTGAGAAGGAATATTATTGGGTTTTAGTTAGTGTTTCCGATAAGAGTGAAGTAAATCAAAGTGTTAAGGCTGTGAGATATAGGTTTATTGTTTTTGTATTATTTTCTATTTTGATGGTTGCGCTGATGTTTGTTTTGTTGTTGATAATTCTGGCGATAAATGGGAGTTTGAAAAGGTGAAGTTGAAAGTTGCGTTTCTGTTTGGTGAGTGATTTTATAGCCAGCCCATAAAAATAGATAATAACATTCCAGTTCCAAGTAATAGAATTATTATTCCTGCGATTAAATGAAGTGTTTTAAGTTTTGAAGTTCTCCAGCTTTCTGCTTTTTCCGTTGTTGTTATCCCAAAATAAATTCCGAAAGTTATTCCTATCATTGGCAATATGAAGATTAGGTTGTATAATAGTAATAAAATTATTGCATATTTTTGCGTGGTCATATTTGCCAGTAATCCTAGTATGACTATGTAGGGGCCTGATGTGCAGGGCAGTAAGAATAAGCTAATTATGAAACCCACGAAGAAGGCTCCGGGGATAGAAGTTATTCCTTTTATTAGTGATTTCATTTTTGGACGCCATTTTAATGGGACCTCCATCACGAACCATTTTCCATACCACAAATAATCTTTGAGATTGAATAAACCGATTATTATTGCTAATATTGCGACGACAATATAGAATGTATGAGTAATTCCTGCTGCCTGAATTGCGGAGTATAATCCTAACCCCATTAAAAAGTAAGATATGAAGATAGATAGTGAAAATGCTAGTCCTGCATATAGCGCTCTTTTTCTTTTTCTGGATGCCAAAATTGTTGTAACTAATATTATTAAAACCGCAAAAGCGCAAGGATTAATTGCGTCTACTACTGCTGCGGAAATTACTGCAGGAATTGTTATTGTTTTTTTAAGTTTTGTTTTTTTAGGGTCTTCTACTGGCGAGGATCCCCCAATTATTTGGGTGACGTTATTGTCGCCTATTTTTTCTAATGGATTGATACATTCTGTAATTCCGCACCTATCGACTTCTTGTTCTATTTGTTCTCCAATAGATGATGAAAATCCTACGATTATTTTATTATCAATAAAAATTGTAGGAACTCCTCGTATTTCTGTATTATATGATTCGGAAAGTTCTTCAAAGAGCACTCTATTTTCATTATTGAAATAAATTTCATAATCTTTTACAATAATATTAGGATTTTTTTCTTGCATATCTTTTAAGAAAGAATCTAGTTGGATACAGTGAGGGCATCCTCTTCCGTAGAATTTGATAATTATAACTTGATTTTCTCCTAAGGGATCATTGCTTGTTTCTCCTGTTATTGAATTTGCATAAAAAAGTCCTGATAGGACTAATACTATTATTAATGTTATGCTGGTTGTTATTGTTTTTTTTGTTTTCATTTTTCTATTCTTATTGCTTTTGCATTAATTATAGCGTCGGCTATTTTTTTTCTTCCGGAGAATAATATTCTTGATAGGGTTGATTGGGATATGTTCATTTTGTTTCCCGCTTCTATTTGAGATATTTCTTTAAAATCTATTAATCTTATTGTTTCAAATTCGGGCATGGATAAAACTATTTCATTTAGATCTGTCATTTTTATTCCTGCGGGTTTAAAGTAAGAAGAATTAGGTTTGCCCCTAATCCTTCTGCTTTTATATGGTCTTGGCATTTTGGTTTTTTATTGGTTTCTATTTCTAAAACCTCTAACTCTGCCACATCTTCTTCCGCAAGGTCTAATTCCTCTTTCGTCAGTGGGTTTTGTGTCTTTGCAATTTCCCATTTGTCTTCCTGTTTTGGATCCTTTTCCCTCTGGTCCTGTTTTGTCTTTATTTGGCATTTTTATTTTTCTCCAGTTTAGTTATGAATTAGTATGCATAATAGTATTTAAATGTTTTGTTTTGGGCATGTATGCATAATTAATTAGAGAGAATTTTGACAAATAATATTTTTAGATTATTGTTTTGATTTACTTATGTTAAAATTATGAATAATTTGTTTTCTTTTTGATGATATTTCTTGAATGAGAAAGTATATATTTATGTCGTTATTTGTAACATTGGAGATAACAAAAGTCGTTTTGCAAGAAACACTTTGTGGTGCTCTGTTGATTACCATTCATTAAGGTTGCGTCTAGAGATTAGCTTCCTGAAAGCAGTGGTCAATAAGTTAGCTGCAATAAAAAAAGATTAGCTTTATTTTCCTCGTTAGTGATGAAGGGGATTAAAAAATCTTTTTGGCTTGATCTAGGTTATCTCCATTTTTATTTTTTGGTGTTATAATAATTGGACTATATTCGAAAATTATATATTTAATTTATGTTGGGTGATTGATATTCTTTGAATGTTTGGGATCGAAGATTTTGAGGGTAGGGTTGATATTTGGGATTGCGATTTTGTTGTGGGGATTGAATAATCTTGGGATATGGTTTGAATTAATATGTGCAAAGTGTAAGTTAAGGTGCGAAATCTTTAGAATTTTTGTTTATCTGTTTTGCTAATTGTGATATTATTAATGAGATGATTTTTATCAAAAGTTAAATTATGATTTTGGTATTTTATATTTAGATAGTATTTTTGTTTTAAAAAAATATATAATTTCAGGATTATAGTTATTGTTGGAGATAACATCGGTTATCCTTGGAAAGGACGCTTACAAGCAACTTTCGTTAATGGTTGTGGTTATTAAATCGGCGACGGGACTATACCTCGTTGTATGAAACCCACGATTTGAGAGTTGTGTTGCCTCGGAGAAGAACAAAAGGTTTGCCAGTAAAATGGTGGGTCCTGCGGATCTTTTTCGCCGTGTCCCGGTTGTCTCCATTTAGTATCATGAAAAAAAAAGTAGAAAAAGTAGAAAAAGTCGAAAAGGTTAAGACAAGTCTTAAGCAGAGAGTGGCTGCTATGAAGAATATTAAGAAGGCACAGGCGAAGTGGAAGGGTATGACTAAGGCGGAACATGCGGCGGCTCAGCCAGAGGGGCGCGCTAGGGAAAGACCGGGTGCTGGAGGAGGAGAGTTTTTTAGAGTTGTTGTTAGGCCAAAGACGGAGTTTAAGACATTCAGGGCTCATGATGTTGGGAAGAAGGGGCATGTCGAACGTTTGGCTGGGCAGCGGGCTAATGGAAGTTGGGATACTCAGGCGTGGTTGATTAGTAAGAAAGAAGCGGATGTTGTCGGTGGAGTGCTTATGGGGAAGAGTAAGGATGTTAGGGATGTTCTTGCAAAACTTCAATCTGAGCCTAAGCAATTTCGGGGAGATATATTTAAAGCTAAGCCTAGGAGAAATGTTCCAGAAGAAGAGAAGCCGACTCCTGCGATGAAGAAGGCGCAGATGAGGAATATTAAAAAGGCACAGGCTGCAAGGTGGAAGAAATAAAATGAAGGTATCTTCTGATTTTTCAGATAATGATAAGATTCCGGTAAAGTATACTTGTGATGGCGAAGATGTCAGTCCACCATTGATAATTTCAGATATTCCTTCTCATGCAAAAACTCTTGTTATAATTATTGATGATCCAGATGCTCCTACGAAAACATGGGTTCATTGGGTTATTTTTGATATACCTGCATCTCCTCCGGAAATGCAAATAATAGATAATTCGTTGGGTAAGGAAGGGGTGAATGATTTCAAAAAAGTTGGTTATAATGGGCCATGTCCTCCTTCTGAAATGCATCATTATCGTTTTAAGGCGTATGCTTTGGGTGATGAGCTTGGCTTATCTCGAGGGGCAACCAGCGAGGAAGTTGAGGATAAAATGAAGGGGAAGATTTTGGAACAAGCTGAACTTGTTGGAATATATCAAAAATAAATTGGTTAATATTTAATGTTTGAAAATAGGATTGATGCAGGAAAACAACTCGTGGAGAAACTTAAGGGATATGAGGGGAAGAGTGATGCGATAGTTCTTGGAATTCCTCGCGGAGGGGTTACCGTTGCGTCTGTTGTTTCTAAAGCTCTTCGTTTGCCTTTGGATGTCATTGTTATAAAAAAAATCGGACTTCCGGAGAATGAGGAATTTGCGATTGGGGCTACGGGACCGGAAATATTTCATATTGATAAAGAGAGAGTTAAGGAGTTTAGTGTTGACAAAGGGGTTCTTGATGCTAAAATCAAGTTGAGGAAAAAGGAGGCTATGGAGAGGTATGATTTTTTGTCTAAAGGCAGGGCTCCGAAGTCGTTGAAAGATAAGGAGGTGATTTTGATTGACGATGGTATTGCGACTGGGGAGACGATGAGTCTTGCTGTGGAGATTGTGAGGAAGCAGTCTCCAAAAAAGATTGTTGTTGCTGTTCCTGTTGCTCCGGAGGATTCGTTGAAGAGATTGAATGTGGATGAAGTTGTTTGTATTTTGAAACCGAAGAGCTTGGGAGCAATCGGTGAATTTTATACGGATTTTTTGCCTGTTGAAGATTCTGAAGTAAGGGGGATGTTGGTCCGGCAGTAGGCAATAGGAATTAGGCAATAGGATTTGTTGCACTCTGTAGAGCGCTCATGTTGCACGGTTTGTCTGTGCTTGAAGAAAAAATGGAAGTGAATGATGTTAAGATAAAAATTAAGGATGTGGAATTGAGTGGTATACTTGAGGTTCCGCAGGGGGCTGAGGCAATTATTTTGTTTGCTCATGGGAGTGGTAGTAGTAGGCTTAGTCCGAGAAATCAGTTTGTTGCGAAGGTTTTGAATAAGGCAGGATTTGCAACTCTTTTGATGGATTTGTTGACGGAAGAAGAAGAGGTTGTTGACGATAAGACTGGTGAGCTTAGGTTTGATGTGGAGTTTTTGGCGAAGAGGTTGGTTATGGCTACGAAGTGGTTGCGAGAGAATGAGGAGACGAAAGATTTGAGAGTAGGTTATTTTGGATCTAGTACTGGTGCGGCTGCGGCGTTGATTGCGGCTTCAAAAGTTGAGGGTATTTTTGCTATTGTTTCGAGGGGTGGTCGTCCGGATTTGGCATTGGAATATTTGGATAAAGTTTCTTGTCCGACTTTGTTGATTGTTGGTGGCGAGGATAGCGAGGTAATTGGGATGAATAAGGAGGCTTTGGAGAAGTTAAAATCTAAAAAGAAGTTGGAAATAATTTCTGGGGCTACGCATCTTTTTGAGGAGAAGGGTGCGCTTGAAAAAGTTGCTGATATTGCGGCTGATTGGTTTGTGAAATTAGGAGATGGGTAATAGGATATAGGCAATAGGCAATGGGGTTTGTTGCGCTCTGTGGAGCGCTAGCAAAAATGAAAATGAAGGTTGTAAAATGAGGTATAAAAATGTGGGGTATAAGATTTGAAATATATTTTGACAGATTCTGTTAAGCATCTTAAAATTCCTTCGGTCAAAATTGAGAAAAGTTTTTTCCCGGAGGGTGAGCTTAGTTTGAGGATTAAGGAGGACTTGAAGGGAAAGGATGTTGTAGTAATTAGTAATATAACGACTGAGAATATTTTGGAATTTTTGTTTGTTGTTGATGCGGCGAAAAGGATGGGAGCTAAAGTGAAGCGGGTTGTGATTCCGTTTATGAGTTATGCTCGGCAGGATAAACTTTATACTCGTGGGGAGGCGGTTTCTGGAGCGGTTATTTGTTCGATTCTTAAATCTCTTAAGGTTCCGATTAGTGTTTTTGATGTGCATAGTTTAATGCTTCGGAAATATTTGAAATTCAGGAATGTTTCTTTGCTTCCTATGCTTGTTGAACAGCTTCCGAAGAAAGATTGGGTGGTTGTGTCGCCGGATAGGGGTGGGGCTGAGAGGGCGAAGAAAATAGCTAAGATTCTTGGGGCGCCGTTGGTTGTCATTAAGAAAATTAGGGAGGATCATGTTGATATGTGGCTTGATGAGGAGCTTCCGAGGAAGGATGTTTTGATTGTGGATGATATGGTGAGTAGTGGGACGACGCTTTTGAAAGCTGCTAAGATTTTGAAGGAGAAAGGGGCTGAAGATATTTATTGTATTTCTACGCATGGACTTTTTGTTAAGGGAGCTAGGAGTAAGTTGTTGGGGTCGGGTATTAAGAAAATTTTTGTTACGAATAGTCTTAATGTGAAGGGTTCGAAGCAGATTCGGGTTAGGAGGATTGAGAGTTGGATAGTTGGTAGTTCGCTTCGCTGGTAGTTGGTAGTCGGTAGTATTTTTGCGCTCTTAGTTCGCGCTTTGCCGATGGTTGGGTGATTGGGGAAGTTGTGAATAGGTAATTTGTTTATGTTTATATTGTTTCGATTTCGATTTTGAGTTTTTCTATAAATTCTTTAAGGTTCATTGTTTCGATTTTTTTTGAGTCTCTTGCCTTGACTGCAATTTTGTTTTCTTGTTTTTCTTTTTCTCCTATTGTTACTAAATAATTGAATCTTTGGATTTGTGCATCTCGAGCTTTTTTACCCATTGTTTCGGATTTGTCATTTAATTCGACCTGAAAGTCTGCGTCGAAAAGTTTTTGGTATACTTCAGAAGCGTAATTCTTAACATCATCGTTCAGTGTCATTACTTTGATTTGGTTTGGGGAAAGCCAGAGAGGGAATTTTCCATTGAAATGTTCTGTTATAATTCCGATGAATCTTTCGAGTGAGCCATAGATTACTCTGTGGAGCATAATTGGTTTTTGGTTTTGGTTGTTTTTGTCTTGATAATTTAGCTCGAATCTTTCTGGTAGTGCCATGTCAAGTTGGATTGTTGAGCATTGCCATGTTCTATCTAGCGAGTCTTTTAGATGAAAATCTATTTTTGGTCCGTAGAATGCCCCGTCGCCTTCGTTAATCACATATTTCATTTTTAATTTTTTTAGAATTTCTTCTAGTGATTTTTCTGCCAAATCCCAGATTTTTTCTGAACCTACTCTTTTTTCTGGTCTGGTTGAAAGTTCGACATGATCGAATTCTAATCCGAATGTGTTGAATATTTTGTTAATTAGCGCGATGACTTTTTCGACTTCGGACCCGAGTTGGTTTTCTGTGCAAAAAATGTGTGCGTCGTCTTGTGTAAATTGGATTAATCTAAAGAGGCCGCCCAGTGTTCCGGAGAGTTCGACTCTATGGACTATTCCGACTTCGCCGACTCTTAGCGGTAGGTCTTTGTATGTTTTTGGGGTTGTTTTATATACGAGCATTCCACCTGGACAATTCATTGGTTTTACCAAGAAGTCTCGTTTTTCATATTCTGTTTTGAAATTGTTTTCGCCATATTTTGACCAATGTCCCGAGATTTCCCAGAGTTTTCGATCCATGATTTGTGGAGTTGATATTTCTTCGTAGCCTGCAGTTCTGTGGAGGTTTCTCCATAATTCGATGAGTTTATTTTTTATGTGGAGTCCTTTTGGATGCCAAAATACCATTCCTGGCGCGACATTATTAAAGCTCCATAAATCCATTTTACTTCCGATTATTCTATGGTCGTTTTCTTTGAGTTTGGATGTGTCTAGTTTTGCTCTAGATACCTGTCTCAGAAGTTTTTCTCTTTGTTCTTCGGAGACATCTTCTTCTTCGTTTCCTTGGATTTTAAATTCGCGGGAGAGTTCGGATAGGGGATGGCCTTTTACTTTTAGTTCGAACGTTTTGTAATAGCCGAATGGGGCTCGGATTACTCTTAGGGGAGATAGTTGTTTTGCTGTTTCGTTTAAGATTTCGATTGCTGTTTCGGGGGAGGATAGGTCGCTTGATAGGTGTGCGTATGGGTAGAGGACGATTGTTTTGGGCTTGATTTGTTCGGCTATTTTTTTGATTGATTCTACTAGTTGCGGAACTGATTCTTTTGTGTCGGATTTTTCTACGGCGGTTAGGACTACAAGGCATTCTTTTGTTTCGTTTTCTAGAGTTTGGTCGGGTGCGATTTCATCGATTGATTTCATCGCTTTTTTTAGTGCTTTGAATTTAATGTAGTCGCAATGCAGATTGAGCGTTTTCATATTGAAAGAAAATAAAGAGAATTTATAAAAGTATTGTAAGGAAAAGGCTTATAAGACATTATTGTTTTGGTGTTTTATGAAAGGTCGAAATTTAATTAATAAGATCAGTTCTGGTTTGAAGCAGTTTGGTTTTAGTAGAGATGAAAGTGGAAAAGTTCTTGATAAAGTTGGTATTGTTGCGGGGATTTCTGATGATGGAAAAACTTTTCGGCATTCTGTGGGTGTTGCAGAAAATTTCAAAAAGATTGGAGAATTTTATGGATTGAATGTTCCTTGTTGTTACGTATCTGGGCTTCTTCATGATATTGGCAAATCTGTTGTTTCTTCAGAAATCGTTGCCTTTGATAAGAAATATAATGATGCAATGTATGAAGAGATGAAGAAGCATGTTAATGTGTCAATTTTGGATGAGCTTCTTGGGGGAAATTTTTCATTTATTCGTGATGTCTGTTCTTATCATCATGCTTTTCAGAAGAGGAAACCTTATCCTAGGATAAGGGAAAGTAGTTTTAGTGGTAAGAGGGGAAAGAAAGTTTTTTTGTATGCTCAGGCTTTGGCTTGGAGTGATTTTGCGGATGCGATACATAGAAATGATGGGGGCATGGCAAGTCATTCTCTTATTGAGAGTAAGGAAAAAGTTTTTGAGGAAAATTACCCTGCAGCTTGCACTGTTATAAAATTTTTGCCTACACCTATATAGATAATTTATTTAAAGATGAAAAGATTATAAGAATAGTTAAAACAAATAGTTAGTTTTAACTTAACAAAGAATTTATAAACATTTGTGCTGTGTTCTAATTATGGTAGACGAGGTGATAGATAGATGTCCGACAGGGGTAGTTGGTTTTGATAAGATTTGTCGGGGGGGATTTGTGCGGAATTCTGATAATTTAGTTGTTGGCGGTCCAGGGTCTGGGAAGTCAACTTTTCTTTTGCAGTTTCTTTGGAATGGGGCTACGCAGTTTGGGGAGAATGGTCTTTATTGTTCTTTTGAGCCGGATATTGCTGAGACATTGAATGATGCGATGGCATATGGTTGGGATTTTTCTAAGTTGAGTAGCGAGGGGAAGATTAAGTTTATGAGGTTTTCACCGCAGACTTCGATTGAGGAGCTGAAGAAGGAGTTGATGAAGGTGATTGCGCAAAATAGTATTAAGAGAATTTGTTTTGATCCGATTTCGGTTTTGGCGTTGAATTTGAATGATAAGGGGAAGATTAGGGAGACAATTTTTGAGTTGAGTTCTTTGATTAAGCGACTTAAGGTTACGACGATTTTTGTTGATGAGAGTTTGGAGGGCGAGATGGGTTTGACTCGGGATGGAGAGTGGACAAAGACAGATATTTTGAGATTTCTTAGTGATTCTGTAACGGTGTTTTATGAGTCAGGGATTGCTGGGGTTGGAGATCGGGCAGTTCGGATTGTAAAGATGAGGAGGACGGCACATGAGAGGAAGGCCGTTGGGATGAAAATTGGGGATTCTGGGATTTTGGCTGGGGAAGATGTTGTTACGAATGAATAGTTACAAATAGAAAGGTTTAAATAGAATGATTTGCTGTATTGTTTATGAAAACACTTGGAAAAATTATTGCTGGGGCTGCTATTCTTGGAGTATTAGCTGGGGGAATGTATTTAAATGATAAGGGAACAGTGAGCGATAGAAATAATTTGACTTATCAGGGATATCACCCAGATAGACAGGATGGTTTTGACTTATTGATTTTTGATGATGCACCTCTTACTTATAGAACGACTGATCCAGATTTGAGGGCTATTGGAGATTCAGATAGATTTGAGATCGGTACGGATTACGATGTTAGAGTTAAAACTCCAAGATGGTTTGGATTAAAAACTGTTGAGCCAATAAAACAAAGTGATTAATTATTTTTAGGATGAATTTAAAAAAATATATTTTTTAGATTGTTATGGTATTAGTAGGTTTGGCTCTTGAGTATATTGATGGAGATGGACGCGATAAGTGTATTGTTGCTTCTCATATTGATATTGATAATAGTATGTGTGCGCAATATTCCAGAATAATTGCAAAGAAAGTGTTTGGTCGTGAATATACTCCTGCGAATGCGTGGGATTTGAAATATGCTAATAGGGCTGTTGTTCCTGAGGATGGCTTAAGGAACGGGCAACGTGGCGACATTGTTACTTTTTTTAGTCCGTTGAGTAGGCATAATACTAGGGGCGCCAAAAATCTCGATATTAAGGGAAATGTTCGGAATTGCACTCATGCCGGGTTGATTTATGATTTTAATAAAAATGGTGATCCTGTAGTTGTTCATCAGTATCTTTCTACGTTTGAAGTTGGATTGCTGAGCGAGATAGAAAAAAAGCGAAGAATAAGGGTTGTTGAAATAATTCGGACTAAAGATTAGTTTTTGAAAAGGAATTTGTCTATTTGTTTGTCCGCATTTTCTCTCTGTTTTTGATGTTCGGATAGGATTGTGTTTATTTTGTTTATTAGAATTGTTTTGACTTCGCCTGACAATAGTTCTCCTTTAGAATATTTATTGTAGATATCTACTAGTTTTTCATCGTCATGTTCGAAATATTTTAACCATTGGCATGCGACATCTACTTCTACGTTTCCGCCTTTCTTTCGATGTTCTTTGATTGTATCTCTTCCTCCACTGAAGGCGTATTTGTTAATTTTCTTTTTGACTGTTTTTGCATTATCTGTCATTAGTATTGTTTTTGAGGAATCTGAGCTGCTTGATTTTCCTTTGATGCCGGTTAGTGGGGACATAAATTTTGAGTGGAGGATTGCGGGTTTTTTGTGTCCGAGTTTTTCTACGACGTCTCGAGAGATTCTGAAGTGTGGGTCTTGATCGATGGCTAGTGGGATTAGGCAGTATTCTGATTTTTTGTTTAGAATGTTTGGGAGGAAGATTGGGACGGTTTGCATGCTTGTGTAGAAGATTGAGCCGATGTTGTTTGAGTCGGTGAATCCGAATGCGGCTTTGATTGTTGAGAATGTTATTTTTTTTGCGACTTTGATTGCTTCGGGGTACATTATGCCAGCGTGTTTTGTGTCGATTAGGAAGTGGGTTTTTTTAGGGTTGAATCCTATCGCTATTACGTCTAACATATTTTCATGGGTCCACTGTTGGATTTCTTCATAGGTTTTGTTTTTGTAAAGGAATTTTTCGTCGTCGGTGAATTGGAACCATAGCTCGACGTTGAATTTGTCTTGAAGCCATTTGACGAAGTTCCAGATAGAATAGTGTCCGAGGTGGATTGGGCCTGAGGGTCCGCAACCAGTGTAGAGGAAGAATTTTTGTCCTGCTTCGTATGCGTCTAGAAGTTTTTCTAGGTCTCGGTGTGCGAAGAAGATTTCTCGTTTTAGGTAGGGGTGAACTTCGCCTGTGATTTTTTTGATTCGGGTTAGAAGTTTTTTGTCGATTTTTTTTATTCCGAATTCTGTGATAAGTCGGTCATAGTCGATTTTGCCTTCAACTTCGTAGGGATTAACTCTTGTTTTCATAGTAATGTGTTATGGGGATTCTTTTTATATTTATTGATGTCTTTGGAATGAAGCATGAATTGTTCACAATATTTATATAGTAAAATTTCGTGGATGGGATATGAAAAAATTGGGATATTTGGTAATTTTTGCTTTGATGAGCGCGGGGGTTTTGGCTGAGATTTCTATTTCGGAGCCTAGTGCGATTTATAATTTAGGGGATCGGCTTTATGTGAGTGCTGAGGGGTTGGTCGGGGCTGAGCATGGAAATTTGAATGTGGATTTGCTTTGTGGGAATCGGACGATAAACTTGGAGAAAATGTCTGCGAGAAGATATGGTTCTGGGGAAGTATTTTCCTATAGTTTGCCTTATAAATTTTTAAACAGGGAAGATTTGGAGATTGAGAATTTAGGTGAGGTTCTTGGTGAGTGTCAGATTCGTTTGGCTCTTGGGGATAGTGAGTCTTTGACGAAGACTTTTAGTATTAGTGATGGTGTCGTTGTTAGTGTTTCGCTTGATAAAGTTTTGTATAACCCTGGTGAGGCTGTTAGTATAACTGTCGAGGCTGTTAAGGCGAATGGGGCAAAGTTGAATGGTTTTGTTGAGGGATTTGATGTTGCCGTTTTTAGTAAGGCGATTGAGGAAGGTTTTGTTGAGGAGATTTTTGTTTTACCGGAAACGATTGAAGCCGGGAGTTATTATTTAAATGTTAGCGCTTATGATGTTGGATCTAGTGGTGTTTTGAATCATGGAGTGAGTGGTGTTTCTTTTGATGTGGCTCAGGTTGCGTCTTCTATGATTATAAGTTTATCTGGAGAGGAGGCTGTTCCTGGTGAGAATTTTAGTATTGGTGTTGAGGTATTTGATCAGTCTGGCGTTGAGATGATAGGTAATGTTTTATTAAAAATTTTGTCTTCTAATGGAGAGGTAATTGAGGATAGTGTTAGCGCTGGGGAGTTTGGTAATATTGATTTTGTTTTAAATTCTAGTGTTGGAACGTGGAAGGTTGTTGCGCATTTTAATGAGATGGTTAAGGAGCGGGAATTTGAGATGGTGGCTTTGCAGAAGGTTGAGTTTGATTTGGAAGATTCGATTTTAAGTATAACGAACGTTGGGAATGTTTTATATAATAAGACTATTGATGTTGAAATTGGTTCTGAGGTTTTGATTTTGGAATTAAATATTGGAGTTGGGGAGGTTAGAAAGTTTGATATTGGAGCGCCTACGGGGGAATATGAAGTTGTTGTTGGAGATGGAGAGAATTTTTTTAATAAGCGGGTTTTGTTGACAGGGAATGCTGTTTCGGTTAAAAATTTAAGAACCGTTGGTATTTTTAATAATTATTTTATTATTTGGTTTTTTTTAATTTTAATTTTGGGAGGTATTGGAATGTTTTTATTTGTTAGGTATCGGAAGACGAAGACTATTGGGAAGCCAAGTATTGTTGGAAATGTTGTCAGGACAGTCGGGAGGGTGAAGCAGAATGCTGGTAAAGAGGTAATCAAGAAGGTCCCGACTTGTGTTAAATCACATGTCAATCATAGTTTGAATTTTACGAATAAGTCTCCTTCTGTTCAGGGACTTGATAGTAAGAATTATAGTCATAAAGATAAGACGATGGTTGATTTGACTAGTGGGACTAGTGCCAGTGCCGAGTCGGCCTTGGTTTTGAAGGGGGAGAAACTTGTGTCGGGTATTGTTTCTTTGGTTATTAAGAATTATGAGGATTTGAGTGAGATGGCTAGGGCAAATTTGCATAAAATTGTTACTGAATCTAAAGGAAAAGGCTTGATTGATTGGAGAGGGGAATATGTTTTTGTTGTGTTTTCTCCGCTTGTGACACGAACTTATGGGAATGAGAGTTTGGCAGTTAAGTGTGGGATGGAGATTGTTAAGAGATTAAATGAGCATAATAAGAAATTTAAGGATAAGATTGAGTTTGGTCTGGGAGTTCATGTTGGGGAACTTATTGCATCTAAGGCTGGAGAAAAGTTGAAGTATACGAGTATTGGGAATACGATTTCTTTTGCGAAGAGAATGAGTGATGTTGATTCTGGGCGAGTTATAATATCGGAGGTTGTGAGGAAGAAGTTGATACGGGATTTGAAGGTTGTGAAAGGGAAGGAGATTGGGGAGAATGTGACGTATATTGTTAAGGAAGTGAAGGATAGAAGTGGGGATGCGGCTCGGTTGAAGCAGTTGTTGGCGAGAAACAAAGTTTCTTGAGTTTTTTAGAAAGTTATATATATATGAGGTTAGTCGTAATCTTGGAGATGATGGTGATGAGAATTTCTGGTTATTCGAAATGTAGAATGGAAGAAGATGAATCAATCTCGTGAGGTTACATTTCCTTGGATGGGTAAAAAATATACGGAGTTACTTGCACAGGGTTTGAATAATCTTGGGATGAATATCCGACTTCCTCCTAGAACTACGGATAAAACTATTCAGGTTGGGGTAAGAAATACTGCGGAAATGGTTTGTTTTCCTTTAAAGCCGACGTTGGGAAATTTTATTGAGGCTCTGGATAATGGTGCGGATACTCTTCTTATGTATGATTCCAGAGGGCAATGTCGGCTTAGGCATTATTGGAAAATTCAAGAATTTATATTAAAGGATATGGGGTATAATTTTGAGATGTATAATGTTAATTTAAATAATATTTTTCCCGTTTTGCATAAGTTGGGTGAAGCATCTTATTATAAGATAGCGAAAGAATTATTTCAGGTTTATAATCAAATAAAAGAAGTTGATACGGAAAAGGAAAGATGGTCTGAGAATAAGCCAAATATTGGTATAATTGGTGAAATTTTTACGTGTTGTGACGAACGAACTAACCACGGCATAGAAAAAAAAATTGAAAATCTCGGGGCAAATCCCGTAAATACTGTGACTCTATCTAGTTTTATTAGAGATAGTATTTTTAAAAAAATTCATCGTCCAAATGGAAGAAAAGAATACGACAAAAAAGCTGAAAAATACTTTAATGGAGGCTTGGGAGGGCATGGTAGAGAAAATATTTCGTATCTTCTCGAATTAGTCGATAAAAATATTGCGGGAGTTCTTCATTTGTTACCTATGAGTTGTATGCCAGAAACTTCTATTGAGCCGTATATTAATAGTATTTGTCAAAAATCTAAAACGCCACTTCTTCGGATACCGATTGATGAAAATACCGCAGAGGCAAATCTAGAGACAAGATTAGAAACGTTTGTCGAACTTATAAAAATGAGGAGTAATAAATGAAAACATTTATTGGTTTTGACGTAGGAAGTGTTTCGGTTAAGGTAGCGAGAATAGATGAAAATGAAAAATTAATTGATTCAATTTATTTAAGAAATTGTGGGCTAATAGACACGGTAAAGAAGGGGTTGGAAGCAATTGCTGATGATTCGGAAGTTGGTGGTGTTGGAGTGACGGGGAGTGGGAGAAAATTTGTTGGAATGTTTGTTGGTGCTGATTTGGTCAAAACAGAAGTTTTGGCACATACGGTTGGAACACTTGCTTATTATCCGGAAGTTAGAACTCTTATGGACATCGGTGGAGAGGATTCAAAATTGATGACGCTTACCGATGGTGTTTTAGAAAACTTTGAACTAAATTCAATTTGCTCTGCAGGAACTGGGAGTTTTTTAGAATCTATTGCCGGGAAGATGGGAATTAAAATAGAAGATGTTGGAGAAATTGCTCTAAGAAGTAAACAGAGATTGGATTTTCCTTCGAAGTGCGGCGTATTTACTCAATCGGCGGTTGTCTCAAAAAAAAATGCCGGGGCAGCTAAAGAAGATATTTTGATGGGTGTTTGCAGATCTTTAGTTTCGAATTATTTAACAATGGCGAAAGGAATCAGGTTAGAACCACCTTTTGTTTATCAGGGTGCAACCGCAAAAAATATTGCTATTGTAAAAGCATTTGAAGAAGAGCTTGGTCATAAGATTATAGTTCCAAAATATTGTGATGTGATGGGTGCGATTGGAATTGGAATTATGGCGAAAAGAGCTTATTCGTCAAAAACAAATTTTAAAGGATATAGTATATTGGAGAAAAATTATGAAACCAAAACCAAAATCGCGGACGGTTGTGATAATCATTGCGAATTAACTTTACTTTTTGAGAACAATAAATATGTTGGGTGCATTGGGAATAAATGTGAAAAATGTGCACGACCTTGATTTGAAGTGAATTATTTGGTGAGGATGATTTTAGATGTTCGTAACTTCTGTTCAAAATTGGTGGGCTTTTTCTAAAATACTTTTAATAAGAAATAAAAATCCCGTAGTGCAAAAGGTATTTAAATTAAAGTCACAAAGAAACAGTAAGATGTCAAATTCAGAAAATTTAAATATTCATGAAATGAAGAGAAATCCTATTTTTATGGAAGTTAATGTAGAAAGGGGACATCCCGAAATAGCAGTTGATAATTTAACTGGCAAGTTAGAAGATTTGGGCTTTGAAGTTGAAAGAGGACCGAGTTCTATCACCAACGACGATATTGCTGATGGAGTTAAAGATTACAAAGAATACGTTGAAGCAAGTCGAACTGAAAAAAGATTCAGAAAAAATGCTAAAGAATACAAGAGATATTCATTAATTGGTTTGGGAGTTACAACTTTATTACTATTAATTTCAATATTACAAAGGGGATTCATTGCTTTATTTTTAATTTCTTTAATTGCCACAATTGTGGTATATATATTATCTAGACCTACAGAGATAAAGGATAATGTGTATATATGGATTGTGGGAAAAGTTTATGCTGGGACAAAAGCAAGAGAAACGAGAGACTCGGACAAACAAAAAGCTGGGACAACAAGGCTGGCATCTACTACTTATGTGCATTCTGAAGTTAAATTTATTTTATCTGGAGATAGCGAGATTTCAGTTGATAGACTAAGAAAAGACATTGGAACTATCTCAAAATATTTACAAAAAATTTAATTGAACAATAAACAATTTTCATTTTATTTGAAAGGTTTATTGCTTTACCTAATGTCCATAACCAATCCTTTTCGATTATATGTTTATACATGTTTCTTGAGTAGATGAATTATGGAAACAGAAATAAGTTAGGACATTGGAAATGATATTTTACTTGCTCTAGATAGAATCAAATTGAAAATGATGAAAAGAAATTTGGAGGCAATGAATGAAAAAGAATGCACAGCTTCACCTTCTTGTTGAAACCAGATTTGTTGCCAAGCTAAAAAAAGAAGCAGAAGAATGCAATACTGGATTTTCTGAATATTGTAGAAAGAAACTTTGGAGGAATCCACAATTAGACAGGATTGAGAGGAAGTTGGATAAATTGATTGGAAAAAGGAAAAAAGGAAATAAAAGACTTATTGATAAAATGGGATAATTGATATTTAAGCAGAATAGAGCAAATGTTAAAAACACCTTTTACCAATATTATGTATGAGAAAAACAATAGATATAAACAATTTAATGGTTAATCCTGAAAACTATCGTTTTGACCCAGTTGAAACTCAAAGTGATGCTATTGACTTAATGTTAGAAGAAAAGGGTAATGAAATTTTCAATTTAGCCAAACATATTATCTATAATGGAATAGACGAGGCAAAGAATTTAAGAGTAAGCGAAATCAAAAAGGATTTATACAAAATTCTTGAAGGCAATAGAAGGGTTACGGCAATTAAATGTTTAAATGACCCAAATTTAATAAAAGGAGATTCTCTTAAGAATAAATTCAAGAAATTAACTGAAGAAGCCAAAAAAGAAAAGAAATCTTTCCCTTTGAGAATTAATTGTTTTGTATATAAAACTGAGGAAGAAGCTGCGACTTGGATTAAATTAGACCACACTGGGAAAAATGATGGTGTTGGATTGGTTGAGTGGGGGAAAGCAGAAAGAGATAGATTTGAGCAAAAATTCGAAGGTAAATCAAGCCCGGCAACCCAAGCCGTTGATTTATATGAATCTATTATGAAAACAAAAATTAAAGATAGAAATAAATTGAAGCTATCTACAATTAATCGTATCTTGTCAAATGCAGAATCTAGGGCATATCTTGGACTAGGAAAAACTAATGAAGAAATCTACCCCACAACTTCCCTGAAAGAAGTTGGAGAAAGATTAGATAAACTTTTCAATAAAATGATTTTGGAAGACATTAATGTGAAAGAAGTTTATACAGCAGAATTAACAGAACAATTTATGAAAAATCTGTATGGAGAAAAACCAAAACCTTCAAAACGAACCGTAAAGGTTCCTCCTAAAGCGAAAAAGAAAGCGAAAAAGAAAGCGAAAAAAAGATTACCTAAATCTAATGGAAGAAATATATTAATCCCAAACACCTGTGATTTAGAAATACAAGAAAAAAAGATAAATAATATCTATCATGAACTAATGGAAATTCCATTAGACAAACTCACAAATTCAGCAGGAGTATTATTTAGAGTTTTTTTAGAAGTTAGTTTGGATAAATACGCAGCACAAAAAGGAATAAATTTCTCCCCTCAAGCAAAACTATCAAGTAAAATAGCTACAATATCTAAAAAGTTAGAAGATGAGGATGTGGCAAGCAAAGAACAGCTTAGAAACATAATAAAAGTTGGGACAAAGGGCAATTCCATACTTTCAATTGACCACTTTAATGAATATGTTCATTCTATAAAAATTCAGCCACTCCCAGTGGATATGATAAACGCATGGGACAACCTACAGGAATTTTTCGAGATATTATGGGAAGAGATTTCGAAAAAGGAAAAGGTAAAAAAATGACATTTTATTCCCCACTAAGATATCCTGGAGGTAAGGGGAAAATGTCTAATTATTTTAAAAAAGTATTTAAAGAAAATTCTTTAATGGGCGGAACTTATGTGGAGCCATATACTGGAGGAGGCTCTGTAGCTCTATCTTTGCTAATTGAAAAATATGCTTCAGAAATTATAATTAATGATGTTGACCGTTCAATTTATGCTCTTTGGTATTCAATATTAAATTATACTAATGAGCTATGTGAGTTAATCGAGAAAACTCCCATAACAATAAAAATATGGAAGAAGCAAAAAGAAATACAAAAAAATAAAGAAGAAGAAGATGTTCTAAAATTGGGATTTTCTACATTTTTCTTAAATAGAACCAATCGTTCTGGAATATTAGGAGCTGGGGCCATAGGAGGATTAGAGCAAAAAGGAAACTGGAAAATTGATTGTAGATATAATAAAAAAGCTCTAATAGAAAGAATAAAGAAAATTGCTTCTCATAAAAAAAATATCCAACTTTATAATTTAGACGCGGTGAAGTTAATTGAAAAATTACAGAGTGAGCTTTCTGAAAAAACTCTTTTTTACTTAGACCCTCCTTATCATGAAAAGGGTAAGGAACTTTATTTAAACCATTATGATAACGATGACCATAAAAAAATATCTCTTGCGATAGGAAAAGTAAAAAAACAAAAATGGCTAATAACTTATGATAATACAGAATTAATTAAAAAATTATATAAGAAATATAGTAAATTGGATTATCTTTTAACATATACGGCCGGCAAAACAAAAAAGGGTAAAGAGTTAATGATATTTTCAGATAATATGAAAATTGTTGAATACCAATAGATTATTTTCTACATATCTTTCCAAACACTCTCCTCAAAACAAACAACTCCCCACTCCTCCACTCCGTCAAATCTTCCTTTCCCTCCAAATCCAAACTATCCAAATAAGCCCCCCACAACTCATCCAACAACTTCCCCTCGACAACAATCCGCTTAGGCTCTATCATATCCAACCTCCATCTCATTTACCTTCACCATAATCATTTTCATCTGTGCCTCCAAAACCTTAATCTTATCATTAGATATCTCCAACTTCTTTTCCGTATACGAAAGCTGTTGCTCCAATTCCGTCTTTGTAGTATCCACAAACATATCTTCTTCGCTAATCGTATCTTTCATCCCCAGCAACTCAGAATAATAATGAATTTTATCACTCTTCTTCCACCCAAAACGATATTTTAAAGCAGATTCAGACTTATATCTAGTCAGCCAATAACAACAACTACAATGTCTAAAGTCATACATCGTAAGTTGCTTATATTTTTGCCCAGCCTCACTCATATCATCCCCAAAGACTCTTTCCGCCAACCTGTTGAAATATTTATTTACAGTCTGTGGTTTTATTGGGAAAAGATAATCAGTTGGTTTAAGTTGATTATACTCCACATGTTTTCTTAACAAATCGGAACAAAGCATCAATTTTATTCTTCGCCCAAAAGTCTTACTAACCTCGTCTCTAATATTAACTTCTTTGTAATTGTTATGCAAATCTCCAACCTTAACATTAATCAATTCAGTCGGCGACCTAATTCCAGTATCATATAGAAACATAATAAGAGCCTTGTAGTGAGGTTTTGCACTATCACTCAACCTTTTCACCTGCTCTTCTGTCAGGTATACCCATTTTGGCTTAGTCCCCCTGCTATCTAAATCTACGGTTACATCTTGAATATCCATATCCTTCTTCCTATTCACTATTTGCCACCAATGCCAAAACGCCTTGAAAATTTTTACAAAGGAAGGCATTGACAAATATGGCTTCCCATCTTGTCTGCAGATTTCCCCCTTTCGCATCTTTGAAAAGAATAACATTACTTGCTCCTCTGTTATTTTAGTTATATCATCTAAGCCGTATACCTCATCAAATCTTTTAGCATAATAAACCATCTTCTCAGTCAAAGAATTTAACCTAATATAATTCTGTCCACCCTTAACGCTCTTCGCTGAGACATTAAGCCCATGCTCCATGTCATGCAAATACTGCTTTATTATTTCAGAGTTCTTTTTGCTTATGTCTGGAATTCCGTTAGCAGTATTTGCCTTCCACCTATTCCATCTTTCTTCATGTTTATATGGGTCAATCTTTACCATAAAAATCTTAGATAAAAATTCTTTATAAAAAACCTATAATGGACCTGTACATGTACAGGTTCTGTAGGTAATATTTAAATATATATTTTATCTGCATACCTTATGATAAAACAATTGAGTTTTCAAAACTTTTATGTCTTTGAAATAACTCTAGGAATTTTATCGATATTGGCGGGATTTAGTTACGGAACTCAAATCAGTCCATATTTTTTATTATTGTCATTATTGGGCGGGGGAGTGGTTTTTGATGGAATAAAAAGGTGGTATGAAGTTCAAAAAAACAAAGAGATATTAGAAGGTTTAGATTTAGATTTTGATATAAAACGTATTGACGCAGAAGCAGATTTGGAATTCATCCCCGAAGATATTGTTGATGGACAACCTGTTGGAGAATGGCATACTGAACATAATGTTAAGTATAAGATTGAAATAAATGTTTTTAATCCTTCAACTATAGAAAATGTAGTAAGGGACATCAGGGTAGAATTTAAAAAAAATAAACGAATTTCAGATATAGGAATAAAGTCTTCCGAAGATTTAAACAGATTCCCAATTTCATTAAAAGGAAGAACTCATGAAAGAATTATTTTCCATACCGGTTTTTCAAACACTTTAGGGAAAAAAGGGGACAAATTAAAAATAACTTTGGTTACAATAGACAATAAGAAAATTTCTAAGGATATAAAAATTAGCCATTATAGAGAAGGCGAGCAATTGAGAAGAGGGTAAAAGCTCACCAATTTTGTACACTTTGTACGACCATTCGGTTGGGGCGCAGAAAGAAATGTTCAATTCGTGTGAACTTTTGATTGATTTTTAGGTAGTTTTTTATAATCATTAAACATGTTATAGCTATGACAAAAAGGAAAGGACATGCTAAAGGATTTATCACAGGATTAGTTTTTTTACTTTTAGGAGTCAGCTCTTATTATATTCTTACTTTCAGACAAATGGCTTCTTCGTCTCCCAATCCCCTTGTGATTATGGGGGGGATGTATTTTGGTGGTTTTTTAGCTCTTTTTGGTTTTGTCATTCTTGGAGCTTCTTTAGTAAAATGGCTTGATCTATAATCCAATCAAACAATTAGGTAATTAATATTAAGGCTATACTCTCCTATTACTAGCGGTTGGAGGCATGAGAACCTTCTAGCAATTTGTCTATATTTTTATCCATGAAGGTTCGATTAACAAATTATCCATTAAATTCAACTGCAAACTAAGCTTGGTTTCTGTTCCCACGCTATCAATAGGAGTTGTCAAAATATTCCCCTGTGCATTTGAAAGATCAATTAATCCCTCTCCTCCGATATCTGCTTGATACATAATAACAAGAATTATTTCGGAATCTTTTTCATTAATTAGTTCTGGCATTCCAGCAATCTCTCCTTCGATTAAAGGAATAAATTTGCCATCATCTCCTCTGAGATTTTCAATAATTTTAAGTACAATTTTCACAGCATTAGTAGCTTTTAGTTTTCCAAAAGCAATATAATTTGTTGCAAAAATTGGCGTCCATCCTTTAATTTTAATCTCCTCAATTGCCCTTCTAATATCTTCCTCTAAACAATCCCCATTGCTAATTGAGATTATTTTTTGACCAATAAAGTTTCCCTTAGTTTTATTAAAACGATATGAAAATAAATCTTTTGACCCAACGACTCTGTCATCAAATGTGAAAGGCACAATTTTTTTAATTATATCGTTAGCTAAGTGGTTTTCATCAGCATCAACTTCTGTTGTATCATAACTTAATTCTTCTGAAAACTGATTATTCTCTTTGATATAATCAATTGCATTCTTAAAAATATTAAGAGCATGATTATAATAAACAGGAATATCTTTTTTCTGTCTCTTAAGTTTTTCTTTCATTTTCTGAAAATCAGGAGAGCTAGCACTTAATATTGCTCTTTCAGGATGAGGCATCATCCCAAGAATTCTTCCACTATCATCACAGATTCCTGCAATATCTTTCAAAGAACCATTTGGATTAAAAGGAAATTCTCCCTTAGATGACTCCCCATTTGGAAAAGTGTAAGTAAAAACAATTTGGTCGTTCTTTTCAAGTTCTTCTAATATATATTCACTTGCAAAAAATTTTCCTTCACCATGTGCTACAGGAATATATAATTTGTCAAGACCTTTTGTAAAAACACATTTAGTATTATTGTTTTTAAGGTATACCCATCTACATTCATATTTTGTAGAATTATTAAAAGTTAATGCGGCCTGTCTTTTTCCATAATCTTTATTCAGCGAAGGTAATAATCCTAAATTAATTAAAACTTGAAAACCATTACAGATTCCGATAATAAGTTTACCTGAATTAATAAACTTCATTAATTCATCCCAAAGATTCAATCTTATTTTGTTGGCCATTGCATTACCAGAGCCGGTATCATCACCATAAGAAAAACCACCAGGAAAAGCAAGAATTTGATAATCATTTAAGTTTTTTTCTTTATTTATTAAATCGTTTACATGAACAATTTCTGTGTTACCTCCTGCAAGATCGAATGCATGTTTTGTTTCTCTCTCGCAATTAATTCCATATCCTGATAACACCAGTATCCTCGGTTTCATTATTTTTTAAACCTCCTCTTGTAGCCATCTGTCAAATCTTTTACATTTATTTTTATAATTTCATTACCTTCTAATCCAATTACACTAAATTCCTCTTCAACAATTTTACCGATTTTTGCAAAACTGACATTCTTAAAAATTTCTTCAAACTTTTCTTTATTTTCTGGAGCAATTGTAACAATAATTCTTGATTGACTTTCACTGAACAAAATAAAATCATCTCTGTCAACATTTTCAGCCCGATTTAATCCTGTCAAATCAATTTTCGCGCCCAATTGTCCAGCAATACAAGTTTTTGCTAAAGCAACTCCTAGTCCTCCACTATTAACAGGAATACTACTTGCAATCACACCTTCATTAATAGCCTTATTAAACGCAGAATATATTTGATAAGCCATTGAAGCATTCACTTTTGGTACAGAATTTCCAACATATGGCTCACCTCTTTCATTTTCTCCAACAAGTTCAAAATACTCACTCGCACCAAGCTCATTTTTGGTTTCCCCAATTACATAAACTAAATCATCTGTAAACTTGGCATCAAGAGAGACAATCTTATTATAATCATCAACAATTCCAATAGAAGAAACAAGCAAGGTAGGCAAAACAGAAATTTTCGTTGGATTGTCATTTTTATCATATCCCTTAAAATCATTAAACATACTATCTTTTCCAGAGATAAAGGGTGTCTTATAGGCTATAGAATAATCATAACATGCTTTAGCAGCCGCTTTCAGTTGGCCCAACCTTTCCGGGTCATTAGAACTACACCAGCAAAAATTATCAAGCAAAGCAAGTCTGTTTAGATCTCCTCCGGCAGCAATAACATTTCTAACCGCCGTATCAATTGCAGATGCAGCCATATCATATGTATCTATTTGACTATATTTTGAATTAATACCTTGACTTATAATAATTGCTTTATTGGAATCATATAAGGGTTTTGTCGCTGTCGCATAGGCATTAACCTCTCCTATTCCTTGCAGTGGTTTTAAAATTGAACTCGCTTGAACCTCGTGGTCATATTGCCTTGATATAAATTCAAAACCTGCAATGTTATGTCTTGATAGCATTTTTAATAAAATAGAATTCAAATTGAAAGGGAAACTAAAATTGGGTTCCTCATAAGTTTGTTTTGTATATGTTGAACTTAATGTTTTTTTAGGGGCTCCATCATGCAAGAAATCCATATCTATATCAAGAATAACCTTCTCTTTATATTTAACAATAGCCCTGTTGCTATCATTAAATTTTCCAATGACGGTGGCCTCAACGCTTCTCTTCTCCATTAGCTCAAGGAAAGCTTCGATTTTGTCCTTTGGCACTGATAAGGTCATTCTCTCTTGTGATTCGCTAATCCAAATCTCCCATGGCTGAATCCCAGGATATTTTACAGGATTCTTTTCCAAATCCACCACAAAGCCGCCGCATTCTCTCGCCATCTCTGCAACAGAACACGAAATCCCTCCCGCTCCGTTGTCCGTAATACTATTATATAAATTGAGATCACGAGCTCCTTTAACAATGGCATCACTTAATTTTTTTTGTGTTATTGGGTCTCCAATTTGAACTGCTGTTGCAGGACTTCCAGAATCCATTGCCTCTGAAGAAAAAGTAGCACCATGAATCCCATCTTTTCCAACTCTTCCTCCAACCACAACAATATAATCCCCGGGTTGTGCCTCTTTAGTATGACTTGGTTTTCCCTTAAGATCTCGTGGTATTAAACCAATTGTGCCAACAAATACCAGAGGTTTCCCACGATAACTATTATCAAAATAAACAAATCCCTGAGGAGTTGGAATCCCCGAACAATTTCCTCCAACTTCTACCCCTTCTATTACACCATCCATAATTCTTTTTGGAGATAATATTTGATTTGTTTTGTTTTCTCCTCTAAATAATAGGCTTTTATCTTCAGGATATCCAAAGCAATAACCATATCTATTAATTATAGGCATAGCTCCCTGTCCAAATCCGATAGTATCTCTATTGACGCCCACAATGCCAGTAATGGCTCCCCCAAAGGGGTCGAGTGCAGAGGGGCTATTATGAGTCTCTACTTTATCTGTTACTAAATAATTTTCATCAAAAATTATTGCCCCTGAATTATCTTTAAACACGGATACGCAAAAATCTCTGTCTCCTCTTTCGGTTCTTATTTTATTGGTAGCATTTTGTATATATTCCTTGTAAATCCCTTTTTCAATTTCATCTATTTGATTAGCAAAAATAGTATGTTTACAGTGTTCAGACCATGTTTGTGCAATTGATTCTAATTCAATATCAGTCGGCATTCTCTTCTCTTTTTTAAAATAATCTCTAATAATCTTCATAGAATCCAGATCAAGTGCCAAGGGGCCTCTTCTTGAGCCATCTTCATTCATAATTCCCTGCTTGCCAATTTTAATTAATTCTTCGTCATTTATATCTATATTTACAATATCTGATTTTGGTTCTTGGAGTAATTTAATTCTAGGAATAATGTAATCCATGCCATTATCTTCCATATATTTTTGTTTATTTTTTACATGAACTCTTTGAATAACCTTATTCGAAAGATCTTCTGCTATATTCTTTATATCTTCTTCCTTAAAATCGCCTTCGATAAATATCATTTGTGAAGTGAAAATAATAGTTTTATCAAATTTTATGCCGAACAAATCATGAATACTCTCTTGTGTTGTATGCGCGACATTGTCTGTAACTCCTGGAAGAAAACCAATTTCTATAATCCAATTTGTTTGCATATCGGTTGGAGAATTTATTTTATATGTTTGTGTTATGGGATTCGCAAGCATCTTCGAAATCTTTTCTAGTTCGTTAGAAGAAAATTCGTAATCAAGTGTATAAACATAAGTCAATTTAATATCTTTAATATTAGAGAACCCCATCTTTTCAATTCCAGTTTTAATGGCTGTTGCTTGAGCATCTGAAATTTTTGAACTAATTTCAATTCTGTGAGTCATGAGATAAATTAGTACTTTTCATTTATAAGAATTTATATACCTAAAGACTATTTGAGAAGTTTTTATAAAGTGAGGTTGTGATTAATTGATATGGTGATACGTGCGATATTTTTTGATTTTGATGGAACGATTTCGGATGCTAGGAAGATTGCTGAGGATTCGTTGGTTTTGACTTTGGATGAGTTTGGTTTTGAGTACGATAAGAGGGTGGCTTTTGGTTTGTTGGGAATTAAGATGCGGTTTATTTTGGAGGGATTAGGGTTGAAGAATGAGGATATTAGGACGGTGCGGAAGAGGTTTTATGAGCATTTTACACGGATGGCGAAGGAGGGCGGGATTAGTCCGTGTGTTTCGTTGAAGCCGCTTTGGGAGATGAAGAAGGATTTGCCGTTGATTGTTGTTTCAAATTCGGATGTTGGATTTTTGAAGGTGTCGATAAAGAGGTTGAAGCTTGAGGGGTTGTTTAGTGAGGTTTATGGAGCGGAGAAGGATTGTCAAAAGGATGAGATTTTGAAGAAGTTGTTTGAGAAGATAGGGATTAAGGCGTCAGAGACTATTTATATTGGGGATAGATTTTCGGATGTTGATTTTGCACGAAAGGCTGGTTGTGTTTCTGTGGCGATTCATAATAAGTGTTCGTGGTCGAGCTTGGCTGATATTAAGAAGGAGAAGCCGGATTTTATTGTGAGAGATTTTTATGGGTTGAGAGCGGTCATTAATGGTATCAATGCTCAATCACTGTTGTGATTGGAAAGGCTCACTTTGTGGAAAGGCTCAATTCTTTTTAAGAATTGGTGAGGCTCATGCTTCGCATGGAGGCTTGGCGAGTGGTTGGAAGAATCGACGGAAAAGTTTACTTCGTGGAAAAGTTCAGCTTTGCTGGAGACTTGGCGAGTGTGAAACCGTGTGTTTGTCTTTTAGTTTTCTTTGACGAATGCAAGAAGTATTGTTGCGATGATTGCCACTGCGAATATATAGGTGAACATTATTTGCGGTGAGATGTCCCAAAGGATTCCGGCGATTAAGCCTGCTGCTATGTTCACGAGTCCTGTTACAAAATAGTAGACTCCCATTGCTGTTGCTTTCATATCGCCTGCGAAATCTGAAACGAGTGCTTTTTGATTTGAGAGTGTGATTGCGCTTACGAGACCGTATGCTGCGAAGATTATTGTTATTGATTTTAGGTCTGAAGTATTGAAGACGAATGCAAGGCTGACAGCTGCAAAGAGAAGAAAGCCGGATAATAGGACTTTTTTTCTTCCTATTTTGTCGGAGAGTTTTCCGAAGAAGATCATGAAGGCTGCGGAGATTATATTGAAGAGAAGGTAACAGAGAAGGGGGATTACAAAGCTGCCTGTGATGTTTTTGATCATTAGTAGGATGAAGAGATATAGTCCGAAGTTTGCGAGTGTGAAGACGGATAGGGTTAAGATTATGTATTTTAGTTTTGGGTTGAGGCTGTTTAGAGATTTTAGGAAGTTGGTTTTTTTGGGTTTTAGTTTTTTGGTTTTTAGGAAAAAGAGCGGAACAAGAGAGAGTGTGGATATAGCTGCTGCTGTTAGTATGATTTTTGGGAAGGACCATTGGAATTTCCAGAAAAGAAGGAGGACGAATAGGGAACCTATGATTGCGCCTGATGTATCCATAGCTTGGTGGATTCCAAAGCTTCGGCCTCTTTTTTTTGCTGTGTCAATTAGGATTGCGTCTCGTGGGGCGTCGCGAATTTTTCCGAATCTTTCGAGGGAGATGAAGGTGATGATTTGGTGCCATGATGTTGCGAAAGCTAGGAATACTCTGAAGATGACTGATGTGAAGTAACCTAGGAATATGAAATGTTTTCGTTTGCCCGTGATGTCGGAGAGGTAGCCGCCTAGAAGTTTGACTAGGCTTGAGAGTCCTTCCCTGAGGCCGGAGATTAGACCTAGTGCGAGACCTGCTCCTCCGAAGGCTGTTATCATAAAAGGAAGAAGAGGGGTTATCATTTCACTGCCGATGTCGTTTACTAGACTAGAGCCACCTAATAGGTAAATATTTTTGTCACCCTTTTTCATATTTTAGTGAGGGGCTTTTGGTTTATAAATTTTATAGAAGATTTATTAGGTAGCCGAAAATAATTATTCCGATTGCTCTCGGGATTAATCCGTATATTATGAAATTTCTTGTTGAAAAGTTCATTGCTCCGAAGAGGACGGGAAGATAGGGAAATGGTGAGATTGCTGTGATTGGTATGATTATTTTTCCATATTTGTTTGTGATCAGTGTTAGTTTTTTTGTTGATTTTTTTGATGTTAAGATGTCTACGGCTTTGAACATATATCTCTTGCCTAAAGAAAATCCTATGATTGAGCCTAGTGTTGAACCTATGATGGTGGCTAAGATTGCCAGAGTTGTATTTATGTTCGTAAAAATTGCTGCTGCTAGGATCATTGCTGGGGAAAGCATTTGAGGGATGAGATCCAATAGAAAGGAGATAACGAAGATTCCGTATAGTCCGTAAGTTTGGATTTGGGATGATGCTTGGTCGTTTACGATGTCTTGATTTATCAGGCTGTATGACAGTATTGCTAAGATTGTTAATATTATTATTGCGTTTACAAATTTTATTATGTTTTTAGTTTGAGCTTTTTTCATTTAACTGGAGTGCAGATTTCAAAATATTTAGTTCGAGGTCTTGATTTTTTTTGAGGAATTTATTGAAAAGAGATTGGATATTTTTGTCTTGTTTTCTTTTTGTTCCTTTGATGTTTTTTAGTTTGGCGTAAAGTTTTACTTCTTTGTCAGAGAGATAGAGCAGTGGGCAGTGGGCAGTAGGTAGTGGGTAGTGGAATTTTCCCCTGATGATATTTTTGAATATGTCTTCTGCTATCTGGGAGAGATTATCTGCGGAGATGTTTGGAGAGGTTGAATGTTTTAGTTGAAATTTTGTTTGGAGGATTTGTTTTAGGGTGGCTGTGTTTAGGTCGTTGCTTTTTTTGAGTGTGAAGAGCTTGTTTTTTGGGAGCATCTGGAATCTTCGGATTGTTCGGAAGACTTTTCGTTCGAAGTAGTTTAGGAATTCATTTTTGTTTAGTTCGCGACCGTTTGTAAATTTCCAGACTTTCATTTTAATTTAGGGGCTAAAGATTTTTTTTCGCTTAATTGATATATTGTGAATTTATTTCGTTTTTCTTCGTTGTCTCCGGTTGAGTAGGCTTCTTGGAGCTCCAAAGCTGTGTTTCCGCTTGGTCGCTGATGCATGTATACCGATGGTTTACCTATATCATCTGGAATATGGTTTTTGAATGTTGAGATGATTTCGGATTCTTTGGCGTTTCGTGCGACGACGAACCATGTGTCATTGATAAAAAAGTGTCTGCCGATTGTTGTTAGAGGTAAGGTTTTTTCTGTAATTAGATTTTTTTCGAGTAGGTGTTTTATTCTTGAAGCTGGAACTTTTTCGCAAAGAAGACAGCCACCTCCAGGAGAGGGGTATTTTATTTTGTATTTTTCTGCTAATTTCATTTGCTCTTTTCTTCCTCTTCCAGTGATTTTGAGAAGCTTGTTTCTGTCGACTAGTCCGGATTTTTCGAAGGAAGTTTCTTTTAGTTTTTTTGCGCAAAGTGGTCTTAGGATTTCGAAACCTAATTCCTCGTCGATTGTTTTTATTGCTGAAGGGACTTGGGACATTGGTCTTTGACCTATGACTTCGCCTGTTGCTATGATTTGGATTTTGTGTTTGTTGGCGTATTCTTTGGCTTTTTTTAACATAAATATTTTGCAGTCTTTACATGGATTGATTCCGGCTCCGGCTCCGTATTTTGGAGATTTTAGGATCTTGAGATATTCTGAGAGGAGGGGTTCTTTGTGGACGTCGAGGATTTTTAAATTGATAGGTTCTCTTTGAATGAGGTTGAGGTTGCAGTTCATATTGCTGCATCCGCAGCCGAATGGGAGAGCGAAGTAGAGAGCGGTAATTTGGAAGTCTTGATCTTGGAGGAGGCGTATGACTAGGCGAGAATCGAGGCCGCCAGAATAAAGGACGAGTGCTTTTTTCATAAAGATGTTCAGGGAAACTAATTTAAGAAGTTTTAGATTTCAGCAAATATGGTGACGTAGTTCTTGCCATATTTTTTTGAACATTTTGGACATGTCGGGTGGTAAAAATACAAATTCTTGATTTCTTTGTTTTGAGTTTTGACATATTCTTTCATTTGCTCGACCCATTGTTTCATATTTTTACGTGGACCTTCGAATACTTTTGTTAGAAATGTGCCGGAGACTTTTATGTCGAGCGCTCTTTTTATTGGTTTTTTTGCGCTGATGTAAACATTAGAATAAAATGGGGATTTTTCGTCAGAGAGCACTATTCTTTCTTTGTCGTAGGCTTTTGCTGCTTTTAGTCTTTTGATGTTTTGAGTTATGACGCTGTTGAAATTTAGTGGAATGTGGAAAAATGAGAAGACTTTATCTTTGACGAAAAGTTTGTCTTTCCATGTTATTTTTTTGTTGTTCCATTTTTTGGGATTAAATTTTGGACAACAAAAGTTCGTATCACCTTCTTTCATTGTTAGTTGAAGTTGAATTTCTATTTAAAGGTTTGGATGGTGGGGGTCATTCGGTGGTGGGTAGGAAGGTTCCGAGAGGTCAGATGTCAGAATTCAGGGGTCGGATGACTTGGTGGGTGGTTGGAAGGTTATGAGAGGTCAGATGACTTGGTTGGTGGTCGGGATTAGTATCCACCATAGACTTCTAGTTCTTCAGAGTATCCATTATGGTCGAAATCGAAGTTGAAGATGAATAGGAATTCTATTGTTGGGCGGACACCTAAGCCGGCTTCTTTGACAAGTTTGTGGAGGTGAGTTGTGAAGCAGAGGGGGCAGACGTGGACGGATTTTTGGCATACGACGCAGGGTTTTGATTTTGCTTCTATATGATTGTGGTATTTCATGAAGGGTTTTAGTTTTGCCTTGATTTGTTTCGCTTCGGGGAATTTTTTTATCCATTCTTCAAAGGCTTTTGCTATGCAGTTAGGGCAGAGTGGGTGAGTTATGTCGTTGCCGCAGGAAAGGCAATAGTTGTGGATTTCTTTTTCAAAATTATATGTCTGTTTAGCGACATTTCTTTTCTTTTTCATTTGAAATGTCGCGTGATTAATAGAACTTAACAATAGCAAATCCGGCATAGGATAAAAGGGTATTAGAATTCCAAGTACAGTTCATCCTTTTTGTTTGCATGAATAAAAGAGGAAGAAAGGGTTTATATATTTTTTGGGTAGGCTAGTTTTTCGAGTTTTTCGAGTTCGTCTCTTTTGGATTCTATTTCTGAGAGTAGGTTTGTGATATGTTGTGCTGCTGTATTTTTAACGTCGAGAGGATGGATGGATTTTTCTTTGACTGCTTTTTCTAGTTCTTCGTAAGTTTGGAATTCTAGGTTGCCACCGAATTTTTCTGGACGTTCTATGAGTAGTTTTTCGTTTTTGTCTCGGAGAAGTGTGAATATGATGTATTTGAAAAATGCCATTGTTCCGTTGTCTGGGTTGCCCTCTTTGAAGTCTGCCAAGTTTACTTTTTTCTGGATTGTTTTTTTATCGTCCATTAATCCTATTTTTGAGGCTTCTATCGATGAGGACATTTTTTTGCCTATGAGTCCTGGCAGGAAGGGTACCATTAGTTCGATTCGTTTTTTGTATCCGAGTTTTGGCAGTTGTTCTCGCGCTAGAACGAAAATTTTTCTTTGGTCTATCGCTCCGATTTGCATGTCGACTTTTAGATATTGTTCGTCGAGGGCTTGCATTAGTGGGTAGATGTAGCCAGAGAGTTTTGGGTTGGTTCCCATTTTTACGACTTCGCTTGCGGCTTTGTGGCAGTCGTGGACTGAGGTCATGCTTGAGAGCTTAAAGATGTCGAGGACGTATTCTTTTGAGAGTTGGAAGTCGCTTCCTTTTACGAATTCTAGTTTTGTTATGTTGGTGCCCATTGCTTTAATCATTAGTGGGATTATTTTTGAGTAGAAGTTGTATCGGTGTTCGAGGATTTCCCATGGTGTGTTGTCTAGTGCTGCGTGTAGGTCGGCGATTAGGACTTTGACTCTAAATCCTGCGTTTAGTAGATCTGCAAGTTTTAGTCCCCAGATGAAATAACCGATGTGTGGGGCTCCTGTTGGTGCGGTTCCGATGTAGACCGAGAGTTCTTTGTTTGATTCGAGGAGTTCTTTGAGTTCGTCTTCTCCGATTATTTCGGCTGTGTTTCGTTTTATTAGTTCGAATTTTTCTTGGGGGTTCATGGGAAGATATGGGAGTTGAAGTTTTTAAGGGTTTGTTTGGGTCAATCTTCCCATGAAAAACTTAGATAAAAATTCCTTATAATAAATTTGTAGCGGTGTTGTAGTGGATTTTGAGATAAAAAGTTTAATAAGTGAGTAAGCCAATTTATTTACATGATTTACAATATTGCTTTAGTTTTCGAGGAAAGAATTAATAAGCAGATTCATGATTTTTATGGGATAATTAAAGATAATTTGAATCTTGAATTTGGTTTAGAGAGTCGATCCATTCCGCATGCTACACTTATAAAATTTGAATCTAAAGAGGAATTGAACTCAGAAAAGCTTTCGAGCATAATTGAAGACATGGCTGATGATATTAAAGTGGATTTTTCTGGTATCACATTACTTCCTTCTAAATCTTCTATTGACTGCTGGGTAGAGCTATCAATATTAAAAAGCCAAAAATTAATCGAGATTCAACGAGTTCTCATTAGCAAGTTAAAAGATTATGATATTGTAAGTGGTATTAATGATAGATTTAGGCCGCATATCACTTTTTGTAAAACTAAAAATTGTGAATTTAATATCATGAATTTGGATTCTTCGCTCTTAAGAAGAGGTGGGGTTAATGCGAGGTTGGTTATTGGTGGTGTCGATTCTAATTTTGAGTTTTTTGAAATAAGATGAAATCTAAAATAATAATTGTAGATGAGAAAGATGAGGTAATAGGACATAAATTAAGAGGCACATTAGATAAAGAAGATATTTATCAAGTATCTGCACTTTGGATTACTAATTCCAAAGGAGAAATTCTTTTAGCTAGACGCCATCATACAAAAACTCATCATCCAAGAAAATGGGGTCCTGCTGTTGCGGGGACGGTTGATGAGGGTGAGAGTTACTATGATAATATAATTAAGGAAGCGGAAGAGGAATTGGGACTTAGAGATATTGAGCTTGAACTTGGTCCCAAGAGAGAAACGAATGGGGAGTATCATCATTTTACTCAATGGTATCATTTGGTTATTGATAAAGATATTAACGATTTTACAATACAAGAAGATGAGGTTGAAGAAATTAAATGGTTTTCTTTAGGAGAATTAGAAAATCAATTAGAGGTAAATCCTGAGGAATTTTTGCCTAAAATGAAAAGCTACTTTGAGTTATTTAAGTCTTAACATCCCTCAAAAATCGTAAGAATGTATGTACTTTTTGTCCAGCAAGAATTTCTAAAATATACTAAAATGAGAAGATGTCCCAACCGCCGTGGCCGGAGAGATGTGTTTTTGGGGGGTGGACTAAAGGGGTGACCACAGAATCACTTTTTCTTATTTTTTGTAGACACCTCTTTTAGTGTCTTTTTATATTGCTTAATTAATAATTTAAGAGTAGGTTTTAGGTCGTCCCTTCTTGAATATTCGTATAGTGATTTATAATATTCTTGTCTATCTTCGAGCATAATATTTATTGGAGGATAATTATTTTTTAATAATATATAATTTAGTAATAATCTTCCTACTCTCCCATTTCCATCTTGGAATGGGTGAATGTGTTCGAATTGATTATGTAATATTGCTGCCAGAACTAAAGGTTTGAATTTATTTTGATTTTCTTTATACCATTCAATAAAATCTTTAAGATAATTTCTTAGTTCTTCTTTTGGAACTCCCGTATGAAGAATTTTTCCTCTTGGGTTTCTTATGGTCACATTAACATTTCTGAATTTCCCAGAAAAAGGCTTTGAGCCTTTAAAACAAAAATCGTGTAATTTTAACAATAATTTTAATGATAAATCTTCTTTTGTTTTTCTTATATATTCTATTGCTTTTGCAACACCTTTTATTTCAATTTCTTCTGCATTTTCGGCTTTTTTCTTGTGAAGAATTTCTGCAACTTCATTTTCTGCTATCGTAGAACCTTCAATTGCATTAGTGTTATAAACAAAATCTTCTGTAAAATTTTCCCATTCTTTTTTGCTTAAGTGAGTAATTTTAATTTTATTGTTATAATTATTTAATGTTTCTGTTTGTTTTTTTGTTAATGTAAAAAAGAATACTTTGGTATTTATTTCTTCAAGTAATTCTAAAATTATTTCTTCAGCTTTTTTCTTTTTTCTTTTTAGTTCTTCTTCTGAGAGATTGACCCCTAAATATCTTCTTATTTTTTCAACTTTATTATTTTCTCTGTAGGAATGGACTAAATAATATTTTATATTTTTTCCAGATTTTCTTTTTTCAATATACATGATATATTAAGGGTGCCCACGTTTATAAATACTTGTAATTTTGTGGTCACTGGGATGATTGCTAGATGTCTATGGAGGAAATAGAAAACAAATTAAATAAGTTTCAATCAATGATGGATGCTTTAGAGTTGAGATTGATGAGGAAGCTAATGAACGGAAATGAAAAGACGCCCCAACCGCCGTGACTAGAGATGTGTCTACTTGATGGATGGAGAAAATTCTAAAGCTCTTTGGTTCTAATTATGCAATCAGTAAAATATGCAGTTTTACAATCGGAACAATAATTTGGGCAATGAACAATAAGGCTGTTTTAGCATTTATTTCAGTCATTTCTTTTATTATTATTTTTCGTTCAATTTGAAACTTATTTTAAAAATTCTGTTTAGGTTTTCAAAGAAATATTTATATAGAAAGCTAATCTAAATAGAGTGGAGATAACACAAGTTAACCTTGGAAAGGTTGGGACTTGATAGTAGCTGTCAAATGCTTGACTACGATTGCGGGAATGGACTATAACTCCTGCATGAAGATGTGCTTGCTGGTCTATTGGGTTTCGAAAACGGATGGGAAACGGTAATGAGTTGAATTACCCTACCTTTGAAATTTTCTACTGTGTCCAGTTATCTCCATTTATAATATGGTACGAACAAAAACAAAAGAGGCGAAAGTAAAGAAGCTAATTAAAATTGCTAAAGGTTCGAAAAAGAATCAGAATAAAGATTTAAAGTGTAGATGATTGGGAAATAAATTATTTAATATTCTAATGTTTAAAGATAGAATTGATGCGGGAAAGCAACTTGCGGAGAAGCTTAAAATATATAATAAGAGGCGCGATGTGATAATTCTTGGAATTCCACGTGGGGTGTGATTGTTGCGTCTGTTATTTCTAAGGCTCTAAATCTTCCTTTAGATGTTATTATTATAAAAAAGATTGTTCCTAGAAAATCAGCTATCGGTTTCCAGAAAAAACCTTGAAGCCCTTGGCTATTTGCAAAAATCATATCTAATGAAGCGTCTAAGATGGCTAGAAGCACTAAAATTATCCATGCCCATAGCTTTGACAAAACCACTTTAGGTTTTTTATTTTCTTTTTTCATGATTTTTTATGGGGCAAGAGTATAAAATAAAACTCTTATAATAATTAGGAGAGAAAGGTATAAAATGTTTAGAATGAAACTCTAGGATTCCACGCCCCAACCGATAGTAGTAAGGAAACTAAGGGTATTCGGTGGGTTTATCCAATCTTAACGAAATTGATTTCCTAGAGATAGGTTACTAGGGGAAGTTGGAAAAATAAGAGGATTGTTTGAACCTATCTAGTTTATATAGGCAATTTTTGCTATTATATTATGGAATTTAAATCATTAAAAATCATTGAGCCGATATTGAGGGCTTTGAAAGATAAGGGCTATAGCGAAGCCACTCCGATACAGGACAAGACTATTCCACTGTTATTGGATGGGAAAGATGTTGTTGGAATTGCCCAAACTGGAACGGGGAAGACTGCTGCTTTTGCTATCCCTATTTTACAGAAATTGTCCACTGAAGGACAGGGCCCACATGCTTTAATTTTGGCTCCTACAAGAGAGTTGGCTGCCCAGATTGCTGAGGAATTTAAGGCTTATGGAAAATATTTAAATTTTAATTATCTGGCCGTTTATGGTGGTGTTGGAATTATTCCGCAGATTAAGACATTAAGTCGGGGTGTTGATATCTTGATTGCTACTCCCGGAAGATTGATTGATTTAATGGATCAGGGGAAAGTTAATTTGAAGAAAGTTGAGTTTCTGGTTTTGGATGAAGCGGATAGAATGCTTGATATGGGATTTTTAAGAGATGTTAAAAAGATCGTTAAGACCACACCCGAAAAGAAGCAGGTTCTGTTGTTTTCGGCTACTATGTCAAAAGAGATTGGTGAAATTAGCGAGGAATTTTTGACGAATCCATCCAAGATTCAAATTACTCCGGAATCTACTCCTGTTAACAAAATCGAGCAATGTGTATTTTTTATTGATAGGAAGAATAAAGAGGAGTTATTACTGGATTTAATTAAGCAACAAAAAATGAACAAGGTTTTGGTTTTTGTTAGCATGAAGCATAAGGCAAATAAGATTGCTGTTATTTTAAATAAGAACAAGGTAAATGCTGCTGCTATTCATGGGAATAAATCTCAGTTCCAAAGAGAGAAAGCCTTGAGGGAATTTAAATCTGGGGCGGTTAGTGTTTTGGTTGCGACTGATATTGCAGCGAGAGGTATTGATGTTTCTAATATTTCACATGTTGTTAATTATGATTTGCCTAATGAGCCTGAGAATTATGTTCATCGGATTGGAAGAACTGCTAGGGCTGGAACTAAAGGTGTTGCTTATTCTTTTTGTGAAGCTGCAGATAGAAATTATTTGAATCAGATTGAGAGGGTTATTAAAAAGAAACTTGAACATGCTGGGCATAAGTGGCACAGTGTTAACGCCAAAAGTGCTGAGGCTAAACCTAAACCTAGGGGCCAGGGTATTGGTCGAGGACGAGGTAGAGATAAAAGAAAGACTGGCGGTGGAAAGAGTAAAGGTGCTGTCAAAAACAAAGTTAGAAGCAGGGGTAGAGGAGCAAAGTTTGGACGAGGTAAAGCTTCTGGCTCTAGGAGAGTTGCTATGGGACGAACTAGAAGTCGAAGATAAAACAACGCAAATAAGACCATTCTATTTTAATATTCATAATAGTTTCACAGGATAACATTTAAAATTATTTGCATTTCCTTCGGCTCCCATTAACCATACAATATAAAATAACCACAAAGCTTACAGCGTACACCCATGAATGTTTCAAAAGTGCTGAACGCCCCAATCGGTCTTCTAACTTTTTGTTAGACCCCCAAAATATTATTATCGTTAATATATTTTTGAACTAATTTGATGGCATCATCATTAAAATGAGTTTTAAGCCCTTCTTCTATCTTAACCCATTTCCACTCCTTGAATTTTTCGGGTTCCATCAATATTGGCTCTCCATCAATAGAACAATAAAAAAGATGAACTATATCATCCTTCCAAGACCCTTTTATCTCTCCAATAAAATCAAGAATCTTAAAATCTGAGCTTTTTATTCCGATTTCTTCAAACACTTCTCGCTTTAAGGCTTCTCCAATTGTTTCACCCTTGTCACACCTACCTCCGGGAAAATTCCAAACAGATAACTCCTTTTCCTGATATACCCTATTTCCCAATAATACACTTCCATCCCTTATTATTATGGCAGCAGTGCAATTATTTTCCATTGCCCTGATATTAAGAACCTTATTTAATGTTAAATTTTCATTGAATGGAATTATTCCAAAATCCATAGTCTCTGCTTTATGTTGCATCCGTTCATTTATTGTAACCCCTTTTCTTTTTGAAACGTTTTTTGCAGACTCTATATTGTTTACCTTAAATTTTCGATTTCTTAAAGCTTCAATTCCCTCTTTTCCAATTAGCTCATTATTTTTGATATTAAATGCAAGTGCTTGTATAGTAAATGGCACTCCTTCTAACATGTTTTCTATCGTTGGTTTAAGCTTCTTCTTAGCAATATACTCATGTTCAGAAATTGGGAATATATCAACCTCTACATTTCCCTTCTTAAAAGTAGGATTACCAAATTTTTGATATGAAACTTCCCATCCCTCACTTGCAGTTATTTTTTCATTTAACTTATCAACAACAAAGTCAAAATCATTTGTTTCTTGCGAACCACCATAAAGTTCTCTTGCCAAAGTTCTACTTACAGCCCCTCCAATAATGTAGATATTCCCTTCTGAATTTTCCTTAACTAATGAGATAATTTCTTTATACTCCTGTATCTCTCTTAACTTTTTAACTAAGATTTCTGAGAGGGATTTTTCATCAAATTTGACCATAATTAGAAGAATAGTTCAGGGTATAATAATCTAACTAATCTTAATCAGATTTATTGGAGGCTTCTTCAATTCTATGCCTCTCTTCTCAGTGCTTCTCAAAATTTTCTCTAAGTTCCTTATTATTTGGGTTTCTTAAAGCAATAACATATTCTTTGAAGTCTTCTTCAATTTCACCTAAAAATAAGATAGGGTTTATTTTTATCATCCCTCCAAATTCATTTAGAAATTGAATTGTAATATCTTTATTATATTTATTAAATTCGTGGAGGCCATAATCATCTTCTTTGGTGTTTTCTCAGACTATTTTATGACGGTTAATGTCTCTCTCTCTGCCATAAAAAATAGACACAAATTTCACTTAATAAGATTTAGAGTGTATAACATATAGTTAAACGCCCCAACCGCCGTGACTGGAGAGATGTGATTTTGGTGGGTGGATTAATAATATTACAAGACTTAGATAATTTCTACAATCTCACCAATATTATTTTTTAGAGAGTAAAGCATTGGAGGTCTATGTGATACATTTTTCTTTAATTCTTCTTCCCTTAGAATATTAAGTGAAATAATTTTCTTGGCAAAATTTCTTTTATCAAATCTTTTATTAAAAACGATTTCATAGATTTTTTGTATCTGGCTTATTGTAAATTTTTGTGGAAGTAAGGAAAAGGCGACAGTTGTATATTCAAACTTCCATTTTAATCTTTTTAAGGAATAGTCTAAAATCTTTTTGTGATCAAAGGCGAGAGTGGGAATTTTTTTAACTGAAAACCACTTAACGTCTGAAACGTCTGTTGTTGCTTTCAGTTTGATATTTTCAGAATTTGTAAGAGCCATATATGCAACAGTTATTACTCTTCCCCTGGGATCTCTTTTTATATCTCCAAAACTAAACAACTGCTCAAGATAAACATTCTGCACACCTGTTTCTTCTTTTAATTCTCTTTTAGCGGCATCTTCTAAGGACTCGTCCATTCTAACAAAACCCCCCGGAAGTGCCCATTTCTCCCTAAAGGGATTAATATCTCTCTTCACAAAAAGAACTTTTAGTTCGTCCTCCCTAATCGTAAATATAACTATATCCACAGTTAAAGATGGCTTTCCAAAATTATGTATATTTTCCTCTTTCATGTTGTTGGTAAAACAATAAGATATTTAAATTTACCCTAGAATCCCTCAATCACTCTTAACGGCTTTTCTGATAATTTAATTTCAACAATATCTCCTTCATTAAAATCGTACAATTTAAATCCGATTGCAATTATTCCACCAGAATCTCTTTTTGATTCAAAAGAAATTTTTTCATCAGATAAAATATCTCCCCCTAAAACTGTCGAAACATAAACTCTTTCTCCATAATATGGCTCTCTAACTATAAAGCCAAGTTTTTTTTCGTTTGCATTGAATTGTTTTCCACCCGCAGACTTAAACCAGCCACTAGAGCCAGTTCCAGTAGAAATAATAACTCCCGAACTTCGCTGTTCTTCCTTCTTGTCCCTATAGTTAATTATATATCTGGAAGTATGAAAATTATTTTCCGCACCAACATAAACCTCATTAGAAGCACGCTCATCTAAAACTTCGCCGTTTAACTTTACCTTCGCCCTCTGTCTCTCAATAACATTAAGTTCCCTATTTAATATCTCTTCTAACTTCCCTACTTCATTCATAGATAAGCTTGTCAGTGCTCCTTCACTTGAGCTCGGATGAGAATTTATTCCCAAGATATAAGAATCTTCTATTCGATTAGCAGCCTCTATAAATGTGCCATCTCCACCAAGAGTTATCACCAAATCTGCATTATGCATTTTTTCCTTCTTTAAATTATCATAAAAAGTCCAGAAAAAATCAAATCCGTTCAATGCCTTCATTAGCTTTTTAGAACTTTCTAGGTGTTCACTGGTATTCTTCTTACTTTCAACAACAACAACTTTTTCAAATTTCATTTTTTATTTCCAAATTTAGTTATATAATCATCTAATATTTTCTTATGATCAAAAGCTAAGTCTGGTAAGTCGTCTAATGGGAAAAATCTCGCGTCTTTTGCATCGTCAGCGGCCCTAAGCTCTCCGCTAAAATTTTTTACAACATAAACATGGGTAATGTAATGTCCTCTTGGGTCTCTATCTGGCTCTGAATAAGCTCCAACTAGTTCAAGGTCAGAAAGATTTACTTTTAAGTTTGTTTCTTCAAATAATTCTCTCGCAGCAGCTTTCTCGGTTGTTTCTTCCCCATAATTAATATGTCCTCCTGGAAATGCCCACATATCTCTGAATGGCTTAATCTCTCTTTTAATTAAAAGAATTTGGCTTTGTTTTTTAACAACGATATCTACAGTTGTACAAGGATTTCTATACTCGGTCATTGTAAAGTCCCTCCCTAATTATATAATTTTCCACTTCCGTGAAAACTAATCTAGAGATAGGTTTGCCCTTAGCAACTCTCTCTCTTATCTCCGTCGAAGATACTTCAAAAAAAGATCCTCTTTGGACTGTCATATCTTGGGGTTCTTTTCGAATTAAATAGCCTTTTCTTTCGAAAACAAGGAAGTTAACTAGCTCCACCAATTCTTCATTCTTTTTCCAGTAGGGCAAATCAGGTAAAACATCAGAACCAATAATGAAATAAAAATCATGGTTGAATTCTTTCTTTAATTTCCGTACAGTATCAATAGTATAATTAATACCTTTAGAATTCAGTTCAACACGATTAATTTTGACACTATCTATTTCTTTAATTGCATATTCAATCATCCTAATCCTTTGCTCAGAATTTAAAAGATTCTTACCAAAGGCATGTTCTTTACAAGGAATAATCCATACCTCTTCGACAACCTTGGATTCTAAAGTTTTATTGATAACTTCTATATGAGACTTGTGAATAGGATTAAAGCTACCGCCAAAAAGTCCTACTTTCATTTTTCCACCTCATAAGATAAATTTAGTTCACCAATTAGGGGAATCTCTCTCTTGTGCTGCGTAATCCTGTGTCTTCTTGCCACATCATTAATAATTTCTTTCTTAAATCCTGTAATTTTTTGGATTTGTATTGAGGTATACTCCTGATCAAATCCATTTTGAATCAGTTCTGCCTGCTCGTAAGTATATCCGAGTTCTCTTTCATCAGTCTGTCCCTTCCACAAGGCTGCAGTTGGAACCCTATTAACGAGATCTTCTGACACACCCAAATGTTTTGCCAAATCTTTCACTAATCTTTTTGGAATATTGCCCAAGATATTATTATCGACGGCACCATCCCCTCTTTTAGTAAAATACCCTAAAACATAATCCTCATCCTTGTTTCCTGTTCCCATCACTCTGCAGTTTTTAGCTGCAGCTACTCTGCTCAAAACGACTGCCCTTACTTCAGAATATAAATTACCTCTATGAAATTCTCCCTTAATGTCTAGGATTTGGTGTGCAAATGCTTCAGCTATCGGTTCAATTGGAATAACCAGTGATTCAATTCCAATATTTTTTGCTACTCTTAAGCCATCCTGTCTATCTACTTCACGATTTGCATTTGAGGGCATTATGACGCCATAAAGTTGTAATGGATTATTTAGATTTTCCTGATTATACATATTAAAAGCGTAATTGCACAGGTAGGCAATTGTTGTCGAATCAACACCACCGCTTAAACCAACAACGCCACCGTCCGCACCAGTTCCTTTCGTAAACCTAATTATTTCTCTAGCTAATTCGTCGATTGCCTTTTCTACACCATTAGTAAAATATGCTCTTTTTATTTTCATTTTTCTGCCTCCAATAAATACGGAGTTAAACACAGCCTACAAAATTTATCTCCTCGCATAAATTCCTCAATTTTATCATCTGTATTAGCAAGCAAAAAAACATCACTAACCTTTAGATTCAAATCATGCTTTTCATTTATTTCCTTAATTATCTTTTCTTGTATCGGTCTATATTTTTTGTACAACTGTCCTGGCTTAATTCTATCCAGAATTCTATCAGTTACAACTAACGAAAAAATATTCTTAAACCACTTATTCGCAATCAATGTTTTTAGAGGTTTTCTGGTAAAGGTAAAACCTGATCTTAGGTAATACATGCCAAACGGCTTACTCATTGAAGCAACAACCGCGACTACATTGGGATGGCTAACATCAATTGCGTAGTGTCTCGTCATACCTAAATATGCTAGGTCATAAATCACCTTGTGGGTCTCACAAATTTTCTCGACCACTTCATTCTTTATTATATTACCGTCTCTACCAGAAGGATTCGATATAAAAAAATATCCTGGTTTCAATTTCGTAAAATCCTCGTCCTCATCAACTTCGACAATTTTTATATTGAGTCGAGTTGCATATTCTGAGTAACCCTCATACTCTCCGTCGAGAACATACACTACCACATCCGGGTTTTTTGTCTTAATTTCAGCAAGTAAATGAAATATACCCTGCCGCGATCCATCTGTAGAATAACTGTATTTAAAATCTTTCAATGCGGGGACATCGGCGGCATAATACTTGACAAATTTCTTGATAATCGGCTTGTCAAAATCATCCAAACCCGGATCAATTGAGCTTAAAAAAACGTCGTGTGGAAATTTTTCCGAAACTTCATCTATCACTTTCCTAACCTCAGGAAAATAATAACAATAAACTCCCCTAATTGCATTCAGCTTATTCCGATTCTTCATATTAAAATTGCCCCCTTATATTGCCAGTCATATCTTAGATGTCCATCTGGGAAAAAGATAATTTGTCGAACATCTTCCTTGCTTGATTCAATTGTTAATGCATTTGTCAAGCAAATATTTTGACCCTCAAAATCATAAATAACGGCTCCATGAGCAAGCGTAAGCAACTGATTTCCATTTTTCCTAATAAATGATTCAATCTTATCGTAATCATCGTCACTAAGTATATTGTTTATTGTCCACTCATAAACTTTCTTACATTTAGATTTCTGTGGTACCGCAAGTTTCCTAAGGCTTAATTGTTCAACATTCCATTTCTTGGTTATCTCTATCAAAGCTCTTGCTTCGTTTTCACTATCTACAAAACCCTTAATTAAAGTACAGCTAAATCTCACAGTATATCCAATCGCATGTAACTTGTCAACCAGTTTTTCCAAATCAATATATTCTCTATGTGGGGTAAAAATTTCCTTATTTTTTCCCTTATCATAATGAGCAATTGAAATCGCAATGGTGGTCAAGCCAAGCTTATACCATTCCTCTAAATGTTTATTGTATTTCTTATCCAATAGAACAATTCCATTCGTCTGAATCTCAATAAAAGGAAACTCGAATCTTTTTAACTTCATTAAAAACTCTGTAATTTGTTCTGGAAAAAGAGTCGGTTCACCCTTACCTGTTATTAACACAGTACTCACACTATTCATCTTGGCAAAATTGCAGGCTTTCTCAAAATTTCTCCAATTAACAACTGGTTTCTCTTTGCCAATACCTTGTTTTGGAGTCATCTGGGAAACACAATAAGGACATTTGGCATTACAAGCCGAACTTCCTGCAACAATTGTAAATGTCTGTATTTTCATATTCTATCCTCTAAGATATTTTTAGTTGTTGTAAAATTAACTCCGGCATTTTTCCACTTTTCTAAAACTTTTTCGGTATCCAGGGGAGTTCCTGCTAGGTCTGGTAAATCTTTCATGGCGTCTATAATCGCGTAAACTGTCCTTCCTCTCTCAATGTTACCCATTACAGCGAAATCATTGCAAGCATTTAACGCAACACCGTAAATTATAATCTTATCAGGATTCAAAATATTTATAGCCTTAGCAGCCAACGGATTACCGGCAAAAACATCAAACTTGTATTTTTCTATAACAAGATTTTCTGCTTCTCTTAATTTCTTAGTGTCTATTTTTTTTGCATCTCTTGTTAATCTGTATAGGTTTTCGGGACGAGTTGCAGGAACATATTCTGCACCACGAGTATTTGCCATGCAATGAGGTGGATATGTATCTACAAAGTTTGGATTTTCTGCGTCAATCTCGTCATCTTCTAAAGTATGCCAATCTGCCGTATTCACCACATAAATTTCATTTTGCTTAGCATATTTTGTCAGCTTGGCTAGATTGTCTTCTATTCCTCTCGCATTTGGAACTGGTAATGCACCCTTGAAGCTTTCGTCATCTCTCATAAAATCATACTGAGTATCTACATTCCAAAATATTTTTTTCATAAGATTTCCTCCAACCTATCACCAGGCAATTCCGTTCGACCAACTTTTGAGTTAGGAATCCAAATCTGTTTATTCTCATCAAAATATGCACAAATGTCAGACGTTGTCATTATCAAATTTTTTAATCCAAAACTTCCAGTCCCAATCGCATCAAATAAAGGCTTGTCATACATTTTCTGATAAATTTTATCAGCTTCTATGAAAGCCGTAGTTTTATTTGCATTAAAGCCACTTGATACAAACAATTTTAGATTGCCCAGGTCAGCATTGTCTAAACCTTTTCTCAGACCCCAAACACTTGCTATTGTAACACCTTTGCCTTGTTTATATTTTTTGGAAACATTTAATTTTGGAAGTTTAACATTCTGGCTCGCTTCTGTATAATTTTCACCACAAGTATCAATTCTAGTTCCAGAAACTGGTATACCTTCTCTTGCAGTCTCAACTATGTCTGACAATTCTCGGTTAAATGTGCAACCTAAGATTGTTCGAGGAACTTCTTTTGTTATATGTTTATCAAAAGCTTTTGCGGCCTCAACAGTTGGATTACCATCAATATTATTTTGCTCCATGTGTGCTTTATAGGCTAAGAATAGTGCATGGGGTGTTGTTCCCAATCCTACGTTACCCCAAGCCTTAGCGCCAATATCTGTTGATGTTCCAGCGAAGCCTTCTTCTTGGCAAATTTTTGCGATTTCTGGGATTAGGTGTGGAGCGAAATGTCGTGCGCTAAAATCAAAAACCGGCTTACCCTCAGCAGCCTGATAAATATCCCTTGCACCCTGTCTTAAAGCATCCAAATCAACGTCCCCGGTTAAAGCACCAGAAGTTATACTCAAATAAATTGTCTCAAGATCAATATAATCCTGAACCCGTCCCTCCATCTTTATCATAGATTCCCCAGTAGCGTACTTCTGACCATTCTTAAGAGTATAAACCTTCCCCCTATCTCCAACAGAATTCTTAATAAAAGCTGCAGCCTCATCCACTCCCTCAAGCTCGGCAACATCTCGTCTAGCAAAAACCTGATACCTCACAATCGGATTAATATTCTCAGCCTCTAATATTTCTTTACTTCGAAGGAAATACTTGTCGGTATATTCTAGACGTTTTTCAATTATTTGTGTTTGTGTTGTGTTTACCATAAGTTATTGTATGATATACACTATATAAAGACTATTGTGATTAAGTATATGTATTATTTACACTAAGTATGAGATAAATATTAAAGAATTTACCTAAAAAACTATCACGCCCTACCTGGGTGTCTCAAATTCAACCAATTTCCATTTCCACCATTTCTTAAAAATTTGTAAAAATTGATGTCAGCAACGATAAACTAGATGACCACAACACTTATAACGTCCACCCATGAAAGTTTCAAAAGTCCTGTACGCCCCAACCGGGGATTGAACCCGGATCTCGGCCGCGACAGGGCCGTGTACTAACCACTATACTATTGAGGCTTTGATTTGTTAACTTTTATCGAGCTAACTTTCGATAATATCTTGAGACTTACCGATAGAGTATGAGTGTGTTTTTCTTTTATAAATTTAACTCTCTTTTGTGCTTTTATTAGACAGACGTGTTTTGTCGTAAGATTCGAATTGGGATGATGGTTGATTTCGACTTGTATTGTTGATAACTTAATAGTATTTATGCTCGAATATTTGTCAAATGTTAAATTATATGTAAATATTTTTGGGTTAATGATATTTATTCGGTGATAAGAGCTTGGTTAATGTTGAGTTTGTTGTTATGGTATGACGTTGGTAATAGGTATTGATGACAATGGTGAAAAATAGTAATAGTAGTGAGAAATCGGTTTTGAAGTTTCTTGGGAAGAATGATAATGGTTTGACGATTACTGAATTGGTTAGTTTGTCTAAATTTTCTCGTTCTACAATTAGGGTGGTTTTGGCTCGGCTTGAAGGCGCTAATAAAATTTCTTTTAGGGAAATCGGGATGGCTAAGGTTTATGTTTTGGGAGGCGGGAAATGAATAAAATTATTTTATCTGTTGTTTTGTTGTTTTGTATAGGCGGAGTTTTTGCCTCTTCGGTTTCGGTTTGGCAGGGGCAGTATTATACTGGGACGACTTTTAATAGTGGGACTTATACTTTTAATTTTACGGTATATGATGCTGAGACTGGAGGTAGTGCGTGTTTTAGTAATACTACTAGTTTGACTACTGGGCATTGGGGTCAGTGGCGAACGGAACAGAGTCCTTGGGACTCTTGTGACAATGCTTCCAAAGAATATTTTTTGAATATAAATATTGCGGGTTCAGATCAAACTCCCAGGAGAAGATTAACTGTTTCTGATTTTTTGAGGCGTGATGTTTCTGGTGTTCAAGATGGGAATTTAGTTGTTAATGACAATGTTACGGCTGATTATTATTTTGGGAATGGGAGTTTTTTGGTTGGAATTAATGGGACTGGGGATATAACTTCTGTGCATGGTGATAATATTTATATTTATAATGGGAGTGGTAGTGGGGATGTCGTTTTGGTTTTTAATGAGACTAAGTTAAATGCTACGATTGATGATAGAGGAGCCGGCGGTGATAATTCTTCTTGGAATGAGAGTTATGCTGATGGGAAATATATTTTGCAATCTGAGGAGGGGAATTTGGATGTGAATTCTTCAATATACTCTAATTCTACGACTTGGTGGGCATCTGTTTCTTCTTGGTTATCTGGTTGGTTTGTGAATGATGGAGGGGTTTTGGAATTTAATGAGAGTAAGTTGAACGAGAGTATTGATTCAAAAATAGATGATATTCCGGATGTTGGTTGGTTAAATGATTCTTTTAGCACGAATACTTCTTTGAATGTAATTGTGGGGGGAAATATAACTACTTCTAATTATGGGTTTTTTGGAGAGATAGGTAGTTTTTTATCAAGAGTTGCAAAATTGTGGGTTGTGGATATTAATGCTAGTGGGGATGTTAGTATCGGAGAGAATTTGCAAGTGGGTCAAAATGTTAGCGCGGGTTGGTTTAATGGTTTGTTTAATTGGTTTATCGAGGATAATTCTTCTGGTTTTCTTTCTTTTAATGGTTCTGCCTTGGCCTTTAATGAGTCTCAGTTGGATAGTGAAATTGATTCTGGTATTGCGGCTTCTCAAGTCTTATATTCTCCGAATAGTATAGAAACTATCGTCGGAACATTGGATGGGGGAAATTTGACTTCTATTGAGTCTATAAATGATGGGGATACATATAACGTTTCGGAAACAACGAGTGCACCTGGATTTGTGATTGTTGTTAATTTTAGTGATGTTGAAATTTTTAATCAAATTTATTTGGAAGAATATTATACGGGTAAGTCTGGGCATACGATAGAGATTCAGTTATATAATTTTAATGATTCGACTTATGATTCTTTTGGAAGTTTTTCTAATCAGGTAGATTTTAATTTTCATAGCTTGGAAGTTTTAGCTTATCAGGATTATGTAAATGACTCTAATGTTAGTCTGAGGATTTATCATGTAGATTCCGGGAATCAAAATCATGATCTTTTTATTGATTATGTGGCTTTGAAGTATGATAGTGCGGGGGTCGTTATTACGGATCATGGTTCTTTAGGAGGTTTGGATAGCGATGACCATTTGCAATATTTGAGAACGGATGGGGCTAGGGTAATGACTGGCAATTTGAATGCTTCGGTTTATAATATTACTTCGGTTTATATTTTTGCGAATGGTTCTCAGTTGACGGATGTCTGTTTGTCTAATGGGACGAACTGTCTTTCTGCTGGCGATAATTCTTCTTGGAATGAGAGTTATGCTGATGGGAAATATATGAATTTGTCTGGAGGGAATGCCGATCAGGATATAAACGTAGCTCCATATAATTTTGAAGCGGGAAATGCAACTTTTACGCAGAAAATAACTTTTGCTTTTGGTGATGTAATTGATAATATCGTAAATACTTGGATTAGGGTTAGTGGAGGGTTGAATGTTACTCAGGGTTTAACTGTTGGGGGAGATGCTGATGTTGGGGGGAATGTCACGACTGAAGGAATTCTCTTAGAGCATGACCCCGTTAATCACAGAATTTATGATAATTCTACATGTGTGATAATAAGGGGGGATACATCTACAATGTATATTTGTTAAATGAGGAAAGTATTTTTTGTTGGATTTGTTGGATTATGTTTATTGGGGATTGTGTCGGCTGGAGGCTCTCAAGAGAAACAACTAGATGAATTTTTTTTTGGTTTGATGGAAAAAATGAAATCTGTTTTTAGTGATGTTTTTCATTTAGCGAGTGCTTTGGAGTCTAATATTACGGATAGGAATGATAGTTTAGTTAATGTTTTGGAGGATGGTGTGAATATAACGGGCGGTTCTTATTTAGATAACATTAGTGAAATTAATTTTACCGAAGAGGAAAATATCACTTTATTAAATTTTTCAGGTAACGAAACTAATTTGTCTCAAGTTGAAGGGCTTAATAATTCTGATTTGAATGAAACAGGAATAGCTGATAACGATTCAATTCAGTTTGTTAATGATTTTGTAATTAATGAAACGGAGTATTTTTATTGGGATAGAGTAATTGTGAATAATTATTTTGGGGATTCGGAAGAGGTGAGTGTTAAATTGAAAATTCCTAAGAGGTTGGAGAATATTACTAAGGGAATTGATTATGAGGAAAAAAATAGTCAGGATTCTTTTTCGGTGATGGTTGTGTCTCAGAAGTTGGGGTGGCTTAAACAAGAATTGAAAAGAGAGTTGGGGAATAAATATTCTGAGGTTGAGGTTGAAAATATTAGTATTCTGAAAAGGATTAAATTTAATGAATTGGAGTTGGATGATGATTTTTCTTTGGGTGTTGAGGAGTTGGATTTGAATGATTCTGTGCAGAGCTATGCGATAGATCCTAGTCGGCTTAATTTTACGAATGCCAGTGTTACGCTGGTTGCGAAGGGGAAGGAGTTGTATAGGTGTAGGGATTGGAATTTTAGTGAGCGGGTTTGTTATGCGGAATGGGAATTGTTTAGGACTGATTTAGTTCCTGGTGAAGAATATTCTTTTATTTTAACTCCGGATGATCCTGCTTTTAGGGAAGAAATTAACATAACCAATGCTGTGCATTTAGATGAGAATAGGAGTTTTGTTTCGAATATTTTTGATGAGGTTAGATATCAGGATGGTTTGTGGTCTGAGGCTGTTTATCATGATGAATATGTTAGAGCCACATTTGAGGAAAATTTGACTAATGGGAATGTTGTTAATCTCTATGTGAGAAATGGGACTTCGGATATGTTTGTTGAAATCTATGAAAAAGATGGGGTTATTTTGCTTGGTTCGATATTTGTGGATGGGGAAAATCAATATGATTTGAGATTGCAAAATATGTCTGGCTATAATGATGTTTTTGATATTAGAATAGTGAATGGAGAGAATGATTCAAATGCTTCTCTTGAATTTGATTATATTCATGATGCGGGTTCTTTGGCTTCTTTTGATGGGAATTTTTTTGAAGATTTTGAATCGGGAAGTTTGGCTACGAATGGTTGGGCTACGAGCGGGGGGGCGAGTAGTAATTGGATTGTTTCAATTGAAGATGCATACAATGGGACATATCATGCTGAAGCTGAAAATACTGACAGTAATTCCACTCTTTTAACAAATATTAGCACTGAGGATTATGGAAATATTTCATTTAGTTTTTGGTATGACACGGATAATTTTGAAGCTGGAGATTATTTGTTTGCGGATTGGTATAATGGGACTGATTGGATTAATGTTTTAACTGTTGATGGAACGAATACGGGAGCATATACTTTAAGTAATAATACGCTTACAAGTGATGCGAATAATAATCCGAATTTTGCAATAAGGTTTATTTGTAATAGTGATAAGAATAATGAATGGTGTCAAGTTGATTATATCCATGTAATTGGGCAAAAAATTCTTTCGATTAATTTAGATGATTATTATGGATTGAATAGTTCTTTGGGAAGGGTTGATGAATTTAATAGTAGTAATTTGGAAGAGATAGAATATATGGAGTTGAATTTCTCGATTGATTCTACTCAGGTTATAGATAGTTGGTATTTGAATTTTACGGCGAATGGAACAAACGGGTGTAGTTTGGGGAATAAGCAAAGTAGTGTTTGTTATAGTTATGACAATGCGACTTATCAGTGGATCCAGTTTATCAATAATACAAATACTACAACTTATGATGGGACGCAGGGGAACCAGGGAGATAGGATTGTTGTAATTCAGACGGGTTCTGGAAATCAGGTTAATGTTAGTTTGAGAATCGACGAGCATTATAATCCGAACGTTTTCAAGTGGTATGATGCGGAATATAATTTTTCGGATGTGAGGTGGCAGAATGGGGCTGAGCAGAGAATTACAGGAGATAATCATATTAAGATAGAAATCAATCAGACTTTAGTTCCGATTAATGCGGATCAGTATAAACTTGATTTTAGAGCAGAATATGGTGGTAATCCGACCCAGCCTCTGGAAGCTTATGCTTGTAATAGTAGTTATGTAGATGGGCATGTTCATGATTTTACTGGATGTGTTTTGGTTGCTCAGAAATTTCCAAGTGAATTTCAGGATGTTGGGACAAAGTTTAGGGAAATCTTTACGAGAAATTTAACTGACCAAATTGGAGATTTTAAGTATGTAGTTCTTGAGACCAATGAGCAAAATACTTCTAATTATTATGCTATTAAAACTTATAAGGCGACTAAGGCGAGTTATACAACTCATTGGGAATATTCAACAAACCTTGGAGATAATTGGACAAATTTGAATGATGGCTATGAGACTGAGTTAAATATAAATTGGTTTTATGATGGGGCTGATCCGACGGCTTTTGTTTATCGGTTTTGGGCGAATGATAGTGATGGAACCGAGGAATATTTGGAAGGGAATATAACTTGGGATATTGATCCTACTAATAATTATCCTCCTCTTGTGGATCTTAGAAGTCCACTTTCTGTTGGATATTTAAGTTTTCCTTATAATATTACTTTTTTACTTTCTGATCCTAATGATGATAATTTGAATGGAAGTTTGTATTTGTATCAGGGAGGGAGTTTAAATAAGACTTTGGTTACGGACATGAATCAGTCTAATGAAAGTTATCTTTGGGATGATTCTACTCCTGACGGAACTTATGATTTGGTTTTGGAGGCTTGTGAGTTGGGAACTTCGGATTTGTTTTGTGTTAATATTACTCAGGAAATTACGGTGGATAATAGTGCGCCTTCGGTAACTAATTTAATTCCGGTTGCCGATACGATTTATTATGATAATATTACTAATACTATTGAAATTGCGGCGAATGTGACAGACGTTTCAATAATTAATGTTCTTGCAAATATTACTTATCCTGATGGTACTTATGTTAGTGTTGATTTGACGAATGTTTTGGGGGACAAGTATAATAATAGTTTTCAGATACCGTTTGTTTTTGGGCGTTATAATGTAACAATAGTTGCGAATGATAGTGCGGGCAATAGTAATGATAGTGAGACGACTTATTTTAATTTGGAAGATGTTAGTTCTCCGAGTGTGGAGATTGTTCATCCTTTGGGGCATTCTTTGGATGAAGATGGGGTGGCTGTGGTAACCCTTAATGTGAGTGATTTGTCTGGGATTGATATGATTTATGCAAATATAAGTTCGCCGAATGGGACGAATTATACTTTGACTGGTTTTTCAGAGGGTTTGCAAAGTGATGATTTTGATTCAGATAGTCTTGGTGTTAATTGGGAGAATAAAAGTATTTTGTCAACTGGTGCGAATTGTATTGTTGATATTGATTCTACTTTTTCTGGGAAGGCATTTGTTGCGATAAGTAATGCGAGTGGTGTGTCCTCTGTTCAGTGCGGGCTTAATAGTTTGAAGAAGGTTGATGGAGATTTTGATGTTAATATTTCATTTAATATAACAAATTTTGGAGATGATACATTGTTCTCATTTAGGTCTAATAGTGAGGATAGTTTTTTGCCTGCGGGAATTCGGGTTTATACTGATATTGAAAAAGAGGGAGGGGTGACTTCGTATGTTTTGGGATACAATAATGGAACTCATTCTAATTCTCAATCTGTTGTTACAAGTGATACGTTTGGGAAATTTAGAATTAAAAGATTTAATACAAGCGAACAGGTTCCTGTTTTTAATTTATATTATTGGAATAATTCGGGGAGCGAGTGGGTTAATCTGCTTGGAAATATTAGTCTTGGGGGATCTAGTAGAACTCAGTTTATACAAATAAAGCCTGCGTCTATTTCTTCAAATTTTGGAGATATGAATATAACTTTTGATGATTTTCTTTTTAGCGGGGATAATTTGACATTCGCGGAATTTAATCAAACTAGTCAGTCTGGAAAATATAATGTTTCTGTTTTTGTAAATGATAGCTTGGGGTATATTAATGATAGCGAAACTAGTTGGTTTAATATTAGTGCTGTTAATGATGCTCCGTCAAGGCCATTTATTACTGAGCCTGATCCCGATGAAATTCTTAATGGATTGTTTAATATTACTTGGGATACTGTCATCGACGAAGAGGGGGATAGTTTGAGGTTTAATATTAGTTTGTTAAATAGTAATGGTTCAGTTAATTCAAGTATTGTGACTGATTATGGGGATACTAATTCGATTTACTATGAATGGAATACCTCTAGTGTCCCTGATGGATTATATGGTATACGTGTTGTTGTGTTTGAGAATGAAACTGCTGAGGGGAATTCGAATTCAGATGATATAGATGGAAATTTTACAATTGATAATAGCGCGCCTTCTGTTGTTGTTGTTTATCCCTTGAATCATACATTGAATGAAAATGGGGATGTGGCTATTAGTTTAAATGTAAGTGATGTAGTTTCTATTGATACAATTTATGCGAACGTGAGTTCTCCGAATGGGACGAATTATACTTTAACGGATTTTGCGACTGGGTTGCCTAATGATGATTTTTCGAGTGACAGTGAAGGAGTGAATTGGGTGCATAAAAATACTAGTGCTAGCGGTCAAATTTGTTATACTGATATTGATGGAACTGTTCCTGGTAAAATGTTTTTTTCTGTAGATGGGGGGACTGGTCCGACGACGTTGCAATGTGCGTATAATAGTCTTAAAAGAGTGGATGGTGATTTTGATTTGAATTTGACATTTAATATAACTCACTTTGAAAAGGATTCGTTTTTTACTTTGAGGTCAGCTCCGACTGATAGTCTGAGTGCTTCCGGTATAAGAGTTTATATGGTTCTTACTATGGTAAATGGAGAGAATCTCTATAAGTTTGGGTATAATGATGGGAATAATACAAATGTTTCGGAAATTTCTACGAATGATACTTATGGAAAGTTTAGGATAAAGAGATTTAATTATAGCACTGGGACACCTGTCTTTAATCTTTATTATTGGAATAATTCTGGGAGTGAATGGATTAATGTTCATGGTAATATTAGTTTGCCTGGTTCATCGAGAGCGCAGTTTATCCAGATAAAACCAGGGTCGGAAACATCTGGTTGGGGAGGTTTGAATATGACTGTTGATGATTTTTTTATTAGTGGAGATAACTATACTTTTGCTATATTTAATCAAACTTCTCAAGTTGGGCAATATAATGTTAGTGTTTTTGCGAATGACAGTGTTAATAATATAAATGATACGGAGACAACGACTTTCCATATAGTGGGTGTAAATAATCCTCCTTCAACCCCTCATGTTGAGGAGCCGGAAGTTGGGGATTTTATTGGTGGAATGTTTAATATTTCGTGGCAATCTGTGACTGATGATGAGGGAGATAGCTTGAGGTTTAATGTTAGCTTGTTGAATCCGGACGAATCTCTTAATGCGACGATTGTTTCGAATTATGGGAATTCGAGTTCTATTTATTATGAGTGGAATAGTAGTTTGCATGTGGATGGGGATTATAGAATTAAGGTGGAGGTTTATGAAAATGAAACGGCGGAGGGGAATTCGAACAGTGCTACTCTTGGGGGTAATTTTAGTATTGATAATACTTATCCTGAAATTCAATTTGTTTCTCCGACGACTGCTGAAGGAAATTATTCGCAGGATTTTATTGTTGCTAATGTGACTGTAGTGGATGAAAATATTGATACGATTACGATTAGTTTGTATAATTCAAGTGGGATAGTTAATTCGACAACAAGTTCAGCTTCTCCTCTTTTTATAAATTTTACAGATTTGCCGTATGGAACCTATTATTTGAATGCTAGTGTAAATGATTCTGCTGGAAATATAAATCAAACGGAGACGAAGACAATTACTCTTGAGGTTGTTGATAGTTGTACTTATCCTGGTTCTGGTAATTGGGAAGTTGATTGTTCAGATAATTGTTCGATTAGTTCTGATGTTGATGTTTTAGGGAATAATATTTCTATAGTTGGTTTCGGGAGTTTTTATACTACGGCGAATATCACGAATTTTAGTGAGTTGTATCTTGAGGGGGATAGTGCTGTTAGTAGGTGTGAAGTTTATTGTTCTGGTGGGGGGTGTTTTAAATGAGAAAGTTAATTTTGTGTTTATTTATTTTGAGTTTGTTTCCTTTGGTTTTGGGGGCAAGTACTTTTATGGACAATCCGGATGATTTTTTTATAATGCCTGACATTGTGACACCGCCTACTCCGGTAACTCCTCCGACGGCTGGCGGTGGTAGTGTAAAAATAACTCCAGAATGTGTTAATGATTCTGACTGTGATTTGGGTGAATTTTGTTTTGAGAATAAGTGTTATGCTTATGAGTGTGAGACGGATGCGGATTGTAATGAGACTAAGACTTGTTGGATGCATAGATGTGTTAAGCTTTTTGATATGAAGATAATTGATGTTGAGTCGCCGATTTATCCAGGGAATTTTTTTGAGTTTACTTATTATTTAAAGGGTGTTGCTGCGATTCACGGGGATGTTGTTGTTAATTTTTGGTTGGTTAGAGATGGTGAGGTTGTGACTGAGGGGTTTGATACTATTTATATGGCGGATTTTGATGAGACGACGGAGACGACGGAGTTGTTTTTGCCTAAGACGATTTTGCCTGGGGTTTATAATTTTTATGCGGAGGTAAATTATGATTCGTATTATGCTCGGGCAGGGAGGATAATTGGAGTTGAGGAAATTCCTGAAGAATTAAGGCCTGGACTTGTTACAGGAAAGGCTATAGCAGATGTTGGTGATGTGATAAAAACTAATCTTTCTTTTATCTTAGTTATTGTTGGTATACTTGTACTTTTTGGGATAATTTATTGGGAGAGAAAGGAATTAGATAAGGCTTTAATTTCAGAGAGACGATGGCTAAGGAGACATAAGGTTTCTATTGGAACGTTTTTATTTTTCGTAGTTTTGGTAGGAGTTCTGTTTTATGCTACTAAGGCTGGCTTGATTAAATTGCCTTCACTCCAGATGTCATTTGTAAAGTATATTTATCTTATTGGAGTTTTTATAGTTCTCTTAGTTATTCTTTCTCGTGCGAGGATTGGAGAGATGCTAATTTCTCTTTGGGAATTCTTCAAGGGTTTTTTTGGAAAAAGACGGAAGTTGGAAGTTAGTAAAGAAGCGAAGCCAAGGATTAAGAAAGTGGCGGTTAAACCTAAAGTAAAACATGTGAAGGAAAAGAAGGTCGGACGTCGTAAGGGGAGGGATTTGTTAAGGTCTGCTGTTAGTGGGTGGAGAAAGAAGGGTTATGATACAGATTCGTTGCATGAAGAGCCGAAGAAGTTGGGACAAAAACGAATGGGTGCATGGCTTGAAAAATGGAGAAAGAAGGGTTATGACATTGGATCAATTAGTGAAAGGGGGTTTAAGGAGAAAAGTGAATAGGAGAAAAGTGAAATTGCTTAAAAATGGCTGAAAAAACAATTCAACGAAGAGATTTTGAAATTTATAGGGATGGCCTTGAAAAATTGAAACAATTTGAGAAGGAACTACGGACGCTGAAGGCAGAATCAAAATATCCGTCGGAGGTTGTATCTATTAAATCTAAATTAAAGCATGTTTCTGAAATTCCAAATATCGAAAGAGAGCTTAAAACTTTGAAGAATAAAATCGCCGGAAAATATAAGCCGAGAAAAAGAGTTAATCAAACCGATAAGAGGATTGAGGAGCTTGAGAAGAAGATTGAGGAGAAATCTAAAAAGATGAAAGGTGTTTCTGGGATAAAAAAAGACATCAAGGATATAAAAGAAGAATTGGAATCTCATCGGCAGGAGGAGAAAAGGAAAATGGAGATTTTGAAAAGAATTAATCCGGAGGTAGATTCGATATCTGATGATGTTTTCAATATGTCTTTGAATGAGATTAAGGTAAGGCTGTCTAATGATTTGGAGAGGAAAGAAGGGGTTATTCAGAAAAAGTTGAAAGAAGATTTAAGTGAAAGAGAAAAACTTTTTAGAAAAAAATATTTAGATGTGGAGAAAAAATACCACGATAAATATGAAGAGAACCTGAGGAATAAGTTGGGTAGTGAAGTGGAATCAAGGTTTAAGAAAAAAGTTACTGATGAGGTTAAGAAGGTTGCAATTGTGCTGAGTAGTAAAAAGTTAGAGGAACTTAAGGAAAAGAAAAGAAAAGAAATTGAACTTGAGAAAAATAACTTATCTAAAAAATTCAAAAATGAATTTGAGAACCATAAAGTTAAGTTAAAGGAGCATTTTAACGAAGAGTTACTGTTGCATAAACACCTTCTTCATAAGAAATTTGATTTAGGGATTTCTAACGAAATCTTGAATTTAGATAAGAAGCACAAGGAAAAAGAGCTTAAATATGAAGTCGTTAAAGATGCAGAGCTTAAGAAATTATATGAGACAAAAGCTAGGTATGAAAGTAATAAAGGGGCTGAGCTTCAGAAGTTGAAGGACAAGGGGCTGGCACTAGCGCAAGAATCGGCTAAGTATAGTGATGCTAAAAAAGCTGAGCTTCAGAGGTTGAAGGAAAAATTGGCTGGGTATAGTGATGCTAAAAAAGCTGAGCTTCAGAGGTTGAAGGGAAAATCGGCTAAGTATAGTGATGCTAAAAAAGCTGAGCTTCAGAAGTTGAAGGATGAACGACTAATGTCTATTAAGAGAAAGGAATCTGAATATAAAAATCTTAAAAAAGTTGAACTTCAGAAGTTGAAAGAAAGCGAAGCTGTGTTATTTAAGCAAAAGCAAAAGCAGAATGAGAAGTTTCAGAAAATAGAACTTCAGAAAGTTAAGGCTATGGAAAAGGCGTTGCAACAAGAGAAAAAGATGATTCATGATTCATTAATTAAAAAGGAAGCATGGTTGAAGGAGAAACTAGTTAAGGAATATGAAATCAAGTTAAGACATGAGGTTGCAGAAAAGGAGAAGAAACTTAGAAGTAAAAATGCTGCTTTGGAAAGGGATATAAAAGAAAAGATTAGGAGCTTTTATGGATAGTGCTTTTAAAATATTAAATAATTATGCCAGAAACTTTCGGAAGAACGATTGTTTTTGGTTTTTTATTTTTTTTAGATAGGCTTTGAGGCTTGGGTGTTAATTGAAGAATTATTATCTAAAAACCAATTGATTTTTTAGTAGTTTTTATAAAATTGTCTCTATGAGAATGTACTGATTTTTCTAATTTTTCTTGTGTAACATATCCAGCTGTTAATATTTTATCTGTTTTTATATCGGACATTTCTTTTACTTCTTGTTTAACTGCCGAATTTACCGATTCTGTTATATCAGAGTAGCTAAATCTGTCAGATATTTCTGCCAATTTAGATACATTATATTTTCTAATCACCATATATCCTGCTTTATCATTAATCTGCTCTATTGCGTGATTATAAGCAAATTCTCTTTCGGGTTGATTTGGATTTTGAAATATATATGGTTTATCAATTCTTCCGGCCCTGATACTCGCTCTATCAAAGGCTTCTGGGAAATTAGACATAAGGACTACATACATATTGTCCATATTGTGTGCTGTTTGCATATTTTTCATGATTGTTTCGAGGACTTTAGTATCTTCTTTATGCGAATAATTATTACTCCTCTTTCCGAATAAGACCTCCGCTTCATCGAATATTGCTACTGTTTTGTAATTATTGATTGCCATTTCAAAACATTCATCGAAAAAATTTTGTATTATTTTACTCCCTTCATTTATATATGCTGTTCCATATATTCCTATATCATATTTAAATCCTAATAAATTTATTTTATCTAAATTTTGAGAAACAGATGTTTCCTTGTTTACCTCATTTACCAACGCTTCAATACTAAATGTTTTTCCGTTACCAGGAGGACCTGTAATTAAAAATGATTTATCTGGCTTAACTCCCATTACATGATAAAGTTCTTCTGATTTAATACTATCAGCAAAATCATCGATAAATTCACCTGCTTGTCCAACTATATCTTTTCTTCTTGGGTGGTCGAATACTCCCATGGGAGAAAATATCATTTCTTCTTCGATTTCTTCCTCTTTGTGCATTTCTTAAGAACCTATATAATTTTATTTTCTTACTTTCTTTTTCGAATAACCTTTTTTTTCGTTGGTTTTTTCACAACAACTTTTGATAGTTCGTCTCTGATTTTTCCGATTTCTTCTAGAAGCATTGCGTGATTTAAGGATAGGTGTTGGACTTTGTCGTGTAGATCTGAGAATGCGTCATTTAACATTAGCATATCTTTTTTTACGTAGCCGAAACTTGCAGAAACATTTTTTTCCATTTGTCCTGTTGATTTTTCCATGGTATTGTATAATTCTTATATTTATAAAGTTTTGTAACTTTGGAATTGCAACAGAAATATATTTAAAATAATATATTTTGGAATTTAAATGGAGAAGGAAACTGGGGGAGGAAAATTTGGACGGAACTATGCTGGGTTAATAAATTATGTAATTAATAATCGGTCCCTTGAAAAAAGAACTGCTTATAGAATTGGTTTTTTGGAGGAGTTGAAAACTTATTCTTTTGAGCCTAGAAAAAAGGTTCTCCTGAAAATTCTGGATGTATTCATAAGTTAGAGAATATTTTTGAAGTTGACTTGGACAATCCTAGAGATTTTGCAAAACTTGTCAAGAAACAGATGCATTTGATGTATCAAAAGAATACTACTCAGAGAGTTTTTAATTCTTTAATTGCAAATCTTTAAAACTTAATTTTTTATCTTTATTCTATGGGAGAGAAATATGAACTATTGACCTCGCAATTTGCATCTCGTAAGGATATGGAGAAAGATAAGAAGAACGCCCTTACTCAAAGCGAATTGCCCT
>JAGLWM010000006.1 GCA_023133415.1 Candidatus Pacearchaeota archaeon
TGCTGAACCATCACAAAATTATCATCCCAAACCCCTGTAGCATTCTCCTGATTTGACGCCCCCGCATTCCCATAATACATATTAATAACCGTATCACTAACATTAGACAAAGTCGGAATCCTAACCCACGCAACTAATCTTCCGTCTGTCCCGTTGAAGTATTCTATTTCATGGTCTAATTGGATGCCAGTGGAGTTTGTGAAAACAATATCATCACCATTAGACAAAGCGTCATCTCTTAGGTCTGTGTCGGTTAGGTTGATTAGGACTGGGAAATTAACTTGACTTCCGTTTACTTTTGAGTGGTTTATTGTTATGTCTTTTTTGTAAGTCCAAGAAGAATTAAACCAATCACTCGCCAAATTATGCGCACTCGCATTAATACCCCCAAAATCAAACAACTGGTCATGTATCCCCGGAGTCAAAACTTTAACAGTATAATATCCAGTTGAGTTACAAGAATAATTCTCCACAAAAATGGATTTTACTCCCAATGACTTATTCAAAGTTTCATTCAGTTTTACAAAAGAATCATTCTCCAAAATCAAATAAACATTTTCATCGTCGACCAAACCATATTTATCAAACAAAGTTTCATCTCCGCACCTTAACTCCAAAATTTCCAAATCATCCTGCGTCGCTTCATTATCATCATAAACTTCGGTATAACTCGTCCCATTAACCGCGCTAACCGTCAAATTCGCCTCACCCGTCGTATTAAACCCGACCGTCCAATTCCCCCCGACAGTCGGATAACTCTGCACATTCAAAATCGTAATAGAAACCTCATAAACCTGCGCCGACAAATGCGGAACAACCCACTCAATATAATCCACATAACCATCAGCATCAAAATCATAAGAAACAAACGCAACCTCACTCCTAACCCCACTAGACCCATTCGCCAACAACTCCGCAACCTCACCCTCCAAATCCTCTGTCAAATTTTCTTCATCAACCGATTCAAAATGATAAAGCTTAAGACGCGAATCATTCATCTTAACCCTCTGCTCAATCAAAGTATAAGCCAAAATCTCACTATAATTCAATTCACTAGGAGCCGAAACAACAATCCTCTTACCACCAACCAACTCACTCTCATTCGCAACCGGCGCCTCCGTATAATACTCAACCGCAACCTCACTCGCATTCGTCTCCTCGACAATCTCCCCAACCTCAACAACCATCACACTATCCATCTCCACAATCACCTCATCCACAATCAACTCTTCCTCCAAAACAACCTCACCAGTAATAGTAAAACCAATCAACCAATTCCAAATCCTAGTCAACAAACCCTCGCCCTCCCTAATATCCAAAGCAACATTCCCAGTCAACAACACACCCTCACTCATCTCCTCACGATCCGCAACCTCAACCACCTCCTCAAAATCCTCAGCCTCAGTCAAAGCCTTCCCAACTTCCTCATCAGTCAAAACCGAAATATTAACAGCATCCCTCGGAATCTCAATCGACAAATTTTTCCCATCACTAATATTCACACTCTTAATCCACTTAACTGGCCGACCAATCACAGCCCTATACTGCAAAGTCGAAACCTCACTCACATTAATTTCTGTAATATTTTCAAGGGTTACATTTACTTCTGTTATATTTTCAAGGGTTACATTTACCTCTGTGATGTTTTCAAGGGTTACATTAACCTCTGTGATGTTTTCAAGAGTTACATTTATTTCCGTAATATTTTCAAGAGTTACGTTTACTTCTGTGATGTTTTCAAGGGTTACGTTAACCAAAGTCTCATTAACAAGAGTTATATTTACCTCCTCAATTACCTCCGTCTCATTAACAACTTCCTCAACCACTTCATCCAACACCTCAATTCCATTTACATCAACAACAGCCTCTTCAACTTCAACTTCTTCAACCTCAACCTCTTCAACCTCAACCTCTTCAACCTCAACCTCAGGCTCCTCCTCCAGTTCTGGCTCCGGCTCCACAACCTCTTCAACCTCTTCCACTACTAATCCAGTTACTCCACCATACATCTTAACAAAAGATTCCTTCAAATCAGAAAAAAAATCACCCAGCTCCTCACTTTCAATTTGATCATAAACAACAACGCTAAAAACAACTATCAAAGACATCAAACAAAGAACCACAATACTAAATATTCTAATAATTCCTACTTGAGCTATTTTATCTTTTAAACAAAGCATAACGATGCTCCATTCGAACCAACTATACAATCGCTTACTGTTACATTATTAAACTGAGGATTAGATGTTGTAGTTAAATGTTGACCTGTATTATATTCTAATTGACTATCTCCAACTCCATCCGCTGTCACATTAAATTGCGTTCCAGTTAAAGTTATTCCATTCCCAGCCGCATAAGTTGTGTCATCATCCGTCTCACAAGCAAAGTCATTTCCATTTATGTATAAATGATTTCCTGCTCCGCAAGTCGTTGTTAAACCTAATTTACTTTCATCTATTTCGTCGGCGTCTATTACTGTATCTAAATCTAAACTTGCATTCCAATAATCTGATTTATCTGCTGACCAGTTTCCAATACTTGAAACTACATTTGCTATTGAAGTATAACCTAATCCAATTACAAAATCATAAATTTCATCTGCAAGACTGAGATGAGTTATGTCTCCGTTTGAAGGTGTTGCGTGAGGTATTCCTGTTATGTTATCCCAGGCTGTAAATATTGGGTCTGTTTCAGTTAAAGTCAAATCTGTCAATTGAGAACCATTCCCATAAATTAATCCAGTAAAATTCCCATCCCCTACAACATTTAATTTATTTTGAGGAGAGGTTGTGCCGATGCCGATGTTGCCGTTTTTCGCAGTAAAAACTTCTAACCCAATTCCATAATCCCAAATTCCAAATTGGTCACTACTACTTTTTGCGAAAAAAGCAAATGAAGAGGTCGGATTTGTCAATTTGAAAACAGCGTCATCATTCGTTGATTCTATTTCCAGTCTTACATTTCCTGCACCATAAAGATGTAATTTTTCTTGTGGACTATCCGTCCCAATCCCCACATATCCCGTATTACTATCCACAAATAAATCAGAAGTTCCGACGCTGAAATTATTATCGCCTAAATCCAAATTGGTATCTGCTCCTGTATAAGGAACATAAGAACTTTGATTTCCAGACCAAAGAGGTTCATCTATTGTAGAGAATATTCCATCTGCATAGGTCTTATTCCAATCGTCTCCGTAATTAATTGGAGCATAAACTCCTGAAATATCATCACAGTTTCCTTCACCATCTAAGTAAGTTGTTGAACCTGAACAAGCAGTTGAAGCGTTTGTGTCTATGTAGGAAGTGATATAGCCAGGGCTATTTGTGAAATTAATTAAATCAGTATAACCACGATTTCCTAAATCGTCTGTAAAATCAGATAACAAAGTTGGAGTATTAATTAAATCATTATAATCTTTATCCCAAGCAGAGAAGTTTCCTAAGCTATCTACCTTTATGTTTGTAGCATAGTCATTAATATTAAAGTCTGAAGCATTATAATAACCAAAGCCATTTATCTGTGCAGATGTATAATAATCTGTGATTACAAAGTCTGTCGCATTGTAATAATTATATCCAGATAAAATTGTAGAAGTTACATAGTCATTAATATCAAAGTCAGAACTATTATAATAGTTAAATGCTAAGACTTCGGCAGAAGTAAAATAATCTGAGATGTCAAAGTCACTTGAATTATAATAGTCAAAACCAAGAATATCTGCTTTAGTAAAATAATCTGTTATAACGAAATCAGAACTATTATAATATCCAAATGCAATTATCTCTGCAGTTGTTGAATAAGAAGATTGGTTAGCTGTCCATAAGGGATCCGTTTCTGTGTAAGATGTTAAAACTTCAATTCCTTCTGAATAAATTTTTCCACTCGCATTAACAATTCCAACAACTTCCAAGCTATCATTTATTACTAATTTAGTCCCATTATAAACACTAATCTCTGGTTGATGATTCTTTGTTTCCACTACAATATAATTATTATATTCGCTGTTTGCCTTAAAACCCAATGGAGAATTTTTTCCTAACATTGTCATCATGTGGTTATCCTTTTCATAATTAAGAGTTCCTGAATACGTATCATCAGCCCTGAAAGAAATACCCACATCATAAACATTAGAACTTTCAAAATAAATAAACTTTCCACCCTCTCTTTTTATTGTCGGTCTGTTTAAAATATTCTTAACTAATAAATAATCGTCTGCATCTCCTCCTGCTATAATGTTAATGCTATTCCCATCGGTAGCATAAATATCATGCACATAGGTAATATTAGAAACATTTATCGTATTGATGTTATTTATATCATTATCTTCCATGTCTAAATCTCCAGTCATAGTATCACCATCTACATTAACGTAAAGAGAATCTGCATGAGATTCATTCCAAGAACTATTATCACTAGTTACAGAAATGTCAGCATATAAAGTATCCGCATAAGTTTTATTAAAACTAGCAGAAGCATCATTCCAATAACCAGCATCGTTAGTAAAATTTAAATTACTTGTATATCCTCTATCTCCTAAATCATCTGTAAAATTAGTTAGATGAGTATATGTTGTGTCTGTATCTGTTAATGTGCAAAGATTTGATGTTGCTCCAGTTATATTTCCACAATAAGGTGTAGTTAAATTTGCCAACGGTAAGTCTATTAATTCAACATATTGGTCATCAAGAGCATCATTATCAAGAACAATATTATCATAAGTTCCAGAAACCTCTCCGCCGAAACCAGTAACATCTGTTAAATAATTTCCTATTGTTTGGTAGATTGTATCAAAGAAAGATTTAACTGAAGTCATATTAATTGCAAATTCTGTCCCCGTTAGACTCAAATTAGAACCAACCGTATAAGTTGTATCTGAATCTCTTGAATCAATAGTTTGATTTAAAACAGTTTCATTAAATAAAAGATTAGCTGTTCCAGAATCCACTCCACCAGTCAAATATTTCCCAGCCGTATTTATACCATTTATATCTCCACCACCAGCTAATCCAGTTAATTGAGAACCATCCCCAAGATAATAAGAGGCAGTTATGTTGTTAGTCAAATTAATTGTATCCGCATAAACTCTATCAAAAATTTGACTAGATAGACGGTGCGTCATTCTTAAGACTCCATTTTTATATTCACACAAATAACTTGGAATTGAAGAGATCCCAGAAATATTTATATCAATAAATCCGACTCCATCCTTCCCCGTCGTTATAATTGAAGAATTTGACAAGATAATCTCTGAACAACCAACATCACTAGTAAAATTAAATGTATAGTTAAAAGCTGTATTCGGTTGCAAATTTCCAGAATCGCTCACGGGCTTAACATAAATTGGCAGAGCTACGACATTCGTCACTAAAGTCACAAATAAAAACACTAAAATCAACTCTCTGTTCATATTTTCTATTACTTCTGAATGTTTATATATCTAACTCATTAATAAAATCCACACAACCAATTCAAAACTAAAATCGACACAGTCCGAGAAGTGTTAATGTGTCCGAGAAGCAATCTCTTGTTGCGAAAAGTGTCCGAATAAATATTGCACAACTTTAAACTAATTTAACAACACTATATGGTCTACCATTTTTTTTACTTTTCTCATATCTTACTGTTTTGACAATCCCAAGGTATTCTAACTCTGCAACATGCCTTTTTATTACCCTGTCAGAAGTATCTACTTTCCTTTCCATCTCACTTATTACCTGGGGTCCTTTTTTCAACGCGTTAATTATTCGTTTTTTTATATCTAATCCGCTTCTATATGCCATACCTCAAATTAGGGGTAAGGTTTATATATACGAATCCCAACAATTGTTGGTATGGCAAATCTGGATAGAAAAATAAAATATTGTAAGAACTGCTAAAAGAAAACCGAACATATTAGACGAGGCTTTGGAACTCCTGGTGGATTATGTGGAAACGCCAGATGGGAATGTTTAGAATGCAAAGATTAGATTCTCAAACCTTTTCTAATAATTAGAACAAGCTAAAACTTCTGTTTAACAAAAATTTAAATACAGGTAATACTTTCATACTTTATGAAAATGGAGGTGCGTTTGGTTCTATTGGTTGGTAGTCATTTTCTTAAGTAGAATTTAAAAAGAACCTTTCGATAAAAATATATGGCAGAAGAAAAACCAAGTTTTGAGGACGCAAGAACTATAATAGATATGGTTAGGACCCATTTTTATTCTCAAAATCCTCAAATGGGATATTTAATGTTTAGAGTTGATTCCATCAAGAAGAATGGATCTGATGGTGTTTGGGTAGTTATTTGTAGCTATTTGGAATCCTTCGGATCCAATAAGAGAATTTATTATAAACTTAAAGTCAATTTGAATAATGGTTCTTTTGGAGACAACAATATAATTGAAGAAGTTGATGCAAAAAAAGAAATATCTGGTTCTTGATATGATATTTAATTGCGATGAAAAAAGTATATGCAAATACTCATGTTTCTTAAGAAATGGATTGCTTCTAGATACTTCTGTACTTATGATATATTTCCTGGGAGAATATGATTATAAAAACAATACGAATTATCTCAAACAATGGACAAACGATGGCATTCCTTATTCGGAATTAGATTATCAATCATTAAAAAGATTTATTGACAGGGCATCCTTTTCTAAGTTATACATCACTCCACATATTTTTCATGAATTTTATAAACACGCACAAAAAATTCTAAAAGAGAATTTAGATCCTTTCTTCAAGAACAGTATGGAAAAATTAATAAGAATTAATGAAGAGAATGTTGATAAAAATGATATATTAGCCCATAAGTATTTTGATAAATTAGAAATTGGAGAGCACTCATTGTATATTTTAAAGGAGAGTATTCATTCCGCAATTTTAACTGACGATGAAAGAAAAACTATCCCATTATTTTGTGAAGATAAAAAATTATTATTAATACCAATTCGAGAAGCTATTAAGTTTACTCTTAATTCATAATTAATCAAAATCTACCGTCCAGGTCCTCTTACTGCATGATCTTATTTTCTTTTTTTTGCCATTAAATTCCCTATCATATTTTCTGAATCCCTCACACCTATCTTTAACATACCCACTCTTCTTCAAGTTATCTAGCCTGGGTTTTATCGAAGAATCACTTAGTCCAACTTTTTTTGCTATTTGTCTTCCAGATAATCCTCTCTTAATTTTAACAAGATTCCTTAGAATTTCTTTGTCTGTCCCGTCGAGTATTCTTTTTTTTCTAATTGCCATCATTCTATCTCCAGGTTTATTTTACGGGTTTTAACATCGACGAACCAACGTATTTTTTGACTTTTATTTACCTTAAGCTCTTTGATTATTTCTTTTGGGATTCTTGTTAAAAGAGTTTTACCATCGCTACTTATCTTGCTAATTTTTTCTATATCTGCATTTATCTCAAGCAACTTGTCCAAATCCTCTTTTTTCACCATTACTATTTTAGGTAAGTGTACTATTTAAATGTATCTCCTATTTTCTGTTTAGAATAATAAAACGTACATTATTACAGTGTACACTATCAGAAGATAGAAAGATTTAAAAGGTAACTATATTCTATGATTGTACACTAAGCTTAAACAGGACATTTTAAGTTTAGGAATATGGGAAGCACTATGCTCTGCTTTTCGGCGGTCGGTATGGGACGACCGCCCTTAAATTCACAGGAGAGAAAATGGAACAAATATATAAGAAAAATTCACTGCAAGAAGAAAAAACAGATTTTCTGAAAGCTACTTGTAACTTTTTAGATACTCTTGAGTTCGAGGAAGAACAGGTCAATGGAAGACCAAAAGCAGATCAAAGAGAAATCCTAAAACATTTATTGGTCATGTCATACAATGCTACAAGCTATAGAAGATCTCTCAGTGACATAAAGATATTATGCGATCAGGGATTTGTTAAAAAAATAATTCCGAGAAGCACATTGAATGATTATGCAAATGATTCAAAAATAATAATATTGCTAGAAAGATTAATACAAATTTCAGCAACTTTTTTTAAAGAAATAGAGGACACTTTAATTGTTGATTCTAGCTGGTTTGGAGAAAAGATGTACGTTGGTGGATGTGGGCAAGTTCATGCTAATAAGCAGGGACTTTTTAATACAAGAAAGATACATGTTGGAATATTAAAAATATCAGGAGTTATCTGTTATGCAAAGGCAACTCATGGGACAAGACACGACTGCCCAATCTTTAAAGACATTTTAATAGAATCTTCCAATATATTTAATCTAAAATATTGCCTGGGAGATAAAGGATATTGTTCTAAAGAAAATTATATATTATGTGAAGAAAAAAATATTACCGCATTCTTAGATTTTAAAAAGAACATGAAATCGTCTGGTGGAAAAAGTGCAATGTGGAAAGATCAAATTGATGTATGGAGAAATAATTCAGAACTTTGGCACAAATCATACAATTATAGAGTTTTGGTTGAAAGTGTATTCTCAAGAATAAAGAAAAAGCACAATAATTACTTAAGGTCTAGAAAAGCCGATTCAAGGGACATTGAAATGCTATTAAAATGTCTAGTTTATAATTTGACGTTGATTGGCAAGAGTTTCAAATCGGACAGTTCTCGGACTTAGTCACTAAAATCAAAGAATTTATAAAATATAATATATAACTGGATACATGAAAAAAGTTTTAATAATTGGAATAGTATTTCTTATGGTTGTTGTAGTTACAGCAACAGCAGTATTATTTCTTTCTCCCTATCAACCAGACCAGCCCCCATTAGCAGATGATGCTGGTTCAACACAACAGGGAATTCAACAGGTAGTAAATGCTAATAATCAATTTGCTTTTGAACTCTATTCGGAATTAAATAAAGCTGAAAATGGTAATATTTTTTATTCTCCTTATAGCATTTCTACTGCTTTCGCAATGACTTATGAGGGCGCAAGGGGACAAACAGCAAATGAAATGAAATCTGTTTTTCATTTTCCGGAAAATAATATCTTAAGACTAAATTTTGCTGCAATTTATAATGAAATAAATAAAGGAACTAAAACTTATGAATTAAGGACAGGGAATGCTTTATGGGTTCAGCAAGATTATCCTTTTCTTGAAGATTACACAAGCAGGGTTGAAAAATACTATGGGGGGAAAGTAGCAAATTTAGATTTTGTTTCTGAAACTGAAAAATCAAGACAGACAATTAACGCATTTATTGAAGAACAAACTAACAATAAAATTAAAGATTTAATCCCTAAAGGCGTTCTTAATGCCATGACAAAACTTGTTCTTACGAACGCGATTTATTTTAAGGGAACTTGGGAATGGGAATTTGATAAATCTGATACTCGCGAACAAGATTTTAAAATTACAGAAAACGATATTGTCCAAGTCCCAATAATGTTCATGGATCCTGACAAAGCAACTTTTAATTATGCTGATATTGGAGATTTACAAATCTTAGAGCTACCCTACAAAGGTGAAGAAATTTCTATGTTAATCTTATTACCAACAGAAAATCTTGAAAGTATAGAATCAACATTAACCATAGAAAAACTTAATGAATACAAATCACAAATGCAGGAAACAAAATTAGATGCAATCTATTTACCTAAATTTGAATTTGATTCAAAATACTTTATGAAAGAGACATTAAGCGTTTTGGGAATGCCAATCGCTTTCGGCAACGCAGACTTTTCTGGAATGACGGGGAACAAAGACTTATTTATTAGCCAAGTAATCCATCAGGCTTATGTTAAAGTTGATGAAAAAGGGACAGAAGCCGCTGCTGTAACTGCTGTTATAATGGAGAAATTTATAGCAATGCCAAGAAATATCTTTAGAGCAGACCATCCATTTATCTTTATAATTCAGGAAAAAGAAACAGGAAATATTTTATTTATGGGAAGGGTTGTTGATCCTCGATAAATTAAATCATAACAATACTCAAAAAATCCTAATAAACCAATTCGGAAAAAATCCCGTATCCCCACAATGATAAACCTTATGAAAAATCTGATTCCAAATTAAATCAACTTCCATCTCATCCCGAATCCAATTATTCTCTTTCCCCAAAACTAACTGCCCCGGTTTAAATTTCATCGGCCTAAATCCAAAACACTCTTCAAAAATATCAATACCCTCATTAAAATATTCCTCACCTCTAAAAACTTCAAACTCACGATACGTATGATAAACCCCATGCATCTCTAATTTCTTTTCTCTCTTTAAAATCTCATTACACCATTCCTCATCAATAGAAACATTTTCAAATTTCGGAATCACATAATAAACATCTGCCAACTCCATCAAATCCTCCTCACAAAAAACATTAGGTGAAACGTCATCAAGTTGACTAGGTAGAACCAATCTAATAAAAAACAAACCAACAATCAAAATAGCAACAGTTACACAAGCCGCGCGAAAACATGCCCCAGTACTCCGCAATTGGGGGTATGCAAAACTGCGAAGCGCAACATTCCACCTACTACCTACTCCCTCGCGAAGCCACCATTTCATAAAAAAACCAAATCACCAAACTTTTAAAATCCTTTTAACTAGCTAATTTTATGGAAAACGCCAATACTCAACATCCAACCATTTCAGAAACCACAGCTTTGGAAATAGAAACCGAATTCGAAACAAACGAAACTCAAGCCCAAGAAAAAGTAGAAGCCGCACTCTTCATCGCCGGCAGATTCCTAACCCTCCAAGAGCTAATCATGCTGACCGACATCAACCCAATCATGCTAAAATCAATTCTCCATAACCTCGAAAAAAAATATTCTCACGGCACGCTCCGAATCATCCGAAGAGACGAATCTTACAAAATGGACATCGCAGAAAAATACCACTATCTTATTAATAAACTCGCAACAGGATCGACCGAATTCACAAAAGCCGAACAAGAAACTCTCGCAATCATCGCCTACAAACAACCAATAAAGCAGTCCGTCGTAATCAAAATCCGTGGCAACAAATCATATGAACACATCAAAAAGTTTCGTCAACTCGGACTCGTCATGACAAAACGCGAAGGCCACACCCTAACACTCTCCCTCTCCGAAGAATTTTACGAATACTTCAATGTAACCAAATCTAACAGCCAACAACAAAATAAAGAGAACCAAATTAAATGAAATTAGCAAAGTTGCCCAAGTCGTACCACCAACTACCAACTACCAACTACCAACTACAAGATTATTAAAAATGGAATTTTTAACAATCCTATATCTAACCTATACATTCATCGCATTTTACTTCCTAATGATCTACATTTTAGTCTACACCCAAAACCGGAAACAAATCTACGAAACAATTTCCCCAGACAAAACAAGATCCCTATCAATCATCATCCCCTGTTTCAACGCAGAAGAAAACATCGCAAAAACCATCCAAGCACACCTAAATTCAGACTACAAAGGACTAAAAAAAATAATAGTAGTAGACGACTGCTCAACCGACAATTCTGCTACCATAATAAAACAACTCGCCAAAAAACACAAAAAAGTAATGTATGTAAAGACACCAAAAAACACAGGCAACGCAGCAGGCGCAAAAAACTACGGAAGTAAATTCGTAAAAACGAAGCTAATAGGATTCAGCGACGACGATTCTATGCCAAAGAAAAATGCAGTCTCAAAAATGGTAGGATTCTTCAACGACGAAAAAGTCGGAGCCGTGACATCTCGAGTCCTCATCAAAGGCAAGCAAAACTTCCTAACAAAATCCCAAGCAATCGAATACAAAATTATCGCCTTCACTCGAAAACTCCTAGGATTCCTAGAATCAATCTACGTCACAAATGGACCCCTTAGTATTTACAGGAAAAAAGCATTCGATCAAGTCGGCGGCTTCGACCAAAAAAATCTAACCGAAGACATAGAGATAACATGGCACTTCGTATCAAAAGGCTGGAAAGTTCACATGGTAATCCCAGCAATAGTCTACACTTATCCTCCCACAACAATCAAGTCATGGTTTCATCAAAGAATCCGTTGGAACGTAGGCGGAATCCAAACAGTAGCAAAATACAGAAAAAAATTCTTCCAATGTGGAATGCTGGGATTATTCATCATGCCCTTCTTTATCCTCTCATGGTTTCTCGGAATCACCGGACTTTTCTTCTTAGCATACCGTTTCACAAAACACATCATGGTTAAATATCTCGTAGCAAAATATTCCGTAGCAGCAAATGTAGCCCTCATCACAATGAACGATATATCTCTAAACCCAAGCATCCTCTTCTTCTTCGGAATGCTCCTCTTTGCCCTCGGCCTAATCTATACAATCACCGCCCTCACCTACTCAAAAGAATCAGGAAAATTAATCGGCCACAAAATCCGCGACATATTTATATATTCAATTTTCTATCTTCTCATGTACCCTCCACTATTAATAGTATCATTCTACAAGTACATGCGAGGCTACAATACATGGTAAAATGTTAAAGTCAAAAAAACACGTATTTTGGGAAGCACTCATAATCACAATAGTAATATTTCTCGCCGGCCTTTTCTTGGGAATGCTAATCGAAACAAGCAACTCAAACAAAATCTCAAACCTTTACCTTCAATCCGAAATCAGCCTAACTGATGCTATGGCCTCATCCAGACTTTTCGAAGACACAAATCTAAATTGCGACGCAATAAAAAATAACAATATCAAGCTCGCAGACCAAATATACGAAGAAGCAAAACTCTTGGAGCAATATGAAGAAGTAGGAAAACTAACAGATAGTATGTTTTTTCTTCACAAAAAATACGATCTCTTACGAACACTCCTATGGACTTCAAACCAAAAATCCCTAAAAAGATGTAATAACTACAATCTAGTTGTCTATCTTTACGAATATGAAACAGAAGACACAAAAATCAAAGCAATACAAAATGTCTGGTCAAAAATGCTCTTAGATATCAAAGAACAAAACTACGACATCTTACTTCTTCCAATCGCAGCCGACCAAAATTTAACCTCACTAAATCTCCTAATGGAAGAACATCAAATTAAAAAGTTCCCAGCCCTCATAATTAATAATGACGAAATCCTCTACGAGCTAAAAAACACAAGTTCAGTCTACCGCCTTCTAAACTAACGTATATACCCAACCACATATTTCTTTAAAAAATAAAATTTCCTATCTTAATCATGGAACTAAATCAAAATGCAGTTTTGGAATCTAAGTTTCTCTACTTGCGAGAAATTATGCCCTCATCAGAGGGTACTCCGGCGGAGCACCTTTTCTAAAGAGAAAGAAATCATGGGAATCTGCATAATATGTAAAAAATCTTCCGAAGAAACAAAACTCTACCCGGGAATCCTAGAAGCCGAAATAATCAACATTTGCGAAGAATGTGCCGAAGATCAAAAAATTCCAATCATCAAAAAACCCTCCGAATCCCAGCTAAACCAAGCAGACAAAACCTACTCCGTTAGAGAACGTCTCGACAGAATGGCAGGACGGCGTGACATAACTCAAATTTCCAACGACCAAATCACAACCCAACGAAATCTCGCAAAACTCAAAATGCCAAAACCAAAACAACACCATCCAGATGTCTTAGACAACTACTATTGGACGCTAAATATGGCAAGACGACGAGCCAAAATGACGATATCCCAACTCGCAAAAAAAATAGACACAACACCCTACATAATCCAAGATATAGAAAAAGGCATCCTTTCAAAAGATTTCAAAGAAATATTCCTAAAACTCGAAGCCCTCTTCGGAATCAAACTTCTAAAGACTCACAAACCCCAAATCAATTTCACAAGAAAACATCGTAATCAAGAACAAGAAATATTGAAAGCGGTAGAGGAAAAAATGAAAAATCCAGAAGGCACACTAGAAGAAGACGAAGAAATAGAGGCAATCCATGAAAAAATAGAACGCGAGGAGATAAGGCTCTCAAAAAGAGAAGATTTACAAAACATAACATTAAACGATCTAGTCGACAGAAAAAGAACGCGAGAAAAACGAAAACTTCAAGCAAAACAAAACGAAATGCTCGGCGATGACATAGATATTAAAGAACTCTAAAAAACCTTTATCAAAACCAAAATATGAAACAACAATGTTACTATTCTCCCGACTAGCTGACAACTGATTACTGACAGCGAAGCGTACTGCAGGCGAAGTTATCCAAGATAACGAAGCCTACCCGGACGCGGCTCATAAACCAATCCCTCTTCCAACAATTTCTTAACCTCACCCTCAATCGCCTCAGGACTAGCCTCAACATCCATAACCAAAACATCCCTGTCAATCCCACCATCACTTTCCTTTTCCTTAATCTTATCCAAAATCTGATTCTTCAAACTATTATCCCCTTTCTCATCAACAACCAAATCCTTCCGAGCATTCTGAATCTCCAACTTCCGAACCAACAGCCACCGAGCATCAACCTTCTTCACAATCTCCGGAATCATATAAATCTCCCCGTTCCATTCCCTCATATTCCCAATAATCTGCAAAGTTTCCCCCTGCATAATATTTTTCACTCGATCAATATCCTCACCAAAAACCTTCAACTTCAACTGCCCCGAAGCATCATCCACGGTCAAAGAAGCAAAACTCTTCTCACCCTCCTGCACAAACTTATCAACACAATTAGCCAACAAATTAACCCGCACAACCTTCCTATCTCCCAACTCCAAAAACAGAAATTTCCCCTCATTCATCATCGGCACACCCTTCAGAATATCACCAATTCGCAACTTATACGCAACATTTCTTTTCCGAATCTCACCCGTATTTTCAACCATATTTGGAAATGTTAATATGACTTTATAAGGATTATTGGGATTGAGTTGATGAGTTGCTTTCCATCGCCTCTAATCGCTGAATAGAAGTCTCCAAATAATCTTTCTCAATATCTATCCCAACATATTTCCGCCCAAGCTCGACACAAACAACCTAAACTTAAATATTTCTAATCTTTGAATCCCAAGTGACCATCCATTCAATGTCGTTTAAATTAAACCCTTTCTCTATAAGCCAAGGCTCATAATCCCCAAATTTTCGATCCTCTACATCTCCCATATAAACACTCCCATCACAGTAATTCAAAATAATTATCCTCATAAATAAAGATAAAAAACATTCTTTATAATAATGATCCAAAACTATCCAGTTACAACAAAAACTCATATCTACCATTCCCACAGAAACTCAAAACCTTATTGTCTCTAAGCACTTGCAACTGCTGCCTAATCTTTGCATGTATATTATTATTCATAGGATGCAATTCTTTCAAATATCTGTCATATTTGTAAATTTCCCTTAAATCAAATTTGTTATCTAATTCTTCAACACATTTCAAGACATCACTAGCCCAGCCCCTAAACTCAGGTTTTTTAGAATTCATAAAAAACATTTTTTTCCAAACCTTATTTATTTTGTTTCTTTCTATAATCTTTTCATCTTTCACAATTTGAATTTTTCCTTCTTCTGGAAGTCTATCTAGCAAAAAATTACAACCAACCCACCCAGCCCTTTTTGCATTCTTACTTAAGGGATTCCTTTTCTCTATCATAGAAACACTAATAAAAAACTTAGGAATCAAAAACAAACTTTTAATAGTCCAATTAGCGTTCTCATAATTCATCAGAAAAAAATTCGGAGAACTATCTCTAGAAATTATATTCATCATTGTATTATATTCTCCATCAACAACTTTTCTCTTAAACTCATTTTTAGAAGCCTTCAATTGAAATTCATTTTTACATTTCTCACAAAAGAAGTCACTTCCCTTTTGATTATTTGGAAAATCATCAACACCTTCATTCAAACAACACGGGCAATACATCTCACGACTAAACCAATTCTCAGTCAAAATTCTAGCAATTTGAGAATTGCTTTTATAATTTTGTAGAACCTCTTTTTGATACATTGACAAATCCATACCAATCTTTGTTAAACCTAATATATAAGTTAAACGATTTCAAAAAAATAAAGTATAAACATTAACGAGATCTTCATTAACATCTGATAAAAATATTTTTTTAGGTTTATATTTTTTTATCAAATAAAATGCAACCGCACCTCCCCCAACAAAAGGCTCGAAATATCTATTAATTTTTTTAGGAAACAAAGGCCCCAATTGAGGCAAGAGTTGTCTTTTCCCCCCAGCCCACTTCACAATAGCCACATCTTTTTTCCCCATTCAGCAACAAATCAGAAAGTCTTTTTATACCTTCCCACAAGCGCGAACAAACCACAACCAACTCGCCAAACCCCCAGCGAAGCTGAACTTTTCCACAAACAAAGTTTGTGAACCTCTCCATCGACAAAGTCGATGAACCTTTCCAGAAAACCAAAGTTTTCTGAACTTTTCCAAAAAATCACATCCTCTGAACAAACCCCCTCCTCGGCCTAAACAAATCCCCCGACTTCAACAGTTTCCCAATCGCCTCATCAACCTCACTCCCTTTCATCCTTCCCTCCAACGCCTTCGACACCTCCTCCAACGGAATCAACTTCCCCATCTTCTTCTCAAGCTCCTCAATCGTATCAACAACAACTACAATCTTATTCCTCGCCGACGCCGAATTCCCAGTAATCCTATCCACATCAAAAGTCTTCGTATCCTTATCATATCCAACCTGTAACAAATAACTCTTCACCAAATCAATCGCCGCAATCGCATCCTTCACCCCAACCTCCTCACTCAACCTCATCCTCGCATGCGCCTCCGCCAACCGAACAATTGCCTCAAGCTGCCGCGCCCCAATCGGAATCGGCTTACTCGGCCCGTCTCCAATCTGCGGCATATTTCTAAGTCCAACATAAAACTCCTTCATCACACCAATCGCCTCGTCGGTCAACTTAGGATTATACTTCTGCTTAGCATATGAAATATATTTCTTCAACAAATCGTTATCAATCACATCATGCTTCGCCTCCTGCTTATGCTCCATCAAAACATGCGTCGCAATCGCCTCATCATTCTCACGACTAGGAATATCCCTAATAATAAAAATCGCATCAAACCTCGAAAGCAAACTCGGCATCAAATTAACCTGCTTCGGAATCGACTGCAACGGATCAAACCGCCCAAACTTAGGATTCGCCGCCGCAAGAACCGAAGTTTGAGAACGAAGCGTAGCCTGAACAGTCGCCTTAGAAATCGTAACCGTTTGCTGCTCCATCGCCTCATGCATCGTCGACCGATCTTCCTCATCCATCTTATCAAACTCATCAATACAAACAATTCCCTTATTCGCCAAAACCATTGCACCGGCTTCCAAACCCCAACCTTTCAAAATATCATCCTTCACAACAGTCGCCGTCAAACCAGCTCCCGTCGCCGACTTACCCGAAACATACCGAGCTTTCGGCGCAACTCCACTAATAAACCCAAGCATCACCGACTTCGCAACACCTGGATCCCCAACTAACAAGACATGAACATCCCCCCTCATCTTCGTCCCATCACTACGCGTCTTCTTCACCCCACCGAACAACTGAAACGCCAAAGCTTTCTTTACTTCACGATGTCCCCAAATCGATGGTGCAATACTATCAACCATCTTATCAACCAACTTAGGATCAGCCGCCAACTCCCGAATCGTCCTTTCATCTTCCTCATTAATGTCAACATCCTCAAAACTCTCCTCCATTGGAATAATATTATTCGACTCAACGGCCAAATCAAACCGGGTCAGCATCGCCCCACTCCCAGTCGTAATCGCAATCTCTTTCAAAATCCCAATAATCTTAACCCGGCTCCCAGGCGTCGTCCTCATCTCCATTGTAGGATCAACCAAATCCTCCTTCAAAAAAATCGTCATTCTCTTCGGCTGCTCCCCCCCGTGCAAATTATCACTAGCTTCCTCAATCGTCAGAACCTGCGCATCAACCATATCCTTCGCAATTTCCTTAAACCCACCTCGACGACCACAGCTACACCTACTCGGCTCCTTAAATTTCTTATCAATCTGCAAAACAGAAATAAGCGTCCCACAACTTGGACACTCAAACTTAGCATTCGTAACGAGTGGCCTAACTTCACTCGCCTGCCTAACCACACCTTCCATTCCAATCATCTTCCCCAAATGCTTCGACCTAATATGCCGAATAAACAACTCCTGCCCCTTCGAAATACTATTAAACCTAACTCTCGCATCCGAAGGCGCCCACTCAAGCTCCTCAAGCGCAACCTCCAATAACTGCACCGTCTCCTCAGGTCTATCAATCAAATTACCAGCAAGCTCTGGCGAATGCGCCGAAAACTCCTCGAAATCAACACAAACAACCTTATTCTCTCCACTCATCCTCCGCACAATCTCCTTCCTATTCACTTCAAAAAACTCCTTCGCCTCTGTCAAAAACTCATCCTGATTAATCGCATCAGTATCAACGCTTTTTTTATTCGCCTCGCTATTTCCTTCCATAATAAAATCAAGAAAACTCCACTTAAAAATAAATCTATCTTCTAAAATATATATCAGTTAAATACAAACTCGCTTCGTACAAGGATGTCAGGAGAATATCCCTGTTAATCTTTTTTTAACGAACTTTCCAAGATTTCAGAAGCAGCCTGCTCAATTTTTCCAACAAGGTCTTTGGGACTTTTTTCTGAATTTTCTGTTAGCGGGAAATAAAGAATATAATGTTGGGGACAGTTCTGTGTCTTATACTTTCCTCCTTGGGATGCAATATAACCCTCTTCTCTGCTTTCTTTCCCATAACGACGCCAAGTAAGTTGGAGTTTTTTTGCCAGTCTATCTGCGAAAGTATCAGCATTTAATTGACTTTTTTGGCTTTTCACAATAATATTTATTTTAGTCCATACTGCAGGCGCACTATATGTTTTATCAAGTTCTAATAATACATTTTCAAAATTGTTTTTAGTTTCTTCATCTTTTTGTTTTTGTTCTTCTTTTTTTTGCCTTTCTTCAAGGTCAGAACTATAACCACCACATCCAGTATAGTTATTCATTCTTTGGCATTGTTCTACCATCCAAACATTTTCACTTGTATGACTCATACTATTTTATAGGAATAACATGTATTTATTACTTTCGCTTGAAAAACAGTATAAAACAGTAAAATTTATAAAATACATACTACAATACATCACTATGACAAATTTAACTTTAAGAGATTATAAAATCCTTGCGGAATTAGATAAAAATGCAAAAGCATCATTTAATCAGATTGGAAGAAAACTTAGACTATCTTCTTCGGTCGTAGAAAGAAGGATAAAAAATCTTTTGCAGAAAGGAATAATTAAAGAATTCAAAACAATTATTAATTATAAAAAATTAGGCTGGACATATTATGGTATTTATGTTAGATTACAAAACATTACAAAAAACAAAAGAATTGAAATTTTAAATTATCTTGAAAGACACCCACTATCTGGTCAGATATTGCAGTGTGATGGCAGGTGGCATTTGATTTATGGCTTTTTTGTAAAAGACATTTTCCAATTGGACAAAGAATTAAAAAAATTTGAAAATAAATTTGGGGAATATGTAAAAGAAACAGAAAAAATTGTTCACATTGGAAGTCATCATTATCGCAGAGGGTATTTACTTGACAAAAAATCTCCTTACTTGAAAGAACCTTTTTTAGGAGGATATGAGATTTTTGCGAAGTTGGATAAAGCAAGTTTTGAACTATTGAATTTTATAAGATCGCATGCGAGAGTAAATATTATTGAGATGTCTGAAAAATTAAAGGTGAGTGTAGACCAAATTAGATATAAGATAAAAAGATTAACTGAGAAAAATATTATTCTTGGACATTGGCTTCATCTTAATCCTGAAAAATTTGGGTTGCACTTTTATAGAGTTTTATTGAAATTAAAAAATTTGAACGAGAAAAATGAGGCGTCTTTACTTAGATATTTAAATTATGAAAAAAATGTTATAAGAGCCAATAAGGTTTTCGGCTCATGGGATTATTTTGTTGATTTAGAAATAAACACAAAAGACTTTAGAAAATTTATGGATGAATTTACAAAAATATTTTCCAACAATATTCAGGAATATGAAATATTAATTATTTACGACGAAGTTAAGTTTACTTTTAGTCCTGTGTTTTATTGAAAAATAAATCTATCTTCTAAAATATATATCAGTTAAATACAAACTCGCTTCTGCCGAAAATTATCTCTTCAGTCGTTCTCCGATAAATTCCTACAAACTGCTTCCCACAAAACACTGCAAACCTATCATCAGTTTTAATTCCTTTAACGTTGCTGGTGATATTATCTCTAAACAACGGTCTTCCAATATGAAGTGATTTAATCGCCTTTTTTTCAACCTCAACAACAGGCAAAACTTTCCGAATAGCATCTTCAGCAGGAACAACCATTCTTCTCAAATCCCCTTCATCTCCATTTTTCCACCTATCAACAGCAGATTCAAAATTATCTAGACTAACCAAATCACTCTCATCAAAAATCCCAGCCTCAATCCTTCTCAACTCTCCCATATGCGCCCCGCCAATCATCTCACCCAAATCAGAACAAAGCTTCCTAACATAAGTCCCACCCTCAACCCGACACTCAAATAAAAAAGACCTACCCTTGTTACCCAAGTCTTCCTCTTCTGATTCCTGACACCTACCACCTGACACCTCGAGAAGTTTCCAGTAGTAAACTTCTCGTTCCCTCTCTTCTCTCTTAACAGCCGCTCGATGTGGCGGCGTCTGCTTAATCTTTCCAACAAAATTCGCATCAATCAACTTTTGCAACTCCTCTAAATCACACCCCTGATGCGTCTCCAAAATCCCAACATAACTCTTATCATGCCGAATAAAATAACCAGCCAACTTACAAGCCCGCCCCAAAGTAATCGGCAAAACTCCAGTCACCTTCGGATCAAGCGTTCCCATATGCGACGTCTTCTTCAACCCCAACGCCCTCTTTACAAACTCACTCACCGAATACGACGTCGGCCCCGCTGGCTTATCAATATTAATCAAACCAAAATTCAATAAATCATTCATATCTTTCATATATTACCCAATAACCACTTCTTTCTTAAATCTTCCTCAAACCTTTCAATCGCATACCGCAAAGTCGTCCGCGGCAACTCATCATAATTCGCCCTCAAAAAATCTTCCAACACTCCACTGTCCTTCTTTCCAACTTCTCTCAACATCCACCCCACAGCCTTATGAATCAAATCCTCCGAATCCCCAAGCAAGCTCTTCGAAATTCTCAACGTATCATCCAACTCCCCTCTCCTAATAAACGCAAACGTCGACACAATCCCAATCCGCCTCTCCCATAAATTCTCCGAAACAGCCAACCTATGCAAAACACTCCTATCTTCCCTATCTAACAACCAATTCCCAACAATTTTCCACGCCGACAGATCAACCAAATCCCAATTATTAACAAGCTTCGCATTCTCCAAATAAAAATTAAACAAATTTTCTCTATCTCCCTTGTGTCCGCGATTATACTTCTCAACCAAAATTAACAACGCAACCAGCCTCTTATCATGGATATCAGAACGAAGCAACTTTTCAACTCCAGAAATATCAATTCTCCTCCAATGCTTCTTTGCAATCCGCCTCAATTCCCCATTACGAATTCCCAAAAAAATATCCCCCTCGCCATAATCTCCTTTCCCCGTCCTAAAAAAACTCGCAGAAATCTTCGCCCTCCCACAATTCGCAACCTTTTCCAAATCCTTATTAATTAATTCCATAAATCAAACACATCGACCCAAAGTTAAAAAACTATCTCAAATTATTTACCAAATTTCTTATAATAAAATCCCTAATCCCTACTTCTTCAAACTTTTCCGAACAGGAGTCGTCTTCTTCAGATGCTTTCCTTCAGCCGTATGCTTCAACTCCTTAGCCTTCCCTTTCGCAACCATAGCCGCCTTCTCAGCCTCAGCTTTCTCATCTTCCTTCTCCTCAACCTTATCATCAACCCCATCCTTATCCTTATCCGCAACCTCTTCTTTCTTAACAGCCTTAACATCCTTCTTCCCACCCTCAGCTATAGCTTTCATTTTAGCCTCTCGAGCCATCTTAAACCTCACAACTTCAGGAACATCAGCCAATTCAACATAAACAATCTCACCAACCTTCTTCGCTAAAACCTTAATCTTATTCAAAGGTTTCTTAATTCCCCTAAACCAAATCTCATTATTCAAATGAATATCAACCTTAACCTTTCTCAAATCCCCATCCCGAACATTCATATGCCTCACCATAAACTCCTTCAAAACTTTTACAGCCTTCTTCGCCCTACGATACTGCGGAACATTTAAACTTCCCTTCCTCAACGGCACAACATATTCCCTTTCAAGCTCAACCTTCTTCTCCTTTTCCTTTTTCTTCTCAACTTTAGCAATCGCAGGCTTAGATTCTTTTTTCACCTCTTCAACTTTTTTAACATCCCCAATTTTCTCAGTTGCACCAATCCCTGACTCCTGACTCCTGACATCTGACTTCTTGTTTTCAATCCCAACTTTCTCAGTTGCACCAATCCCTGACTCCTGACTCCTGACATCTGACTTCTTGTTTTCAACCATTATCCTAAATGCTTCTTAGCCATCTTCCTCGGTTTAATTTTCAAACTCGTCCTACTCCAACTTCTCTTAATATGCGTAATCTTCGATGGATGAATTTTCTTTCCCTTCCCAAACTTCTTTATCACGGTCCAAAACGGCGCCCACTTTGTCTGCCTCTTCGCTTTATCCAAATGCCTTTTCTTACTACTCGCAGCCTTAGCTTTTCTACTTACCATCCTTCTCTACCTCTTCATCTTTAACTTTAACATTTTCCTTCTCTACCTCTTCCTCAACTTCCTTCTCTACCTCTTCGTTCTCCTCAACCTTATCCTCTCCCTCTACCACAGGCTGTTCACCATAGACTGTTTTAACAATCCAATCTTCACTATTAATTGCAAGCTGTTTGCCATCCTCAACATCAATCGAATCCAAAAAATCTCGTCCCTGCTGCGTCAACCTTCTCCCATGCTGCATTCTCATAATCTTCTCAACTAAACCTGCCGCTTCAGCCTGCTGCAAAATAACTCGAATTATCTTTCCACCCGACTTGAAAAACTTATCTGGCTTACCGCCACGATCCTTTCGCGAACCATACCGAGTTCTCAACTTCCCAACACCAACAACACCCCTAATATACAACTGCCTCAAAACACTAGCCGCACGAACATACCAAAAATCCTCACTCATAGGTGGCCTCTCTCTCGAAACTCCACTCTTAACATACATCGCCCACTCAGGAACCACAAACTCAGGCACACTCTTCAAAGCCTCAGCCAAAGCTGAAACATACTTTTCCGGATTCTGCGCAAATATCGTTTTTGCCATTTTCATTTTCAGGCTCTTCTCTCGAAGATAGATAAGCTCATGCTCATTAACCTAATATTCTGTTAGAAATTTGATTTATAAACTTACCGCTGATTCTTTAAGAATTGTAAAGCATATCTTCCAATTCTCTTATCCTTGCCTTAGCTAATGCCCACCCAAATTCTTTTATAGGCACAAAAGGATTTTCTGTTTCATAATCAATTCCTCTAAGATTAAAATAACACAATCTAATTTCTGTAATGCTGGCGGTTGCCCAGTTACTCATTATTCCTCTATTAAGAAAAATATGATTTTCTCCAATAATAACATCATGTTCATCAACACCATTCACGGATTTATGGATTCGAATATTCCCATCATTATGTAATTTCTTGCCCCCTAAAATATAATCATCAACCATAACATCAAATATCAAAACTCATTTATAAAAATTTATATTCTGCAAAACTACCTTTGCGCCTTCCGGTTATTACATCTACCACAATTGTTCCAAGCATTTTAAGTTATTGAAGAAATTATTAAATTTGTAAAAATCACCCAACCCCATGAGAAACTAGCAACTCTTTCCCAACTTCAAAATATCCCATCCTTTACCTCAATTTTATCCTGTTTTCTAGATAATGTTTCCGTAGGCTTTGTATGAGCTTGCAACCTTTGTTTCGATTTATATATTTTTTGAGCTTATTTGGAGAGTAAGCCAAAGCCAAAAAATAGTAAATATTTATATAGGACCGAGCCCGATATTAAGCAATTAAAAGGAGGCAAAAAAAAGAATGAAGACTATACAAAGTTTGGTAAGAAATAGCTTACTAATAGGTTTTGGAACCGCAGCACTCACAAAAGAAAAAGCTGAAAAGTTTGTAAAAGAAATAACGAAGAATCAAAAAATCAATTCAACAGAAGGGAAAAAATTGGTTAATGATTTATTGATTCAATCAAAGAAGCAAGGAGAAAAATTACAAACAATAGTTAACAAAGAAGTTCAGCGAACAATAAATAAAATTGGTATTGCAACAAAAAAAGATCTAAAAGTTTTAGAGAAAAAAATAAGTAACTTATCCAAGAAGAAAAAGAAAAGATAAATTATCCAAAAAGACTATAAGGCCGGTTAATAAAGATTTATCAGAGGTAGCTATAAATTAAATATATAACGAATAGAAAATATGGTTTTTAATAAATTCAATGGACTTACGGATATTAAGAGGCTGAAACGAATAATCTCTGTATTAACCGGGCAAGGTTTTGGTTATTTTATTGAAGAATTAGATCTCAAGCATTATATTCCCTTTAGTGAACGAACAAAACTGAAAAAAGCAAAAAGAGAAAAAAAATCAGCACCACTAAGATTAAGACTGGCATTTGAGGAACTTGGTCCAACATTTGTTAAGTTTGGTCAATTAATGAGCACACGACCAGACCTTTTGCCAGAAGAATTTATTACAGAGTTAAGCAAACTACAAGATAAAGTTCCCTCCTTTAGTCACAGACAGGTAAAAGAACAAATTGAAAAAGAATTAGGCAAACCAATAAATCATATTTTTTCTTATTTCAGCAAAGATCCAATAGCTTCAGCATCTATAGGTCAGGTTCATAAAGCAAAACTAAAGAATGGGAAAAAAGTGGCCGTAAAAATTCAAAGACCAAATATAGAAAAAACTATTGATGAGGATTTGGATATCCTAACATTTTTTGCAAATCTCATAGATAAATATATTCCTAGCCTCGAAATTTATAACCCCAAAGGTCTTGTAGAAGAATTTGAAAAAACAATTAAAAAAGAATTAAATTACGAAATTGAAGGAAATAATATTTTAAGATTTCATCAAAATTTTAAAGATAGTGAAACAGTTGTCGTCCCAAAAATTTATCAGGATTACTCAACAAAAAAAATTCTTACCATGAGTTTTATAGAAGGAACTAAAATAAGTGAACTCTGGAGAATTAAAGGAAAATGGCTAAACAAAAAAACCATAGCTCAAAATGGTATAGATGCCTTTTTTAAGCAAATATTAATATATGGATTTTTCCATGCAGATCCTCATCCCGGAAATATTTTCGTATTAAAAAATAACGTCCTTGCCTTTTTAGATTTTGGAATGATGGGACATGTTGACAAAGAGTTAATGCAAAAACTAACTAATTTATTTACAGCAACTATCAATAAAGATATAGATAAAATTGTTGAGGAATTTGTAAATCTTAGTTTAGTTGGTGGTGAGATTGATGCCGAATCATTTAAATCTGATGTCTCGGATATTGTTGACGAATATTATGGGATTTCTCTTAAAAAAATAGAAATGGGCAAAATGATTAATCAGATAATAAGTATTGGTGGCAAATACCATATAATCTTTCCTGCAAATTTTGTACTATTGATTAAAGCATTAACTACTATAGAAAGTATAGGTGCAAAACTGGACCCAGATTTTAATATAATGGAAGCTTCGAAACCATTTATTAAAAAAATAGCAAAAAGAAAAATGAGTCCAAAATATATATTTAATAATTTTGTAGAAAATTTATCTAAGACTAAGGATTCTATGATTGTCTTGCCTCAGAAGATTAATGCTATTCTTAACGAACTACAAAGTGGCAAATTAAAAACAAAAATAGAACAAGAAGAATTTGAAGAATTAGAATCTAGAATTGATAAATCAAGTAGCAAGATTTCAATTAGTTTGATAACAGCCGCAATTATTATAAGTTCAACAGTAATTCTACAAATTGATAAGGGACCCTCTCTTTTTGGAATTTCCATTTTTGCACTAATCGGTTTTTCAATTGCCGCATTTTTAATAGTATGGTTAATATTTTCTATAATAATTTCCAAGATATTTGGATAATTGGGGCTTTATGAGTCTAGGAGTAAATTGTCAGCCATTACAATTGTCCCAAGCATTTTAGTTTTAGTTGAAAAAGATAAAATTAAAAATTTAAACCACAGAAAAGATTAAATATTAAAAAAATTTATAATTTAGATGTGTTTCACACCATATATTTCACTTTCAACGTTTGTTATAGAATTTGTATTAGCTATATTCTTTTTAGCAAAAAATCCTAAAGACAACCTGAACAGAATTATTTCCTTAATTTCTTTTTTGTTAGGAGTTTACCAGCTTAATGAATTTTTTATTTGTGTTACAGATATTAGTCTATTTACTAAATTTGCAATGATGACTACTACAATTCTTCCAGCCCTAGCAATATCATATGCATTAATTATATTCAGGAAAAAAATAAAAATTTATTGGCATATGCTCATATACATACCATCGATATTTTTTATTTTAATGTTTGCACTTTCTAATTATTTTAAGCAATCTGCCATTTGTGCGACCGTTTTTATAGAATACCCTGCAATGGGATTATTAGGAAAGTTTTTTGGACTATATTATATTCTGTATTTGGTTGTAGCGATTATTTTATTTTATCTTGCTTCATTTAAAGCAAAATCAAAACACGAAAGAACTTTATCAGTATTAGGAGTGATGGGAATTTTTATATCTACTTTGCCTACTTTTATATTCTTATTATTCCTTCCAGCTTTACATATCAAATTTCCCAGTGTCCTTTGTGAATTTGCATTACTTCTTGCAATTGAATTCATAATTGTCTTATGGTATAAAGACAAACATAAATTACATTATTAATTTTGGAATTAATTTGAATCAATAAAAAGATTTAAATACTTTTTATGTTTTACATTTTAGTAAAAAGTAAAATGGAAAAAAAGAGTGAAACAAATACAAAGAAAATATTATCCTCATTCGGGAGAATATCAAAACAATGGGGATTGGGAGAGTCTGTTGGAAGGGTATGGGGTTTTTTATTGTTTAAATCAATACCAATAACACAAAAAGAAATAGAGAAGGGCACAAGTTATAGTCGAGGATTAGTCAGCAGAAGTTTAAACAAATTAAAAGATTTGGATATAATCTCCGCAACAAGAAAGGGTAAGGAATTTTATTATTCTACTAATGCATCTTTAATTAAAGGATTCAATAAGGTAACAAAAAATTTTCTTGAAACTGAAATAAAACCATTAATTGAATCTTTATCTAAAAATTTAGATGAAATAAAAGATATTACTATTAAAAAAAATATTAGTAGAATGATAAATGAATATAAAAAATTAAATTTAGGAATTTTAATATTTTCGAAAACCATGGAAAGTCTTGCTTTATTGAACACGAAAAGTCTTACAGAAATTACTAAAAAATATTCAAAAAAAAGAGAAGGAGGTGAATAAAAATGGTTGTACCTGAAATAGCTGGAGTAGGTTTAACTAATCCTTGGGCAATAGGTGTAGCAGTTGTTGTGGTTGTAGCAATTGCTGCCGGAGTACTTTGGTGGCTACGTAAAGAAGGAAAGATTTAAATCTATATTAACAATTTTATTTTTTTATTTTTTTATTTAAATGGGATGACAGGTATTTACGATATGCTTGCACAGGCGGTTATTATTAAAACCAGTAATTACACAAAGGAAGATAAAGAATGGATAAAAACAAACTAAAAATTGGAATTGCATTAGGCTCAGGCGGAGCAAGAGGACTATCTCATATAGGAGTATTAAAAGTGTTAGAAAAAAATAATATTCCTATAGATTATATAGTGGGGTGCAGTATGGGCGCAATAATTGGAGCCAATTATGCCCTTAATCCCAATATCAAAGAAGAAGAAGAAAAAGTTCTTTCTTTAACAAAAAGAGATTTATTCAAGTTAGTTGATTTAGTTTTTCCGAAAAAAGCTTTAATTTCTGGAAAGAAGATTAAAAAGTTTATTAAAAAATTAATTAATGATAAATCTTTTTCAGACACAAAAATCCCTTTAAGAATTATTGCTACTGATTTAGAATCTGGTAAAGAAGTGAGAATTAGCAAAGGAAAATTGGCAGACGCTGTAAGGGCGAGCATCAGTACCCCCGGAATATTTTTACCTGTGAGATTTGGTAAAAGATTATTAATTGACGGAGGGCTTGTAAATCCCACTCCTATCGATGTGGTTAAAACAATGGGTGCAGATATTATAATTGGTGTAGATTTGACTACGCAACCCAAAACAAAATTTAAAAACCCATCCATCGGCGAAACACTAATACAATCATTCAGGGTGCTCAGAGCACAAACAGTTAAGTCTAATTTATATAATTCTAAAAATACCATCATCATAAAACCTTGCCTTTCAAGTATCGATTCTTATAAATTTTATAATGCACAAAAATTTATAGAGGAAGGAGAAAGAGCTACAAAAAAAGCTTTACCCAAAATTAAGAAATTAATAAAAGAGAATTCAAAAAATAAAATATTGAAATAAATCACCGTTGCGCCTTTCTAAATTTCACAACCGTCAAAACATATCCCAGCAACTTAAACCCATATTTCGCCCCCAACTTCCCAACCAACTCCTCACCAATCCGTCTAGCCTCTTCCTTATCACGACAAGCCGACTTCAAAATCGAAATCTTCAAAACCTTTTCATTCTCAAAAATCTGCCGAACCTGTCCAACAAACGCATCACTAAGTCCTGCCTTCCCAAGCTGCAATTGTTTCATTGGTCTCATTCTCCTAATGCAATCCCCTCACTTCTTAAAACTTTCTCAAACTTCAAAATATCCTCACTCTTTACCCTCATCTTATCCTGTTTCTTAACACTCCAACTCCCCTCCTTCGCCCGCTTATCTTTCACCATATCCTTCCGCAAAAAAACATTCACAACAACATCCCTCTTCGAGTTTCTCCAATCCTGAGAAAACTTTGCACAAAAAACCGCAGCCTCCTTAATATCGCTCTTAGAAGCCGAACTTCCAACATTCACAAACGGACTTCCCGGCGCAGACGTATGCAACAAAACATCGCTAGGCTTCGCGGCCCAAACCAATTCATCATTATTTTCGGAATTCTTCCCACCCAAAACACGCAATCCAGAACTTGTCACAAATTCCCTGAAATTTACCATCATAAAACAAAGAATATAGACTTTAAAAAATGTAGCTTAATCCGTCGAAGTCAGTTCTAACCTGCCACGATTTCTCAACATATAGTCGGCAACCGCCACAGTAAAGCAGCCCTGAACCGGAATTCCCTCTGCATAATCCAGACCAGCCTCTCTAAAAAACTCCCTATCATACCCCATAGTCATAGGCAACATAGTTCCAATATCACTAGCCCATTCCGGCAACTCCGAATTTGCCCTCTCAAGAATAGAATCCCAATTTTGTTGCATATTCAAAACCCTTTGGACATTTCGAGCTATTCCAACATAATCATCAAAATCAAACCCAAGCCGCACAACTTCAATAGGAATAGAATTCATCTCACAAAACCTCCACAATCTTAATCTTAAAAACCAAAACCTTCCCAGCCATAGGATGATTCATATCAATCGTTACTTCCTTCTCATCAATCTTCGTAATCTTCGCCGGAATCTGTTGCCCATTCGGTAACGGCACCCCAATCATCATCCCTTCCTTCGCCCCTGCCGGAAACTTATCTTTCGGAACCTTCTGAATAGCCCGCTCATCCGGCATTCCATAAGCCTCTTTGGGTTTAAGTGTAACTTCTTTCTCCTCACCGACTTCCATCCCAATAACAGCCGCATCAAAACCAGAAACAACCATTCCGGCTCCAACTTCAAACTCTAAGGGTTGCCCATGCCTATCACTCGCATCAAAAACCTCGCCAGACTCAAAACTTCCACTATACTCAACCTTAATCCGATCTCCAGTTTTGATTTTCATATAAAACACCACAAACCTCCCTTTTTAAGATTTACTAAATGTAAAACTTTAAATATTAATCATAAAATAGCAACAACATGGAAAGTAAATCACCAGAAAAAGAATTCTAATTTCTTTATTTATACAAATTACATAATATTCCTTTTCTAAAACTCACTCTCTTCCGTCGCCCTCTTCTTCTCCATCTCCTTAATCCTCCTCAAAGCCGCCCTCACATTCTTATTCAACTGAACCATTGAATCATCCAACTGCGCTTTATTCTTCGTCCCCGTACAAACCAGCTTCCCATTACTAAAAAGCAAAAAAGTAGCAGTAGGATCTTCCAACTTGTAAACCAATCCAGGAAACTGCTCCGGCTCATATTCAGTATTTTCCAATTCCAATGACAACGTATTCAAATTCAAATCCAAATCAATCGCCCCACTCGCAACAATATTCTGCACCGTAATCTTCGGCTTAATCTTTACATTCACTCCAATCTTCCTCAATTGCTTAATCACCTGCTGCACAACATTCCTAACCTGTGCAACCGATTTCGTCCCCGTACAAACCAAATTCCCAGAACTAAAAACCAAAACCGCACTCTTAGGCTCCTTAACTCTCAAAACCAAACCAGGAAAAGTATCCGGATTATACTCCGTATTCGGCTGCGTCCGAGCCAACTTCGTCAGACTAACTTCCTTCTCAAGCGAAGTTGTCGCAACAATATTCTGCACCTTCAATTGCGTCTTTTTAGAAACCTTTTTTGCCACTGCCATAAAAGAATATAACGATTTTCCTTTATAAAGGCTTTGATTGTGCCGACGAGCAAATTTATCTTCCTAATTCAAATTCCTTACAAATTCCCCATCTACCACTTTTATTTTGGAAAATGGCAATACTATCAAATTCAAATTCAAAATAAGGCTTTTCACTAGAAAGAAATTTCATAATATTTTCAAATTGCCAATCATTTTTTGCCCTTGCTAAAGTACTATGAAAATTATCCTCGATTAAATCATATTTATCAAACTCTATCCAGCTAATTTTTTTTAATTCATTATTTAGTCCTCTAAAAGTCTGCAATGCTTCAGGAGAAAAACCACCTTTCAAATAAATAACCCTTCTATGAAAATTACCAATACCATCAATTTTAATACGAGACCTTTTTTCTTTAAGAGAAAATTTCTTAAGCAATTTTTTAATAGAATCAATATGTTTTGCCTCAAAAGGAGCTTTCAACGTAAAATGCGCAGGGATATGTTCATTTAAATTTCTAACACCAAAATTCTTCGAAATTTTATCTATCAATTTCTCCTGATATTTTTTAACATCCCCCTTAATTAAACATCCAATAAAATATTTCATGAGCCAGCTTCCTTCTCAACTTCTCCAACCGTCGCAATATCTCCAACCCCACGATCTGGCCTCAATCTCAAAATCCGCGGAAATCTCAACGCAAACCCACTCAAATTCGTCGGACTTCTCTGCACATTCTGAAACTGCACCGAAATAATAACCTCTGGCTTAACATTGACATGCCTCCCCTCGACCTTCAAAACCAACTTCTCTAAAATATCCGTCATCTCCCCAAAACTAAGCCCCTCATCCTGCAACTCCTTCAAACCCGTAGAAACCTTACCAATACTAAGTAGCTTTCCCTCGACCTCCGATTCCCGACACGCAATATCAAAACTAGTCAACCACCCAGCCCTTTTTCCCGTCCCCCACTCAGCCCCGGTAATCACCAAATCAAAATCCGCATCCTCCGGCTTCAACTTCACAGCATGCCCGATCCGAGCCCCAGGTTTATACGGCGCGTCAAGTCGCTTCCCCATCAATCCCTCCTGATTATCATCCAAAGCCTCATCATAAAACCTCTCAACCTCATCACTATCCGAAGTCACAATCTGCTTCGCCAAAACAATCTTCTTATCTTCCTCCCTAACAATCCTCTCAACCGTCTTCCGCCTCTCCTTAAAAGCTGTTTCAATCAAACTATTTCCATCCAAATAAACAACATCGAAAACAACCAACTCAACTGGTAACTCCTGCCTCATCTCACTAATCCCATACTTCCTCCGAATCCTCTGACTAATTGCCTGAAAATCCGTATACTCGCCCGTCTTAGCATCAAACCCAACCGCTTCACAATCCAAAATAAAATTCTCCCCTCTAACATGACTTTCAACATATTCAACAATCTCCGGAAACTGCTTCGTAACATTTTCCAAAGCCCGAGTAAAAATTTTAACCTCACCACTCTCCGCCTTATTCACCATTACCCGAAACCCATCATACTTATACTCAAACGCAGCCGGCCGACCAACAATCCGAAACGCATCCTCAACATCCTTTGCCTTCGGAAATAACATAACCTTCAACGGCTTTCCCGGCAAAAGCTTAATTTTCTCCAACTCATTACTACAAGCCCTCTCAAAAACCTCTCTCATATCAGTCGCCTTATCATACGCCTCTTGCACAGCCTTAACACAAACCTTCTTATCCTCCAAATCCTTCGGCTCAAAACAATACATCACAATCGCATCCCTCAAAATCCCAGTTCCAACCCCAACCTTCAAATCCCCAAGAACAGTCCGCACAACATACTTCGCCTCCGCAGCCGACGCCGAATGCAACAAATCAACAACATAACCAATCTTCAAATCAACAGTCCCCTTTCCCTCCAACTCCGGCAACTTCCGCAAATTCTCCAACACCTTTTCAACACTAAGCCTCTCCTCAAACAAACCCTTCTGTTTCTTCTTCCCGCCCAAAACTTTCTCAGCAACAGATCCCAAATCCCCAAGCTCCTTAAACTCGTCCACAACTTTCGCCTCCGAAATCCCAGCCGCCCGCGAAATCGCTTTAATTATCAACTGATGTGAAACCCCAAGCTCCCGATTATCATAATCCGCAAATAACTTCCCACGCAACAAATAAATAAACTCAGGATTACTACGAATCTCCCCCAAAAATCTCGCCAAAATATCTGTCTTTTCAAGTCCCTTACTCGTTCCCTCAAGCGCAGTATAAACCTCACAAATCCTCGAATAATCCATCAGCAAAAAACTTTAGTTTTTTGATCCGCGAGAACCCTGTCATTGCATAATCTAAAACATCTTTTCTCCATTTTATATGCGACAAAAGAATTAAATTTATTTAAACCTTCGTTAAAACTGTGTTTTTATTTGTTATTTTATCTGGATTGTTAGTTTAATATTCATTATACACATGAATTACATTGTTATTCCCTACACTTTGAATATTATTATTTCCAATAATGTTTCGTTCAAAAGAGGGTTCATCAGAGATTGACTCAAGAATTAATCCCACGAATAAAGGTAATATAATTCCCGTTAAGACCACATAGTAAATCTTTTTTTCTTCATCAATTTATAGATTAGATAAATCTTTATATAAATCTTTTTAATTTCTGGACTAAAGCACAACTCTAACCGCGATTTAACGGTTTCGCTCGGTTGCACCTCGCTCCACCCAAATCACTCCCTTTAATCGTGACTTCTCCAAGCCCAATATCAACTTCAACTTTTCCAAAAAGCCCAATTAAAATGTGGCACACTCAACTTAGACAAAAATATAGACACAACATAAATAGAAGATATTATCAAAACAATTATTGGCCCAGTCGCAAAGTTAAGATAATAAGAAATACATAATCCAGTAATAGCCGCAAACAAAGTAATCATCGAAGCAGTTATCATAATTTTTTTAACAGTTTTATGAAATAGCTGAGCAGTTGCAGCAGGAATAGTCAAAATAGCTATCATCAAAACAACACCAACAACTCTAATAGTCGCAACAATTGTCAATGCTATCAATCCGAATAAAATAACATTTACAATGGTAATAGGTATATTCCTTGTTTCAGAATGCTCCTCATCAAATAGAACTGAAAGAAATGAATTATACATTAAAAATACAATAGCCAAAATCACAATATCCAACACCCCAATCATTATAATATCCATCTTTGAAACAAGTAGAATATTTCCAAACAAATAAGTAAACAGGTCTGTTGCATAACCAGGAGTCAAAAAGATAAACACCAATCCTATAGCCATCCCCGTTGCCCATAAAAAGCTAAGCAAAGTATCAAGCCTATTGCCAGCCTTTTTCTTGAAAATAGCAATGGTCATGGCAGAAACCAAACTGAATACCACTCCGCCAATAAGAGGATTTGCATTCAGAAAATAGCTTATCCCCAATCCTCCAAACGCAGCATGGGCTATACTTCCCGAGATTAAAGACATCCTTTTTACTACAATATAAGTTCCAATTATCCCTGCCGCAAGTGATGCAAATATTGCAACAATCAGAGCATTCTGGAAAAATTGATATTGTAAAGCCTCAATCATGGGATATTTCCTTCATCTTGATTTTACCCACATCATGATACCTGATTGTATGAGTATCACATTTATTGACACAGACAATCTCTTTAGCATATTTAGAAAGCATCTCTAAATTATGGTCAACAATGACAATCGCAATTTTTTTATTTAATTTTTTCAAAATCTCATAGAACTCTTCCTGAATATGTATATCAAGATTTAACATTGGCTCATCTAGCAAAAGAATTTTAGGGTCATTAGCCAACGCTCTCGCAACAAATACTCTCTGCTTTTCCCCACCCGAAAGCTCATTAAGTTTCTTATCCCTTAAATTCCAAATTCCCAAGCTCTTAAGTGCTTTTTCAGCTGCCTGCCTATCTTGTTTACTGTATCGCTTAAATAACTTTTTTCCTACTCTGCTTAGCATTACAATTTCAAGTGCCGTTATCGGAAAATCAAAATCAATATCCTTAAATTGAGAAAGATAGCCTATTGGTTCCCTACCCACTCTAGGCGTATCTCCAAAAACAGATATTTTTCCTTTTTTCGGATTTAATAATCCAAGAATAAGCTTCAAAAGAGTTGTTTTACCACCACCATTAGGACCTATTATTCCCAAAAAATCATCTTCATATATTGAAAGATTAATATTTTTAAGAAATTCCTCGTTGGTGTAGCTGAATGATACATCCTCTAATTTGATTATCTCTTTTCTTTTCATACCAATCAACAAATGCAATTATTTATTTAAATGTTCTGTAATAGTCGTCGCTATATTTCTAAGATTATTTACATAATCATCAGACAGAGGATTTATGGGAACAACTACAGCATCAAGCTCATCTGCAATAGACTCAGCAATTGCCCTATTGAATTGTGACTGGATAAAAATAACCCTAATATTTTCTTCCCTTGCCGCATCTATCAAATACTGCAACTGCTTTACTGTTGGCTCTTTCCCGTCATGCTCTATCGCTATCTGCTCTAAACCATATTCATCTGTAAAATAACCCCATGCAGGATGGAACACCATAAGCTTATCCGTCTTTAATTCTCTAAACTTTAATTCCAATTCATCATGCAAGTCATCCATTTCTTTTTTGAAATCCTCTGCATTTTTCATATACTCATCAGTATTTCCTGGGTCAATTTCTGAAAGTGATTCCGCAATTATGTCGACCTGTTTTTTAACCTGCATTGGAGAAAGCCACACATGTGGGTCAACGGCTTCTCCAAAGTATCTTAACTCCACGTTTACCGAAGTATCTATTATCTCCAAGTTTGGATTCAGACTTGCAAATTTATCAGCATGAGACTTCTCAAATGGAATATATCCAACTCTAAAGTAAATATCAGCTTTTTCCACATTTACCAAGTCGCTTGGTTTAGGTTCATACGTTGCAGGACTTCCACCAGGAGGAATCAATTCCTTCACATTTACATGCTCGCCACCAACTGCCTTTACAAAAGCCTTTTGCGGTAGAATACTAACAATTACATCTAATTTATCCTGATTTCGAGTTACAACTTCCTTTTGATAACCAGCTAAAAACACAGCTAAGATTAGAATCGCAATAATTATTATTGAATATTTTATTTTCACGAATATCACCACAGATAATAAACAATTGCAATATTTATAATTATTACTGATTTCTACTTTCAGTCGTCGTAAAACTTAACAAGAATTTAAAAAAAATCCCTGCAGGATTTTATCCAAATTTGATTTAGCTCAACTTCTTTAAACCTTATTATTTGATGGCTGGTGAAACAATTTCATAGAATAATTTCTCTACTGTATCCATCTCTTTATGAGTATCAACTGTAAACCGAACTTGATATAAACCATTTTTTTTATCTATTGATATATCTCTATTTCTAACAAAAGGTAACTGTTTATAAAAACACTCTCCAATTAATGGGATATATTCGGCTTGTTTATATGCATTCATTCTATCGATTTCTTCATTAGCAATAGTTTCAATATCCCATTTACCCATTTCTTGATGGTACCTTACTTTTGGAGAGTTAGCAACTATTAAATCATCAGATTGGAAATCTTCAATATCTTGTTTAAATCTATCAATAACATTTTGTAATTGTTTTACTAAATCTCCTTCTTTATTTTTTTCAGGTATTGAAACCCAATAGTCAAGTTCATCATAATGAAAATCCCCACCTAGCTGAATACCTTTTTCATAATTACGAGCAAATAACCCATAAATATTAAGTGATTTAAAGCCAACAGAGATTATTCTTCTATATATCTCCATAACATTTCTAAAGTTAATTCTTCCTTCAAATTCAAATTCTTTATCCATTATTAACTTTAGAATAATAACTACTTATATAATTTTCTCCTGCCCTCTATGTCATCTGTGTTTCCGCTACCTCCGCTCAAATTGTTCCCAGCATATAATCCAAATACCATATTCTCCAACATCCAACATCCCAAACCTTTATAAAAAAATCAATCTTAAACCATCCATGGAACTAGACGTAACAGATACAAACTTCCAAAAAGAAGTAATAGAAAAATCAAACGAAATCCCAGTCCTAGTCGACTTCTGGGCAACCTGGTGCGGACCCTGTGTGATGTTAAAACCAACACTTCAAAAAATTGCAAAAGAATACGAAGGCAAATTCATTCTAGCAAAAGCCGCAACAGACGATAATTCTGACGCAGCATCCAAATTTGGAATAATGTCAATTCCAGCAGTAAAGCTTTTCAAAAACGGAAAAGTCGTAGACGAATTCGTCGGCGCACAACCAGAAGCCACAATCAAGCAGTGGCTAAACCAAAAATTATAATTATTTTTAAAATTTAATCGAAATTCGCATCATCCAAAGCATAAAGCGATTAGCACATCTTTATTTCCTCGGCATAATAATCCACATAATCAAATACCCAAAAAACCCAATCCCAAAACTAAAAATCGTTATCAGAACCCAAAATAATCTTACCAACGTCGGATCAATCTCAAAATATTCAGCAATACCAGCACAAACTCCACCAATCATCGAGTCCCTCTCCGCCGCCCGATACAACCGCTTAATCTTCCTAGCCATGATAATGACATACAAATGCCTTTTATAAAATTTTCCCCACATCTTCCCGAATCATTTCAATAATCTCTGGAAACTCACTAATATCAAAATGCCCACCCTTACTGTCATAAACAATAATTTTAGAGTTACTCAATTTCTCCTTGTATTTATCAGCGCTATCAACTAAAACACAATCATCATCTTTAGAAAACATCAACGTCACATTGTCACAATTCTCCTCAATCAAACTCAAATCCTCTCCCAGCTCAAACCCACCAACTAAATCTTCCCCACTAACTAACTCATCATTAAATGGAGCAGCAATTAAATAAGTAGCCAAGATTTTTTTATCAATCCGATTTTCACTTAAATACTTAGACAAAAAAATACCGCCAAGCGAACTTCCAATCAAAATAACATCATCACCTACCACATCCAAATAATTTTCAAAAACAATCTTCCACTCCTCATAACTAGCATTGTCCTGCAATGGCATCCTCGGCTTAATAATATGAAAATCTTCACCTAGCTCAGTCCTCAAGTGCTTTCCATGCCAACGAACCTTCTCATTTAATCGAACATCTTTGTTCCTCAAATAATCCAAATAATCTTCCCGATTCTTAAAAGTCATTCCTCCATGAACATATAAAATTTGAAATTTTTTCATACAAAATAAATGTTAATATCTTTTATAAAATTATTCCTCAAAATCCGCCAAGCCCCGTGCAAAGCACAACCACCATTATTCAAAGAATAATAACCACCATTTTTGAAAAAAATAACCACCGACACCCTCGTGTCAACCACCGCCAACTAATTTCCTCTTCTCTTATTCGCTCTCAAACTTGGGAAAGCCTTTGGAACTTTCTCTCTAGAATTTCTCTGCCCTCTAGCCTTTTTCCCAGCCGAAGTCAATCCTCTCAAAGCCCTCTTCTTCGGAGCCTTAACAAATTCCCCTAACTGCTTATCATTCAAAATCCCGGCATCTTTTCTATCAACCAGAATAATCTCATAAAAATAATTCATCCCATCTTTACCAATCCAATACGAACCCAAAACTTCCATATTAACATACTTCCTTGCAACCCTATTCTCCGCAATCTCTTTATAATTCATCCTCAAATTTTTTCTAATATGCAACCTCTTCGTTCTCCTCGCTTTATTCGGCCGACTCCTCTTATGCCCACCTCTCTTAATCTTAACACGAACAACAACAACACCCTTCTTCGCCTTATATCCAAGAGACCTCGCTCTATCAAGCCTCAATGGTCTCTCAACACGAGTAATCGCACCATCCTTCCGCCACTCAATCATTCTCTCTCTAAGCAATTTCACATCCGGCTTTTTCCATGCTTCCCTTAAATACTTCACAATTCCCATATTGTCTCTATCAAAAATTCCTTTTTAAAGTTAATCATTCTCCCAAGGTTTTTATAGCATCTCAAAACTATTTCTTAACGCTGTTCGAATTTGGAGCCGGATAACTCTATCATCGATAAGCAGGAAACCATTTTTTCTTAGTCAAATATGTTTTCAAGTCATCTATCAAAACAATTCTAGGAATATAAATAGTTCCATACGGATCAGGATAGCCAGGCATCACATCAGGCCTATTTTTTTCCATCTGGCAAAGTAATGGAACACCAACTAAATTATGTCCCTTTGCTCTTGTATGCCCACCGTCCTTTTTACGTCCGTCAGTTGTGTCTACATAATGCCTGCCAACAATCGAAAATTCCAATTCACTAATTTGATAAACAAAAACAGGTGGAAACTTATCCTTTACTCTAATACCTCGAATTATGGCATCAACCGCTTGCTTACTTCTTTTATCTTCCCATCCCCATAGTGTATGTTTATTCCAATCAAAATAAAATTGCTTGTCCATAATAAATCGTATTTTATTTACATTTAAAAATACTTCACCTCCAAAGTTTTTTAACCAATTTTGAATATATCAAGATTTAGAAAATTAAATAATAGCTATTACTCTATAGCCTCTTCGCACTTCTTTTCTAAATCATCAAGAAAACCTTCGCTAAAAAAGTTGCAAGTTTTATCTCTTATAGTGAGAGGAATGTAACGAACTTCATGTATCCCTCGTAGTAAATTAGAAGCACTTTCTTCGTTAGGGTTATTTACAAATTCTTTCCAAGTTTCTACACAAGTTAACGTAGCAATCAAATAATCTGCTACTTTCCTATGGGAACTATAAAGTATATTTCCTTCATCATCATATAGATTTGATCTCATAATTTCTTTTCTGTTTCTTATTATATAAATTTTTCTATCTGTTACCATTTCTAAATTACTTCAATTTTCCAAATCCCACAGAACTATCCCGTTCCCAAAACCACAAATGAAGCTCCAAAACGAAAATCTTTACTTATAAAAACATCAAACGAGGGAAAAATCAAATATTATTTTTTTAGACTGAAAAATCCACATCAGTTAATATTACTTCAATATTTGCTTTTGGATGTGTTGATGATCTATCCAATGAATTGTCGAACTTTCAAAACCCTATATACTTTCCCATCCCCTATGCAATAAGTTTCATTTTCTCTAGGCAAATCTTGATATTCTACCTTATCATATATTTCCCTTGCTACAAATTGCAGGTTTTCTTCATTTTTTTTCTATTATTTTAAGTTTATATGTTTTCATTTGTTTATACTCCTCCACATTCCTCAAAGCGTTTTCCTCGCACAGGACAGTTCTGTTCTCAAAACCACAAATGAGCCCGCTGTGATTTGAACACAGGACCTCTGCCTTATCAGAGCAGCGCGCTACCTGGCTGCGCCACGGGCTCATTTAGTCATTAACAAAATTCCGATTTATAAAACTAACCATTCACCCCAACACTGACACCTGATTGCTGCCACCTGATCTCTGTCCCCTGACCCCTATCCCTTCATCTCAACCATCACCCTCTCTCCCTCAACCCGCCATCCCAAAATCTCAACCTTCAATGGAATCACCTTTACATAACACCTATCCTTCGAATACGCCCGAATCTCAATTCCAGTTTCTAACTCCGTCATAACAATATCTTCCTCCCTCTGAACACCCGGCGCTTCAATCTCATATATAATAACATCTCCAAGTCTCCTCACCTTAGACTCTGCCTTAACCTTTTTCAACTTCGCTCTCCTCTCACGCTCCTCATGAGAAATTTTCATAACCTCCAACTTTTTCGGCGACTCCTTTTTCATAACCTGCCCCGTCGGCAATTGACCAATCTGAATTTTAAATCCCTTCGGTATCCCCTGCTTCCCTTCAAAATCCATATTTCCCATTTGTCTCTCAAGTTGTTTAACCAAAGAATTCACAATCTTATTAACCCCAAAAGGTAACTTCAAACTTTCCTGAACTTTCCCTGCATCATCAGAACCCAACATCCCAAGATCCCCTTGCGAACCAATCTTCGAACCCCGAACACCAGCTCCACACCAAGGACAATAATTGAATTTCCTATTAATCTTCTCGGCACACGCTTTACACTTTCTTTCAAACATAATTCCTTGATGGCGCCCTCCTTCTTAAATTTAACTATTTTTATGGAGCCCATTCTCACCAGCCTCGACATAATGCTCTACAGTCTCAACCAAATGCTCCAAGTGATGAATCTCTCTCACAGCACCCTGCACCGGCGCAAACTCCTTGACTAAATAATTCGAAGAAAACTTCTTCACATGCCGAACCTCATGTAAAAGCTTCAACCCAAATATCGAAACCATCCCACGCCCAAACATAGAAATCGCAAAGATAAACAATATGGGGTTCATAAACGAAACATCGGCCCAAGCCAAAAGAGTCCCAAAACTTGCCCCAACAAAAACTCCAAATCCAACCATTAAGTTCATATATGTCAAGCCAAAACTCCGCTTCCCAGAGCCCACTGCATCATAAACATAATTATTCACAGCCAAATTATAGCCAGCCCAACCAAACCCACTAATAATAGAAGGGACCAATAATAAATATAATTTAACCCCTAAATCACTCTCAATAAAAACAGACATAATCCAAAGCAAAGGCGTCGCTGCAACCAACCAAGAGCAGATCCGCATCAACTCAACATTCCCGAATCTATCCGACATCTTCCCGAGCAATGGCAAAAACACCAACTGAAAGACAACGGCACTAACGGTAATTGCCATATACCATATATAAGAAAGCCCCAAATCTCTCAACATATAAACAACCCAAAACGGACCAGCCACACCAACAACAAAACTAAAAAACAATCGAAACAAACAAAACCTTCCAAACGGAGTAGTCCTAGCTTTACTTAAAAATTGTCTAAATGTAAAATAATCTTTCTTCCTAACTTTAAGTCGCGGTTCATATTGTTTTTTCAATAAAGTCCAAGACCAAAATTTCGAAATCGTCGAAAATACAAAAAGCAAACCAAATCCAAACAATGTAAACCCAATCACATCTCCAAAATTTGCTCCAACCTTCTTCGCTGTATCAAGAATAAGAGCAGCAACAATCATAGTCACGATACCAAAAAATCCAGCAATCCTATTCCTTTTAGAAAAATATTTCCCTCTCTTGTGCTCCGGAGCAAGCGAACCCATCCACGAAAACCACGCCGGATTCGCAATCGCAGCCAAACTATAAGCCAACCCAATCAAAACAATCAAAACCCACGACATATAAGGCACTCCAAAATAAAATAAAACTCCAGTCAGAATAATTGGAACCCCAAGAAACATTCTCCACATAACAGCATTCAAAACAATCCGCCTTCTAGAAAATTTCCTAATCAACGTAGATGCCTTCAACTGCACAAGACTTGGTAACAAACTAATAACCGCATGCAAAATTCCCATCTGTGTTGCAGTAGCATTCAAAAGCAAAGCAAACGGCGCAAAATACGACATCCCAAAACCAGCCGAAATCGAAGCAAACGACCCCTCCCTCACACTCAATTTCAAACTTCGCTCAATCTTCTTCTTTACAATAGGATGACTAGCCCCAACCACTCTCTTTCTCATAAAATAAACCAATCAAAAGAATATAAAAATATAACTATATTAAAAATAACAAGCACAATCCTAAAACTAAACCAGAATCTCAAATTTAGAAAACTCATATACAAACTATTGTACTGTACATATACAAAATATAAAACAATAAACTTTAATAATCTTTCTTCAAACCAAATTACATGACACAAAAATTTTACATCACAACAGCAATCGACTACGTCAACGCAAAACCCCACATAGGTCACGCTTTCGAAAAAATTCTAGCCGATGTTTTAGCCCGATGGCATAGACTTCAAGGCGATAAAACATTCTTATTAACAGGCACTGATGAAAACGCACAAAAAAACGCTGAAGTCGCAAAACAAGAAGGAATTCCGACACAAGAATTCGTTGACAGAAACTCAAAATACTTCACAAAGTTATGCGAAGTCCTAAACGTAAAATATGACAGATTCATCCGAACAACTGAGGAAAAACACAAGAAAAAATCCCAAGAAATATTCAAAACAGTATTTGATAAAGGCGACATCTACAAAGGAGAATACGAAGGACTATATTGCAAAGGTTGTGAAGCATTCTTGACAGAAAGAGATTTAGTTGATGGAAAGTGCCCAGAGCACAATAAAGAACCCGAACAAATTTCAGAAGAGGCATACTTTTTCAAATTATCAAAGTACAAAGACCAGCTAATAAAATTCATCGAAAACTACATAGTCCCAAAATCCAAAAAAAACGAAATACTCTCAAGATTAAAAGAAGAAAAGCTTCGAGACTTATGTGTATCAAGAACAAATTTAGACTGGGGAATCGATTCACCAATAGACAACAAGTTCAAAATCTACGTATGGTTCGACGCACTAATCAACTATATCTCAGGAGCCTCAGGAAATTGGCCAGCAGACGTTCACGTAGTAGGAAAAGGAATAAATTGGTTCCACTCAGTAATATGGCCAGCAATGCTAATGTCAGCAGAAATCGAACTACCAAAAAAACTCTTAGTACACGGATATCTAACAATCGACGGACAAAAAATCTCAAAATCCCTAAGCAACGCAATTGATCCAGTTGAACTCGCAAAAAAATATCCAGTCGACACAATTCGATACAATCTCCTAAGAGGTTCTACATTCGAAGATTTTGATTTCTCAGAATCCGAACTCATCGAACGCCACAACAACGAACTAGCAAACAAACTCGGCAACCTAATTTCCAGAACCTCAGCTCTAGCCGAAAAATACGGAATCGAAAAAAGGGCCTGCCCCAGACAAAATAAATTTAGTATTTACGAGGGTGCACAGAACAATCTACTAAAAAAACTAAACCTAAAACAAATCGAGACACACTTCGACAACTTCCGAATCGACAAAGCATTAAGCGAAATCTTCGCATTTATCGACCACTGCAACGAATTTATTCAATCGCAAAAACCATGGGAAACCCACGACAAAAAAGTTCTATACCAACTAGTCGAAGCAATCCGAGAAATAGCTAAACTCCTTTCACCTTTCATCCCAGAATCTGCAGAAAAAATCTCCCAAATATTCAAAACCAACAAAATAAAAAAAGCCCCAATACTTTTCCAAAAAATCGAAATACCAAAACAAAACATTAATAAAAAAGAGATCCTTAATAAAACAATGGAAAACGTAACAACAATTCAATTCGAAGACTTCGCAAAACTCGACCTCAGAGTAGCAGAAATACAAAATGTAGACGATATCCCAGGTGCCGACAAACTCTACAAACTTTCCCTATCAGTAGGAGAACTAGGAGAACGAACAATCTGCGCTGGAATAAAACAATTCTACAATCACGATGACCTCAAAGGCAAAAAAATCATAATCATCGCAAACCTCGAACCACGGAAGCTCCGCGGAATCGAATCTCAAGGAATGCTTCTTGCCGCTTCAACAAAAGACAAAAAAACCGTTTCATTAATTTCTCCAGACCAAGATATTGAAGTTGGAAGCGTCGTTGGCTAAACCAAAATAATTTAACAAGAATCTTTATGTAGTTATACTTTACCCAGTAATTTTAGAAGTACACAATTTCATTAGAGGTTTAACTAGTCCTTCAGGAGATTCTCTCTCTGTATTCACGCCGAATTCTCTATCTTCTATTTCTACAGAACCACTTGGAGAAAAAGAATTTACTGCTACACTATATAGTTTTAATTCCAGTACTAATATTTTTGTTAACATTTCAGCGCCTACTTTCACACAACTATATGGTTCAAAACCAACAGTTGCCCTTTTTCCTAAATTTGAAGAAATATTGATTATTTTTCCAGATTTCCGCCTCCCCACTACCTTCCCAATTTCTTTTTCATAAATTGTTAATAGTATTTCTTTATTCAAATCTTTACAACCCCAACAACCGTTCAAAAAATCCCCTATTCTCCTCAACCATCTCCCCATTTATCTTCCGCGCAATCTCTAAATACTTCTTCGCAACCTTATTTCTAGGATGAGTATGACTAACAGCATCCCTCAAATTCAGCGCTTCCTTAACAACTTTATCCTCAGGAACAACCCCAATAATCTGTGACTCAAGCATCGATTTAATTGAACTCAACGGCATCTCATACTTTGCATCATTATGTCGCGTCACAATCACCCCATTAATCTCCTTGCCCATCCCTCGCGCGACCTTCACAGCCTTCAACGCATCAGTCACAGCCGGCATCTCAGGATTCGTCACAATAACAATCTCGTCCGCAGCCTCTAAAGCCGCTATAACTTCCTCACCAAAACCAGCAGCAGAATCCACAATCACATAATCACAAAGCTCACTCAACTTACTCATAATCCCGGGTAACTTCTTAACATTAAATTTAGTCAACTCCTTAATTGATAATGATGATGGCACAATCTTCACCCCAGAACAATGCTCATAAATCGCATCCTCAATTGCAGCCTTCCCCTTCAAAACATGATTCAAAGTAATAGGAACAACCGGCGCACCAAGTTGTAACCCAATATTCGGCGTATTCAAATTCGCATCCACAATAATAACTTCCTTATTCAACTTATTTAAACTAGCACCTAAATTAATTGCTGTAGTAGTCTTACCGACGCCACCTTTCCCCGAATTTATAACTATTATTCTTGCCATGTTAACAAATGCATATCTATCAGAAAAAATCGCTTTATAAATTTTATTAGAACTAATTCGCTAATATCTTTCTTACTTCTTCAATAAATTTCTCAACAATATCATAATACTCACCCAACTTCTCCATATTAATATCAACAACCCTAGTCGGGCCTACCTTCACCTTCAAATTCACATTTTTCCGAAATTCTCCACTTCGCGTCTTATTCAAATCCGGCACCCTCTTAAAAAAAATGTAAAGCGGCACAACATTCTGGATTGCTTCGTTCTTCGCAAAATACTTCTTAATAAATTCAATCCTCTGTTTCGGTGTTGCATGTATGCACGGAATCTTCCCCTCTTCACACCTCTTCTTCAAAATAGCATCAAAAGAAATCTCAATCAAACTCTTCCATCGTGCCAACAAATTCAAAATCACATCACAAGTCTTCGTATACTTTAAACTAACATACATTAGATGATCAGCACTAGTTTTTTCCTTAATAATCTCTTCATCCATAATATTACGCTCCAAGTGCGATAAAATCAGGGCAATTACCTTTTTATATCTGTCGGAAATTTATCAACAGCATAATTAACAGAATCAAGAAACTCTCTTAATCTCGAAACTTTCAAAACCTTCCATCTTCCATCAACCAACAATAAAATCTTATCATTCTTCACAAATTCAACCTTCGACATCCTCTGCGCACGCTCTATCTCCAAAATCTTCACCAAATTCTCAACCGTCTTTTCATCCAAATATTTAAGCGCAATCTTCCTCAAGAAAACATCCAAGTTCCCCGTCATTCCCTCCCTAATTAAGAATGCACGGACCAACTTTCTAACAGCTCGCCCCCCTTCCCGAATTATCCCAACCAAAATCCTTTTCTCTGGAAATTCATCATAAGTCTCAAGCATTCTTCTGGCTACACTCAAATGATATCTAGCCTCAAAAAAATCCGCTCTCCAATCCGCAAGGACTTTGTCATTGCATAACCCAAAACATCTTTTCTCCATTTTATTTCTAGCAAAAAAATAGAACATTCTTTATATTAATTATTACACTCCACTATCTCAGCGATATAATCGCCTCAGCAATATCCCCACCACTCTTCTCCAAAGCCTCTCTAACCTCTCCAATCTCTTTTCCTGTCTGCCCCATTACCATCTCCAAATCCTCATTCGAAAAAACTTCCGCCTCTTCTTCAACAGCATCTCCGGTCACCTGAAAACTCTCCTGCCCCTGCATTTTAATTCTCATAACATTCGGATTATCAACAACCAAATTCCCATCATCCATCTCAAAAACAACTCGCCTCACAGGAAGCTCCTCCTGACTAATTCCCATCTTCTTCATCATCCCCTTCATCTGCGCCGGATTCACTCCACCAAACATCTTAATAAAACATCCTTAGACCTACAACCAAAACAATCGTCACAATAATCATTCCAACAACCGTCCCAGGTCCAAACTTAAATTTAGAATCATACTCTTCCTTATACCGCATTAACCCACCGAACCCCGCCGGCATTGCCATTGAATTGTCAGTCATACAAAAAAGAACAATACTTGCTTTATAAATTTTCCGAAGTCCAAGTTCTTCCCCTCGACAAACTCTTTTCAAAATAGAAATATTTATATATCAAATTCCCGACAACATAATAACTATAATAGGGAGAAGGAGGTAAAAATGTATAAAAAAAGAGGACAAGCAGCTCTAGAATTCTTAATGACATATGGCTGGGCAATTCTTTCAGCAATCATCGTCATTGGTGCTCTGGGTTCATATTTCTACTTTAGTCAAGAAGGAAGCAGTTCTATCTTTGTAAGTGCGCCATTTTATGGTGTTGCAGCAAGTGCGACAGAAGATACAGTAAAACTGGAAATTGCAAACAAAGGAGGAGAAACCCTAAGTTCGGTAACAGTTAATGTAACAGGACAAGGATGTACTCAAGATACTACGAATTTTGATGGTTCACTTAGTACTCCGCAGATTATAACGTTAACATGTACAGGGGCAGATTCAGGAGAAACCTTTTCTGGAGATATTGTTGTGACATATCTGCGACCAGGAAGTGCGCTTCCATTAACATCCACAGGATCCATCTCGACACCTGTAGCATAAAACCAAATTTTATTTTTTATTTTTTTAAATTTTCTTATAAAAGAATTTCAAACCGTCTTAAAATTATCCAAATTTCCAGAATAAGGTTTGGATGAAATACTTATCCCACTAGCTGCGCGAATATTATACGAAAACATATCCGTCGAATGATCCGTCCCCCTCATTTTATAAACTTCCAAAAAACGCTCCCTCTTTCTTTTAATCCGAGTAAAATAAAGAAAAATCAATGAATCTGCTTCAAATTCTAAAACCCTAGAAGAACGCTTCTTATCAATCAATGGATCCCTCTCATAAATCAAAAGTGAAGTGCATGTCCAGCTCCGAAGTAACGAAAACAAAGCCAACGTCTTCTCTCTCATTTCAACATCATCATCAAACAACATAACAAAAGTCGTAATACTATCCATCGCAATCCTCTGAATCTTCTTATTCAAAACAATCGTTTCAATATCACCCCCACCCTCTTCAAGCAGCGTCCTAATTTTATCCGGCGTATACGGCAAAAAGAAAAACTTCCCTGACTTCTCAAGCTTATTCAAATCCCAACCAAATTCCAACATATTAGCATAAAACCCAGCCTTCTCTTCTTCAAACGCAACATACAAAACATTCTCCCCCCTCTTAATTCCATCCATCAAAAATTGTATCGCAAAAATCGATTTCCCAGTCCCGCTCCCACCAACAATCAAATTCGTAGAATTCTTCTCAAATCCACCCTCAATAATCTTATCCAAATTTCGAATCCCACTAGGCACTTTCTTGACAACACCCTTACTTTTCAAAGACTTATATTTGACACTCACAGACTTCACCTTTTTTTTCACAACTTTCTTCCCAGCCATACAACCATCTAATTAACTACATATAAAAACATTGTGCCAACACCTCATCCAACAAGCCCTGCCATAGTCCCAGACAAAACATAACCCAATATGAAAAATATCCCCAAACTTAAAATCAACATAATCGGCAAATATCGCAACCCCTCCCTCTCACTCCCCTTACTGACCAAGCCCAAAACAAGCGCCGCCATAACATCCATCACAATAATAAACAAAATCGAAAAATAATAAATAAAACTTACCGAAATACTCACAGACGAAAAAGAAACCGGAATATTTTGAGGCAAAGAATCGGGGCTTACTCCACCCATCAAATTCGTCATAGTCTCAACCAAAATACCAGACAACGCAAACAGCCCCGGCGCAAAAATTGCAACGGCCAAGAAAATAAAAATAGTATACATCAAAACCTGCGATGCTGCCTTCTTCTCGATAAAATCCCGCTGCCTCATACTTCGCGAAGTCTCCTCTAACAAAATCGCCAAATTACCACCAGCTCGAATCCCCGACAAAATAATCGAAAGCGTCTTATCAACCTTCTCAGAATCAATTCTCTTAGACATCATCTTCAATGCAAACCCAACCGGCTTTCCCGTCGAAATATCCCGGCCCGCTTGCAAAATTTCCTTATCAAGTGGCGCAAACTCAGGACGAGCGCCAAGAAGCATCGCATGGTCCACAGTCATCCCAGCCCTCAAATTACTTGCGACCAACTGCAAAAAATCAGGGAAAACATCTTCAATCTTTTTTATCCGAGCAGCCTTCTTAAGAGAATTCATAAACTTCGAAGTTGAAAAAACAACAAAAAATCCAACAAAAAACCCAATAGCCGTAGAAATAAAATTCCCATAAATAAGATATACAACAACCCCAATTAAAAGCGCCACCATACCAGAAAACATTCCCCATCTTCTTTCCGCCAAAACCTTTTCCCTATCTACCTTTACCAGTAACTTCTTTTTTCTCTTCATAGCAAGCTCGGCCTCTTCGATTTAATCATTCCCAAAAACATTATCTGAAAAAATACAACCAAAACAAAAAGCCCAATAAACGCCCCCTTCGTAAGATTTTCTTCAAGCCCAATCATCGACGCAATCACCGTCATAAAACTAACCGACAACGCCGGGATAATCACCGAAATTAACATATACATCATAATCAGCGGATTCAACTTATTTCCATAATTCTGAATCTGAATCATTTGTTCCTCGTTCAAAGTCTTGATATTATCCTGAATAATCATCGACATATCACTTCCCGCATTCAACCCATTACTAATTTGCCAAAGAGTCCTCTTAAAAAAAACCGAATGACTATTAGCGCTCAAATCCGCCAAAACCTCAGCCTCGGGCTCACCCGAACCAATCCGCTTAACCGCCTTCTTAAATTCCACACTCAACTCCCCATAATTCGAATTAGAAACATTTGTCAAAATATCAAACAACGGAATCCCAGAATTTAACTGAATCGAAATATCCTCCAAAGCAAAAATTAAATTCTTTTCAATGTCCTTTTCCTTCTTCGAAACAAATACTTTAGGATAGGCTAATTGACTGAATGAAACAAATCCTGCAAAAACCGCCGCCAACCCAGCCCCAATTAAATAAAAAAATCCAACCCCAACAATCATAAAAACAATACTAAAAATAATAAATAGAATCAAGAACAGATTAACATACGACCAAAGCACGATTCCCAAATAGTTTTCACGACTCAAATTAACATCAACCCATTTCAAATAACCCTCCAAAGACGAATCCTTCTTATGTCGAAACCACGAAGAAAATGGCCGAGACCGAGACCTCAGTTTCTCAATACCCGAAGACGTAAAAGGAATCCTAAATCCCATCCACCTTTCCCATAAATTTACATTTCATTTTATCCTCTCATAAGTTTAACTCGTAGCTCACAGATACAATAACCCTCAAACATTTACCGCTTAGCCTCAGCCAATTTAAACAACTTTACATTGTTCTGCTTAATTTCCTTCAGCAAAAGATATTTATCTGAATAATAATAATTCATAACCTTCCCGAACTCCTTCAAGCTCCGAATCCCATTCTTTATCAACCACATCAAAATTCCTTTCTTTTCCTCAAGATTTTTATTAACTTCATCTTGCGTCATCCCAGTATTCCGCGAAATATCTTCAAAAAACTTCGAGCTCTGCGCATGCCTAATAATTTTATCTCCTTCCTTAATCCACCGATAAAGAATATTTGCATCTGTTCTATCCCCCTTCACATTGAACTCCGCAACTTGCAAAACTCTCCTAATCCCTCTCCGCCGATCCCGAAACATCACAACATTCAAATTCACAGCACCAAGCAAATTAGCAGGAACACTTAAAGGAGGATTAATCAATCTAGAAATAGTTTCTGATGCCGAATTTGCATGCATTGTAGCATAAACCGAATGACCAGTATGCATAGCCTCAAACAAAACCATTGCCTCTTCCTTTCGCCTCATCTCACCCAAAACAATTCGATCAGGTCTCATCCTCAGAGAGTTCACCAAAAGATCAAGCATCGTAATCGCACCCTTCCCCTCAGGATTAGCACTCCGAGTCACAAGCGGCGTCCAATACAAAAACTCTGGTAACATTAACTCCCTAGTATCCTCAACACTAATTACCCGATGATTCGGAGGAACAAATGGCATACACGCATTCAAAATCACAGTCTTTCCCGAAGCTGTTCCACCCGAAACAATTACATTCATTTCATATTCAACTGCTAACCACAACAACGTCGCGACCTCAATACTGCACGTCTTATTTCCAATCAAATCAATAATTGTATAAGGATCCCTCGCAAAACGCCTAATAGTAATAGTATTCCCCTTGGTGGAAATCGGATAAAGCACCGCATTCACCCTATCTCCAGAAACCAAATGCGCATCCAGCAAAGGGCTCAAAACCGTAATTTGCCGTCCAACTCGCCGAGCAATAATATTAGAATAATTAATAAT
>JAGLWM010000007.1 GCA_023133415.1 Candidatus Pacearchaeota archaeon
AACGGCTCAATAATCCCATTCCCCAAATTATCCTCAACCTTCCCAGAAAACAAATTCAAACCAGCATTCCTCATATCAGCATCATGCGCCGCACGCAACTCAGTCAAAACATCAATCGGATCCATCCCAGCATTCTCAGCCAAAGTCGTCGGAATAAAATCAAAAGCCGAAGCAAATTCCTCAACAGCCAACCTCTCCCTTCCAGTCAAACCCTTCGCATACTCCCTCAACCTCTTCGACAACTCAACCTCAATAGCACCGCCTCCAGCAACAATCTTCGAATCCTTCAACGCCGCAACAACATCACCCAACGCATCCTCAATCGCCCGCTCAACCTCATCAATCACATGCTCCGTCCCACCTCTAACCAAAATCGTAATCGCCCTCGGATTCGAACAACCCATAACATAAGTCATCCCACTATCACCATCCTTCCTCTCCTCAACCAACTTCGCACCACCCAAATCCTCACTCGAAATCTCACTCAACTTCGAAACAATCCTCCCACCAGTCGCCTTCGCCAAATTCTGCATATCAGATCTAGGCACTCGACGAACCGCATAAATCCCTTCCCTCGCCAAATAATGCTGAACCAATTCATCAACTCCCTTCTGAACAAAAACAACATTCGCACCACTCTCCTTGATCATATCAACCTTCTCCCTCAAAATCGCATCCTCATTACCCAAAAAACTCGTCAACTGTTCCGGCGTCGAAACAGAAATCCGCGCATCCATCTCAGGACTCCTAACCTCCAAAGCCTCCTCAATCAAAGCAATCCTAGCACCTTCAACTCTCTCCGGCATCTCCAAATTAATCCTTTCCTTATCAATCACAACCCCACGAATCAACTCACTATCCTCAATCGCCCTACCCTTCTGCTTCTCAATCCGAACATCCTCCAAATCAACCCTGCCATTCTCAGCGACAACATCCACCGCATCCACAATAATCTCCGCAAACTTCTCCCTCAAATACTCAACACCCTTCCCAGTCATCGCAGTCGCCGCAATCTTCATCAACTCATCTTTAGAACCAATCTCAACCGCCAAATCATCCAAAATCTCCTGCGTCTTACTCTCAGCCCACCGATAACCTCTAACAATAATCGTAGGATGAATCTTCATATCAAGCAACCTCTCTGCATTCTCCAAAAACTTCCCAGCCAACATTACAGCCGTCGTCGTCCCATCCCCAACTTCCTTCTCCTGCGTCTTCGCAATCTCAACAACCATCTTCGCAGCCGGATGCTCAATCTCCATCTCATCCAAAATCGTCACACCATCATTCGTCACAACAACGCTCCCAACCCTATCAACCAACATTTTATCCATCCCCCTCGGCCCCAGCGTCGTCTTCACAGTCTCACTCACAACCCGCGCCGCCAAAATATTATTCCTCTGAGCATCACGCCCAAGAACCCGATCTCCCTCTGGTAAAACATTATCTACCATCAGCAAAAATCCCCAGATTTTTGATTCGCAAGGACTTTGTCATTGCATAATTTTAAATTTATTTTTTCCATTTTATTTATAGAAAAAACTCCCAAATTCTTTATAAGGATTATTGTGATTTAGTTGTGTGTGATAACAATAAAATTAGTAACTGTAGCACACAAAAAATTTACCTAATCAAATATAACAAGGGCAATCCCAACCCGCTTCTCCAATTTGTTTTAACGGATTTTCTTTTGGTTTTATAATATTTTCTCTTAATTCCTTTATAAGATTTTCATTTTGATAATATGTACAAAAATCTTTAGCATCCTGCTTATTGCCAAGACCAATATGTTTTAATTCGCTTCTGGAGAATTCCCCTTTTTTTATTGTATAAGCAAGATACTCGGGATTCATCACAATTGTTGGGTCATACACAGAAGAGCTCTTTAGGGCACTCACTGCCATAGCAGATATTCTAGCACAACTGAAAATATATTTCTCAAAATCCTTTATGGTGGAATTATTATCCAAAGACATAATGCCTAAAGTATCTTTGGATATATAAGAATTATTGTGGTGGATTGGCGTTTGCCTGTCGTGGAAAATGGAAAACTGATTGGAATAATAACAGCGAATGACATTTTGAGAATTGACCCGGGACTTTTTCAAATGATAGCAGAGACAATTAAAATAAAAGAAGAAACAGAAAAATTAAATCGAAGTCATATTAGCACTCCACGAAAACAAGGAACTTGTGATGAATGTGGTGAGTTCGATATTTTATATCACGACGAGTCTCAGTGGTTTTGTAACAGCTGTTACTCCAAACGATAATGTTTATATAATACAATTCCCTAAAAACAAAAAGATGGCGCAAAAAAAATTAATCTACAAAGAAAAACTAACCCAAGTCGGTTATTGGAATTACGAAGATGTCTACGGCATGCTCTTCGGATGGATAAAAGACCACGGCTACTCCCTAACAGAAAACCAATATAAAGAAAAACTCTCAGCCAACGGAAAAGAAATCATAATAAGCTGGAAAGCACAAAAAGCAGTTACAGATTATTTCCAATATAAACTAGAACTAGACTGGCACATCCTCGGAATGAAAGACGCCGAAGTAGAAATAGATGGCAAAAAAACCAAAACAAATAAAGGAGAACTAGAAATAGTGTTTAAAGGAAGCATTATAAAAGACTATGAAAAAAGATGGGAAGACAAACCAATTCACAAATTTCTAAGAGGAATCTACGAAAAATATATTATCCGAACCACAATCGACGAATACGAAGGCAGCCTCGAAGACGAAACCAAAGAACTAATCACTGATCTAAAAGCCTTCCTTAGAATACCAGTAGGCTAGACAACATAAATCTTTATAAAATAATTTCAACCTCTCAACACATGAGAAAACTATCCATCCTAATAATAGCACTTCTATTCCTAACCTCAGTATCAGCCCTAGAACTCGTCCCCGAATACAGCTCAAACATCATCGTAAAAGACTTCCAAAACTCAATCCAACTAAACCTCGAAATCAAAAACGCGACCCCGGGAACCTACAATCTCTACACCCTAGCCGACATCTCAATCAAACCATCCGAAACATTCCAAGTCACAAATAAGACATTCCAAAAAGAATTCACAATATCACCAACCGAAAATCTCAACCTCGAAGGATACTACGCATTCACATACATCCTTAATCACAGAGGCGTAGAAAAAGTCGAAGAAAAAATGCTGCTAAACATCGTCAATCTCGAAGACATAATAGAAATCAGCTCCGAATCAATAGATCCCGCCTCAGGTAACATCTCATTCTACGTTCAAAACAAAGAAGCAATCTATTTAAAAAATCTCACAGCAAAATTTTCCTCGGTCCTATTCGAAACAGAAGAAATCATCTTTGATCTAAAACCAAACGAAAAACTAGAAATAGCAGTCGACGTGAATGAAGATAAACTAAAGAAAACAAAAGCCGGCGTCTATATAATCAATTCCATCTTCCAAATGAAAGACGGAGAAAGAGAAATTAAAGGAAACTTATATCTAGGGGAAAAGAAGGGAATCACATCAACCGAAGACAAATCCGGCCTCTTAATCCGAAGTGAAACAATCACAAAAGTCAACTCAGGAAATGTAATCGAAAGCATCCAAGTGAAACTATCCCGAAACATCTTCTCACGCCTTTTCACAAGTTTCAACATAGAACCAACACTAACCGAGAGAAAAGGACTAACCGTCGAATATACATGGCTAAAAGAAAAATTGAACCCAACAGAAGCATACATTGTAAAAGCAAAAACGAACTATCTCTTCCCGTTCCTAATAATCATCCTAGCAACCCTGGCATTCCTCGGATTCAAACGTTTCTCTGAAACAAAACTCGAAATCAAAAAATCCGTATCCCCCGTAAAAACAAAAGGCGGAGAATTCGCGCTAAAAGTACAACTTGCGCTAAAAGCAAAAAAAGATATTGAAAATGTCAGCCTAGTTGACAAAGTCCCGGCAATAGTAAAAATCTACAAAAAGTTCGGAAGCCTTAAGCCAGACAAAATTGACGCAACAAGTAGACGAATTCACTGGAACATCGGAGACCTCAAGGCAGGCGAAGAAAGAATTTTCAATTACATAATCTATTCCAAAGTAGGCGTCGTCGGAAAATTCTCTTTACCACGAGCACTGGCAATCTTCGAAAAAGACAACAGTATACATGAAATCGACTCAAACAACGTCTTCTTTATGAACGAGCAAACAAGAGATTAAACTACTTACGTAACCCCAACTTCCTTAACGAATTAATGATGCTACCATGTTTTCTATCCACAAGTTTGCCTATCTGTGATAAATTAGTAACTCCACTCCTCCATAAATCTCCAATAACATTATCCCTCATTTCTACTAATTCCGCAGGTCTCCCCCTACTTCTAATCAGCTCAGCGTCATAACCCCTTTCGCGCAAAATCTTATCAAACATTGCATGAGGACCATTAGGATTCGGGTTAAAAAGATTTTGCTGAAAACTCAAAGAAGCTTGTATATCATTAATTTCAATCTCCCTATTATTTCTTTCAGCTAGAGCAAGAGCTCTTTGTATATAATCCTTCGCAATCCCGCGAACAGTAAGTCCTTCAGGAATTACGCTATTAAAATAAGAAACTACCTCCTCGAACTTACTTTTATCTTTAGGCGCAGAAGGGGAACCCGCCAAAAAGCTTTCAATCATCATCCCATACTCTCCCCTCTCAGGATATCTCAATTCAACCACCTCAATTCCCCTAAGCCTATCTTTCAGTCCCTCATGAGGCACCGACATTAAAAATTTAGAATGAACCTCTCTATCTCCCATAAAAGAAAGTAAATGTAAAGATCCATTACCAAAACCCCTGTCCAAAGAATCATACATTACGCCCCTGGTCCATTTACTAAATTTAGACAAAGGCATCATTTCCGAAGAATCAATCCCAACAATATCGGCACCAAAAAAATAAGAAAGATCAATTCCCTTAGGACCCCTCTTCGCCCTCAATTCACTCTTTAATCCATTAATATTAAGATAAGAGGAGCTCTTTCCTCTCTTAAGACCCCTAATTAAAATATTAGATAACAAAGAACTCTTTCCAGAACCAGTCAGACCAAGAATACAAATAGGATCACACGATTCACCCTTCAAGAACCTCTCAAAAGAATAATTCACCACATCAACAGCCTCCCTATTCCCCGAATGAACGACAAACCTATCATCGGTCATATTAGGATAACAAATCTTAGACTTGCCAATGTCAGAAGAATATAAATCCTTTTTAGAAAAAATTCCTTCTAATGTTTTTTCCTCCAAAACTTCTTTCGGACCAAAATAGTTATTTTTAAATTTTTCAGGATTAGTAACCACAGTAACCCCAGAGATATTCCTTTTTTTAAGCAGAGAAGCAGCATAATCATTCCCTACATAGACCACAAATTTATTTCCCTTCTCCTCGCCAGAAAAATATAATGAGGAGACCCCCGAATCCTCAAGAATTTTTCTCAATTTCTCAACCATCAAAAACAAACTTTATTTACATTTAAAAATTTGTCGTTATTTCAAAATGAAACAAAATTTCAAAAACAACCAATTTTTATACCCAAAACTCTTTCTCCGAAAATGAAAAAGATATCTGCTAGACTAAAACAAAAAACTGAAGATTTCATCGTAGAAGAAATAGGAGAAAAATGGATATGCAAAATATCTCAGGAATTCGTCCAGCCTAAAATAAATTTACAACTTGAAGCTCACGACTTCCTTTGGTGTGAACTAGAAAAGAAAAACATCGACCACTTCACTGCAATCAAAACAATAGCAAACTTCCTAAACACAAATCTTTACGCAATCGGATATGCCGGAACCAAAGACAAACAAGCCCACACATCCCAACGAATCTCGATAGAAAAACCCAACATCGAAAAACTCCAAACCTTCCAACATTCAAACATCATCCTAAAAAACTTCAAATGGAACAAGAGAAAAATAAAAATGGGCTACCTCGATGCAAACCATTTCAAAATCACACTCCGCGACATCGATAAAAAGGACGCAATCAAAATAACAAATCAAATCAAAAAAACAACCTTTTTCCCAAACTACTTCGGACCACAAAGATTCGGCATCAATCAATCCAATATCAAAATCGGCAAAGCTATCCTAAAAAGAAACTTCCAAAAAGCAATCCAACTAATCCAAGAAGACAAAGGTCTACCGACCACCAACCACCGAGTGCCGACTGCCGCATTAAAACATCTTCCAAAAAAGATGCTTTTAATGTACATCCACGCCGTCCAATCCAAAATCTTCAACGACATAATAACCCAAGCTCTAAAAGAAAACCTAAACCTCGAACAAAAAGGCCAACAAACCGGAATCCTCGCAGGATATAAAACAAGATTCTCACAAGGTAAATTGGGAGAAATCGAACAAGAAATCCTAAACCAACACAATCTAACACTAGAAGATTTCAACATCAAAGAAATCCCATTCCTCAGAATCAAAGGCTCATTCCGAAAAGCAATCACAAAAATCGAAGACCTAAAAATCGAAATACTAGACGACGACGAATTCCCAAACTCGGGCCCAACAGGGTCATGCCATCTGAGGCCAAAAAAAATAATCCTCGAATTCACTCTTCCAAGCGGAGTTTATGCAACAACATTCCTAGAAAACTTTTTCACCTTCGCATAGTATTCATTCTAAAGAACTATAACTTGGAAAATTTAATTCTATCATCTGCTATTTTAAGAAGCTTTTTTGGGCTTTCTTGTTTTAGTTTCGCAAAAGCCTCTTCGAAAGTTACCCAAATGTATTCTGAATGTTCCTCTGACACCTTAGCCTCCTTAGAATTGGCTTCTAATAAAAAATAAGTAACAGTTTTATCAATCATCACCCTATCACTTTTTCTCTCGAACGAATACTCCTCATTATTTCTAAATCCATCAAGAAAAGTCAATCCCGTTAAACCAGTTTCTTCCTCAACTTCCCTTAAAGCAGTATCTTTTTCAGATTCATTTTCTTCCATTCTTCCCTTTGGAAATCCCCAATGAATTCCTGTTTTGATATGCTTCAAAAGAAGATATAAAATTTGGTTATCTCTAATAATAAAAACTATTGCGCCTGCCGATCTCATCGTTTGTCTTTCTTGATTCATTTTATTACAATGTTTGTTTTTATTTAAAGATAATGATTACCTATTTGTTTAAATATTATATCCTCAGTATTTTTCCTGTTATCATAAGCGGAAATTCAGAAATCTTGATAATTTCGTTCCCCAAATGTGGTAGAACTTGGCTAAGATTATTAATAGGAAGAATATTGCAACAAACATATCATTTCTCAGAAAATGATATGTTAAATATAGAAAAAATGTCCAGAAAAATAAAAGAAATACCAAATTTGACCGTTTTACACGAAGATAATCCGCACCTAAAAAGATATGAACAATTATCTAAATCTAAAAATAAATATAAAGACAAAAAAATAATCTTTTTAGCAAGAAACCCCAAAGATGTTATAGTTTCGTGGTATTTTCACAGAACTAAAAGAAAATTAAACAAGAATTATCAGGAAACCTTATCTAACTTCTTAACAGAAAAAAAAAGGTGGTTTTGATTCGATAATTGAATATTATAATATTTGGGCTAAAAATAAAAATATTCCAAAGAATTTTCTTCTAGTAAAATATGAAAATATGCACAAAAATATCAGAAAGGAATTTCAAAATATTTTAGAATTTATTGGATTAACTGTCGCAGAGAATATTATAGATGAAGCAATAAAATATACTCAATTTGAAAATATGAAAAAAATGGAAAAACAAGACAAATTCAACATGAAACGATTAAGACCAGGAAATAAAAAAGACCCAGAATCCTACAAAACCAGAAGGGGAAAAGTTGGAGGATATAAAGATTATCTCTCAAAAAAAGAAATTATAGTCTTAAATAAAAAAATGAAACACCTAACAAAATTTTATGGATATTCAAAATGAAAATAATATTTATCAGACATGGGGAATCTGTGGCAAATAGTCAAAAAATACATCAAGGACACAAAATAGATACCCCTTTAAGTCAATTAGGCAAGTGGCAAGCAGAAAAATAGCTGAACGACTAAAAAATAAAGATATCAGAATTATTTATACAAGCGATTTGAAAAGAGCAAAAGAAACTGCAGAAATAATTGCAAAACATCATAATCTACAAATAAAAATAGATAAAAGATTGAGAGATAGAGATACTGGAGATTGTGCAGGAACCAAAATTAGATTAAGTGATCACTTTAAACAACTGAGAAAAAAGGCAAAAAGGCAAAATGTGGATGTAAATTCATTGAAATTTCCTGGAGGTGAGAGTACAAATGATCATATAATTAGAACAAAAGAATTTTTGAAGGAAATAAACAATTGTAAAGAAAATATTTTAATAGTAGCTCATGGGGGTACTAATAAAGTTATAATGGCAGTAACAAAAAAAGAAAAAGACAGAGAGTCGATTTGGAAATCCAAACAAAAAAATACCTGTGTTAATATATTAAAGAAAGAACGAGGTATCTATAAAATAATATTAACAAATTGCACAAAACACTTAGAATCCTAAGCTATTATAATCAACATCCCCCCACCCTGAATCGAACAGGGCCACAGCGGGCTACAACCGCCTGCTCTACCGATGAGCTATAGGGGGATAATATCTCCTAACAAAATTCTTTTATAAAACTTCCCACCCTGAATCGAACGAGGGCTACCGAAAAAAATAAGCGCGAACAAAGAGCGCAACAAATCCGACCACCTACCACCGACCACCGACCACCAACTACCCACCCCTACCACCGAAGCTCCCTACTTCAACCCAATCCGACCTCTCTGCCAATCATCAATAATCCGAATCGCCGTCCTATTCTCATCAACCTCCCCGCCCTTCACCAAAAAACCCTTCTTCTTACCCACGGACAAAAACACATCATAAACACTCAACCCATCCTCAAGCTCAACCTTATAGAACCGTTCCAAAATCCCCAAATCCTTCTTCATCAAAAACTCAATAATCTTAATCGCCACCTTCTCCGGATTCCTAATCTTATGCGGATCCTTCGACGCAGTCAGCCCAATCCTAATCTTATCATCCCCAGCTGGAATAACTCCCGGCGAGTCCTGTATCCTAAGCTTCCCACTCCGAATCCACTCCGTCTTCCGCGTCGTCCCAGAAACACTCTTCACCTTCACCCTAGCACCCGGCACCAACACATTAATCAAACTCGACTTGCCAGCATTCGGATAACCAACAATCCCCACACGCAAACTCTCCCGCTTCCAACCCTCCGCCATATCACCCAAACTCTTCTTCAAAGCCCCAATCCCTCGCCTCTTCAACGCCGAAACGAAAAACCCACCCGGATACTCAACCTTCAACTTCTTTAAGTCAGAAGCCCCTATCAAATCACACTTATTAAAAACATAAACCAACATCTTCCCCATCTTCTCAACTTTACTAACAATCTCAGAATTCCTCGCAATCTCTGGCATCCGCGCATCAACCACCAATAACACAACATCACTATTCCTCAATACATTCAAGACGACCGGCCAAAATCCCATACAAATCAAAACAAACACAGAATTATAAATCTATCCAAACACAAACCATTCACAAAAAATAACTTCTGGCCTGCCTAGAATCACAAATAAAACATTCTTCCAAGCCAAACTTTTTAACCCCAGCATCATAAGCAGTAATAATACCTTTATCCGCAACAAGAATCCCATTTCCATTCCCAGACTCCAAAGCCGAAACAACCAATTCTTTATCAGGAATAGATAACTTACTATTTTTATCAAGCACCCTATAATCAAACCAATCAACAAATTCGTTCATCTCCTCCAAATCAACACCACCTTTCTCCGAACCATAAAGAGCCATCCCATCCTCCAAAATATTACAAAGTCTTCCATATTCTTTAGCTCCCTTTTTAGCCAAATAAAACATATCATCTATATACTGTCTATCACTAAAAGTTCTTTTAAAATTACAACCTCCGACCTTTTTCTTTTTCCTAGATTTACCTACCCCCTTCGCTATACCTTTATAATATTCAATATTCTCTCTTATTTCTGCTAAAACAGAAGAAACTGTTAAAACGCCCCCAACCCTTTTTTTAATTTTTTTATTAAACTCCGAAAGACCCACTATCCTAGCCTTATGCTCCTTAATAATAAAACCCTTACCCTCTATCTGAAAAATTGGAATTCCAGACCCATCCACATAAATCAGCCCATCACTCGGCAAATCATAATCTTCCCCATATCCATTCTTCATCCAAAAAAATGCAAAAAGCAACTTATAAAAATTACTATTACGAAGTTTCAACAAAACTTAATTCCCTATCACCTCAAAATCCGATTTCATCCGCTACCACCCAAAAATTAACAGTCCCCACTCACCAATCAAACACCTTATAAACAAAACCCAAATCCAAAATATACATCCAATTCCACATTTCTATATAAACAAGAAACTCCAATAAAACATAAAGGAGGTGAAAAATGATAGTTGAAGTAAAAGTACTCTACGATGACATCAACAACCAAGGTCGCGAAAGAGACGAAGTATTTCGTGCGATTGATAGAGCAATGAACGGCGCCACATGGGAAAAATACGGCGACGGATTTATAGCCAGAAGATAAAATGGCAAAAAACTCTAATCGATCTATGACTGCCGATAAGGCCCTTAGACACGAAACAAAAAATTTATTTATTTATTATCTGACATTCTAAATCTCTTCCCCATTTTACCCCCAATACTTACAAAAATTTATATAGTCTACCCCTTTTTTAAAATATGCAAGACAAAACCCACTATGTCGCAGTCACCGGAATCATCCGAAACTCCGACGGCAAATACCTAATCTGCAAACGCTCTCAAAACGAAAAAATCTTCCCAAATAAATGGTGTGTCCCGGGAGGAAAAATCCAAATCAAAGACTTCATCAATACACCAAAAGACACCTCTGACCACTGGTTCGACATTTTTGAAAAAATCCTCCAAAAAGAAATCCTCGAAGAAACCGCCCTCACAATCAAAAACATTGGCTATGTCTCAAACCTCGCCCTAATCCGACCAAACGGCTACTCAACAATAATCATCTCACTCCACGCCGATCACGACGCTGGAGAAGTCCAATTGCAAGAAGATGAACTAACCGACCATGCTTGGGTAACTTTAGAAGAAGCAAAAAATTATGATTTAATTGAGAATATCTGGGAACAAATTGAGAAAGTGGAAAATAAAAAATAAAAAGAATTTTAAATATCGATTTCTTAATATAAATATGACAGCGAAAAAGAAAGCTAATAATAATAAAAAGATAAACATTAAAATGAAAAGCTCATCAAGTTCCGCATACAAAAAGGGCAAAGCTGCATTGAAAAGATTAAGAAGTAGAAATTAGTATGAACATAGAAGAGTACAAAATTGAAATAACTATAATTCTTGTAGCATTATTTTGTACAATTTCAGTCTTACTAATTAGCAACCAATTTCCAAATAAACAAATATTAGCCTTAACAATATTAACACTCTTATTGCCCACCATTTACCAAATTGGACATATTATTTCAAAAGAATATATTCGAGCAAAAAATGAACATGACTTCTCTATTCTTCAGAATACAATAGAAATCATTAAAGAAGAAAATAAAGACCTAAAAGAAATCTTAAAAGATTATGGAATAGAATTCGAAGAAGAAAATTAATTTACCCTTATTCTAAATCCCTCACACACTCTACAAACCACACAACTCACTATCCACTAGCCACAATACGACCTTCCTGCCAATCCCTAAGCACCAATCTCGTCGTCCGATCCTCATCAATCTTTCCACCCTTACTTAAAAAACCCTTCTTTTTTCCAAGCTTCTCAATCAAAACCTCGACATCTCCTTTCGCCTCAATTCCATAAAACTTCTCAATCTCTTCAGAATAATCCTTCATTAAAAAAGTCACCGCTCTCTCTGGATCCCTTACGTCACTATAACTCCGAGCACCAACCTTAACATCCTCAGCAAAACCTTTTTTCTCAGTGGTATACCTATCAACAGGAATCACTCCAGGCGTATCCAAAATGAGTATACCCTCACTCATCCGAATCTTCTGCAACCCCTTCGTAAACCCAGCCTTCGCCCCAACCCCAGCAGCACCACGCCGAGCTACAAAATTAATCACAGAACTTTTTCCTGCATTCGGAAAACCAATTACCCCCACATTTATCCTTTTCCAACTCTCTTCCCCTTTATCTTTCATTCCTTCTTTATCACCTGCGGATTTTCGCAAAGCCAAAATCCGTTTAGCCTCCATCTTAATTCGAGCCTTCAACTCCCCGAGCCCAATCCCCTTCGTCGCCGAAACAAAAACATACGGCCTCATCCACTTAGGCAAACTCTTTTCCACCTTCTCCACATCAACCAAATCCGACTTATTCAAAACGTAAACCAGCTTCTTTCCCGCATCCAAAACATCCTTCTCTATTTCTAAATTCCGCGTCTCCTCAATAAACCGCACATCCAGCACTTCCAAAACAATATCCGAAATATCAATCACTTTCTTCATCACATCCGGATACTTCGCCCTCTGTTTCTTAATATTAGCAATCCTACCAGTATGCCGCGAACCAAAACTATAACGCACTCTTACCATTTATTATTAAATACAATCCAATATAAAAACATTCCTAAATAAAACGCCTTATCATTCTCCATAAATACCATCAAATCCAAAAATTTAAAAGATAGTATACCACGCAAATATATGACAATATTAGAAAAAATACAACTTGGAAAAAACGCATATGCGAATATACACGAAGCACCCTATAATTTAACAACATCTGAACAAAGACAACAATGGATTCGAGAAGAAAAGTCATGCTTCGATAAAAAAATTCTTGAATTCTGGAAATTATATTGCACCCCTTTTTCAAAAAAGGATGAATGTATTCTACCAATAGAAGCAGAGCAAGACGAAAGAAGAAGATTCATAAAATACCCAATTATGACACTAGAAATAGACTCACTAACGAAAAATTATATAGTCGGAGGTTTATGGATAGATGATATAAAAATAAACCCTAATAAAAAAGAAAAAACAGCATCCATTCATTTAAAACTATTAAGAGAAAATAGAAATTTAGCGTATCCCTTTTTTGAAAAATTCATAAAATCGGTAAATCACAAATACGATTACATATATGCAGGATGGGGACAAAGAGAAATTAAAGATGACCCGACTAACTTTTTACAAAATTGGAAATTCGAAGTTAATAAAACGGCATGGGGCAATCGAGCTTTATTAAAATTAGATGACCTTCGAGATACTAAATCCTAAAAAATCCTATTTCTTTTTCATCTTATCAAACAAAAACCCAAAATATTCGCCCCCATTGGCTTTCGTCATACGCTCCACAATCAACTCTGGCGTCGAACTGGCTAACCTTCCCAAAACCGGATTATGATTCACAATCAAATTAAAATCCTCATCTAATCCACTCGCCTCAATCCCATCCACTCTTGCACCCTCAGGCAACGCCTTAGCAATCTCCGCCCCCAAATGCGTAGCTAAGATCACGAAACAGCCCTTCCCAATAAAATACTCAGCGGTCGCCCCAATAATCTTCCCAGCAACACCAGGCTCCGTCACAGCCTCAAGCTCGTCCGCCAAAATCAAAATTTTCCCTCGGCTTGCCTTCTCTCCTTCCAACCAGCGACTTTCCCCGACCTTCGAAAGTTGAGAAAGTAGCGTCTCAAACGCCCCCTTACTCGTCGACCCCTTAGTCTTAGCAAAATAATAAACTTCATCAAAAATCGGACACTTAAACTCACCCACAACAGGTAACCCTATTCTAAACAAACTAATATTTTGTAACACATGCTCCAAAAGCGTCGTCTTCCCACCAGAATTCGCCCCAGTCAAAATCGAACATTTGGCCCCACTATCCAAAATAAAACTAATTGGCTGCGCCTTATCCAAAAACATATTCAAACAATCTTCCAAATACAAATCCTCACCAAAAACCGGAAATTTTTTTTCGAATTTTATCTTCCGTTCTTCATCTTTCTCCCCCTGCCCCCCGACCACCGACTCCCGACTACCAACCTCCGACTCTACGTCCATCCACTCCGCAACCCCATTACAAAAATCTTCCACAAGAATTTCCGCCTCAAGCTTCCTAAGAATTTCTGGTATACCCTTCAATTTCGCAGCATTCCGCTTAACCCTCTCCGCAACATCCGTAAACTCCGTCGCACTCTGCAACCTAATCTGCGCCTCAAGCTCCTTATAATCAATCGTCACAGGCACACCCAAATTAAAAACATGCTCACTAATCCCACTCCTCCCAATCGCCCCCTGCACAATCTTCAAAATCCCCTCAGGCATCTTCCCCTCACCCAACATCTTCATCAATCCTTCACCAGAAATCGTCATCTCCTTAATCTTCTCCCCAATATCCTCATTAATCTCCTCCAAAACCTTCTCAACCTCACCCTCTGAAATAATCTTCCCCTCCTTATTCTCCAACAACGCAAAACTATCAATCAACAAATCCAAACATTCCCGAACCTCCACCGAAACATCCACCCCGTTCAAAATCGCAAAATTCTCCCGCCATCCCGACAATTCCTCCAAAAACCTCTCCAAATAAGCATCCTCGGCACTATTCAAAAAAACACTTTGTGGCAACCTCTCCAAAACCCCACGAAAATCTTCACAATCCACCACCTGCACAACATCATACCTCTCCAAATCACTCACATCATTCTGATTCGTCAACAAAACAACCCCGCATCCCAACTCATTCAACCTCACAAACGTGCCCTCATCCTCTGTCACAACAACAACATCATACCTCGGCTTCCAACTCGCCCGCAGCCTACCTAAATCCTTCAAAAAATCTCCATCCATATTTTTCAACCCAGCAAAAAATTCCTGCCTCCTCTTTACTTCCTCTAATCCACAATCAACCCCAAAACAATTCCAAATATTACCAGTCTCACTAAAAACAAACTTCGAAGAAATTTTGGACAAAACTTTTGTATGAATTGATTTTGCATCCCGAGTTTTATAAATAGAGCTACTATTGTTTTTAATTAAGGACTTACCAGAATTAAACGGCGATAAATTATTTTCCAAAACAAATTTTACCAACTCTTCTCGCATGAGCGAAAACACGAAAACTTCTTTATAATTATTATTGTGATTTAATATCGACTGTTTAACTCACAAACTTGCTTAACTCACTTAATTTCTTACACTCTTCTAAAAAGTTACCAATCAATTCATTAAATCTTTCATAAGTCTCAAAATTATCCCTAATTGGACTCTGCCATCTACGTTTTCCTTTCATTACTGTTCTTTCCAGAATTTTCTTACATTTCTGAGCTAACGCAGTACATTCCCTATAGTTACCAGAATCAAAATCTTCGCTCATTTTAGCACAAGCTCTAACTACTCTGATTACCGGGCCATCAACATCGTTGCCATTTTCGATAATTTTTAACATATTATTAACCTCATCCAAAATTAATGCAAGAATCTTTTTTTGATCATTAAAACGTTTCTCCAATCCAAAATTTCCAAGCGAAGTTACCAATCTATTACTATCTTCACTCTCAATTGCCATTCTCACTTTTTTAAATTTTTTCGAAATTGTTAAAATATCTGCTTTAAATTGCTGAAAATCATGTGCAATTTTTTAAACGCAAAACCAGTTATTGTAAAAACAAATCCAGACTTTACAATTAACATAGAAAATCTGAAACAGGCCATATCTCCTAAAACGAAAGCGATTTTAATTAATTCTCCAAATAATCCGACGGGATATGTATATTCAAAAAAAGAACTAGAACAAATAGTTGAAATTGCAGAGCAAAATGATTTATGGATAATCTCGGATGAAATATATGAGGACTTTGATTATGAAAATAAATTTGTGAGTGTAGGTGAATTATATGACAAGGCAATTGTGCTCGGAGGTTTCTCAAAAAAATTTGCACTGACGGGATTACGACTCGGATATATAATTGGACCGAAACAAATTATCGACGACATGATAAAATTGCAACAGTATACATATGTTTGCGCACCGAGTATAGTTCAATATGCCGTAGCAAAAAACTTTAATATAGACATTTCATCTGAAATAGATTCTTTTAAAAAAAGAAGGGATATAATATACGATCTCTTGAAAAATTCGTTTGAAATTACAAAACCCTCTGGTGCATTTTACATCTATCCAAAACTTCCAAAAGAAATTTCGGCAACATCATTCTCTAAAAAATGTCTCGAGAATAATTTAATTATAGTCCCAGGCTCAGCATTTAGTAAAACCGATAATTATTTCAGAATTTCATATGCAACTAGTAAAGATGAATTGAAACGTGGCGCTCAAGTTTTAATAAAAACAATAAACGAAATGAAAGCGCATAATCCTTAATTAAACCATTCAATATCTTCTTCTATCCCCGCCTCTAAAACCATCTCTCGACTTTTTAACCACCCTTCTTGGACCTTTATCATCGTCTCCCCTATCCCTACGCACTGATCTCTGTCCTCTACCTACTCGAGAAACACTTGGTCTCCTTCTTCCGTCACCACGAGAAATCCCTCTTGACCTATCCCTGCCTCCTTGCCTTCTATCTCCTCGTGAAGATCCTGACCTCTGCCCTCTACTTCCACGCGAATCCCGCCCCCTACTAGGTCGACCACCACTCCTCATTCGCCTCCTATCTTCCACCATCTCAATCCGAACCCGCTCAAACCTCGGCGTCTCAACCCGCGCAACCTCAAGCCCCTCATTCTTCCTTAAGACATTCGAAAAATTATCATAATCCCGACTCGCCAAAATATTAACAGCCAAACCACTCTCCCCCGCTCGAGCCGTCCTCCCAATCCGATGAACATAATCCCGCGGATCACTCGGCAAATCATAATTATATATGTGACTAATTCCCGGAATATCAAGCCCACGCGCCGCGACATCAGTACAAACAATCACACTAACATTCCCCTCACTAAATTCCTTCAAAACTCGAATCCGTTTCTTCTGATCCATCCCACCATGAATCACCCGCGCCAAAACTCCATTTCCTCTCAAATTCTTCTCAACAAAATCCGCATTCCTCCTCGTATTACAAAACACCATCGCCAAACTCGGTTTATCACTCTTCAATAAATGCACCAACAACGAAAACTTCTCGCCATCCCTAACATCATAATAAATCTGCTTCAACTTACTCGTATCGACATAGCTCTTAACCGAAACCTCAACCGGAGCTTTCATATATTTTTCCGAAAAATCCGCCAAATCGCGAGAAATCGTAGCTGAAAAAAGAAAAGTCTGCCTTTCTTTTGGACATGCCTCGACAATTTTCCTAACATCATCCTTAAATCCCATATCCCACATCCTATCCGCTTCATCCAAAACCAAAAAATCAACCTTCGATAAATCAATCGAATTACTTTTCAAATGATCCAGTAATCTACCAGGCGTCGCAACAACAATATCCGCGTATACCAACTTCTTCACCTGATGAACTATCGAAACCCCACCGTATACCGGCACAACTTCCAATCCCTTATAATAAGCAAACTCTTCCAAAGCACACGCCACCTGCTCAGCCAACTCACGAGTCGGAGTCAAAACCAAACCCTGAATACCTTGCCCCTTCTTCACATTCTTAATAATTCCAGCACCAAAAGCCAACGTCTTTCCCGACCCAGTCGCAGACCCAGCTATAATATCCTTTCCTTCAAGAACCAACGGAATCGTCTTCTCTTGAATCTCTGACGGCTTCGCAAACTTTTTATTTGAAATCACTTTCAAAACATGCTCACAAAGACCTAAATCTTTGAATTTTTCCATTTTAATAAATCCCAAGAATAAATCTTAGACTGAATCCCCACGACTCGCGCCCAAGGACTCCAACTTATTTATATAATTAGACTCAAAAATTCCCTTATAAACCTTCCTATCAATTAGAGTTTATGTTTTTCAAAATGCTTTCATTCCCTGTAGCGATTTTTTCTAATCTACACGCCCGTTTTGAAGAACATTTTTTAGAAAACTCCCTGATGAATACTACTCCATTTTCATAAGCTTTCTGTTTTATCTGATTTATTCTGCTTTCATTTTTAATACCATATTTATTGAGATGTCTTACTTTTTCTAAATCCGCACATATCCGTTTTGCAAAAGCCATATCACTTTTAATATTCCTTTTTATCCTTCTGGCAGAAATATTAGCCCTCTTCAAAAATTGATTAGAATAATCTTGTGCATTTCTATATAACCTTGCTTCAATATGCTGTTTCAATGATTCGTTAAATTCAGACCTATTCAAATATTCAGATAATGCTCTTGTTCCTTCAAAACTTCCTTTTGAATAGGTATCAACTTCTATGACGGCTTCATTTAATAATTGAGAATGGTCTCCAAGCCCTCTTTCTTTAGCACCAATAACCGCCTTTTCTGCCAATTGGAGACATTCAATTGAAGAGTAATAAGATGTACTCCCCATATTTATAGCAGTTTCAAACCCACCAACTCCCTGCATTAATCTTATTCTGATTTCATTTTCATAAGCTTTTTTCTCAATATCCTTAGTTATCCATCCAGGATTTATTCTTGCCATACCCTCTATCTCAAAGACCACCAAAGATCCTCTATCTGCCGCTTCTCGAAATTCTTTTTTTGTTCCATACGTCATTAAGTAAAAATCTTTTATTACTTTATAAATTTTTTCACTGTTCCGATTATATAGTTAATATATTTTCATTTTTTAATATTCTGAACATCCCCCTAACCTTTAAATTCCTAAATTCCCAAAACTTCAGATACACCAGATGTGACTTCATAAACAAATCAAACAAAAACAAAAAACAAATTAATACCTTTTCACAACCTAATCTTTAACCCTTGGCATTCTCCTCATCCTTCTTCTCATCCTTCTTCCCCTCCAACTCCCGAAGCTCCTTTTCCTCTTCCCTTAGCTTCACTCTAGTCGTCTCAAGCCGAACCTTCTTCGCCTTTTCATCCTTAATCTCGCCAATCTTAGCCTCTGTCTCCTTCATCTTCTTCTCCATATACTTAAGCTCCTTATCATCCTCACTCACAATATTCTCCTCTTCCTTCTTCCCGCGCCTCGCCATCATAAAAATCCCGACAATAACAAACAAGAAAATAACAATTCCTCCCACACCAGAATATTTCCAAGAACCAAAATTCTCTCCTATAGACATAACCTTCCCCGTCAAATAAACCAACACATTCTCCTCTTTCTCCTCAATAACTTCCACATCCTCCGTTACTATCGTAACTTCATTTCCTGTTTGTAAATCCTCATGCCCCAAAGAAATATTAACCGCCAACTCATCTAAAACAACATCCTCACTCTCATTATCTGTCGACTCAACGTCCTCAACAATATCTCCAAAAAACACAAAACATTCCGAAATACAATCAATAAAAATCGGCTTATCAATCTTCATATCCCTCAACTCAAAATCACGAACCTTATCTCCATCTAAATCAAAAACCGAAATCTGCAACCAATAATCCCCTTCGCCCAAAGAAAAAAACGTCGTCTCAAAAAATCCATCTTCATCAACAACACCAACTGCAGAATTAATCGCTGGACCATAATCATTCGGCCAAACAAAAATCTTTACATCATACCCTTTAACAGATCTAACTTTAATAGAATCATCCATAGCAAACACACCACTAACTAATATCAAAAACACCAAAACAAAAATCAACCTTTTCATAAAATAAACAAACATCTTCTCTTTAAAAAAATTTCGTTAACAATACTATCAAATCTTATCAAACAATAACTCGCCAATAAAAGACTCCAAATTCAAATTCCCCTTCCCCCTTTTCTGAATCGGAAAAATATCACTCTTAAAATTAAAATAAAACCCAATCTTCCGATAAGTATCACGAATCAAATCAACCTCCTCCAAATATTCTTCCTCGCTTTCAAACAAAACAAACTTTACAATCCTTTTCTTCCCCATAACTTTAAACAAAATCATAGAATCAACCCCACTCTTCTTAACCTCCTTCGGAATCTCCGAATCAAACTCATACGAAAACTTCGCCATAAAATTAAAACCAAGCTTCCTAAAATCTGGAACAATATAAGAATAAATAAACTCCTCCTCTAAAATCTTCTTTTTAATCTTAATTACAGTAGGCTTCGAAATCCAAATCTTCTTCGCAATCTCTGATGAAGACAACTCCGGATTCTGAACCATCGCATGAAGCACCCTCTTCTCATTCCCATTCAATTCAACTCCATCATTACTAAAATCACAAACTATTCCCCTTCCCTTTCTCCCTAAACCAAAAATAAAATTAATAAGCCCAGACGCATCCCTCAACTCAAAATTCTCCAATTCATAAAAAAAGCTGCTATCCCTAATCCTCATACCCTTATTCTGATAACAAAACTCTTCAATAAACTTCCGAAAATCAACAAATTTATTCGAAACAAAAAGCCCAAAAAATTTCTCATCCTGTAAATTCCTAAAAACAACATTCGGAGAATTCTTCACAAAATCAAAATCACAAACTTTTACACCCTTACTTAATATCGCATCAAAAAACCCCAAGAACTCACAACCCAATTTATGAAAATTCGGAATATATTTCAAACTAAACCATCCCTTTTCTTTTAATCTATTCTTAATCGCAGTCAAAGTCGATCGCTTCAATTCCAACTTCCCCGACAATTCCTCATCATTTAGCAACGGATACCGACAAAGTCCCCACAAAACAATCTTCTCTTTATCAGTCAAAGTCGACCGCTGTTTAGCATCGTTTTCCTTCTGTCTCATCTGCGCAATTTTCGCCTCAAGACTATCCTTTTCCAATTTTGCCATCTTATCATGCGTCACATCTCGAATATCCCCAATAACCGAAACTATATTCCTCTTATCATCAAAAATCAATGTCCTCTTATCCAAAAACCATCGATATTTCTCATCCTTACATCTCCACCGATATTCCTTATTGCAAACACTCTCTCGCCCAACAACATCCTCTCCATCACAAATCTCATTCGAATCATCCGGATGAATCCTCCCCAAAAAATCATCATAACTCATATCCATCAACTCTCCCAGCGGAAAACCAGACAGAGTAAAAACGGCTTCACTTATATATTTGAACTTATCCCTAATAAAATCATATCGATAAACAAGATTCTGCGAATTCTGTAAAATCCTATAAAAAATCTCATCAACTTCCTTATCCTTTACAACAACCTTCTTAACTACCTTCTTAACGACTTCCTTCACTACCTCCCTCACGACTTCCTTTTTCTTTAAATCATACTTAATCACACTAATAATCCTCCCCTTGCCATCAAAAATTGGATACAAATAATGCTCCTTCCCATCTTTCTCCACCAAAACCCTAACACCCGTCTTAATAACCTTATCAATAAAACAATTTTTACACCCCCCTTCTTTCCCATAATATAACTCATGGCACTTCACTCCAGGAAAAAATCCATCCTTATTTGAAACTTCAACTCCCAAATTATTCACATCAATAATACTAAAATCAAAATCCAACGAATCGATAATCTTTTTAAAAAAACGCCCCGCCCCGCCAAAACAGCAAACATACTCCCCAATCTTAAAATCCCAAAATTCTCTTTCATCCATAAAATCAAACCTCACAAAAATTATATTTATTACTAAATCCCAAAAATGAAGAACCTCAATTTATCGCCCATCATATCTTATCAACAACAAAAACAAAAACATTTCGAGAATCCGTCTCTATTTTCTGACATTTAACATGTTTATTAAAATTCAACCCTTCTCGGAGCTCTCGAGGAATCAAAAAATATTTCGTCGCCTCATTCGTCCCCCTCTGTGACAAACTCGTCTTAATTTCCGCCGCATCCTCACTAATAACATGAATATTCTTAGTATGCCCTTTTAACTTCAAAGAATCCTCGTAGTTCATTTCAATTTCAAAAATAATCTTATCATCCTTTATCATCCTTGTACTCAAAATTGTACCCATAGTTATTAACGACCTCTAATCTATTTAAACATAATCTTTTGAAAGTCTTACCAAAATAATGGGATAATTTCTAAAATTATTTATCCCTTTTCTCAATAAAGCAAACTTTATAAGTTAAAATGACATTAAAATTCATGGGACAAATTCTTGAAACAAAAATTATATCCCCTAACAAAATTCACATATTTCTAGAACTCACCTCAAAAGAAGCCCAAACTCTAAAAAACCATGCCAAAAAAATTCACATCTTCTCAGAAAACCTCTGCACTCACGAAACCGAAATTATTCAACGCGGAGCCAAAATGGGAACACAATATGTCTTAATCCCTCTAAGCCTCAAATCACGAAACAAACCAAGATTATCCGAAATCTTATACCAAAAAATCGAAACAAAAACAAAAACCTTCTACATCGCAATCGCCAAAAAAACCTACTAACATCATCAACGCCGTCATAAACAACGCTTTTTTTCAACTCAAAATAATTTTACCTTTGACAAAATCAAATTCATTTTAACGCATCTCCCTCGCAAATAAATGATATCCAGACCAAAAAATTTCCTTTTGACATTTATTAGAGAAAAGAACATTAGATAAAATTGACAAACGTTAAACTAATAAAAAAATAATGGAAAAAAACACGCCATCACATTCTCCCGAAAAAAAAATCTTAAGGATTTTGAGGAGTCCTGGAGAGGGCAGAACTATAACAGAATTAACAGAGATCTCCCAACTCTCTCGTTCTGCGGTTAGAACTGCCCTCGCCAAACTTGAAGGCGCCAAAAAAATAATTTTTCGTCCAATCGGAATGGCAAAAGTATACTTTCGAAATACAAAATGAGAAAAAAAGGCGTTGCAAGAATAATCGGGTTAATAGCAAAGACAATCCTAATAACACTTATCCTACTCCTAATTCAACAAACGTACGCCCAAGAATTTACACCCGAAATAATCACAACAACTTTCCCAGAAGTCGCCCCAACACTCCTAGAACAAATCGAAAGATTCTACGAAATCTCAGAACGCTCCCTCGAAATCGGATACAATGTCACACTCGACACTCCATCAGTACTCGAAACAATAATAAACAATCGCAATCGCTATATCATCGCCAACAACTTCTCACAAAACTCAATTAATCTTATCTTCATCGGAAGCGGAAAAACTCTCTTTAATCAAAAAATCGAAACAAGCGACTCCATCATCTTCAAAATCGAAGATCTCAACCTACAATTCACACTACACTTCGCAAACAAAACCCACGCCCAAGTCGAACTCAAATTATTCCGCCAAGAAATCCCACCCGACGTCGACTACTTTGAATTATTCGACATCCAAGTAAGACTCGCCCAATACGAAATCTACTCCCCAACAGACCTAACCGCAATGATCGAATTCACAAACTTCGGAGAAGGTCCATCCCATATCCGACTCATATATTCAATCATCAACATAGCAGGAAAAGAATTCTACACCGGAATCGACGAAAAAATAGTCGAAACAGACCAAGTCATGATCAAAAACTTCGACACTCTCGATATCCCAAATGGCCAATACATAATCAGAACAACAATCTATTACGGCGATAACCAAGAAGCAACATCCGAAGAATCCTTCACTCTAAAACCCGTCCCTAAAACCCAAATCCTAAAACAACCACTCCTCTTCATCGGAATAGTCCTCGCAAGCTTCATTATAATTGTTTTCCTAAAAAAAAGACAAAATCAAATCTTTTCTAATCAGTAACTTTAAAAATAAAATATTATTGATATTTTATAAGAACCCATAGGCTAATGGTAGACCATCTCGTTTACACCGAGAATACCCAAGTTCGATTCTTGGTGGGTTCATATTTATCATAATATCAAATCTTTTCACGAAATATAAATTATAAATGAGAGCCATGTTCTCCCAAACAGTATTAAAAACATTTAAAAATAAAAATCACTATACTAAACCATGACAAACCACAAACCCTCATCTCAAGAAAAATCTGTCGAACAAAATCTAGCCAAAGATTACATCGCAAAAGGAAGACCAGATAGTCCTCCAATAGCAAGCCAAATCGACGCTGCCCTAAAGAAAAAGATGAACAAAACCCAAAAAGAAATAGAAAAATTCAAAACAAAATTCTTAGAAAAAAACAAAAAAACTCAAGCTATTGGAATAATCCCACAACAAGCTGCAAAAAAAATCGAAGAAGAGTACGAAATATCCGAAGAAGACTCTAAACGAGAACTAATTCACATTCTAACAATAGTCCCAGAATCCCAATACAAAAAAATCGGCCAAATAAAACTCGACGCAATCCAAATTGCAAAACAAATCAATGACAAATTCTGGATTCATGTTATAACGCCAATCGACTTCTGGAACCTCGGTCTCGACTCAAAATTCGAAATCATGGAAGCACTCGCAATGTCCTATCCAATCTATGACAAAGGATTCCTTGGAAGCATCCGAGTCGCGCAAATACACAAGTCCCTCGTCCTCAAAAAATTCGAAAAATACGTAACATCCTACGTAATCGGCGGCTCCCTAACTAGAGGCGAAACAATCAAAACTTCCGACATAGACGTCTTCATAGTAATCGACGACACCGACGTAAAGCGAATGTCGAGAATGGAGCTTAAAGAAAAACTCCGAGGCATAATTTACTCCTACATACAAGAAGCTGAAGCAATCTCCGGAGTCAAAAACAAACTATCCCCACAAATTTACCTAATGACAGAATTCTGGGAAGCCGTAAAAGATGCGCACCCCGTGATGTTCTCCTTTATCCGAGACGGCATACCACTCTATGACAGAGGCGCATTTCTCCCATGGAAATCCCTCTTAAGAATGGGAAAAATCAAGCCCTCACCTGAAGCAATCGACATGTTTATGTCATCCGGCGACAAAATCAAAGAAATCATAAACAAAAAACTATTCGATATAGCGACGTTCGACCTATTCTGGGGAGTATCCACGCCAACACAAGGACTTCTGATGCTCTACGGACAGGCACCAGGCAATGTCTATGACACAGTCAAGGCCTTCAAAGAAACATTCGTAAATAAAGAGAAACTAGTAGAAAAGAAATACGCCGATATCCTAGAAAACATAGCAATCAAACACTTCAAAGCAATGGAACATGGAAAAATAAAACCAGGCGACATAAAAGGAGAACAAGTAGATAAGCTAACAAAAGATGCTCAAGATTACATAGCAAGACTAAAAGAACTGCGAGAGCAAATTGAAAAACGAATCCAAGAAAAATCAATCGAACAAATCTACAGCGACGTATTTGGAATGATTGGGAGCCTCTTAAAGAAAAAATCCGAAGCAACAATTCTAAAAGAATTCGATAACCAAATGATCAAAGAAGGAAAATTCCCTCCAAGATTCCTAACAAATCTAAAACTCATAGCAAAAACAAAACGAGATATAACAAAAACAAAATCTGAAACCAAAAACACTAAAAAGAAAAAAGACAACTTAACTTTCAAACAATCACGAAATGTTGACCTCGCAAGAAAATATGCAGCCGAAATCACAACCGCCCTAATCGAATACACACAACGCCACGAGCTTTCCTATCTAGAAAAATCCCGATTCCGAATCAAAGCCCATGATATGCAGGCCGAAATCTTCTTCCTAAAAGATACCTTCATTGTCCAAAACCAGCAAATCCAAAAAATATCTAAAGATAAATTAGTTAAAGCAACACCTAAAGAACTTCAAGAACAAATCACAGCCCAAAAAGACAAAGAAACAAAAATCGATTATAAATCTCTAGCTATTCTCAATAAAGTCTTCGGAGAATTCGATTTAATTTATTAAACTATAATATTTTCACAACCATTCTATTTAGAATAAACCATCAAATTTATAAATCAATTTTTCACTTAACTTACTATGGTTACAGCAAAAGTTATCCAATTCCGAAGAGGACGAAAAACATTTAAACCTAGACACTTCCTCTTAGAAATCCCAAGCATCGATACCAGAGAAAAAGCCCAAAAATTCGTCGGCAAAACCGCTTCATGGAAATCTCCAAGCAAAGAACCAAAAATTATTCAAGGTAAAATTTCTTCAGCACATGGCGGAAACGGAGTCGTTCGAGCAATCTTCGAAAAGGGTTTGCCAGGACAATCAATTGGAACTTCCATAGAAATAAACTAAAATGGCATTAAGAAAAGGATCAGCATATTCAAAAAAATACGCCCGACCTTACACGCGTGTTTCCAAAAAACGAACAAAATCCTACATTAAAGCTACTCCAAATTCCAAAATCGTAAAATTCAAAATGGGCGATCAAAAAGGATTCGATAACGGCGAATACCCAATTCAACTCCACGTCATCTCAAAAGAAAGCTGCCAAATCCGAGACAATTCAATCGAAGCAATCCGTCAGTATCTAAATCGTTTCCTCCAAATCAAAATCGGTAAAGAATTCTACCTTGAAGTAAAAATATTCCCTCACCACATCTTACGAGAAAACAAAATGCTTACGGGTGCAGGAGCTGATCGTATGCAAACGGGTATGAGCCGAGCTTTCGGAAAAACCATGGGTCGAGCAGCACTTGTAAAACCAAACCAAATCCTCTATATTATCGGAGTAAAAACACCAAAAGCAGAAGTCACCACACGAAAACTAATCAGATCAATCAAAGCACGTCTACCATGCAAAACCTTCGTAAAAAACGCTCCACTCCTAACCAAAGCGTAATCTTATAAAGATTCTAACATTTTAATCTTCATGAAAACCTTTTTCATCCTCGGCAGAAACCCACAATTATCCCGTGTAGAAATTCTCGAATTCCTAAAAGCCAGAAATCGAACTCATAAGGAAATCCTATTCCAAGGCAATCTCTTAATCATCCAAACAAACGAGGGCGAAAAATTTGACATCCAAGAATTCGGTGGCATAATGCACCTGGGCCAAATCACCTTCGAAGGCAATCTCGAACAACTAAAAATATATTTCGAACAAAACGAAATCATCCCTGCAGATAAATTTTCATATGCAATTCATGGTAACCTCGACTCACAAATCCTTAAAGAAAAATTTAAACGAGAACATAAAAAAGCGTCACAAAAACACGGCAGAAAACTCATAAAATTCCAAGACGGACATAAGCAAGAAAATCCAAAAGCCGACTTCTACATTTTCCTCCATTCAACAAACGCAGACGAACCACATAATATTTCCCCAGCTACTTCACAACGAATTTACTTCGGAGTGACTTCCCAAACCTACGACCCAACCGAAGTCAAAAAACGCGACATGCAAAAACCCGTCCGACGAGAAGCCCTTGCAATCTCACCTCGACTTTCCAAAATCCTAATCAACCTCTCAGATGCAAAACCACACGACCGTCTACTCGACCCATTTTGCGGCATCGGTTCAATTCTTCAAGAAGCCCTAATCAAAAAAATCAATGTCCACGGAATCGACAAAGACAAACAAGCCACAATAAACGCAGAACAAAATCTAAAATGGTTAACACAAGAATACAAAATTCAAACCAAATGCAAAATCGAGAATACTGACTCCCGTCACGCTCCAGACCTCCAATTCCAAGCAATAGCAACCGAAACCCCGCTCGGAAAACTCCTCAAGAAAAAACCTTCCGACAACCAAGCAAAACAAATTATCCAAAACTTCGAAGCCTATATAATTCCAATCCTAAAGCGTCTAAAAAAAGTCAAAAAACCCTCCGCAAAAATCGCAATGACATTTCCAGTAATCCGAAACTTCCATGTCAATGCCAGAAAAATCGCCGAGAAGTCAGAACTCAAAATCAACATCGAGCCAATCCTCGAATCTCGCCCCGACCAATTTGTCTCCAGAGATATCCTAGTTCTACAATAAACCTACTTTAAAGTGACAACAAACCAAAAGCTTTAAATACTAAAAATTACGTATTCCACTATGGAAAACCATACAAATACTCGGAATACCTCACAGGAAATAGATTCAGTCGGTAGAGCAAAATTAGATTCTCTGCAAAATAATATCGAAGAACTCAAAAATATGATAAAGGAGCGGAATACCCTCGGTCAAAACTTCATTAAAGAAGGCGAAAGTATGAAAGCCAATATCAAAACCTTCCTAATTGAAAATTCACCCGAAGGCGAAGGCGACTCCGAATTCGCAAGAGAAAGATCCGAACTCCGAAAAAAACAAATCGAAATCTCAGAACTCCAACTTAACGAAAAAATCAACTGCTGGAGAGATATCGCACTCCTAAAAAAAGAATTCCGTGAGAATATAAAAGAACTAAATGAAAAGAAAAGCCGAGCCGATATGTTAGAAAAAATTCTAAAAGAATAAAATGAATCAAAAACCTCTAACAATCGAAGATATCTGTAATAAACTTAGACCCATCTTTGGAAAAAAAATCGACGAAATATACTTCCAGTATACCGTAGCAAACGGATACGAAGAACGAGAAGAAATCGCCCATATCTTAAACACCCTCTACCAAAAACATCTAAAACAACTCCTAGATAAAAGCGTCCTTCTTGAACCTCCAAAAAAAGAACTAATCGATGGAACCTACAATCTCGCAACAATAGTCTACGCCAATAAAGAAATCGCCCCATTCAACCTAAGAGAACAAGACTGGCCACGTCATATCTGCGTTACAGGAATGTCCGGCTCCGGAAAAACAACATTCGCATTCAAAATAGTTGAATCACTAAACGCCCACAAAAAACCATACCTAATCTTCGATTGGAAAAAATCCTTCCGACCAATCCTGACAGAAGACCCATCAGTCCTAATATTTACCATCGGAGACGAAAAAGTAAGCAACCTCTTCAAAACGAACATCAATCAACCACCAAAAAATGTCTCACCAAAAGAATGGATTAACGTCCTCTCCGACCTCCTAACAGAATCTTTCCAAGCCTCGTTCGGAGTCCATAAAGTCATCCTCGAAACCCTCGACGAAGCATTCAAAGAATGGGGAATCTACCATGGCTCCGAAAACTATCCAACATGGAATCATATCAAATGGAGACTCGAAGAAAAACTAGAAAAAGCCAACAACCGAGAATCTGGCTGGCTAGAATCCGCTCTAAGAATTGCAACCGTCCTAACCTTCGGAGAATTCGGGAAAACCCTAAATTACAAAGGCAACAACTCGATCTCCATTGGAGAACTTCTGGACAAAAAAATAATCATGGAACTAAGCTCCCTCGGTGGCGTTGAAAAAACATTCTTCTGCGAATTTATCCTAACCTATATTTACAAACTAGAAAAAGCAAAACAAAATCCAACCAGCCACGAATTCAACCACGCAATCATAGTCGACGAAGCCCATAACATCTTCCTAAAAAAACGAACGAACTTCGCAAACGAAACGATAACCGACATGATTTACAGAGAAATGCGAGAATACGGAACATCCCTAATCTGCCTCGACCAACATATCTCAAAAATTTCCGACACAGTCAAAGGAAACTCAGCCTGCCATATCGCATTCCAGCAACAACTCCCACAAGACATCCAAGATATAAGCGAAATCACACAACTCCGCGACTCACGACACTATTTCTCAAGCCTACCCGTCGGAAGCGCAATCGTCAAACTATCAGAACGATACAATCAACCATTTCAAATCAAAGTTCCTTATACTCAAATCAGAGACAAAAATGTAACAAGCGAAAAAATCAAATCCAGAATGCAAGCTTTTATCTGCAGCAAAGAATATAAAGAAAACTCCGATCCAGAATTTAACAAACAAATCGAAAACCCTCCAACTTCACCTTGTGAAACATCTACTCATACCAAACCAGTTACACAGAAAAAACACCCAACAAACCCAGTACAAACTACCGACCATCAATTACTTACTAATGCTCAACAAACTCTCTACAATTTTATCACTGAACATCTAAACGCAGGTATACCACTCGAACAAATCGAAAACATCCTAGAAAAATCAAAGACCCAAGGAAATTACACTTCAACCGATATAATACAGGCTATAAACCTAATCTTTGCAAACCAATTAGTAAAAAACCAACCATCAACTCCCAATACCCTTAATCATAATGAACAAGCTTTTTTGAAATTCCTCCAACAAAACCCAAATCATAACCTGTCCACAACACAAATCTACGAACAAGTCAAACTCTCAGCAAGAAAAGGAACTGCAACAAAAAAATCCCTAGAACAAAAAGGACTAATAAAAATCGAAGAAATAAAATACGAAAAAGGTTGGAAAAAAATCATAAGACTAACCTGATAATATTGCACTCACCACAACTTATAACCTCGCGTAAACTGCGTGCGCCCGATTCGAAATCCTCCACCTCATCCTCTTCAAATAAACCTCACCCTTAGAATTCTTCCCAATCCGGACAACCAATCCCTTTTCTTCTAACCCCAACAACAACCTCTTCACAAACTCCTCATCCCGCGCAATCTCCCTCGCAACATCAACCGTAAAAACCAACTTCGGAAAAACCCCATATAGATAAGACAAAATCTGTTCCGAAATCTTCTCAATCTTCTCATCTGAAATTCTTGGCATAAAAAAAATAAAACACCATGTCTTAAATACTTTCCCAAACTCAAAACCAGCACCTCTATTCCCTAACATTTATATATAAGAAATCATAAAGAATGGCATGAGTGATGAATACATAAAATGGCTCTCTGATCTTTCCAAAGAAGATACAAGTCTCGCGGGAGGCAAGGGTGCAAACTTAGGAGAAATGTTCAGATCCAAATTCCCAGTCCCACCAGCTTTCGTCATAACAACAGACGCCTTCTATCTCTTCCTCAAAGAAACAAAACTCGAACAACCAATAAAAAATATCTTAAAAAAAATAGACGTAGACGACACAAGTCAATTAACCAAAAAAACAAAAGAAATTCGACAAATAATAATCGCCGCAGAAATGCCCCAAAAATTAAAAGACGAAATATTAGAATCATATGATCATTTCAATGTAAATCTAGAAGACATTAAAGGATCCCCAGGAGCTCTGGCAATACTAAAATCAGCAAGAGAACCAATTTTCGTGTCAGTCCGAAGTTCAGCAACAGCAGAAGATCTAGGCGACGCCTCATTCGCAGGACAACAAGACACATTCATCAATGTTAAAGGCAATAACGAACTCATCGACAAAGTCAAAAGATGCTTTGCCTCAATCTTCACCGCAAGATCCCTTTACTACCGAAAAAAGAAAGGCTTCGAAGACCTTGTGGGAATCGCAGCAGTAGTCCAAAAAATGATTAATTCCGATAAATCAGGAGTCATTTTCTCAAATCATCCAATCAAAAATAATGATGAAGTCCTAATCGAAGCAGTCTTCGGACAAGGCGAAGGAATCGTCTCCGGAAAAATAAAACCCGACCAATATACTGTAAAAAGAAATTTAGAGATAAGTGGAAAAAAAATAGCAAACAAAAAAATCGCAATAGTAAGAACAGCAGGTGGCCAAACCAAAACAATAGATCTAGAACCAGAAAAATCATCCTCCCAAGTTCTAAAAACATACGAAATAAAACAATTAGCCGAATACGGAATTAAATTAGAAGAACACTATGACAAACCACAAGACATCGAATTCGCAATCGAAAACGAAGAAATATATATTCTACAAACAAGACCAATCACAACATTAAAAGCCCCCTCAGAAGCCAAAGCCGACCTCGACGGACAAATCCTAACACAAGGAACAGCAGCGTCTCCAGGAATTGCTTCAGGCGTAGTAAAAATAATACACTCAATGGAAGATTTGGACAAAATCAAGGAAGGCGACATCTTAGTCACAACAATGACAAATCCAGATATGGTCGTCACAATGCAAAAAGCCTCAGCCATCCTAACATCCGAAGGAGGCGTCACAGCACACGCAGCAATCGTCTCACGTGAAATGGGAATCCCAGCAATCGTCGGAGCGCAAGACGCACTCCAAATCCTAAAAGACGGCGATGAAATCACAATCGATGGATATCACGGAAAAGTCTTCGCCGGAAAAGCAGAAAACAAATCAGTCGAAATCTTGCCAATCGTCCCAACAAAAACCAAGATTAAAGTCCTGGTCGAGCTCCCACAGTTCGCCGCACGAGCCGCAAAAACAAAAGCCTACGGAGTCGGACTCGTAAGACTAGAAGGACTAATCGCAACCGCAGACAAACACCCACTAGCATACGAAAAAGAAAACAATCTAAATGAATACAAAGAAATGCTAAAAGAAGGATTAGGAAAAATAGCGGACACATTCATCGGAAAACCAATCTGGGTTCGATCCTCTGACATAAGAAGCGACGAATACTCAAACTTAGAAGGCGCACCAAAAGAAATCGAAAAAAACCCAATGCTTGGTGACCACGGAATCCGATTCTCGCTAAAACATCCAGAAATCTTCAAAGCAGAACTCCTAGCCCTAAAAGAACTATCGGACAAAGGTCACAAATTCGGAGTCATGTTCCCACAAATCATCTCAGTAGACGAAATCAAAAAAGCCAGAGCAATCTTCAACGAACTAAAAATCACAAACGTCACATTCGGAGTCATGATCGAAACACCAGCCTCAACAATCCTAATCAAAGATATCTGCGAAGAAGGAATCGACTTCATATCATTCGGGACAAACGACCTAACACAATACACCCTAGCAATCGACCGAGGAAACGAAGATGTCCAATATCTCTACGACGAATTAAACTGGGCAGTCCTAAAACAAATATCCAGAGTAATAAGAGAATGCAAAAAACATGGAGTCGAAACCTCAATCTGCGGTCAGGCTGGCTCCAAACCCGAAATGGTAAAATTCTTAGTAAAACAAGGAATCGACTCAATCTCTGTAAACGCAGACATGGCAAAAGAAATCTCTGAACTCGTACAAAAACTTGAAACGGAATCTCAAATAGGACCTATTAATGATAAAGAAGAAATCAAGGAAGAATTGGAAGAATCAAACAAAGAAATAAAAAAAGAAAACCTAAATCCAGAGCCAGTCGAAGTTATAGAAGAAATAAAAAACGAACCAAAAAAAGAAGACATCTTCAAATAAGTGTAATTACTTCTAAGATACAACAGATAGAAAATCTTATAAAGCCTAATATCAAAGATTAATTTATACATAAAAACAAATCCACACAAAACAAACATTAAACAACTGACAACAGTTCAATGATTTTCATTAAATCGTCGAATTCAAAAACTCTCCAGAAATAAACGTGGATAAACAAACAGAAACACCTCATGGAAAACCAAAAATTTCCACGGAATAGGTATTTTCTAACAAAAATCCCATAGAGAAATCTATGTAAAAATAATTGGAATATCTATTTGGAAGGTATTTCATAAATGAATTATAGAGAAATATGTATTACAAATTTATTAACAATTAGATAAGGAGAACAATATGGCCAAAAAAACTCTCACATTAATAAGCATCTCCCTGAAACCCATAATGATAAAAGTCCGTATCATACAAGCTACAACAACTGAAAACAACAACCCTATCAAGAACAGAAATATTCAAAAGAGCATCACTCCGAAAAACTCTACCATTGATTTATATTGCTAACAGAGCATAGCAGAAAAAATATCTAATAATAAGAAAGGAAATTATTATGAAGAGAAAGGAAAAAATTAAAAAAAGGAAGAATAAGCAAAAAAGTAACAATAGTCGTAACAAGAGTTTTATGAACAGGTATTGTACAAAAAGATAATTTTACAGATAAAAACTGTTGGAAAATTTTGGAGGAAATTTCCGCAGACATAAAAAAAACACTGAGAAGAAGCTATGCGAACTACAATAGAAAAAGAAAACCGTATCACCGCAGAACCAAATTAGATTTCTTAACTTAAAAAAAATTAATTTTACAACTTAAAAAGGGAGAATGAAAAATGCAAATGATTAAAGAATTTCTTATCGGTAAGGGCATCATCAGAAGGACAAGTCCCATCAGAACCGAACCCATAATGGATGGGATTATAAAGCTTCAAACAAAGTTGCAAGATGCCGTCGAAGAAAACACAAAATTGGCGAAGAGAATGCAGATAACAGATGGAATAACGAAGAAACAATACGGGGAACAAATCAAGAAGATGGAAATAAAGATGGAAAAAACCATCAAAGCAATCAAAGCTGCCCATGAGAAAAAACAAGAGGCGGTTAGAGAAACATTTAACGCAGAAAAAACAGCCACCAATAACACAATCAGAGTCGCGCAAGCAGAGGCAAAGAAGGCATCCATTATCTCTAACAATATAACCAATCTCACGACAAAAAGACTTGCCACCGAATAGTCTCTTGTCGCCGAAACCAGAGAGCTTGCTTCCATGGAAGCTCTTTGGCTCTTCAAAAATTCCAATCATTTTTTATTTCCAAAAATAATTTAATAACTAACACAATTTTTTGAAAGGAGAACATTATGAAAAAACTGATTTTGTTACTGACAACGATAATGTTTGGCTTCGTAGTAGGCTTGGTTCCGGCATTTGGAGCAGAAGATAATTCCGAAAATAAAGGAAAGGGGTCATCCACATTAATTATTCTGAAAAATGACCTCGCGAAAACCAAAGAAGGCGAAAGCTATCACAAGCAATCGGTGACCATCTACTGTCATAATGGCAACTGGTTCGGTGGCGGATTGAGTGCAACTGTTAAACCAACGCACGATTATGCCGAAGTAAACCCATTCTTTACAGTAAATAAAGGACCTTTATATTTGCTGGGAGGCCTTTCTACAAACAGCTCCGGAAATGACTACGCTCAAGCCGGTATCTGGTATATCGACAAATTCGGCAAAATCGCAACCTTTTTCATCCTGAAAAATTATTGGAATATTGCCGGAGAGTCAACTGACTATCTGGATGCCTTTTTGGAACTGGAATATCCCCTTGGCAAAAAATTTTATGCCGGGATAGACCTTGATTATTGCCACTATTGGCAGGATGAAAACCACTATTTCTATTTCATTGGTCCCTACGCTGGGTATAAAATTTTGGACAACCTTTCAGTTTACCTGCGTCTGTCTCGCGGCTGGAATATCGTAGAGGACCAATCCAACAGAACTGACAATATCAGGACCGGACTTGAAATAAGTTTTTAGTTTTTGTAGACATTATTCTGCCTGTCTAACTAACCTCGAAAAGGAGTCACTCATCCGGGCTCCTTTTCAAAATTTTTTTATTTCTTACAATCTATATACTCCAATATACTATATTCTAATTATATCATATAATATTTAAAAAAAAGGAGAATGTTATGAAAAAAACTATTATCATACTGGCTTTAGTATTTGTTGTTTCAAATATAGTAGAAGCAAGAGTAAAAAGCGATAAATATTCAAAAGCTGAATATATATATTTCACACAGGGGAAAAATATAACCAATCTTAATACGCAACTGCCGGCAAAAAAAGGATTATCGGGAAATGAAAAAAATAATCAAATAAAGTCAGTAGGAAACTATCAGAAAAAGGAAGATGCTCCAAGAACACATTTAGATGTTAGAGTTAGAATAGAGTTACGCAAAAATATTTTAGAGGTATTTTATAATACTAAACCGAATCTGCAAAACATAAATTGGAAAATTCCGATATCTCAACAACTGTTTCAAGAGGCTATATCGGAAACCCATGTATATTTAGTATTTCCTAAAAAATTAATTATTACCAATGAAATGCAAAGTATATGTGCGATAGATAATATAACAGAAAAGAATGTATCTTTATCTGCGTGTTCTTCGGAAAATACGGAGTTGTCTAAACTTCTCAGAAAATACAATGCTTTCAAAGAAGGAACCCATGAGCTAACTAAAGACGAAAGAACCCAGCTAGAAAGGACATTTGATAATGTCACCGATTCCACAGGTAAATATGGAAAGATAGCCAAGTGGATAAAAACCGGAATAAAATGGAGTATGAAAAAACAAGAAAAAAAGAGAATTTTAAAGCTCCAAGAAAAATATGGAAGTAACTACGTCATCTACAAGATTCCTTTTTATGTGCCAGAGGGTATTTCTATGTCTTATTCTCACACCGGAAGAGTGATAAAGTTCCTTTTTGATACTTCAAAGTTAGATAGATCTGATAAAATTTTCGTGGAGATTCCTAGACTTAGTTTTGAAGTAAATACTGCCGGAGCAATAAGGCGAGCGAGCTTGGAAGAGCTGGCTTATGAAATAACAGTTGAGCCATATACCTTACCCGAACCAGATTATACGGTAGAATCACTTTATGGAGAATGGGAAGAAGTAATAAGCTCTTATCATCATCAAGCAATCACAAAAAGATATCCATCACAACACAATTATATAAACCGCCTAACAATATCTAAAAACCGCATTCAACAACAGCAAACTATTCGCGGAAAAATAGTCAAGACCAATGAATGTGGAATTATAAATCAGTATAAAAACAAAAATACAGAATATATAATGCGGGTAGAGGACAAAGGAACTAGTTATTCTTATTTCACAATTATCAGTTGTGATATAATAACGTACGAAGAAAGCACATTCAAAAGAGTTGGAACGCAAGAAAAAGTAGCATTAATAGATCAAATTGTCGGAACATGGGAATTCATTGCAGGAAAATCTGATTCGGTTAAAATCAAAATATATAGAAGCTCATTGTTTTTCGAAAAAACCAGTTTTTCTACATTCTTCAATAAACTCAAAACGACAACTAGTGAACTCAAAATTATAAAAACCACAAAGATTGATAATGTGTATTTCATTAAAATGATTTATGCCAAAAAAGGCCGTCATGGGAAAATAATTCCGCAAATTTTTACCATTAAAATAAAAAATAAAAATATTATTTACATTTCCGAACTATCCATACAATTAAGGCGTCAAACGAGTTATCAAACTCAAAAACCAAAAAATCCTGTTCCTATAGGATTCACTACATTAACATACATCCGTGAAGATTGTAACATTATGCGTATGGAATTAAAAAACGACGGCACATTTTCTACAGGCAATGAACAAATCGAAGGAGACTATAAGGTAAAAGGAATCAGTGGGAGGTATAAGGTAAAAGGAGATACTATTATCCTCACAACAAAAAGTAGAAATACAACTATGAAAGTTAAAATTAAAGATAACTTTCTTATAGATTCCGATGGCACCCGTTGGATAAGAGTAGAATAGCCAACCTCAAAAAGAGCTCGCTTCCATAGGAGCTCTTTTGCACCTCCTAAAAATTTTCAATCACTTTTTTTATTTCTTAAAATCTATATACTCCAATATACCATATCACAACATATATATCCCACAATAATTTTTTTTTGTCTCAACCTATATACTCTAATATACTATGTTCTAATATATATATCACACAATAATCTCCTTTTAAAATTTCAATACCTCAAACTAGACTATCCTAAAACAAACATCCATAATAATTGTAACTACTCCCAAGATATGACAATAGAAAACCTTATAAAGTCTAATAACATAAACTAATCATGGCAAAAAAGAAAAAAGAAACAATCAACTTAGAAAAAGTTGTGGACGAGGGAGCATCCTTCACCATAAATGAAATGTCCGATAAAGAAGCAGATCTTTCTAAAAAAATTCCAATGTGGATTCAAACTTACGTAGCAAAAAACTATGGAGAAGACCAAGCCGAAGCAACATATGAAACCCTACGAAGGGATCCATTAATAGTAACTTCCTTAATCTCACAAGCAAAAACAGAACACGAAAATAATTTAATTACAGAAGTAAGAAAAAACCCAAATACACTAGTAAAAGCAATTGATCAAAATTATACAATAGGATTAGCGCTACAATTCTTCGGAGATACAGGATACAAAACACTAAAAGAAACAATAGAAAATAACGGAGATGTAAAAAGCGCATTCTCAAACGCATTCGAAGGAAATCTATGGAAAAGTATGATAGCAATAACCACACCAGAGGCAGCAAAAAGCGCAGCCAATGGATATGTACAAAGAACAACACAAAGAGAAATTGTCAAAAACTTATGCGACAAAGAAGGAAAATTTGACACAAGTAAAGCATCTACATACTTAGTAGGCAATATCGAAAAGCAAGAGAAAGACGCACAGAATATATCTTACAAAGAACTAGGTCTAGCTTACGCGCAAACAGCAATGTCCCAAAAAGAATAATTATTATTTCTAACTACTTCTTCTCAATCAACCCATCAACCAATCTAGCCATCTCACCTAAAAAATCATCTGCCATCTCAAACCACTTATCCAAATCTTTCCCATTAATCTTCACAACCTCACCATGAATAATCCTTTTCGCAACCTCATGAATCTCCTCATAATAACCAACAAACTTCTTATTAAGCATTTTCTCTTCTACAAAATACTTCCTTAAAACATGCCCAATCTCTTCAGGACTAGCTGGCTGAACTCCCTTCGCAATCAAAGCCGCATGAGCCGCATCCGTCATGGTCCAATACAACCCATCAACACTAGCCAACATCGACTGTCTAGCCCGAGTCAAATGCCCCGGCGCCCTCTGCAAAAGCGTATAAATCGATTCCGGCGTCGACCGAATCTTTCCCTGCTTCAACAAAATCCTCAACGGATTAAAAAAACCACCATAATCAATCAACGCATCCCCATATCTCAAAACATTAATCACAATCGGATCACCCTTCATCATATCATCCCACCACGTCGACAACTTCACCGTGCTAATATGCAACGACTTCCGATAAGGATTAGCAACAATCAACTTCCCCAACTCCTCACGATACCACGCAATCAACTCCTCATCCCACCGAACCGACACATCATCAATAATCACAATAATATCAATATCAGACTCCGGAGTCGAAACCCTCTTGGCCGACGACCCAAACAAAACAACCGACTTAATCATCTGATCAAACTTCTCATAAACCTTCATCGCAAAATCTGCAGCAATCTCACGCTCACCCGCAATCTTCAAAGTCGGAACAACGTCACGCATCTTTTTCGTAATCCTAATCCCTGAAGTTCGCAATTTGGAACCTGCCAAACGACCAACACCCTTCTTCTTAACAACCTTCACCATCTTTTCATTAATACATAGTAATTATATTTTATAAAGATGACTATTTATCTTGTCCCCTAATCCCATACTTTCTCCAAATACGCCCAAACTTAAAATTCTTCTTAATTTCGTCCAAACTACCCTCTGCCACAACCTTTCCCCTTTCAAACATATAAATATAATCAAACCTACCAAGAAGATGCAATCTATGTATAGACGATATGATTGTCTTATTTCTGAACTTCTCGAAAATACTATCATGAATCTTCATCTCATTCAAACTATCAACACTACTAGTCGGCTCGTCCAACAAAACAATATCACTTTTTCTCGCAGCAAGTAATCCCCGAGCCAACGCAAGCCTCTGCTTTTCTCCGCCACTCAAAGAAACCCCCTTCTCAAGAACATTGGTGCTCAAGCCCTTATCTAATCTATCAATAACATCACCAAATCTAGCCATCTTAACTACCTCATCCAAATCTTCTTTACTCGTTTTCAAATCCATTGTTATATTATACCTAATAGTATTGTTGAAAATCTCAGGGTCCTGCGGAATCAAAGTAACATCTCGTTTCAATTTATCAATACCATTACTAATTTTTAAGCCATCGACATAAACATCACCTTTGTCCGGAAGATAAAGTCCCCTCAACAAAGACAAAATAGTACTCTTCCCAGAACCACTCTCTCCAACAAGAGCAATCTTCTGCCCTTTCTTAAACTTGATATTAACTTTATCAAGATTACTTCTCTCAGCAGAATTGTCATAAACAAAATCTATATTCCTCAGTTCAACCTCCTCCCAGCCATAAGGCAACTTCCCTTTAATTTTTCCCTCTATATTTTCAAACGCCTCATCAATAGGATACGCCCCCCTAATTCTCGCATCATATTTTGTAATTGTGCCATACCTATTTGCAAATTCAAAAAAAGTATTTCCAACTGTTCTCAAATAACCATACAACATATAAAGAGTCCCAATAAGAATAATTCCCTTGCCATAATAATCAGAATATGCCCTATAGCTCAACGCTAACACAGTCATAAGAGATATAGAAATGCTCGCAAAACTCCATTTAAATTCATTCAGTAGCACACTCTTTTTATTTATCTCACACGCCGCCATAAATTTATCATCAATTTTCCGCGATACTATTTTTTTCAAACGCAAAGTGATAACTGTTAAAATATTACTAAGATAATCAAAAATCGCAGAAGAAAGCTTATTGCTATATTTATTTAATTCTTTATAATATTTATATAATTTTGTATCAATCTTTATTATTATAAACAAAACTAAAAAAGAAAATATCATTGCAAAAACAGCTATTTTTTTATCTATGAAAAACAAAATTATTAAAGAGCCAAAAATATTTAAAACTGCATAAATAACTGAACAAATACCATATTCCGAAAACGAACCGATGGCCTCTCTCCCCCTATTAATCTTATCAATTGTATCTCCCGAATGATGGTCTTTATGCCATTTCACAGGCAACTCCAAAACTTTTCTAATTTTTGAATTAGTATAATTTCTCTGAACCTGAAATCCGGTTAGCTCCTCAAGAATTCTTCCTGCTCCATGAAATATCCAAAATCCAATCGTAAGCGCCAAAAGTATAAAAATCATAAAAATCAATTTCTTCAACTCCGCCCCTGAACTAATAGTTTGCTGAATTGAATTAAAAATAAGTCCAACAACTAGCGGATTAAGTAAAGATATTGCTCCAGCTATTACAAACAGAGACATGTATAAAACAAAGATTTTCTTCCGGTCACCTAAATATCTCCACTCTGTTTTAATAACATTCCACAACGGATTTATTCTTTTTTTGTTTTCCATCTTATATAACTGACAATAAAAATTGTCACTTTATTTATTTAAAAGATTTGAGAGTTTTAAAGGTTAAGTGAAAGTTTCTTTATTTCATCCAGTCCTGCTGCTAATTCTTCAGGTTTATGAGCGTCTGTTCCAATTAAAAATTCAATACCCAATTTTTTAGCTTCTTTTAATATTTTTAAACTAGGACATTGTTCATTACAAGGTTTTCTGAAACCTGCTGTATTTAAATCAATTTTTATGTTTTTCTCTTTAATTAACTTCAATGTTTTTTGTATTTCTCCTTTATACTAATTTTCATTTTCCGAAAAATATTTTTCATCACCATTCCTTTTATAAAATTTCGTCTAATTATCATTTTATTATTATTAGAAATTCTTTATTTTTCATTTTCTTTGAAAAGGAAAATCTTTTGATTTTTTATATTTTTTAATAAGATTAAAATTTTCATCAACCGGTTGAGGATCCCTTATTGTATTCCCATCTCACTTATTATATCCGTCCATTTCTTTTATCATTCAAATAACCTCTCATAAGATGAGGGAATATTTTATTTGCCTTGTAAATATTTATAGTTCCAACATCAAATTGCGGTTTATATGGCTTGTATTCATCTTGAATATTTTTCAATTTTTCATTATTTTTTATATCCCTCATATAATCGCATCCGCCACCATATGCAACAGAAAATAAACGAACTTTTTCCACCTCTAAGATTCTACACAATTGAGATGCTTCAATTTTTTCAGAAACATCTATAGGTTGACTTATTTTAACACCTGGTGCGTCTTCAATGCTATATCTTATATCAATTTCCATTTTACCTACTTTTTAGTAGTTATCTCTATATTTAAAAGTTTCTATAAAAATAAAAAATAACTCCAATAGATATTAAAACAAGTTTGAAAATATTAAAAGAAGCTAAAAAAATTAAGTATTGAATTTTTGCTCGGAACAGACGCACATAAACCTAAAGAATTAGAAGCGGAACTAGAAAAAATTTATGATTTATTAGATAAGATATAAAGATTGAAATAATTTTCACCCCATCGTAGACTTATGAGCATATAAAAACTTTTTATCATCAACTTTTACTTCAACTTTAATATTAAGAGAATTTGCTGAACGATGAATTTTAACTAATATGTTTTTTATCCTGCTAAAATCAAAAGATTCAGGCAATCTTTCTTTAAAAAATTCTACGCACATTACATCAAAAGGATTTTTCTTTTGAATAACATCTGTTACCACATCTTTCTGAATATTTTTATAATAGCCAAACCATATTTGAAAATCCAAATAATTTACCAAATCATGCGCAACTCCTTTGATTTTAGTTAGCTTCATTCCAAAAACAAAAATTAACTAAACTATATAAAATTTACCAAATTTTGAATTCCAAATCCTTACCTCCCCTGAACTCTCTTCCCCCCTACGCCATCGGCGCCCCGCCAAACCTTGACTGCCCCCCAGCCATCTGTCCTCCAAGTTCAACTGGCATCGTCGTAAAACCAGCCCCAAAATAAGTATGATGCGTCTGCGGATTCAGCGTCCCATACCCACCAAAATAAGCCCCCTGAATATCAATCGCCTGACTCCAATACGGCGCAGCTTTCATCCCATAAATCCCCGATCCCATCGCAGCTAACGTCATCGAATGCGGCAACTTCTTAAAATGCTGAATCATTCCGCCAGCCTCAGTAATCTTCCTCATCTCATCAAACCGCCCCGTCTTTTCCAACTCTTCCATAATCTCTTTAAACGGCACATTCCCCATCCCAGGCACCAAATGCGTATCAGCATAACCAAAATTATCCGTCAAATGAATATGTTTCACCATCGTCTTATCCTTCGCAATTATCTTCGTCTGCTCAATCACATCCTTCTCCGTAAACCCCTTTTTCCTCATAATATTCAAATGCCCAACATCCCAGGTCACACCCAACTTCTTCTCAGCCAACTTCTCCGCCTTCTTCTCATCCATCCCCTTCTCAACCAAATGCACCACAAAATTATCCCTCGACTTCTTAACCAAATCCCTCATATCTTCGGCCCGCGAAAACGCCATACCCTGATACATATTCTCAATAGCCAAAATCGGTGCCTTATCCTCAAACTCATCATAAGACTTCGCAGCCAAATTCCCAAAAGTTTTCGCAGCCTTATCCATCGCAAAATCTTCACTCAACTTAAACACCTGAGGACTCCTCCCCATAGTAATATGCTTCAACTCCTCAAGCGACTGGTCAATAAGCTTCTGTTTCTTAACCGGACTCCAAATATTAACCCCCACTTCCTTATCCCCAATACTAACATGCTCAGACACAGCACCCAAAGCTTTGGAATACCTCTCCGACAAATCTTTCAACGCCCTCTTCTGATCCTCCGTCCCATACCTATATGCCTGACCAAAAGCTCCGACAAAAGCCAACTCCGCATTTTCCATAAAAACCCCCGCCTTCTTTATCTGATTGTAATGCCCAACCTGCCCACTACTCTCATCAAACATAAGCAACTCCTTCTTAACATTACCCTTACCATCAAGCTCCACAATCCTCTTCCCATCAAGAGAAATCGCCGCATTCTCATACTCGCCCAAATTCAGAGGCGCCGCACCCATAATCTCACCCGCATGCTTACTCATCTGAGCAACTTCAACCAACTTATTCTCCCAGTCTCCATTATTAATACTCTCAATACTCTTCTCCGCACTAAACAACTTCCCAGCCTGCAACCCCTCAATATGCCGGACTTTTCCCTTCTCAACAACTCCACCCTTCTCCAATAACTCAGGATACTCTGGCCTAAACTTATACTCCCTCCTAACCTCCGTCATCTGCCCCGTCTCCTGATTAATAGCAGTACCCTTCTCCATCACAAACTTATCCTCACCTAACCTCTTATCTCCTGGCCTCCACTCCGCACCAGGCGCCCCATTCGTGGAATGAAAAACAATCGGCAAATTCCCACTCGGATCCAAAACCTGCGCCTTCTTAATCGTATCAAACATCCTCCTCTCATTATCAGCCCGAGCTTCCTGACTCCACCCCTTCTCACCAAACCCAGCCGCATCCAACAACGGACCATGCACTGACGGCTTAACTCCAGTCAATTTCATCAACGCCCGCATCTCCTGAAAATGCTGCTTCGGAATAGTCTCCGCCACATCCGGTTGCAACAGCGTCACCTCAAACGCCTTTGTCCCATGCTTAATCGCATTCACAACATCCTGAAGCTGATTCGCAGTCTGCGGCGACCCAGGAAAACCCAACTGCGCAGCACTCATCTTATACCCAGTCAAATTCCCATACTCCGGACTAAGCGCAGAAACACTCCCGGCATAAAAACCCTCATAACTCTCAACCATTTACATTTATCACCTAAAAAATACAATCAAACTTATTATTTAAATTCTACCCAAATCGCACAAAAACAAAGCGCATATTGAATTACCACCTAGGAAAACGCGACTTCTCACGCTTCTTCTCAGCCTCCTCATCCCTAAATCCCGCAATCTCCAAAATCGACCTCCCACCCCGCCTATCTTCTTCAATCTCACCAAAATTCCTAATCTCCGACCTATCATCCAACCCATAATCCTCCTCGCCAGAACCAGCCTTCTCATCATACATATCAGAATCATACAATTCCCCGACACCCTCACTAACCCTATAAAAATTCTTATTGTCTGCATCCTTCCATCTATCATCTCGTGCAACACCCACATTCTCCATACCAACAACCCCCTCTAAATCCTGCTCACCAGAATCCCTCACGAGAGAAACAACCGAAAACACAACATCCTCTTCCAAAAATCTCTCTATATCATCATCACTCAAATCTTCATCACCCTTCTCTTTAACATCCTCACCCCACACCCTCTCTATCACCTCCCCATCACCCTCAATATCCTTCTCTCCCTTATCATCTACCACCCGTTTCCCGTCCTCTCCATCAAAACCAGCATCCGCTACAACCTCACAAAACACACCCTCCTCAACCATAACACATTAAAGAAACCAAACTTTATCTATTTTTCTCTTTACAAAATACTCACACCCCGACGGCTATCACTCCTCTTCCTCCCCCCAAAACTCTCCAAGCCAGACCGATTCCCCTGCCTCTTACTTCTATCGCGCTCTCGCTTCTTCGGTTTCGATACCTCAACATTATAATTAACCATAGACGCACTACCAGAACCACTAACATTATACATACTACTTGAGCAAACATCCCCACATTCAGAACTAGCGCTATACAAACTCCCAGACTTCGAATTCTCTCCCGCACCATACAAATCCCCACCTCCAGAACCAGTCCCATACAAATCTCTACCATCTCCATCCGCAGAACCATAAAAATCCCCAGAAGAACCCCCACTCATAGCCTCATAAGAAAAACCACCTTCCTCTAAATCTCCATCCCAATCCTCATGATTACCTCCATCAAAAACCGATTCCTCTAAATCTCCCCCCTCCCAACTCTCCGCCGCCTCACCCCGAGCCAACATCGTATCCCCAATCGAAAAACCCTTTTCCCCTTTATCATCCTCTAAATCCTCATCCCCTTCAAAATTATTCTCCTCCCAATCCCCCATGCCCTTCCCACTATCCTCTATGCCAATCTCTTTCACTTCATCCTCAAGCTCTCTAACTTCCTTAACCATAACAAAAAATAAAAAACTGCATTTAATTACCTTACCATATCACTTAATATTCAACCCAGAAACATACTTAATAAACCCAGTCAACATTTTGGCTAACTCCTCCAACTCACTATCCAACTCGTCCAAAATAACATCATCCAGATATCCCAACTCTTTAGCAATAAACAACTGACTCTGAACCTCCCTAATACTTCCCATAGCAATATACAAAAAATTTCCAAAATCCCGATTAGTCTTCCTTCCGCATCCTTCGGCAATATTCGAAGAAACACTCACAATAGCGCGCCGAATTTGAGAAGTCAGCCCATATCTCTCATTATCAGGAAAACTCCTACTAATCTCATAAACCCGTTTACCAATCTCAATCGCCTTCCTCCAAACCTTCAACTCTTTAAAATTCGCAACCATCTTCTAATTTTCCACACGCGCTCCACAGAGCGCAACACTCACTGACCACTGACACCTGAAACCTGAAACCTGATTCAATCCCCTCTTCCCTCAAAAACATCCCTAATCCCAACACTTCCACCTTCGCTCAACTCTTCCACCGCATCCGCATCATAATTATCAAACCCAGACCCCGGAGCCGAAGCCATCCGATGCGCCTTCTTGTAGACATCATAAATCGTATAAAGTGCACCCGCCGCACCCTCAATCGCATCCGCCCTCATCGTCTTCTCAACATAATTATCCTTCTTAATCTCATCAGCCACCAACATAATCTCCTTCCCCTTCTCTTTCTTATCTTCCTTCTTCTCAAACAAACCAAATAAAGCCGCAAACGGATTAATATCCTCGCCCTTCTTTTTTTCTTTCTTCTTCTCTTCCTTCTCTTTCTCCTCCTTACTCTTCAAAAAATAATCCAAATCTTCTTTCATCTCCTTCAGCGCATCCCCAGCAACATCCATCGAAAATTCCATACTCTTCTCCAAATCCGACTTTTCCAACAACTTCTTCGCCACAGCCAATTCCTGATCATTCAAAGCATACGAATCAAAATTAATATCAACAACACCTCCCATCCCAAAACCATAATCCCCTTTCTGCGTCACCCTCTGCGAAACATGCCCTCGATAAACCAATGTAATAACAATAACCTGATTATAACCCCTCTTCGGTTTATACCCTCCAAACCTATCTTCATCAACCCCAACACTCTTCACCCCAAGCAATTGCAACTCAAACATCGTCGTCGAAAACGCATTAACCAAAGCCGCATGATTATCAAAGCCCTTTTGCCTCAGCTTCTCCGCCGACTCCAAATACGGCTTCATCCACGACGAATACAACTTCACAGTCTCAACCTGCGACTTCAAATAATTCTTCTCAATACTAAATCGCTTCCTCAACTCCTTCTCCGAATAATCCGCCCACTTCAAAAACTCACTCAACCGCGGAATCAAAATTCTCATCACACTATCATTAATCAAGCCACCCTCTTCATCTCTATTCATCCTCTTTATATCTTCAATAGAATTCACCATCATAAAAGCCTCACGAATCGTCGTAAACCCCATCTCAGCCGCCATCTGATGAATCGATCCCCGTCCCCTCTTCAAATCAACATTATCCAACCAGATCTGCTTCAACGCCAAAGCCCCCTTTTCCTTCTCCTGCTCATCCTCCGAATTATAATCATCATAATGCGCCAACCTCAACTCAAATTCCTTCAAATCATAAATCAAATTCA
>JAGLWM010000008.1 GCA_023133415.1 Candidatus Pacearchaeota archaeon
TGCCTTCGCTCATCGTTAGTCCACCGAGGATTAACACATTTGACCATTACCCCCGGCGTACTCCTTACGTCTACCGATCTCTAGCCGCTCAGTATCTCCTGCACTTCACCACGCTTGAGACGTAGGATTTCACAAGAGACTTAAACGGCAAGCTACGGATGTTTTAGACCCAATAAAAAGGGATGCAACTTGAACTGCTGGTATTACCGCGGCGGCTGGCACCAGTCTTTCCCAGTCCTTATTCTTCCAGATTTTTACACTGAAAAAAAGCTTTTCTAAACGAAAAGCACTTTGGTTCGCTTTATCACACTTGCGTGCATTGTAAAAGTTCCGCGACTGCTGCACTCCGTAGAGCTAGGAATAGTGTCTCAGATTCCTTCTCCGGGCAACTCCGCTAAGAGCCCGTAATGATCATCGCCTTGGTAGGCAGTTACCCCACCAACAAGCTAATCATCCGCAGTCTCATCCTTAGGCACGAGTTTCAGGGATATCCCTTTCCAGGAAAAATCCCCTATCAAGTGTTAGACACAGTTTCCCGTGCTTATTCTTGACCTAAGGGTAGATTATCTACGTGTTACTGAGCAGTTCGCCTTCCTAATGATAAATCAAAAGAAAAAACTTGCATGTCTAAACCCAAACCAAATAGCTGCATCCTCCAGCAGGATAAACTGGAATTAAACAAAAATTGTTCTTTATAGTTCCGAAAAACTAAATCCTTTTTGCTTTCAAAAGATAAAGGTAAACCTTTTGAAATTTGCTATCATAAAAATATGAATGATATCTAAATTAATTCATACAATCGCACAGACTGTATTTTATTTAGAAAGATCGCTCCATCACTTTAAGACATAACTAGAATTGATCATCATCACACCCGACTCTGTGGTCCGGCGCTCATTCTAGCCTCAAAATTGTAAATTGAAGCTTTGGATATTATCTCCAAAGTTTTCATTTGTAATATTACTCGCAAAAATCCTTTTATAAATCTGTCGCTTGATAAAAATTTTTGTAGCGACGGAAATTATTTTTTTAATCGCTTATCCATCAAAACAATATCTTCTACAACATCATAACCCAACTTTTTATAAAAATCAAATGCACCAAATTCTTTATCCAATAAAAAAAATTATTCCTTATTTCCTCGTACAATAAATTTCCTTACGCTTACTACTTCCCGGAATTCCGAGTTGTTCTCGATACTTTGAAATAGTTTTTCTTGCGACAGGCAATCTAAGATTTTTACGCAATTGCCAATCAAATAAAACATCAATTCTGTCCTCTCCAGACAAAAAATATTTAATTAATTTATCTTTAGTATAAATTTCCCTAATTTTATCCTTTGTCTTAAGCAAATCCTTAACAAAATAAGATGCCCCTTCTCCATCAACAGGATTCACATACACCCGTCGTCCATCAATTAACCTATGGGCGGTAGATGTAGAACGAAATCCCAAATCCTCAGCCAAGTCATCCATATTATATTTATTAAAATGAAGTTTATCCAAACTCCCAATAAACTCTCTTTGATTTTCTCCAATTAAATTATAAACACTTCTCAATTTTTCCGCCTGCCATTGATATTGTTTCAAAATTTTGGCATAAACATTTCGCGTATTTTCAAATTCTTTAGAAATCTGAATATTTAATAATTTGGGCTTAATTATCAATCTATCATTAAAATGTAATATCGGTTTACCTTCTTTTTTAGCTTCATAAATTACATCAGCAGATAAATCCACCTCTTCAATATCAAAAATATCTTCTAAGTAATCCAATCCTCCATTCATAATTAATCCACTACTTTTTTTATTAGTTCCATTTTCAGAATCAAAAAAAAATGAAAGCATAGCCATGGTATTTTTTTTATTATCCGAATTAGTGAGCGTATTCCCAGCTCTATCTTTAACAACTTCCTCGACAATCTCAGGACTTTCAGCTATGCACTCAAGCAATTTACCAAGATTACCATATTCAAGCATTTTATTATGTTCAATCCTAAGAGACAAATTCTGCCTCATAGATACTTCTTGTTTTAGTGAACAATTTAATCCTAATTCCATTATAAATTTACAAAAACATTCTTTATAAATTTTACCCAAGTTGTTATTCGAGAATGACAACTAAAATCTATTATTTAACTTATCTCCAAAAACATTATAGCCCTGATATTTTCACCCTTTTCCCATTCCCAATTTCCCATTCCCTGCCTCACTCTACCAACTACCACCTACAAGAAAACAAAGTTTTTCTGCCTAACCCCTATCTACTAACTTCCATCCCTCAAACACAACCAACCCACTCAAACCTCCGAAAACAGAAATCCCCAACTCCTTCAGACCCAATCCCACAAACCCAAACACCGATCCCAATCCAGAATAAACCAATCCAAAATGCAACCCCGCCGAGATCAAAACAGCCAAAATCAAAAACCAATTATTCACAACCCCAGTCGCAAACAAACTCCTCCCCGACTTACATGAAAAAGCAAAAAACAACTCAAAAAAAATCGCCGTCGTAATCGCCATCGTCCGAGCCACATCCAAACTAAAATTCGCATTTCCCCAACTAAATACCCAAATCACCGACAGAAAATTCAAAACACCAGCAACCAAAATCCATTTCCAAATCCCAGACAATAAAGCATCATTCTTCGGACCACGCTTCATCACATTCTTCTCAGCAGGCTCAACAGCCAAAGCCAACGCCGGCAAACTATCCGTCACAAGATTCATCCATAAAATAGCAAGCGGCAAAAACGGCAGAGGCATCCCAACCATCAAAGCAAAAATAATAATAAAAATATCTCCAGTATTCGCCGCCAACAAAAACTTCAATGATTTCTTCAAATTATCAAAAACCCTACGACCTTGTCGAATCGCCCCGACAATAGACGCAAAATTATCATCCAGCAAAACCATATCTGATGAATCCCGAGCAACATCACTCCCACGTTTCCCCATCGCAACGCCAATATCGGCTCGCTTCAACGCCAAAATATCATTCACACCGTCTCCAGTCACCGCAACAATCTCGCCCTGCTTCTTCAAAATCTCAACAATCTTCAACTTCTGCTGCGGCGTCACTCGAGCAAAAATAATCTTCGTCCGAACGACCTCGTCCCACTTCTCCTCACTCAAACCCTCAAGCTCTCCACCTTCAATTATGGCCCCCTTGAGTCCAATCTTCTTCACAATCGTCGCCGTAGTTAAAGCAGAATCTCCAGTAACAACTTTAATTTGAATCCCAGCCGCAACAGCCTCGCGAATCGCATCCTTGACCTCCTCCCTCGGCGGATCAATCATTCCAACAAATCCAGCAAAAATCAAATGATTCTCAGCCTCTTCCTGATTCACTTTCCTAATCTGCCGAAACCCGAAACCCAGAACCCTCAAGCCCCGCTTTTCCATCTTCCTCGAAATCTCCGTAAGCTCCTTCTTCCTTTTACTCGACATCAACTTAGCCTTTCCGTCAACAAGCTCTCTCGTACACCTATCCAAAACTTTCAATGGCGCTCCCTTAACATAACTGGTCTGAATACCACTAGAAGCTCGAACAATCGACATCATCTTTCGCTCACTATCAAAGACAAATTCCTTAACTCTAACATTCGCCTCCGTCAACTTCTTCTTATCTAAGCCAATCCCTCTTCCCGCCAAAACCAGCGCCACCTCAGTCGGGTCCCCCAAAATTGTGCCGCTCTCATCTCGCGCATCATTACACAGAACTCCAATTTCCAAAACCTTTTTCTTTCCAATTTCCCCTCGACCTTCGACCTCAGAAGCATAAACTTCATCAACTGTGAGTTCCTCTTCAGTCAAAGTCCCAGTCTTATCCGTACAAATCACCGTCGCCCGACCCAAAGTCTCAGCCGCAGGAAGCCGCCGAATCAAAACATTAACCTTATACATTTGCCTCACAGCAACAGCCAATGTAATCGCAATAATCGCCGGCAAACCCTCAGGAATTGCACCAACAGCCAAACTCACCCCAACCAAAAACATCTCAATCATATTCTCTCCAACCAAAATCCCAACTCCAAAAACAATCCCTACCAAAATCAAAATAGCAATCGAAATATTTCTAGAAAAAATATTAACCCTTTTCTCAAGCGGCATAATCTCACTCTTCGTCGTCTGCACCAACTCTGCCAACTTCCCAAACTCCGTCCTCTGCCCCGTCTCCACAACAACAGCCTCCGTTCGACCCCGAACAATTGTTGTCCCAGCATAAAGCATATTCTTCCTATCCGCCAAGACAACATCCCTACCCAAAACCTCAACATTCTTCTCAATCGGAAAACTCTCCCCGCTCAAAACTGCCTCATTAGCCTGTAGCTCCTCACTCTTCAATATCCTACAATCCGCCAAAACATTATCACCAGCATTCAAAATCACAATATCGCCAGGAACCAAAAACCTACTATCAATCCTGACCTGCTTCCCATTCCGCAAAACCAAAACCTTATATCGCAAACTCCGACGTAATTTCTCAATAATCTCCTCCGCCTTATACTCCTGAAAAAATCCAATTCCACCATTCAACAAAATAACAATCCCAATCACAATAGCGTCGACAAGATGCCCAACCAACAAAGACAAAGCAGCCGCCGCAATCAAAACCCAAACCAACAAAGAATTAAACTGTCCAAAAAAAACCTTCAATCTACTTTTCCGCTTATACTGCCGAAGAACATTTTTTCCAAATCTCGCAAACCTCTTTTGCACTTCTTTTTCGCTCAACCCATTCCGAGAACTCCCAAGACTCTTCATCACCTTCTCGGCACTCTCAACATGCCAATCCATAAAACACCAAAGATAAATCAGATTATAAATCTACCCGTCCTAACACTTATAAAAAGAGAACCATTATTAATAAATGGAAAATAAAAAACCAATGATATTCTTGCTGATTTTTATTGGGCTTCTTGTTATTATAATATCTCTATTCGTAAAGACGGGGATAATGCAAACTTCTTCAATTGATGAAAGGGATTTATCCAGATGGGAATATGAAGAAAATACGATAAATAATTCTAATAAGTTTGTAATTCAGGGCTCAAATGAGACTTGCTGGTATTTAATTCATGGTTATACTGAGACTCCCGATAGCATGAGAGAATTAGCGCAAAAAATTAATGAAGAGTTTAATGAAACTGTATTTGCAACTCGACTAAATGGTCATGGCGAAGTTCCAAGCCACATTTTAAATTTAAGTTTAAATGAATGGTATAGCCAAACGAGTGGAGAATTTGACGAATTAAAAATAAATTGCAAAAAAATAAATGTGGTTGGATTTTCATTCGGAGGAACTCTTGCCACCCGACTTTCAGAAGAGAAAAAAGTTGAGCATTCTTTTTTATTGGCTCCGTATCTTTTCCCAAGATTTAATACAGAAATTTTAATAAATAGTTTCTCTAATACATTTGTTTATTTTAAAAAATCCGAACTTGCAAATTTAAATAATGAAGAAAGTACAAAAAATTATATTGCATACTGGAATTTTCCATTAATTCCCATTCAGAACTCGGAAAACTTTTTCCAAGAAACAATAAAAAATTTGAAGACAATAAAAAATCCCATTCTAATTCAGCACTCAACAGGAGATACGACAAGCAGCATAAAAAGTTCAAAAGTTATATATGCAGAAATCTCTTCAGAAATTAAGGAATTAAAAATTTATAATAAATCAAATCATATCTTACTTTTAGATTATGATAAAAATGAAACTATAAATTCAATAATTGAATTTGAAAAGAAATTAAGATTCAATTAAACTCCCTCAGCAACTTCTTCTCCAACACTCACGCTCCCTTCTTCCTTTTTCTCCGCAATCTCAATCTTCGCCTCTTCATCAGCCTTCTCAGCCAAAGCCCTCATTTTCTCCTCAATCGCACCCTCGGCACTCTTCAAGCTCTGCTCCTTCTTTTCCCTAGCTAACCTCTTCTTTCTGGGCTCTTCTAAAATCAACGCCTCACCAACAAAGTCCTCAAGACTGGGCAACGGCTTATCAATTCCATGTGCCTTCATATATTCCCGAGCCATCAACCAAAAAAACAATCCCATAGACTTATTCGACTTATTATTACCAATCATCACAATATCACAATTAGCCGTATGATTATTAGTATCACAAACTGCAACAACGGGAATTCTAATGTTCTTAGCATCGGCCAACGCATTCTTATCCAACCACGGATCACAAATCAAAACCATCTTCGTCTCAATAAAATCATCCAAAACAGTATTAGTCAAAACACCACTAGGATACTTCTTCGTATAAGTTCGAACCCCCGTCAATTCCGCAAACATCTTCGCACCCCTCCAACCAGCTTCCCGCTTACATACTAATGTCCAGTCATCAGGCTTAAATCGCTTAATAAAATCAATCCCATCCGCTAACTTTTTATCAACAAGCAATGTATTCAAAATCGCCAATCCATCCAATCTCCTACGATAAACGTATTTCTTCATAGTCGGAGTAATAACTTTTGTCCCCAAATAAGCCGCCGTTTTAATATAATCTTCAAGAGGAGTCAAAATCGTCTGATCTTCTTTCTTCACGCTATCGCTTTCACTTAACGTCGTATTTTTCTTTTCAGGTTTTTCATCCTCTTGTTTCTCGAGATTTTTATCTACAGCCAATTCATCGACAATAGTTTTTTCTTTTTCATCTGCCATTTGGAGTATAATTCCGCTCAGGAGTAAACGCTACTACTCGATTTCTCAAGCCCCGCACCTGATACGTAAAATAACTAGATATTTTTACTTTATAAGTTTACCTATAAATGGTTTTTCATTTTTTAGCCATTTTCCACATCCGACCAAAATATTCTTTATATGATTCTGCAACAAATTTATTATTTATTCTAAAAATTAATGGTTCTTTAGTCCACACAATTATCGCAACAATATCTTTTTGAATATGAACTTCTGTTAATGGTTCAAAGTCTTTGTCAAAATATCTTATTTCCGTATATTTATTTTTAGAAGCCTCTCCGTAATATCTTATTGATTCATTAAAAACCATACGAACATTAATTTTCTTCTCCTTTCTTTTCACATTATGATTCACCCAAAAATCTCTCCCCATTATTTCTATCGAATCTTGAGGTGCCCCAAACACAAAGTAATTTCCATTATTCAGTGCATTATTGTAAAAAGATTTTATCGCCTTAACTCCTCGAGAAATTGTCGCTTCCTGCTTTTCTGGAATTTCTTTTATCGTAGATCTTATTTCCCCTGCTATTTTTTTTGCAAGTTTCTTCTTCTCAATTAATTCTTTTTCTTGTTCGTCAAAATAATGTAAAAAGGTCTCATGAGGAGATATACTAAACACCTTTCTTCCATTTTCAATAATAAAGCTTACAAGACCCTTATCTATTAATTTTTCCAAATTATCATAAACAATATTCTTATGAAATTTTGTATTCTTGATTAATTGACTTGCATCTGCCGTCTTGAATTTTATTAAAGAGTGGTATACCTTTGCTTCATTTTTATTAAAACCTAAATTAATAAAATCTCCAATTTCCATAGTAGTCATAATATGTGACAACCAATATTTAAAACTTTTGTTTTTATGGAAATTTATGGAAGATAGAATGAAAGAAGTTTACAAAAATATCCTTACGGCAGCATTAGTTTTTACAACGATAGCTTTTATGTTTAGACCAAAATTGCCAGAGCCTACAACATTAGATATAACACCAAAATTAGGAACTCAGTTAGAGATGCTACAAGCAAATGCCCATGCTCGCAAAGGCATTATGTTAAAAGTTTATGATAAGCAAAATTCAAGACAAGTTTTATTCTATGATCATGGTTTTGATGGAACATTGGACGAAGTTGCAATTAGTGGAGGAGGCGGAAAATACACAACACACAAACCAAAAGATATTGTAAAATGGAATTCAGCATATAATGGACTTAGACAAAAATTAGGGGGAAATAATTTTGAACCAATTTTCGATCACTTTGTGAAAAAAGATCATATAAGTTATGTAAATAAATTAGAAAGTATTATAGAAGATTAAAAATAAAACTAACTACAAAATAATAGATGAGGAACTAAAATGGTAATTGCCACAGGAGCTTTAGGCAATGTTAGAAAACAGGAAGAATATAGTAAAAGTGTCAAAAAATTTAGGCAAATAATATCAGATAGAAATGAAGAGTTGAATGAAAAAATCAAATCTTTAGAATCCAAAGCTAGACATTGGAGTAATATAAGTGGGATAGGTGGAATATCATTTATGACATCACTTGACACCAACTTTACCTCCCGATATTTTGACAATCCCCCTATGTCTCTTGCTTATACACTATGTCTCTAGCCTATACAGCAGAGTCGGTGATAGATAGATTTGAATAGTTTTTTCCATCAAAAACAACATGAAAAAATTAATTATTTTTATTATTGTGCTGTTGGTTTTAACAGGAGCTTCTATTTTAATTTTTTTTGAAAAAGAAGAAACTCAAAAAAACACAAATGACGAGGAATTTAAATTTACCCAAGAAGAACTCTCAACTCAAAAAGAACCCTTAGAAACACCACAGATACAAGGATTTGATGAACTAGATGAACTAAATGAACTAGATGAACTAAATGAACTAAATAAAGAATTCAAAGTTTTAATTGAACAAACAAGTTCTTCCATGGAAGAAATTGAATTTGAAGGAGATTTAGAGTAAAAATGGAAAAACAAAAAGTAAAAAAAATAGGAAATATTCTAATTTGCATATGCTTAATAAATTTATTAAGTGTTTCGGTTGTTTGTGGTGAAAGAGGAAATATTTCAGATGAAAATCTTGATGTAATCAAAAACAGATTGAGTCAAAATCTAGATAAAAAAATCTCAAATTTAGAAAATTTTAAAATTAAAGTTGCCAATGCCAAAATTGATGAGGAAGATAAAGAATTAATTAATTCTTACACAGATGGAGTGATTGAAGGCCTTGAAATTTATAAACAAAATATAGAATCTGCAACAACAGTTAATGAAATTATTGAATACAGAAAGCAGGCAAACCAGTTTATCATCGATAATAAAGAGAACATCAAAAAAGCTGTTCGGGAATTAACTGAAGCTTTAAGTGATGAAATTCTCTATAAATTAGCTGAAATTTTAGGAAAGTTGCAAAATGAATTAGATGAACTTGAAAACATGTGCTCGCAAGCAAGTGCAGAAATAAACAACCTACGATCTGACTTAGATGTTTTAAGGCAGGCATTAGAAGAGATGGCATCTTTAATAGAAAAAGACCAGAATACTCTTGCCCTTATAAAAGCTCAGAGTCTATCTAATGAAATTCAAGGTATGATAGAAAATATTAATAATCTTTATGAAAAATGTAAAGGGATAAAAGAGTAAAAATAAAAAAGGTTTAATTTATGTTGTTTTTTAAGTGTTCTTTTAATAGAGATTGTTAAACATTAGGAAGTTATCGTTAAGTTATTCTCTCTTATCAAGTGCTGGAAGCTAAATTTTTTTAAAAATGATAAATACTAAACCTTCTTTTTTGTATTCCAAAATAATCCAATCCAAAAATCATCCCAAGCTCTTCTCAATATCCATAACCCTCTTCATCTTAATCAACCGCTCCCTCCCATAAATTCCCGTCTTCAAAAATTGTCCTCCAAACCCAACACAATAATCTGCTAAAATATCATCCATCGTCTCACCGCTCCGATGCGAAAAAATCATCACGATATTATTCTTCTTACAATATTCAACAACCCGTTTTACCTCCAAAATCGATCCAATCTGATTCGGCTTAATAATCATCGCATTAATCGCCTTGCCTCGAACCGCTCGTTGCACTCTCTTCAAATTCGTCGTCGTCAAATCATCCCCAACAATTAGCTTCCTTGGTTTCCTCCTAATTTCCGACCCGACCACCGAAGCGCAAAGTGTTTTGAATCCCCCAAAATCCTCTTCATCCATTCCATCCTCAAGATAGAAAATCCCAAATTTCCGAATCAACCTGGCCATATAATCTACTTCATCAACCTTGTCTCGAATCAACTCCTTATTTTTATACCGATAATAACCCCCATCATAAAAACTCGACGCCGCAACATCTATCCCAGTCCTCAAACTATATTTCTTCGCCACCCTCTTTAAAATTTCCAATACCTCCTCATTCGTAAGCGAAGTCATCCATGCCCCCTCGTCATTCCTTTTAACCCTCCAAGCTTTCTCTTTCTTCTTCAATAAAGTTTTCGCATACTCATAAGCCCGCAAATTCTTCGTCACCGCCCGGCCAAAATTCTTCTCCTTCCCAATCAACAAAAATTCCTGAAAATCCGGTCTCTTCCCATTTATCTTCTTCGAATGCAAACCACCACCAATACAATTTCCAACAGGCATCGGCATTTTCGGCCGCAATCCATCATTCACATCATCATTGATAAATTCCCACAACTCCTTCCCATTATCCACAGCAGCCGCTTTCAAAAATACACCCTCCACCGCATAATTCACATTCCCTCCAAACTTTCCAAACCTCGCCTCGAATCGTCGCATTAATTCAACAACCTGCTCCAAATGCCCAATTTTTTTAATAATAAAATTCTTATGTTTTAATTTAAGGCAAAAAACTCGCAACATTTTCATGCTATGCTCAATGCCTTTCTTGTTATAACTCACAACCTCATTTTTTCCTTTCGATTTTCCCGACGGTGCCGAACACCTAAATTTCCCCTCATAAGTCACAATTTCAATTTGTATACTCCGTTCGCCACGAGAATTTTTCACAAAACTCGGCACCACCTCTTTAATAAACATGTTTGATAAAATAAAAATATATTAATAAAGGTTACTCTTCACATTATAAACAATACACTTCCAAAATGGACATGACGCAATTTACAAAAGAAGAAAACGAAATCCTAAAAGAATTTAGCAAAACAGGCAAAATAAAAACAAAAGAGATATTTTATACCCTTTATAATAAAGGACTTCTGGGAAACAGACCAAAAATATGGAAAAATATAGAAAAAATTCATAAAAGCAATTGGGAGAAAAAATACACAATAAGAATAGCCGTTCCAGGACACAAAGGGATATACAATATCCCAAAAGAACAGCTACAAGAAAAGATAAACGAACTAAAGCTACAGGGAATTAAAGAAGAGCACATCTCATTCAATCAATCAATGCCAGATTATAAAATAAAAATACAGGGAGAAATAATGGAAATAACCGAGGAAGAATCAAAGGGATTTCCACCAGGAATATATCTAACATACAACACAATAAAAAAAGCAATGAAAGAAGGATTTGAAGAAGAAACACTCCACGCCAAAGATAATGAAGTGATAGAACTTTTAAAAAAACATCTAAGTCCGAACAGCCAATTAGAAATTCAAAACCTCATAAACAATTTTCCAAATCATGCCATCGAATTTAGTGCATACGAAATGCACATCGGAGATCTTCCACAGCGAAACACGATAATATGGGAAGTAAGAGCTTATTGAAATCCAGTCACAAGATTATAAACTTACCCACCCATCTCATACTCATCACCCAACCTCTCCATCAAAGTCTTCACACTAATAAACTTCCCATCAGAATCCAAACAATTCTCACTAGTAGACCTATAAGCATTGCTCCCCGCAAAAGCAAACCCCTTGTCTAAATTTCCCCTCGCCGCATTAACCAGAGCATCGATAATACAATACTGAGACTTATTAGAATCGCACGTCCGAAGACATTTCCAACGACAATTAAAATCATATCTCTTTCCCTCAATAACCCTCTCCAAAAACGGATTCAAAATTGCTCTCCCAGGCATCCCAACAGGACTGCTAATTAATACTATATCCTTTTCATCAGCCCTAAGATGTTCATTTTTAAAATTATCATGAGCATCACATTCTCTCGTCGCAACAAATCTTGTAGCCATCTGAACCCCAGCAGCGCCCCACTCTCTCGCTCTTTTAATATCTCCCCCGTTATAAATTCCGCCAGCAGCGACAACCGGTCTATCAAACCCATTTGCATATTCAACAACATCCCTAGTTATAGCCTCAAGCGAAGGAGTCGCCCCACTAACCAAATCATCATGCGCAAATCCTAAATGTCCTCCCGCCTTTGAACCCTCCACAATAAACACATCTGGGATCATAGAATATCTTTTTTCCCATCTCCTCGTAATCAATCTCGCAGCCCTCAAACTAGAAACAATGACCCCGGATTTAGTTTTCCCACCTTTCAAAAATTTTGGAAAATCTAAAGGAAGTCCCGCCCCATTAATAACCAAGTCAACCTCCTCTTCCACAGCCGCCTCAGCCAAACTTTCATAATCAGTCAACGCTTTCATTAAATTTACACCAATAACACCGTCAGACATTTTGCGGACTGCACGAATTTCATCCCTCAACGCTCTAGCATTACCCTTAGCATAATTCCCAGAATATCCATGCAATAGTCCCAATGCAACTCCTCCAATAATCCCGGCGCCACCTTCATTTGCAACAGCACTAACCAAATGCCGACCAGAAACACCAACACTCATACCTCCCTGAATTAAATTAATTTCCAAATCCCCAATCTTAAAAACCGGCAAACTCCCCATTAATTAACACACTCAAACTACTTAAAAAACTTATAGATACAAAACCATTCTTATTCTTATTAATAATTTTCATCAAACCCAGAAAGTTACTACTCTAACTCAATCTTTGCCTCATCAACAGGCTTTTCAACACCCTCATCACCCTCACCAGAATCATCAACCTGCGTCATATTTCCGCTCTCGACAATATCTCTCATTATTTCCTTCTCCTTAGCAATCTTCACCTCATCCGACGGTACTTCATGTTCAACCTCAATATTCTCAATTGCCTCTTCTTTCCTCTTAGGCATCGGTCTACTGATAGAAATAGGTAAAACTCCACTGTCCAACTCCTTCTCCGCAATCTTCAATGCATCAAAATTTATATCATCCAATTCCTTCTCATCAATATCAACTAATAAAGGAGCATCCATCGAAATCTGCAAACCTCTCGCCCCAATAATCCTAGCTCTTTCATACTTAGAAAATTCCTGTTTATTCATCTTCAACCAAAGACATGTTTCTTAATCTTAGGAAACATTTCTGTCCATTTAGATTCAGCCAACTTTAAAATATTTTCCATATCCTCATTCGAAATAGTTCCAGCCTTTCCTTTCTGCATAGCCGTAATCCGTGGCTTCCCATTATTATCTCCCATAGCAATAGTCAACCTAAACTTCGAAATAGCTTCTTCATCATGCCCAACATCCGCAACAATAACATCACCAACCTTATGAAATGTCATACTAAAAGACAAAACATCCTTATTCAAAGGAATCCCTTCCTCCTCACTATAACCATCAATCTTATCCTCTTCCTCATTGTATATCGGCATTCGTGCCCTACCAAGCGCAATCAAAGCCGCAAGTCCAGCAACATCCAACAAGTTCCCATCATCATTAATAGCAAAAATATCAACAAAAACCTGATAAACTTTCTCGCCCTCTTTGATGCACAACTTCTTCATATCAATAAACCCAGACTCTCTAATTCCCCTGTCAATAACTCTAGCAAGCTCAATAGAATTAATCCCGGGTCTACCAATATCAAACTGTTGCGAAGCCATAGGATGCAATTCAGCACTAGTCATAAAAGTTCCACTGTCAGGACTATCAGGATAAGGAGTAGCCAAAGCCAAGTGAACACCGGCCAAAACTTCAGTCTTCCCAAATCTAACACGAACCGCACTCGCCGCATTCTTGCTAACTCCGTCCTCAACAAGAAGCTTCCTGTATTCATCACTCTTCCGACCATCAAGCCTTTTACCCTCTCCCAAATATTCCTCAATCTTTTCTCTTTGTAAATTAGGCATAATAAAATCACTCATTTGATTCCTCCGAAACATTCTTCAATGCATCCATTTGAACTTTCAAAATATCATCACAAGCCTTTTTAGCCATTTCTATAGTTTCCTTAAATTCATCAACCGAAATCTTACCATCAAGCTGCAAAAGCGCAATCTCCTTCGTCCTAGAAGTCATAACAACCGGAATGTCAGTCGAACCTTCCCCATCATGAAAAATCGAATCCTCGTACTTATTCAAATCAACAACTAAAGTCTTGTCAATCTTCCCAACTCCAATCGCCGAAACCATCTCCTTCATAGGAATACCAGCATGAGCCAAAGCTAAAGCAGCAGCATTAATACCAGCAACCCTCGTCCCAGCATCAGCCTGCGGAATTTGAACAAAAACATCAACAACAGTATTTGGAAAACCACTAAGGTCAACAACGGAACTTAAAGCCCACTCAGTAACCTTACTAATTTCCTCGCTTCTCCTATTTGGTCCAGGTCTAATCCTATCCTCAACAGAAAACGGCATCATGCCATAAGAAACTCTCAAAATTCCAGTCTGCGCATTCTGCATATGTTGAGGATGCAAAGTTCTAGGACCTCTAACAACAGCAATAGCTTTAGTCTTCCCAGTCTCAAAACTCGCCGAACCATCAGCACTAGGAACAATCCCAACCTTCGCCTTCATCGGACGAACCTCATCAAACTTCCTTCCATCCTCTCGCTTAGTATACAATCCTTCTACCATCATTCCTTATCCTCCACATCAGTATCTTCCGCAACAATCTCAACCTTCTCAACATCAAGCCCCATCTCCGCAATCATCTTCTCAACTTTCTCAGTCAAACCAATAATAACAGAATTCTCCACAATAAACTCAATAATTTTCTTAGCCGCAACTTCAGAATCCGTATCTTTCCCACTAATCCAAACCTTTCCATTCTGCCCAACCGTCACATCGCAACCAGTCGCAGCCTTAATTATCTTAACCATACTACCTTCCTTCCCAATAATCCGCGGCACCTGATTCGGACCAACAGAAATAATCATTCCACCTTCAACCTTCCCGAACCCTCTCATCTTCATTGAAACATCAACTCCTCGTGACTTAACATCCCAAACCTTCACAATCACCGACTCACCAAAATCCAAAAATTCCCGCATTTCATTCTTATTCACATACATAGGAACCTCAGCCACAGGCAAAAAAGCATTTTGCGCTCCACCAAAATTAATCAACCATCCATTAAAAGTAATATCAACAATAGTTCCGATAATTGTATTTCCTCGCCTAGGATAATAAGCACCACTCACAGGAATAACCCTCACATGCTTTTCAAAAATATTCGCGATTCCAAATCGACCAGCCACAACATCCTCACCAGCACGATAAGCACCATCGCCAGGCAAAAATTCATTCCCAGAAATAACCGTCTCCCCTGGAACAACAATCTGTCTTTTTTCTTTAACCATATTTTCTTTTCGAGATAATCTATAATCTTATAACTCCCACATTTTTCTCGTATAATTATTTTTGCAAAAAGTGCTTTATAAAGTTTTCTATTCAAAAATCATTCGCTACTTAATCTCCTCACTCATCACACTTCCTGACGTCGCCCCATTCACTCTATCATAAAAATCCATAACCAAACCACTCGGCACCTCGACCACAACCTCCAAATCTCCATTATTCTTCCAATCCTCTCTAATCATAAACTCCTTCACAACCCCATACGCCTTCCCAGAATGAATCGCTGGAATTAACAACCGAACTTTCTTCCTTTCAATCTTCATAGCCAAAACTTTCCCCAGTTGATCCAAAATTTCACTCACCTGCCCCTCAACCGGCTTATTCTTAATATTAACATGCGCCTCCTTCAATGCCTTCATAATCCTATCCGGCGTATACGGCCGATCCTCCGGACTCACTGCATTCCGAACCAAAAAATCAACAACCTGCTTATACTTCTTATCCTGCTCATTCTTCATCGACTCCGCAGTCCTCACAACCTCCCCTTCCTTAATAATTTTCTCAGCAACGCGCATCATATCACTCGTCCCAAAATTAACTTCCAAATCAATAACTGCGGCTTTTTCTCCCGATTTCAGATTATGAAAAATTGCATCGGTTAAAACTGCGACTCCGAGATTGCCATCACCTTTTCGAACTTTCATCGCTTCATCTAAATCAACAAGTATCTCAAAATTCTTCCCGCCTTTTTTTATTCGTGCAGTTGTTTGTGCCATATTATATATAAGAGTTTGAAGTTTAAATAGTTATTTAGTGATTTAAAATTAAATCGGGACTATCCGAAAAATCATCATAAAGAGAAGATTTTTTCCATTTTTCGCGTTTTACCATTCCATACATAACTAAATGTATAATCGGAGATATTAAAGTGAAACCCATTGCTACTCCCTTGTAACTCCAATCTTCTTTCTGGAAAACATCTCCTATCACTATTCTCGTTAGTGCACCACTTCTCACAAAATCATTATTCTCAAACCACTTTCCAAAGTTACTATAATTAACATTTCTAGAACTATGAGTCATATTTGTAAAACCGAGTGGAACAGAAAATTCCAAATCATTAATATATTTTCTTAATCCCATTATTCCAACTCTTTTCCACTCAATTTCTCAATTTTACCCTTGCTTAAAATCCCGACATCAAATCTATCAATATCCAAATCCACAAGAACCTCAAAATTCTTTCCTTGCCTTTTTATTCGTGCCATCGTTTGTACCATATTGTATACAAGAGTTTGAAGTTTAAATAGTTATTCAGTGATTTAATATTAAATCTGAACTGTTAGAAAAATCATCATAAAGAGAAGACTTATTCCACTTTTCATTTTTTAATGTTCCATATATAACAAATAAAACAATTGGAGATATTAAAGTAGAACCTATTGCTAATCCTTTATAGATCCATTTTTCTTTTTGGAAAACTTCTCCTATCTTTATCTTGGTTAATTCAACACTTCTGACAAAATCACTATTTTCAAATTTTCTACCTATAGGACTATAATTAACCTTCTTAGAAAATTCCAAATCATTAATATATTTTCTTAATCCCATTGATTCAACACTTCTGACAAAATCACTATTTTCAAATTTTCTACCTATAGGACTATAATTAACCTTCTTAGAAAATTCCAAATCATTAATATATTTTCTTAATCCCATTACTCTAATTCCTTCCCACTCAATTTCTCAATTTTACCCTTACTTAAAATTCCGACATCAAATCTATCAACACTAAAATCGTCACCCTGAACTTCTTTAAAAATTTCCAAAGCTAATTTAATACCTTCGCTACTTGTCATTTCTTCTTTGTATTTTTCCCGCAATAATTTCTTAATAGCATCGTCATTCTCCCCAATCGCGTTTGCCTTATACCTCAAATAATTCCCAGTAATATCAGTCGTATACAAAACAGGCTCACCATTAAAACCAGCGAACATCATCGAAACACCAAAAGGCCTAGCTCCACCATACTGCGTAAACTGCTGCTTAACATCCGCAATGTCCCGAACAATCGATTCAGTACTCGGCTCACTATCATAAGTAATCCTATGCTGCTGCGCCAAAACCCTAGCCTTATCAATTAAAACACGAGCATCAGAACTAATCCCCGCCGAAACACAAATAATATGATCATCAATCTCATTAATCTTATTCGCAGACTCCTCAACAACCAAACTATCTCTCTTCCTCCTATCACTCACAATCACAACCGCATTATCACAAACGATTCCAATCGAAGCCGAACCAAGTCGAATAGTCTTCTCCGCATATTCAACCTGCAAAATATGCCCATCAGGAGCAAACATAGTCGCCGCCCGATCATACCCCATCTGCTGATGCTGAATATCTTCCATAAAAAAATCTATTAAACCCAACTTTTAAGCCTTTCCCTTTATCTAACACAAACAAATTGCTCCCATTTATCACAGGATTAATTCCCAAGAGACCTAAGTGTCCCACTAACCTTCTCAATCCTAATTCCAGCCAAAGCTAATGCCGCCCGAACCTCATCCAACGACTTCGTCAAACAACTTCCAACAGAATAACCCCGACCTCCGACTCCCGAACCTCGAACCTCGAGATAAGCACTCTTGGCAAAACCCAAAATCCCAACATACTCCAAAATCACAGCCTCAATCTTAGCATTTGTCGCCCTAACCAAAAAATACCTTCTCTTGTCCCGCGCCGACGGTCTAAGTTTTAACTTTTTTACTTTTACCATTTTTTCTCTTCTTTTTTTTAAAGAACTTCATCCTTTTTATTTCCTTCTTTTTAATATCACGCAAAAATAAAAATACAAGAACTACAATCAAAATTCCCCAAAACAAATCCCAATAATCCAACTCCTCTTCCTCCTCCACATCCACAACTTCCTCTTCAACAACATCCACAACTTCCTCCTCTTCCACAGCACTAACCTCAAAAACCCTCTCCTCAAAAATCCGCCTCACACTGATATTCGCCTTCCTAGACGCAATCCCATTCAACCTCACAACCAAATCATAATAACTACTCGAACTCAAATTCAACTTTATTTCTTCCCCAATCTTCAACGTCAAATAAATTGGCTCACTTTCAACAACAATATCAACAAAATCAGTTCCAACCTTTTCAACCTTCAGACCATGTCTCCCCGACGCCAAATTAAAACTCACCTCATCCTTCACCCCGAGCAACTTATTCACACCCTTCCGAAACTCTGTCCCCTCAACAAAATAACTTTGCGTAGTAGAGCCTCCTCCCCCGCCACTAGAAACAATAACCTCATCCGTCGTAAAGTCCTTAGAATCGTTCCCACAATTTCCAGCCTCATCGCAAGAAGTCACGACACAACTATACGAAGCCGAAGCACCCAATCCAGAAACCACAATAGAATGATTCAAGACAAGCTCACTCGAATTACTCCACGTTCCACCACTCACCCAAACAGAAGAATTAGAACTCTCATTCGTTACCCAACTTATCGTCGCAGAACTACTAGAAGCATCAACACTCAACCCAGAAATCACTGGAACACTCGAATCATAAGTCAAACTATAATTAACCCCATTCCCCTCATCACTATTATTATTAAAAGCAACACAAGCCCAATCATAAACACCATCATCAAAAAAACTATAATTAAAAATCGTAGTATTCGCAAACCCAGAAATATTTTTAATTGAAGTGTTAATCAAACTCCCAGAAGAATTCCACAAACTAAAAGTCACATTCGTCAACTCATAAGCAGCGTCGCTAAAAGAACTACAATTAAACGAAGTCTCATTAACATTAGTATAACTTCCATTCAATGGAGAATTCAAAACAACCTCAATCCCACCAACAGTCAAACTAAAATTCGAAGAGCTACTTCCCAAATTACCCTCATCATCATAAACAAAACAATTCCAATAATATTCCCCATTCGACATATTCACCAAATCAAAACTCGTCTCATTTTCAACCCCAGTCAAATTCCGACTACTCTCATTATAAAGAACCTCACTAGAATTCCAAATCTTAAAAGTCACATTCGCCAACTGCCAATCCGTCGCGTTACAAACAAAACTCTGATTCACACTCATATTAACATGATTATGAACAGGCGAAACAAGCGTCACATTTGGAGCAGTATTATCCAAAGACAAAATTGCATCATAAACATTTATTCGAGAAATATTGTCAGTTACAAAGTCCAAAAAAGTACCCGTTTCATTGAGAGTATTTAAAATTTCAGTCTGATTTCTTACAGGAAACAATCCCTTTATTAATCCTATTGCTCCAGCAACAAGCGGCGTTGACATTGAAGTTCCATCCATTGATGTATAACTATTTCCAATATATGTTGACGATATATTTGAACCAGGTGCCGCAATGTCCACCCAACTACCATAATTAGAAAAAGAACTTCTATTGTCTTGACTATCTGTTGCCCCGACTGAAATTACATTGCTATACGCCGCAGGATAAACAGGTATAGAATTATTGGTATTCCCAGCAGCAGCAATTAAAATAATACCCGCATCATAAGCACTATTAAGAGCATTATTAATAGAAGAAACATTATTAGAGCCACCGAAACTCATTGAAATAATTGTAGCATTATTATTAATCGCATAATTTATTGCATCAACAATAGAGGACGTGGACAAACTCCCTAATCCAGAGGTATCGTTATATCCAGCTCGAAGTGGCATAATTTTACAATTCCAACAAATTCCAGCCACCCCAATACTATTATTTGTAGACGCCGCACTAATTCCAGCACAATGTGTTCCATGCCCATGCCCATCTGATGGATCATTATCGGTAACATTACAGTCCTCTATTAAGGAAGAGCATTTTGATTCATTATTTATATCAACAAAATCATATCCCCTGCAGTCATCAACATACCCATTTGAATCATCATCTATTTCATTCAAACAATCTTCATCAGTATTATTCCAAATATTATTTTCTAAATCTGAATGATTCCATTGAACACCCGTATCGATTATAGCAATAATTACCGATTCATTTCCAGTAGTTAAGTTCCATGCAAGTTCCGAAGAGATTTTTGGAAGATGCCATTGATTTGAATAGAATACATCATCCGGTGTTTCAAAAGTATGTAAAATATAATTTGGTTCTGCATATTCCACATATGATAAATCAGAATATTTTTTTGCCAACTCTACAACATCTTCCGATTTATCGAATTTGATATGATGAACTTTTTGAGAAATAATTTTGTCTGATTGTATTTCTAATTTTGTATCTAAAGCTGAAAGAGTAGAAAATCCACTGGATATATAATCATCTTTATACTTAACCAAGAGTTCCCCCTCTATATATTCTTGAGCACAAATAGATGGAACAACCAACATCAACCCACAAACCAAAAAAATCACCAGACGCGGAAAAATCTCACAACAATCCCAAATACCTAATCCTGCCCCAGAATTCAGTTTATTGAGGGTATGCCGAGCGGTCAAATACCTAACTCCCAAATCATTCATCCCAAACAACCTCACACTCTCCATCAACCACCTCACAATGTCCCGCCCCACAATCCATCGTCTCAGGCTCACAACTCATCGTACAAAATATCCCACTGCAATTCGGCGCCTCACTCTCCCAAACACACTCATCAGCATGACAACAACTCGCAGCAACACATCCCTCCTCAACCCCCCCCTCCTCAACCTCCCCAATAAACCAAAAAAATCCAACAACTAACAAAATCCCAATAACAATAATCTCTCCAATTAACCCTCGCTTATTCATACAAAATCAAATCCTATCAACATTAAAAACATTACCAAAACTCAGCCCATAGCAGAATAAGTCATAAAACCAAAGGTTTCACTAAAACCAACAACCAACAACGCAAAGCAAAGCTTCGCTCCCCCAACCAACAACCAAAAACGTAAAACTTTAGTTTTACTTTCCCTACCAACCTTTAAAAATAACGACATCCTAACTAAATCAAGATGGTGAAGATACACACGGTTGGCGGATTCTCAGAAGTTGGAAAAAATATGGTCGTCGTAGAACTAGAAGAAGACGCATTTATATTCGACGAAGGATTCTTTCTCCCAGCAATCGTCTCAATGGAAGAAAGAGACAAAATCATGACTGAAAAACGACTAAGCTCAATCAAGGCAATCCCAGACGATTCCGCAATTCAAAAAATCAAACACAAAGTCCGAGCCCAATTCGTGTCACACGCACACCTCGATCATGTAGGTGCAATCCCATTCCTTTCCGACAAATATAACGCCCCAATCTACGGCACTCCTTTCACTGTCCAAGTCTTAGATTCTCTCCTAGCCGACAACGACATCGTCCTAAAAAACAAAGTCTTCGCAATCAAACCAAACACCACATTCTACATCAAAGGAAAAAACAAAAAATACAAAGTCGACTTCATCAACATAACCCACTCAACTGCACAATGCTTAATGATTGCAATCCATACATCAAAAGGCGCGATAATCTACGCAAACGATTTCAAGCTCGACGATACACCAGTCATGGGCCTAAAACCAAACTACAAAAGACTTAGAGAAATAGCAAAAGAAGGAGTTCTAACATTCGTAGTAGATTCTCTTTATTCAGGCTCAGAAAGGAAAACACCCTCAGAAAAAGTCGCACGAGTCCTCCTGGAAGAAGTCCTCCTAACAATCCAAAACCGAAACGCAGGCATGATAGTCACAACATTCTCATCTCATATAGCAAGACTAAAGTCTATAGTAGAATTCGGAAAAAAACTAAATCGAGAAGTAGTATTTTTAGGAAGAAGTCTTGATAAATACTCAACAGCCGCAAAAAACGCAGGACTAGCCCCATTTCTAAATAATATCGGAATTTCAAAATACCGAAGACAAGTCGAAAGAACTCTCAAAAAAATAGAAAGAAATAGAAAAGATTATCTTATTGTTTGCACTGGACATCAAGGCGAACCCGGATCAATTCTAGAAAGACTATCCCGCCATCAGCTCCCCTTCAAATTAAACAAAGACGACAATATCGTATTTTCATCCAGTGTTATCCCAAGCCAAGTGAATAAAGACCAGTTTGCAAAGATGGAAGGAAGGTTAAAAAAGTCCAAACCAAGAATATTCAGAGACGCTCATGTTTCAGGACACGCAGGAAGAGAGGACCTTAGAGACATCATGCAAATCGTCAATCCTCAACACGTCATCCCAGCCCACGGAGGGTTTGATAAAACAGAACCGATGGTAGAACTAACAAAAGAATTAGGATACAAACTTCACAAAACGTGCCATCTGATGCAAGATGGAGGCGTATTAAAATTGTAGTACCCCTAGCGCCGACTCGAGAACAAGAATTAAGCGGAGGGCTAAAAAATGCAATAGACAGAGGAGAAACACTAGCAAAAGCAAAGCAAACTTTCATTAGTGCAGGATATAAGCCAGAAGAAATTCAAGCCGCTGTAAGAAAAGTGTCATCATTAGCACAACCAATAAGAAAACCACTGGCACAAACTCCACAACAACCAACTCCAACGCCACAAAAACTCTCAAAAAAATTCATTATCATCTTAAGTATAATCGCAGTATCAATTCTCATTATCGCAGTCGTCCTTGGTCTCTTTTGGGATACAATATTTTAATGGAAATTTATCAGCCAGCCGAAGATTCATATTTATTTGCAGATTTCCTGAAAAAATATTTTACCAAATACCAAATACCAAATACCAAATACCTAGACATCGGCACAGGCTCCGGCATCCTCGCACGAACAGCCCTAAAGTTCCTCCCCCCAAAAAATATCCTAGCTTCCGACATCAATCCAGACGCAATAAAAGCCCTCCAAAAAGAAAAATTCCAAGTCATCCAATCAGATTTATTTCAAACCCTCAACCGAACACCCAAATTTAACAAAGCTAAATTCGACCTAATTACCTTCAACGCTCCCTACCTCCCCCTAGACCCACGCGAACCAAAATCATCTCGATTAGCAACAACTGGCGGAAAGCGTGGCGATGAACTTTCTCTAAAATTCCTCAAACAAGCAAAACAACACTTAAATCCGAACGGCAAAATTTTCCTCTTAATTTCATCCCTAACTCCAATGGACAAAATAAAAAAATTCAATCCAAAAATCGTCACCAGGAAAAAAATATTCTTTGAAGAGCTTTTGATTTTAGAATTTACTTTTTCCTAAGCGAATCAGTTCATAAATCTTTAAATACAAACCCTCCTCCAAAATCCCATGCAACCAAAAACCATAAAATTCGCTCACCTAGCCGACTGCCACCTCGGAGGCTGGCGACAAGAAGAACTTCGAAAACTAAACTTTGCGTCCTTCCAAAAAATCATTGAAACAATCATCCAACAAAATCTAGACTTCGTTCTAATCGCAGGCGATCTATTCGACTCAGCCTATCCCCCAATCGAAATCCTAAAAGAATCCTTCGCCGAATTCAAAAAACTCCACGACGCAAAAATCCCAGTATACCTAATCGCAGGCTCCCACGATTTCTCAGCCTCAGGCAAGACATTCCTCGACGTCCTAGAGAAAGCCGGCTTTTGCAAAAACGTAGAAAATTGGGAAATTCAAGAAGACGGAAAAATAAAGCTAAAACCAACATTCCACGACTCAATAGCAATCTACGGCTACCCTGGAAAAAAATCAGGAATGGAAGTGGAAGATCTATCCAAAACCTGCCTCGAATCGCTACACCCGTTCACAATCCTAATGATACACACAACAATCCAAGATGTCGTCGGAACCCTACCAATAGAATCACTAGACAAACAAAAACTCCCTCTCGCAAACTACTATGCCATGGGGCACATCCACAAAAGATTCGAAACACAAGTCGCCAACTCAAAATACGTATATCCAGGTCCAACATATCCAAACAATTTCCAAGAACTCTCCGATCTCCGACATGGCAGCTTCCAATTAGTTGAAACTGACGGCGCAAACATTAAAACTCAAAACATCCAAATTCCACTAAAAGAAGTCACAACAATCACAATCGAAATCATAAACGGTCTAACCGCAACCCAAGATATAATCGCCCAACTAGACAAATTAAACCTCCGAGATAAAATCGTTCTACTGAAACTAAAGGGAATACTAACTCAAGGAAAAACCGGAGACATAAGATTCAACGAGATAGAAGATTTCATAAAAAAGAAAAAAGCCTTTACTTTCTTAAGAAACATATCATCAATAAAAATCCAAGCAACCGAATTTCAAATCGAATCGACATCCGAAGACAACATCGAAAAAATCGAAAACCAAATCCTCGGAGAATATTCCAAACAAAACCCAGCTGACTTCAACAAATATCTTCCTCAATTAATGTCTACACTATCCCTAGAGAAAAATGAAGACGAAAAATCAGCAGTATACGAAGAACGCCTTCTAACCGAACTAAAAGATATCTTGGAGTTAAGCGAAGTAATATGATATTCAAATCCCTAAAACTAGAAAACATAAGAAGTTATGAAAATTTACAAATTCAATTTCCAAAAGGCTCCGTGCTCTTGGCGGGCGACATAGGATCGGGAAAAACCTCAATTCTTTTAGGGCTCCAATTCGCACTCTTCGGACTACAGCCAGGACAAAAAGGTGCATCGATCCTAAGGCAAGGAAAAGACGAAGCATACGCCTGCCTAGAGCTGGAAATAGACGGAGAAATAATCATACTCGAAAGAACAATTAAAAAATCAAAATCCGGCTCCATCACCCAAGACAACAATATCATAACAATCGGAATAACAAGGGAAGAGCTCTCAACCTCAGAAATGAAAAACCGAGTAATTAATCTCTTGAACTACCCAAAAGAATTCGTCAAAAAATCCAATCTCTTATACAAATTCACTGTCTATACTCCCCAAGAAGAAATGAAATCAATCGTCCTCGAAAAACCTGAAATCCGACTCGACACCCTCCGACATATCTTCGGAATCGATCGATACAAACGAATCAAGGAAAACACACAAATCCTCTTTCAAAAAATCAAAGAACAAGCCAAAATAAAAGAAATCCTAATCTCAGAACTAAATCTCACCAAAGAAAAATTCAATATAGAAAATGAAAAGAAAATAACTCTAACACGAGAAACAAACAACCTAAACATAGAATACCAAAAACTAATTTTAACAAAACAAAATTCCGAAGAAAAATTATCCTCTCTTCAAAAACTTCTCGACGACAAAAGAGATCTAGAATCAGAGTCAGCAACTTCCCAAGTTTTACTTCAAGCCAAGAAAGATTTAGAATTACGGATGAAGAAAGAAATCATAATAATGCAAAAACAGATTCACGAAGAATTTAATTTCTCCCAAGAAAGATTAAATTCAGTAGCTGAACTTTTAGACAAACACAAAAAAATTCTAGAAGAAAAAAATTCAAAATTCCTAAATCTCGCATCACAAATTTCCGTCCTCGACTCCAAAAAAGAACGACCTTTTGAATTAAAAAATAAAATTATGTCGCTAGAAAATTGTCCAACTTGCTTACAAAAGGTAGGACAAGACCATAAATGTCGAATAGAAAAACAAGTTCAATATGACATCGAAGAAATTGACAGAGAACTAGAACAAAAAATACAACAAAAACAAATTCTAATTAATGAAATTGAAATTGAGAAGAATTTAATTCAAAACTACGAAACGGACAAGACAAATCTTCAGCAAGAAAAAATAAAATTCGAACATCAAAAAACAATCCAAACAAAAATCAAATCTGACGCATTCGTCCTCGATAGAACATCCAATGAGATTAAAGAACTAGAGCTCCAACTTCAACAACTCCAATTTAAAATTCAAACCTTTTCAAAATCACAAGAAGAATTCGATGAAGCCAAAAAAGAATTTCAAAAAATCAACGAAATATTCAGAACAAAAGAAATCACGATTGCAACAAAAACAAAAGAACTAGAACTTCTAAAAATCAAATTACAAGAGCTATCAGAAGAAATTCAAAGCAAAGAGAAAACTCGAGAACAAATAAACCGCCTACGAAGCCTTCAAGATTGGATACAAGAAAAATTTCTAACAATGATCGACCTCGCAGAAAAAAATGTCATGGCAAAACTCCGAACCGAATTCTCAAGCATTTTCTCCGAATGGTTCTCAGCTCTAGTATCTGACTCTCTCTTAGTCCGACTTGACGAAGACTTCACTCCAATCATCACGAATCAAGACTACGAAATAGACTACGACTTTCTATCGGGCGGCGAACGAACAGCAACAGCCCTAGCCTACCGACTCTCCTTAAACCAAGTCCTCAACTCAATTCTCTCCCAAATCAAAACGAAAGACATCCTAATCCTTGACGAACCAACCGACGGATTCGCAACCGAACAAATCGACAAAATGCGAGACATCTTCGAGCAACTAAAAGCCGAACAAATAATCTTCGTCTCACATGAACAAAAAATCGAAGGCTTTGTAGACCACATAATCAGAATCCAAAAGGATGGAATATCCAGAATAGAATCAAATAGTTAATTTTAAAAACTAAAATCAATCCCTATATCCATGGAAATCAAAGTCTTAAAAGATGAAAAAAACGAGTTAGACATAGAATTATCAAATCTAACAATCGCAGAAGTTTTAAGGGTCTACCTAAACAAACAAGGAGCAAAACTAGCGGCTTGGAGAAAAGAACATCAAACAAAGAATCCAATTCTTCATATCGAAGGCAACAATCCCAGAAAACTCCTAAAGAGTGCAATCACGGCACTAGAAAAAGAAATTGACAAAACAGTTGACGAATTCAAAAAATTAAAGTAGTCAATATCCAAAATTTTATTTCTACAATAACTTAATATTTATAAAAAACAACATAAATAATTATAAATTGAACTTTCCTCAACAGACAATGACAACCCAATCCAAAATCTCCACCGGATCCTATGATCTAAACAAATTTCTCCACAGTGGTTATGAAACCGACATCATCACAACCTTCTATGGACCAGGCGGCTCAGGCAAATCAAACCTCGCAATAATCCTAGCAACTTGTCAAGCAAAAAAACAAAACAAAACAATTTTCATCGACACAGAGGGGGGCTTCTCAATAGAACGTTTCAAACAAATTCACAGAGGGGAAAAAGAACAAATAGAAAACGATCTCCAAAATATTCTCCTCCTAAAACCGACATCCTTTCAAGAACAAGAAAAAGCCTTCCAGCAAATGCTTGAACACGTCAAAAACGAAACAATCTCCCTAATCATCATAGACTCAATCGCAATGCTCTACCGACTCGAACTAGGCGAAGCAATATCCTCAAACAATCAAGAAAAAATATCCCAAGTCAATCGCAAACTCGCAAGTCAGTTAAGAACCCTAAACGAAATCGCAAGAAAACAAAACATCCCAGTCATAATAACAAACCAAGTCTACTCTCAATTCGAATCGAATACCCAACCCCTAATGCCTAATACCTCGACGCCAGAGCGTCGCGTCTCAATGGTCGGCGGCGACCTTTTAAAATATTGGAGCAAATGTCTAATCGAACTTCAAAACTATCACGACAGAAGAAAGATTATTTTAAGAAAACACCGCAGTTTGCCCGTCAAAGAATTGGCGTTTGAAATCATTAATGCAGGAATTAGAAAACGGGGGTTGTTTTAATATATTATCTAGAACATATTTATTTTTAAAGTCCAACTATATTAATAAATTCATGCCCAAATTATTTAATAAAGAAGAAAAAGCGCCTACGGAATATCCAGTTTTTAATTTGGAAGTTACGAGGGACAAATCAACGCCATTCTTACGAAAACATGATAGAACAAGTCGATATATCGGGGAATTTATAGTTTATAACTCTGGGCAATTGAAAAGAGGAATAGATACAACTTTACACACCTATGAAACAAAAATAGAATATTGTGATAACTGCATACATTTTCCGAGCGGGAGAGTAATAGATAGTATAACCAAAGATTCAAAACCATTTCTTGAAGCAAAGTTTGAAACTCCTTGTTTTACACTTGACGGATTTTATTCTATTGTTTGCCCAGAGGTTTCAGAAAAATCGAAATCACTTACTGAATATATTAAACAATTTAATCCGAAATTTCAATTCAATTCAATAGCAACCCACGAAAACACAAGGCTCAAACTTTTAGAAAACGCATATAAAAGATACGTGTCCAACCAGTAGTTATTTATAGTTTTTTCCTTGTGTATAATTTCCCTATCAACTTATCGTTCTCGATGAATTGGTATTTAAAATTGCTGAAGCAGGGATTAGGAAGAGAGAGTTGTTTTAATAGATCCTATAGAATACATTTATTTTTAAATTCATTTTGCCATATTTATTTATGATTATTGATCCTCATGTTCATCTCAGAGACGAAGAGCAATCTTATAAAACTACAATAGCCATAGGATTAAAAGAGGCAAAAAAATCAGGAGTGATTGCCGTCTTTGATATGCCAAATTCATACAGTCCAGTTACAACCAGAAAAAGAGCTCTCGAAAGATTATCCATCGCGAAAAGAGCAAACTCTTCAGTTTTTTATGGAACATATATCGGTTTAACTTCTGACTCCGCACAAGTCAGAGAGGCGGTAAAAACACACGCAGAGTTGTTTCCCAAAGTGGTAGGGTTAAAACTATTTGCAGGACATTCTGTAGGAAACTTAGGGGTAATTGAAGAGGGGGATCAAAAAGAGCTCTATGAATCACTAGATAAATATCGGGGCGTTCTTGTTGTCCATTGCGAGAAAGAGGCTTTTCTAAAACCGGAATTGTGGGATGCACAGAATCCAATAACCCATTGCATGGCGAGACCACCAAAAGCAGAGTTAAAATCAATAGAGGACCAGGTCAAATTTGCACACGAAGCCAATTTTCAAGGAACACTTCACATCGCGCATATCTCAACCCCAGAAGCGGTGAATTTTGTAAATGGCATAAGAAGAGATATTAGAAATTTGAAAATAACTTGCGGAGCAACCCCTCACCATTTATTCATGTATGATGAAATGATGAATGGAGAGAGTGGGTTGATGTTAAAAATGAACCCTCCGCTAAGAACAAAAAAAGAACAAGAGGGATTATTGGAATGTTTAAGACGAGGAGAAATAGACTGGATTGAAACAGACCACGCGCCACATACGGAAGATGAAAAACTTAATCCCCCTTACATGTCTGGAATTCCAGGTTTACATAGATGGCCATCAGTTATCGAAAGATTAAGAAAAATGAGTTTCTCAGAACAACAAATTCAAAACTTAACATTCAACAACGTTATAAAGACATTCAAACTAAACAAAAATTTCTATATGTAAAATGGATAAATGGAGAAACCGTTTCGACAAATTTTACGATTGGATAAAACCAATAGTTTTTAGTATCACTAAAAAGAATCCCGAACAAGCACACTGGGCATTCACTAATTTCTGTCAAACATTAAATTATTTGGAATTAGACAAAAAAGTTTTAGATAATGAATCCAACCAAAAAACTCCTCCATGGAAAATTTCAAACGCTGCAGGGTTTAATAAAAATGCTGAATTTTCTTCAAGGATTATTGAATATTTAGGTTTCGATCGGATGGTTGTCGGGACAGCAACGGCAGACGAATGGAAGGGCAATGTAAAGCCGAGAATAATAAGATTTCCAGAAAGCGATTCTATGGTTAATTGGATGGGGCTTCCTGGAATCGGTGCCGAGAGAGTAGCCAGACGACTTCAGAATCAGGGAAATGAGGGAATTCCTATAACTATAAATTTAATGTCTACTCCTGAAAAAAGTGGTAAGGATATGTTGCGAGATTTAGAAAAAACGGTCTTAAGTTCACGTTATGTACCACGAGTTGACAGATTTGAATTAAATATCTCTTGCCCAAACATATGGGGAAATAATAACAAAATGGACGTAAGAACAAAATACCGAGGTCAGTTAAAAAACATGCTGGATATAGTTAAAAAAGGGATGACAGATAGTCAAGATTTATACATTAAAGTATCACCAGATTTATGCGAAAGGGACGTTGACGAAATTTTGAGAGCTTGTGAAGCATATGATGTCAGGGGTTTCACGACGACAAACACAACTACTAATCACAACCCAAGATACATTCCAAAATCTCCAGACAAGGGCGGAGCAAGCGGAAATGCAGTTTACAAAGATTCTATCAGAGTCCAAGAGCTTTTTGCAGACAGAACAGACGCAAAATTAATCGCATGTGGTGGCATTAATTCCATAACAAGGGCAAGAGAAAGATGTTCAATTGGAAATACATCTGAAATTCAGCTATATACTCCAATAATTTTTTCAGGGCCGAAATTATTAAGAAATTTGAGAGAGGCAATATAATATTATACTCTATTTCTTCTTTTTCACCTTCTTTTTTCTAACCTTTTTTCCTTTCACATAATCCACAATCTTCCCGTCCACAATCTCAATCTCACCACTTGCCAACTTCTCCTTAAACTCAGCCTTCTTCTTCCTCATCTCCTCATTCGTAGAACATTCAGGATTAAAACAAAACTTCCAAGGCGCTCGCCCCTTCTGAAAACTCTGTATAAGTGGAAATCCACACTCCTTACATAACTCCAACTCCTCTATCTCCTGTCCTCTGTCATCTGCCATCTTTACTCTAGCAGGCTTCATCATCCCCTTTGGCGGCAACGAATAAGTCGTCTTACAATCAGGATAAGCATCACAACTCACAAAATATCTCCCAAACTTCTTCCCATACATCACACGGAGATTCCCCTTCCCACAAACTCGACACTTATCCATCGTATTCGCCTCCCTCTCCTGCTCCCATACAACAGCATTCGCATCCGCCAAACTTTTTCCCATCTCCTTCAAATTCTTCGTCATCCCCTCCGCAATCACTCTAATAGCCTTCTTGGCATTATCCAAGATACCCTTTTTCATTTTCACCAACTGATCCCGACCACCAGAACTTGAGAAATTTTCAATTTTTTCAAGTTCTTCCGTCATCAGACGAGTCAGCTCCTCACTCAAAATCACCGGAGCATAATTCTCCAACGTCTCACACATCCTCATCCCTAACTCCGTCACCTCGATACTCTTCTCTCTAACATATCCCCTAGAATAAAGTGTCTCAACAATCGCAGCCCGCGTCGCCTTCGTTCCAAGCCCTTTCTTCTCCAATTCTTTAACAAGCGATGCAGCAGAATACCTTCGCGGCGGCTTCGTCTCCTTCTCTTCCGTCCGAATTTCCAAAACATCAACCTCCCCATCAATCGTCGGAATCTCAACTTCCTTCGTCCCATGCGGATAAACATTCATCCAACCCTTCTCTCTAATCTGCGTTCCATTCGCACTAAAACCCAAGCCGCCAACTTTCACAGCAACCCTCTTCCTATCCAAAACAGCCGAATCACAAAAACACGAAATAAACCGCTTCACAATCAAATCATAAATCTTCTTATCTCTCTCAGGAATCTTAATCTTCTCTCCAGTCGGATAAATAGCAGGATGAGCCGGATCGCTCTTCTTTCCCTCGGTCGGCTTCAAATTCACAGCATACTTGACCTTCGATGTATACTTCTTCAACCTCTTCAAAATCTTATCATAACCAATCGACGCATCATACTTCTGACTCGAAGTCCTCGGATACGAAATCGCCCCAAGCAAATACAAATTCTGAGCCGACTTCAAAGTCTGCGTCGGAGTAAACCCACAATTTTTATAAGCCTCAGTCTGCAGCGTCGTCAAATCAAACGGCACCGGAGCAGCAACCACTTTCTCCGAAACACTGGTCTTCGCCTCACCTTTCTTTCCCATCAAATGCCGAAACCTCAACAACTCCGACTCATTAAAAATATCTTTAGGATACTTCACTTCCAATTTCTGCCCCTTAATATCCCTAACCTGCAAAAATACATTCCAAAACGGCTCAGATTTAAAATCACCAATCTCCCCTTCTCTCTCCACAACAATCTTCAACGCCGGACCCTGAACCCGACCAATCGACAAAATCCTAAATGTCCCAGTAGATGACAATGCCTTCATTAAACCCCTCGACAAATTAATACCGTAAAACCAATCCAAATAATGCCGAGTCTCTCCACTCACAGCCGCACCCCAATTCAACATCGGCATCAAATTCTCAAAACTCTCATCCAAAGCCTGCTTCGTCAATAAAGAAAACTTCATCCTTCGGGCATCTTTCTGTTTACAAATAAATCGCACAACATTCCAACCAATCACCTCACCCTCAACATCAAAGTCCGTTGCAACGATAAACTCATCAGCCTCCTTAGCCAACTTTCTCAAAACCGTCAAATACTTTTTAGTAAAAGCTCCACCCTTCTTATTATGTGCCGGCTTCCACTCAACTTCAAAATTCGGAAACGGCCCCCTCTTTGCAATCTGCTGAATCCCAAACAAATGACCAACAGCACACCCAACAATATATTTCTTTTCCCCTTTGTAAAACTCATAATACGAAACTTTATTTTTGTCCGTAATTTTTTCGTCTGTTGCTCCGCTCAACGCCGCCGCTATTTTGGCCGCCGCTGCCGGTTTTTCTGTTATTATTAAAGTTGTGTTTTTATCGGATTTCCTTTTTGCCATTATAGATTATCTAATGGAGACTTTATATTTTTAATTGATGCCTGAGATATGTGTGTATAAATCTGAGTTGTCTTAATAGAAGAATGCCCCAACAATTTTTGAATAATCCTTAAATCAGTTCCTTGCTCTAGAAGATGTGTAGCAAAACTATGACGAAGCAAATGCGGATAAACTCTTTTTTTTATATTTGCTTTTTTTGCAGCATTTTGGACAATCTTTGCGATTGTTTTTTTAGTCAATTTTTCTCCTCGATTTGAAGGGAATAAAATTTTAGAATTATTTAAACTACAATAGTTTTCCAAGTTGTTTTTAATAGAAGAAGGCACTTTAACAAATCTATCTTTCTTGCCTTTTGCCAATTTAATATGAATTAGATCTTCATCAAAATTAACATCCCCCTTTTTTAAATTTACAATTTCACTAACCCTTAATCCACAACCATAAAGTAATTTAATAATCAGACGATGTTTTATATTCAAAGTCGAATCAATCATTTTCCTGATCTCCCCATGTGTTAAAATTTCCGGAAGGGTTTTATTTCTTTTTGGATTTGGAATATCCAGTTTTTGATTAAGAATCGTCCTAAAGAAATATTTAAGTGCAAAAACATTGTGACCAACGGAGGCGGGTTTATTTTTTGACAATTTCTCAATTAAAAATTCCCTTACACTCTCTTGATTTATTCCCTTATTCTTTGCAAAGTTTAAATAGATTTTAACATGATTCAAATAAGATTTGATTGTTTGCCCAGAATAATTTTTAAGCTTCAAATTATCCTCTAATTTTTTTAATAATGCCTCCATCTTTTTAAAATAAAGAAATATTATATAAAGGTTACTAAACATCCCCCTGTAGATTATAAACAGAAATTTATTCCTGTTTCCATTATGTTGCTTGGCTTCGCCCAAATTTTAATTTTTCTTTTCTTTCCCACCCTAACGATAAGAGAGATAAGCCCGCAGTCCTTCGGACAAATAGCCTTTGTCTTCGACAAAATAAAAAAACTTCTTTTATCCGACCAACGAAAAAACTACAACGAAATTAAAATTTCGCATAACCAAGGATAAAAGGCTCGTTTCACTCACGCAAATTTTTCATTTAATTAGAAATAATCTTCCTCCCAAAATTAACTTATATTTTTTTTCAATTTCAATCAAAGACTTTCTGCCAAACCTTAGGAAGAAGATCCTTTAATTTTATCTTTTCTCTTCTCGAAACAATAACCCAAGTGTTATTTAAATTTTTACGATTCATCTGAACCATTATTTCTCTACAAGAGCCACATGGCGGAAGGATATCTGATTTGTGCATTGCAACTATTGTTTTAATTTCATCTTCTTCAGGCATCATTTTAAAAAAAGCTGTTCTTTCTGCGCATGCGCCAAGGATACAATCAAATTCCATACTCATTCCATTATAAATTTTTCCACTTTTTGAAACCAGAGTAGCTGAAACAGAATGCCTTTTAGAGCGATTTTTCATTCCGTATTTTTCACAGGCATCAATTAATGATTTGTCCTCTTTTGTCAATTTCATTCTAATTATATAAGGATATTTTGTTTTAAATAATTAACTAAGACAAATTTTTCACTTCCCAAGATTATTCCATTTTCTTTTTAGAAAAAAGAAACAAAAAGCGGGATTATTTCTCAAATACATTGGTCGTCCCACCGTCCTCCCCCAACCTGAAAAGAAAAATTAAAACTCTGTGTCGTCATTTCATTCCTCCTTGCCACGCTTTGCAGGCTCTCGCTTCGCTCGGGTCAAGCAACAACAGTTAAACAGAAAATCCTTACAGAATTTCCCCAAATTTTTTACTCCGTAAAAAACTCACGAGGTCATTACATTCCGCTCGTGCCCTACGGGTTGTTTAACAACAATGTTATATGAAATAATTTTCAGAGGCTAAACATTTATAATAAATACACAACTACAACTTTGTATGGATATTAAAAACTTAAATCAATTTCGTGAATGGTTAATTAAAAACAAAAAATCCGTTTCCAAATTAGAATATACAAAAAATAATTATGGTAATAATGGTAATTTAATTGAAAAAAGTTTACCAACTATTACCACGGATTTTTGTGAAATTGGATTATATAATGGTGAAATTTATTTTGTTTTTGTAGTAGATTCAAAAACATTTAATCTAGAATTATTTGATAAAATAAAAAATAAATCAAATATGAAAATATATGGATTTGAAGATTTTAATAAAACTTTATATCCAGCCGATAATTTTGATTTTACTAATTTTATTAAACAAATTCAAAAAGATAGATATCTTCAAATCCAATTTGATTATAAGAAGATTAATATATTTGATTTATTTAAAAAGTATTCTAATTTAATAAATGTTTTTGAAAAAAGCAAAGTTGTAGTTGTTAATCAGTTAAAGATTGATTTAACTAAAAAAAACTAAAAACGCCTCTGAAAATTACTCAAGCCACGCTGCGCTCTCACTCCACTTCGTTCCGTTCGGGTCATATAACAAGGGATATACGGTTCAGCCCTCGGCTCGGGCTTCACCCAAATTTTTCTTCCACTTCGTTCCAGAAAAACTTCGTATATCCCTGATGTTAGTTTCAATCCGCCTCCACCTGCCCTAAATAGCAAGATTTTTAAAATCTAACAAACTTAATCTTAATATGTCACTCATAAACAAAATATTGCATGTTTGGTATTATTTTTTTGGATTCGTTGTAGGTATAATCCTTTTTTATCTTGGAAAATCAAGAATTTCGATGGGTATAAGTTCCATAAGAATATCTGATCCATACACTTCTCATTTTATGAATGTTGGATTATTGTATGTTCAGATTAGTTTGTTAGTCTTGATTGCACTTACAATTGGCTTTACCTATTCTTTAGCAAAATATAAAAAATAATCTTGCGGGCTACGGCGGACTTTGGATTTTTCGGCTTCGCCGAACGTTGCACTAAAATCCAACCTCTATCGAGGGAAACTAACAGGAATTTAACGGTTCCGAAACCTTGCAGGTTTCTCCACCCAAATCGCCTTCGGCGACTTCGTTAAATTCCAATGTTCTGCCTGCTCAGGATTTCCTGCCTCCCGAAAGGATTAAATTGTTTAACATAACTTTTTAAGAAATAAATAGCATAAAAAATATATTACCAAAATTCTTTCTTAAAAAGAAATCCCGCCCCTTCTCTTCCAGCCCAAATTGCAAAATTTTCATATTTAATATTCATTTTTGTTTCACTGGTGTCTGGTCTAAAAAATAATTCAGATTCCAACCCCTTATAATACCATTTTATTCCAACAGAACAATCAGCTCTCAAAGAATTTGAATCAGGATATAGTGACGCACTTAATGAAATTCCATATTCCCCTTTACTGCTATCATCAGTCTCTCCGAGAAAGTAAAGTTTTGATATTTGATCTTTTGATTTTTTATACTTAATTCTTGTATATGACGAAATTTTATCCACTAATCTTTCTGCTTTCTTTCCAATCGGAGTCTTACTTAAAGCATCTATTTGAGCATTAACAAACGCCCGTTCTAATATATCTCTTTGCATCTTTGGAAGCTCCCTTTCTTCCATATTCGCCACATCCATATATTTTATTTTTCCGCCTTCTTCACTTTGATTATACATTAAAATTTCTTTATTTTGTTTCAATTTTTTTACAAGAGAGTCCTCAAGATTATAAAATAATTTTGACTTAAAACGAGTTTCATACTTAAAGGGTTTTAGAATATTAATTTGTTCTGCGACACAAATATTTGGAGATAAAAATAACATCAATGATAAAATTATTGCTTTGTACCGGTTATTTTTTGACCGCGTAAACCACGCCCGCAAAAGTTTTGACATATAAGTTTATCGAATTACTATTTAAAAGAATTTCTGTAGTTTATAATATCTTTTTCAGTTCCCCAAAACTTCAAACTTCCAAAATCTTTCCCCTTCTCCCAACCTGCACAACCCTCGTCTCACCAATCTCATCCTCAATCCCCTCCCCCTCATGAATATGCGCCGCAATCAACAAATCCGGCTCAAACTCCTCAACCGCCTTCCTCACAATTTCATCGCCCGGTATACCAGAAAATTCCGCTTCAGTTCCGGCCGCATGCAAATGCGAAACTAAAATCCGCCTCCTTGCTTTCATCCTCTCAAAATTATACCCAATCTTCTTCAAATCCTCATCATCCAAACCAAGCTTCCAATTCGGGCTCCCAATTCCAACAATCCCAACACCCCCATAAGTCACATAATAATTATGAATATTTTTCCCAATCTTAGTCAAATCTCCCAAATTCTCATCGAAATCCAAATTCCCAGGAATAAACGCAACTTTTTGCCCAGCCCTAGCAAATGGCTCCAATATCCCTTTTCCTTCTCCCTCGTATCCATAAATATCTCCCGCCAAAACAACCAGATCTACTTTCTCACGCTTTCCCTTTTCCGACAGCCTTATAGCAATATCCAAATCCCCATGCAAATCCCCTGCCGCCAAAATTTTTAGTTTTTTATTCATTAACTCTCCCAATCAACACTTTTTTAAATAACTTCTCATTTTTATTAATATGCCGAAACTATCCGAAATCAAAAACTGGAATGTTGAAATAGAATCAGAAATCATCCAAAATTGGAAAGAGTCAGAGCTTTTTGCATTCAATCCAAAAACAAAAACAAAAATCTACTCAATCGATACGCCCCCGCCTTATGTCAACTCACCGATTCACATGGGGCACGCAGTAACCTATTGCTTCATGGATTTTTTCGCACGATACCGACGGATGAAAGGAGAAGAAGTTTTATTTCCATTAGGTTTAGACAGAAACGGACTTCCAATTGAAATGGCGACGGAAAAAAAATTCAAAATCTCACCATTTAAAGTTGGCAGAAAAAAATTCGTCCAATATTGCAAAAAACTCCTGAGCGAAGCATCGACAGAGTCAATCGATTCATTTACAAAACTCGGAATTTCATTCTCATCCTATAAAGAAGGCGACGCAATCGGCTCAATCTACAAGACTGACTCACCAGAATACCGAACTCTAACCCAGTCAACTTTCACCAATCTCTACAAAAAAGGATTAATATACGAAGCATCCCGAATCAATAACTGGGACCCAAAACTCCGAACAACAATCGCCGACTCTGAAATCGATTACGAAGAAATTCAATCTACATTTAATGACATTAAATGGAAAGTTAAGGAAACAGGCGAAGAAATCATAATCGGAACAACGCGACCAGAACTAATTGCAACTTGCGGAATGGTAATCTACAACCCAGAAGATGAAAGATACCAACATCTCGAAGGAAAAACCGCAATTTCCCCAATCTTCAACGAGGAAATCCCAATCAAGCCACATCCGCTCGCACAAATAGACAAAGGAACTGGATTAGTTATGATGTGTTCAGCAGGAGACCTATCAGATATCCAATTTTTCAGAGAAATGAAAATCACACCAAGAATTGCAATCGGACAAGATGGAAGAATGAACGAAAAAGCAGGACTTCTCGAAGGATTAAAAATTAAAGAAGCAAGAGAAAAAATTATCGAACTCATAAAACAAAAAGGATTACTCATAAAACAAGAACAAATAAAACATCGAACTCCAATTTCCGAAAGGTCAAAAACCGAAATTGAATTTATTGAAATGCCGGAATTTTATCTAAAACAAATTGATTTCAAAGATGATATGCGAAAAATAATCAAAAATATAAATTTCTATCCAAAAAACTCAAAAAAAATTCTTGACACATGGATAGACTCAGTTTCAATTGACTGGCCAATATCACGACGACGATACTATGCAACACCAGTTCCATTATGGTATTCAGAAAACCTAATTGCATTGGCCCCACAGGGAACATACACTGAGCCTTGGCAACAAAATCCCCCAGAAAAATCCGAAGTAATCAATGCAAAAACCAAAGAAGCCCTAGGTATTGTAGCAGACTATCCAAAAAATAAATGGACAGGCGAAGAAAGAGTTCTCGACACATGGTTTGATTCTTCAATCTCCGAACTAAACATGTTAAAATACAAATCAGACGACACCTTCTTCAAGAAAACATATCCAGCAACACTTCGACCCCAGGGAAAAGAAATCGTCCGAACATGGTTATATTACACAATTTTAAGGGGATTCCTTGAAACAGGAAAAGCATGCTTCAAAGACGTATGGGTTCATCATCATATTCTCGACGGGAACGGTAGAAAGATGTCAAAATCATTAGGAAATATAATAGACCCGCAATTGATTTTAAAAGAAGACGGAGCAGAAGCGCTAAGGCTCTGGGCAGCAACAGAGGGAGACTTATCAAGAGGAGATTTCACTTGCTCAAAAGAAAAAATCAAGGCCGAAAGAAAATCCCTAAACAAATTGCTAAACGTCTCAAAATTTGTAATAATGTTTGATAAGCCAAAAAAGAAACCGAAAACAACAAAACTCGACCAACTTTTCATCGACTACATTGAAAATATGACGCAAAACACTGATGAGGCCTACAAAATTTACGATTTCAATCACCCGGCTCAAAATTTAAGAAAATTTCTATGGGATACATTCGCGTCAAATTACATTGAACTTGTAAAGAACAGAGTATACAATGAAAATAAAAAATTCACCAACGAAGAATCGGACTCCGCAAAATACACACTCCACTTCTTACTTGAGAGATTACTAACTTTACTATATCCAATCATTCCACAAATCACAACACTAGTCGCAAAAGAAAAAGGTTTAAATCTTTTAACGACAGAATGGCCAAAGATAAAACCCGGAAATTCAAATTTAAAATTACTAGACTCACTAATTGATTTCAACGGACAGATTTGGAAAACGAAGAAAGAAAAAGGAATCTCTCTTCGAAATTCAGTTGAGGGAATTAAAATCCCAAAAGAACTCACCAGTTTTGAAAAAGATTTGAAAGCATGTCACAACATCTAAATTTTTTTAAATAAATTCAGAATATAAAACTCTTCCTAATCTTTAAAAACACAACTCCACTTACTCAACCATGAACGAAGCACAAAAACTTGAACTCGAAACAACGATAGAAGAACTTGAATCCTATCGAGGACGACACACAGAGTTAATCACAGTCCTAGTTCCAGCAGGCGCAACCCTAACTCAAACAACAAAACAGCTCGAGGATGAAAAAGGAACAGCAACAAACATCAAATCAACCGCCACACGAAAAAACGTAATCGCAGCACTAGAACGAGCAATTAGAAAACTCAAAGAAATAGGAAAAACTCCAGCAAATGGACTAGCGTTATATTCCGGAAATGTCACAATGCCCGACGGAAGAGAATCCATGGAAATCTGGACAATCGAACCACCAAAAAAACTCAAAATAAAGATATACCGATGTGATCAAACATTCGTAGTAGACCCACTCAAAGAGATGCTTGAAACAGACGAAGTCTATGGTCTCCTAATAATCGAGCGAAACGAAGCCTCAATCGGAATACTCGACGGGAAACACATCAAGCTCCTCCAACATATGACATCCGGAATCCCAGGAAAAACAAAATGTGGAGGACAATCCGCTCAAAGATTTGCAAGGATAAGAGAATCCGCAGCAAAAGAATTCTTCAAGCGAGTCGCTGAAAATATAAAAACTCATTTCTGGGACAACAAGAAACTAAAAGGAATATTGATCGGAGGACCAATCCCAACAAAAGAAGAATTCTTAGAACAGGGACAATTAGTAACAGCACTAAAAAATAAAGTAATGGCAGTAAAAGATATAGGAGGCACAGGAATGCACGGGCTTCATGAATTAGTAGAAAGATGCGAAGATACTCTAGCCGAACAAGAAATCACAAAACAAAGATTAATCCTAGATCTCTTTCTAGAAAAATTAGCAAAAGACCCAAACAAAGTTTCCTACGGACTAGCCGAAGTCGAAGATCGTCTAAACAGAGGAGCAGTCGACAAGCTTATTATTTCAAAATCCCTCCCACGAGATAAAATAAAACTCCTAGAAAAATTAGCAAAAGCATCATCCGCAGAAATTCACATCGTAACCAACGAAACAGCAGAAGGAGTACAGTTCGATAATCTTGGTGGCGTTGCAGGATTATTAAGATTCGAAATCCACGATTAGTCAACGCCGGCGTTGCCGAGCAAAACACTCCTCGTAAGAGGTTCTTGTGCCCTGAAAGGGTATCGAGAAAAATTCTAATTAAAATTCTACCAAATTAGTTTTTCTATTTGCGGGAAATTTCTTTTTTCTAAAAAGAAAGAAACCTTTTCGAGATGTATTTTGTGAGTAGGGACTATTAAGATTTGAAATTCATGATTAACGGCGACGTATGGAGTTGTTGAACAATTCGCTTCGAGCGAGACAATCGAATAAATACTTGCGAAATGCAAATTGTGAGTAGGGATTATTAAGATTCGAAACGATTAACTACTTTCTTCTACTACGTTTTTTTCTTTTTTTTCTCGCAACATTTTTAGGATTTTTAATAAGACGAAAGGCAAAAAATGCAATAATCAGCAACAAAATCATAACCGCAGTCGAAATCAAATAGCTCTTGAAATCTTTAATAAATTCCACCAAGCTTTTTTCGGACTCAACCTCAAACCATGAACTTGCACTTGCAATTTTCCCCTCATATTCTACTTGGACATAAAGAAAATATTTTCCTTCTATAAGGTCTTCCGGCAAATCTATTCTTTTAACAAAACTCAGCGTAGTCTCAATTGCTCGCGTATCACTCAACGATAAAACTTCATTCTCCTCTTCATCTTTTATTACATAATTAACTGTAACATCCATTGTTTCTTGTCTCTGCAAAAGACGCATTAAAGCTATTTCAAAAGTCATTTCTTCTCCAGGAGATATTTTAAGATCCTCATTAAAAATTTCCAATTCAATATCAAAAAGAGATTCCTTCGAAACAACTTCTATTAAAATCAGAATCTCCTTCTTCACTTTCCCGTCTGTAATGTAAATTCGCCCCAAATAAACATCTGGTGTTTTTGTTTCTTTTGCAATAATATCTATTTTAACTTCCTTTGTTTCTCCACCTTCCAAACTAAAATCATTATATATTTTCATCATATCTTCCATATCAGATGTCACCTCCATTTTTTTCTTGACTCTTGTCGGATTTGAAATATTAAAAGCAACTTCCATTGTTTCTCCCTGTTTCAATTTTACATTTATTTGAGTTTTATCCAAAGTAAATTCTTTCGAGACAACACTATCCACACCCCTTCCCCCACCCCCATTTCCAACAGAAGGAGCGGCACCTACATCAACAGTGAACGAAACGCTTTCGGTACTATTCAAATTATTTGACAAACTCCGACAATAAAACTGTGCAACGTATACTTCATTCGTCAGTGTTCGTGAAGCTGTAAATCCAGTATTGGATACATTCGCAGTCAGGCTGTAATTTGTAATTCCCGAATCGAGACTATAGCTGCACGCCGAATTTTTATTTGTTGAAACTTGAAATAAAATATTAGAATTTGTATATGTTTTTGTCGTCGGAGAAATGATTGTTATTTGTGGAGGTTCTAAATCAGGTGCTATGAAAAATGACTCTCCGTCGCCCGAATAATCAATAACCAATTCATCGTCACCCCACACACCCATCATCGTTTCTAAATCATAAGACAAGCAAGGATTACAACTAAAAATCACCAATATCATTGAAAAAAATACCAATTTTTTCATACTTTTTTCATACAACCGCCCATCCCTATTATCGTTGTCTCTTCCGATATATAACTTATCTTTTAACACCTCACTCCACTTCATCCAATCCACCCCCTGAAATTACTTCCCAAATTATACCTCTCAACAACTCCAATACCATCTTTCCAGCTAATTTTATTCGCTGATAGAGTAGCATTAAATAAAACATAACCACTATTAATAAAAGTTATATTACCCGTTGATAAATTACAATTAGTTGTTATGTTGCAATAATCAGATAAATCTATTTCCCAATTGGTTGCTAAACCTGGACAGGTACAACTGTCTACACTCGAATTCACAACATAATTCCTCTCCACCGATACATTATAATTCGCATTAGTTCCGTTGCCCCAAGAATGCCATTTGTAAGGGTAAGTCCCGCCTGAACTAAAAACATAAGAAACATTAAATAAATTAGATACATTAGTTGCCGTTGTGTTTGTTCCGTTTATTTCAAGTATTACTGTTCCGTTTGTGTTTAAGACTGTTACATTAAAGTGTCCTGTTCCTGAATCTAATAAACTTTCATTGTCATCCCAGTAGTTCGAGAATTGAGGGTAAGTATCGTCTCCTGTCTCCTCCCCCCCAACACTATAAAAACTATCAGGACTAAACTGATTATTATACTCCGTCTCAATCCATCCAGCTGTTCGGGCAACATTGGAAATACGGACTTCGTCTATGAGGCTGTCAAGACCATCAGCAGATTTTCCAAGCGTAAAGGATGTACCAAATACTATTGACAGTGATGCTGAATTATCTGGTTTTCCATCTATGTAAAACTGCATTGTGGTGCCATTATAAGTCATTCCAAAATCATACCAATTGTTATTATAAACCAATGTATCAGTGACTGTATGTGTACCGTCAGCCCACAATGCAAACTTGTTGCTGGTGCTTTCATAGAAATTAAAAGCATTGTTTGCACTATATAGAAATTGATTATACCCAACATCTGCAAGATCACGAGGGTATAATTTAAAGAAAACTGAACATGGTGCTGAGATTTGATAATTTATATTAACATAATCATCCACCCCATCAAAATCCAAACTCCCGTCAATCTGCCC
>JAGLWM010000009.1 GCA_023133415.1 Candidatus Pacearchaeota archaeon
AAAGGTTCCCTGGAATCAAAACTTAGTTAGCGATATTTCAAATCACATTTTCTAATGAAAAATGTAATTTGAAAGAATCGTATTTAATGCAAGTCAAAATTTTTGACGGTTCCGTCCTTTCCCTTTGGGCCGGACGCCTAAACCTAAAATTTTAATTTGCGGACTTGGTGGCTTATGTTATTTTATTTTAAAATATAAATCTTTTTAAGTTATGATTTGTAGTTTTGTTTATGGAATATGTATTGTTCGTTTCGATTTTGATTAGTTTTATTTTGGCTGTTAGTTTTTTGCCGATGTGGATTCGAGTTTGTCGGAAATTGGGTTTAGTTTGGGAGGATATGAATAAGTTTGGGCATCCACGGAATGTCGCCTCTAGTGGTGGGATTATTGTTATTATGGCATTTGTCTTGGGTGTTTTAAGTTATATTGCGTTGAAGACTTTCTTGTTTGGGGGACAGAGTAAGGCTTTGGAGATTTTTGCTTTGTTGGCGGTTATTTTGATTTTGGGAATTGTTGGTTTGGTTGATGATTTGTTGGGATGGAAGAGAGGGGGTTTGCCTATGCGAATTCGGCTTCTTTTGGCGGTTGCTGCATCTATTCCATTGGTTGTTATTAATGCTGGAACGCATTTTATGAATTTGCCATTTTTGGGCGCGGTTAATTTTGGGATATTGTATCCTTTGTTTTTAATTCCGTTGGGAATTGTCGGGGCTGGCACGACTTATAATTTTTTGGCTGGATTTAATGGATTGGAGGCTGGGCAAGGGATTTTGATTTTGGGTTTTTTGAGTTTTGTTTCTTATGCTACGGGTTCTGCTTGGTTGGCTATTGTTGGGCTTTGTATGGTTGGAGCGTTGATTGGGTTTTGGATTTTTAATAGGGTTCCGGCTAGTGTTTTTCCTGGGGATGCTATGACATATGGGATTGGGGCGCTGATTGCTGGGATGGCGATTCTTGGGAATTTTGAGAAGATTGCTTTTGTGGTTTTTATTCCGTATATTTTAGAAGTTTTCTTGAAGGTTCGCGGAAGGCTGAAGAAATATTCGTTTGGAATCCCGACTAAAGATGGAAAGTTGAAGATGCCTTATGATAAGGTTTATGGGTTGGAGCATTTGGCGATTAAGATTTTGGGAAGTGGGGCGACGGAAAGGAAGGTTGTTTATTTGATTCATGTGTTTCAGCTTTTGTTTATTTTGATTGGGTTTTTGATGATGTAGGCTCCCTTTTAGAAAAAGGTTCCCTGGAATCAAAACTTTTATTGCGAAACTTTGTTTCGTATTTAATGCAAATTAAAATTTCTTGACATCGCTGTCATACTTCGCACGACCCTGCGACTAAAATTTTAATTTGCGAACCTGAGCAACTAAATGTAACTTCCTTAATTTTGTTAGATTATTTTAAGGAAGTTTTTTAAATAAGATTGGACATAGGATTTTATGGATTATAATGAAGTAAAGAATGCTGGTTTGAATGTTGTATCTAATAAGAAATATCAGTGGATAGCAACTTTTGTTGTTTTGTTTGTTGTGTTGATGATGAGTTCTTCGATTCGGCTTTCTAATTGGGATTTGCTGACTGATTCGACGACTGGGGAAAAGATTCCGTTGGCTTTGGATCCATTTTATTTTTTGAGAGTTGCAGAGACGATTGTCGAGGGTGATGGGGAGTTGCCTGGGTTTGATGAGATGAGGTATAATCCCGTGCGTGGTACTCCTTGGCATCCTGAGATTATGCCACAAGTTGTTGTTGGGATGTGGAAAGTCTCGAATATTTTTGGAGATTATAGTCTGAAGGAAGTTAATATTTTTTCGCCTGTTTTCTTCTATGGTATTGGGCTGATTTTGTTTTTCTTTTTGGTTTATGTTTTGACTAGGAAAAAATCTATTGCTCTTTTGGCTTCGGTTTTTTTGGCGTTTAGTCCTGCTTATTTGTATAGAACCATGGCTGGATTTAGTGATCATGAATCTATTGGGATGTTGGCGTTTTTTCTTGCGCTTCTTATTTATTCTGTAAGTTTGATTCATCTTGAAAAAAGAAAAACTGGCTTATGGTATGCTGGAATTTCCGGTGTTGCGGTTGCGCTGGTTACACTTTTGAATTATGCATCTTGGTCTGGGGTAACTACTTTTTTGTTTATTATTATTCCCTTGAGTTTTTTCTTGTTTTGGATATTTAAGACTAGAGATGGACGAAATGTGAAAAAATTTGCTTTGAAGAGTCTTTTATTTTATGCTTGTTGGATTGCTTTTAGTTTGCTGTTTGCGCCTTTATTTAATCGAACTATTGGAAATATCTGGAGCTTGTTTTTAAGCTCTACTAATATTGCATCTCTTGCTATTTTGGGTTTTATTATTGTGGATTTTGTTATGATTTATATGAAGCCTAATTTTGTTCGAGAGAAGTTTAGGATGTTGTATAGTCTGGGTGCTTCTGTTGTGCTTGGATTTATTGCGTTGTTTGCTGTGGGGAGGAACCCGTTTTCTTTGGTTTTTGGTATGATTGGACGTTTGATTAGGCCGTTTGGATCTGGTAGATTTGGGACGACTGTTGCTGAAAATGCTCAGCCATTTTTACAGGACTGGATTGGTAATGTTGGGGCTCAAATCTTTTGGTTGTTTTTGTTTGGATCTATTTTGTTTGGGATTTATTTGGCTAGAAAAATTAAGAATGTTAAGCGATCTATTTTATTTGGAATATTGTATATTTTTATGATTATGGGTATTGTTTTTTCTAAGTATTCTGCTTCTAGTATTCTTGATGGCGCCAGTTTTGTTAGTCAGGCATTTTATGTTATTTCGCTTTTTGCTTTTTGGATATATTTCTTTTATATTTACTTGCATGAGAAGTTTGTATGGAGTGCTAGGGATGTCGTAATTTTTGGTATTGTTTTTTATATTATTGTTGCGGGTCGTGCGGCGGCTAGAGTGTTTTTCGCGATTACTCCATTTGTTTGTTTTATGGCGGCTTATTTGGTTGTGAAGTTGTATTCTGAGTGGAAAGATTCTAAGGAGGAAATATTGAAGATTGTTTTGGCTGTTTTTTTTATAATTGGCTTGATTATGTCTGTAGTTGGTGTTAATTCTTCTTATGCTGTGAGTGCTTCTACTGCTGAGAGAACTGGTCCGTCTGCTAATGTTCAGTGGCAGGGTGCGATGAGTTGGATTAGGGAAAATTCTAGTGAAGATGCGGCGTTTGCGCACTGGTGGGATTATGGGTATTGGGTTCAAACATTGGGTGAGAGAGCTACGATAGCCGATGGTGGGCATTTTCAGGGTGCTGAGGATGGGAATCATAAGATTGGAAGGTACGTTTTAACTACACCAAATCCGGAGACTGCTTTTAGCTATTTTAAGAGTATGAATGTTAGTCATTTATTGATTGACCAGACTGATTTGGGGAAGTATCCTGCTTATTCGAAGATTGGCGGGGGTGAGGGTAAGACTGAGTTGGATAGGTATTCTGCGATTCCTGTGATGTTGGCTGATGATAAACAGACAAGAGAGACGGCCAATGGGACTATGATTGTTTTTAGCGGGGGATATTATTTGTTTGAGGATATTGTTTATAATGATGGGAAGAGGGACGTGTTCTTGCCTGCGGGAAAGGCGGCTATTGTGGGGATTATTATGAATTTGGCCCTCAACGGGCATGACTCTAGTGACCCCGATGGGTATTCTTTGAGGCAGCCTGAGGCGGTTTATGTTTATAATAATGTTCAAACCAGAATCCCTGTTCGGTATGTTTATGTGAATGGGGAGATTGTTGATTTTAAAAGTGGGCTTGATGTGATTGTTGATGTGATTCCTGCATTTACGGGTAGCTCGATAAATCAGATGGGTGCTGCGATTTATTTGTCTCAGAAAGTTTCTAAGAGTTTGTTTGCGCGGTTATTTTTGTTGGATGATGCGTTTGGTGAGTATGAGAGTTTGGAGCTTGTGCATAGTGAGGATGATGTGGTTGTTGCGAGTTTGAAGAGTCAGGGAATTCCGTTTGGGGATTTTATTTATTATCAGGGGTTTAGGGGACCGATAAAGATTTGGGAAACTGGTTATCCTGAAGATACTAGGACTATTCCTGAATTTTATGAAAGAATTGATTTTCAAGAGGTAGGATTTGGGAGTTTGGATAGATTGTTTGATTAAGATGGAAAAAATAATTTTAGTTTCTAGGAAATTTGATAGAGATTGTGGAAGTGCAGAATGGATTTATGCTGATTATTTATCTGAATATTTAAAATCTAAGGGAGTGGATGTTTGTGAGGTTTCTCAAAAAATAAAACAAAGTTCTAATAACAATTCTCATAAGATTTTAAACGATTTACTTATTCTTCCGATAAAATTAATTTACTTCTGCATATTTAAGGGGATAAAAAAGGTTTATTTTATCTCTGAAAATCAAGCTATTTATTCTGGGTTGCTAAATTTTTTTGGGATAGAAACTTTTGTTATGTTTTATGACCTAATACATTTGAATAATCGGGGACTTAGAAAATTCTATTTTACAAATGTTTATATGCTTGCTTTAAGGAGTAAAGTTATATTTTGTGATTCTAGTTTGACACTTGAAAATATAAAAAAAACTTACTGCATTGATACTAAAAAACTTTTAGTGATTCCTCCTATTTATCGTAAATTTAATCCTGCAAAAAAAGTGAAAGGCGAAAAAGTTATTCTTGGTTATATTGGAAGTTTGGGTGGTAGAAAGAGGACGGAGTTGCTTTTGGATTTGGCAGAAGAACTTAGAAAAAGTAACTTTGAAAATTTTAAGATTGTTGTTTGGGGAAAGGGGATTATTCCTAAAGTGCCAAACAACTTAAAAAAATTAATTAAGTTTTATGGATATGTCAGGGAAGAATATTTGGAGAGAACTTATAACTCTTTTGATTATCTTGTATTTCCATCGAGCGAGGAGGGTTTTGGTTTGCCAGTTATAGAAGCGATGATGTGTGGCAAGCCCTGTTTTATTCTTGAGGATGGGATTTTCCCTAAAGAGGTAAAAAAAGAATGCTATATTTTAAAAAATATTGGGCAAATTCCCAAAAAAGTACTTTCTTTATCTAATGCAGAATATTTGAGCAAAAGTAGATCCGTCAGAAATTATGCTAAGGGTTTTGATATGGAAAAGCTATTTGATAAAACATATAAGGTTTTATTTAAGAATTGAATTATTTTATTATTTTTTCAATAAATATTTCCAATCTTTTTATTTTTCTGGCAATATTGTTTTTGTTTAATGTTGTCAACCACTGTCTTGATAGGATTTTATTGTATTTTTTATCATTCTTATCTAATTGGATTATCTTGTCTACTATTTTATCATAGTTTTTTTCATAGTCTTCGTAATTGATGAAGGAATTTGTGTTGAAATATTTTGATACATTTGGGGCACCCCTGTAGATCGGGATTGAATTTCCCAACATAGTGTTTACCAATTTTTCTGTAATATATTCTTCTTCAAAAGAATTCTCGAAACTAATTACAAATTTATATTGAGATAAGAATTTGGGATTGTCTGACCAGCATTTTGGAAGTAGTGAGTTGTCGGAATTTGTTAGGGAGGTTTTTCCGAAGCAGTCGACTTTTTTGTATTTTGATAATTTTTTGAAAAAGTCTATTCTTTCGAATGATGATTCGTTTGATATTATTATGCAACAGAATTTTTTCTTTTTCTTTAGGTTTATTGTTTTCTTTTTTTCTAATTTGAATAGATTGTCGGTTATTTGTTTGACTTGTAGGAAGAAGGGGAGGTTTAGAATATTTTTTCCTCTGGTGTTGTTGGTGATTATTGCGTATTCTCCTTTTGGGGAATTGTTGGAGATTTCTTTTATGTAGTTATAATATTGTTTTCTTATTAGTCCTAGTTTTATATTTAGGAATTTCCTGGGAATGATTTTATTTAGGGTATTGAATTTTATGTTTGTTTTTTTGGTTAGGTAATCTAATGCTTTGAAGATGTTGATTTTGTAGTTTAGGTTTTCTCCTGCGACTAGGATTTTTTTTGGGGAATTTTTGAATTCTGATGTTAATGGAGTTGGTTCAACTAATCCAATTGTAATATCTGGATTTTTTTCGACTCTTTTTAAATTGTATTTTTTAGATAGTAGGCTTGTGAGAAAAAAGTCTTTAAATTTCCAATGGAATTCTCCTCTTATTTTTATTTCTTTTTTCATGATTTAGAAAAGGTATGGGCTATTTAAATTAGTTTTGGGGAATGGTTATAAAGATGGAATTATAAATTAAATGATGAATATAGTTGCGAAAGTTGCGAATAAGCTCTGTAAGAATTTTAAAATTTTGAATTATAGTTTACTTGTCCAACGACAAGAGCGAGTTGAAGATTCTAAATCTGAGCTTGTTTGGAATAGGACAATCGCAACTTCTTGTGGCGCTTATCCGATTTACTTTCCCAGAAGAAGAGAAATTACTGATACGTTTTTTGGCAATCTGTTTTTGCTTACTTCATTTTTTATTTGGTTGAGCTATAGAAATATCAATCAGAAGCTTAAGAAAAAAAACTCTATTTATGTTAGTTTGAATGAGATGGATACTTTTATGAGAAATGTTTTGCCAAAAATTAGCATGCCGTTTGTTTTGGTGACAGGAGATTCGGATTATCCTGCGTCTAAATTTAAGAAAATACTGAAGAATAAGTTTTTGGTGCATTGGTTTGCGCAGAATAATAATATTAGGGATAATCGGATTACTTCTATTCCGATTGGACTAGATTTTCACACTCTGCTTACTGAAGATTATTTTGGAGAAACGCGAGATAGTGTAAAGAATCAAGAGAGGAAATTAAATAAGATTAGAAATCAAAAACTGCAGCAGGAATTGAAGGTTTTTGCTAATTTTCATCTTAACTGCACGAGCAATAGAAGAAAAGAATTGTATAATTTGTTGAAAAATAATTCTTGTATGTTTTTTCAGAAGGGGCGAATGCCGAGGACGGAGATGTGGAAGTTGCAAAAACAATTTGTGTTTAATTTTTCGCCTGTTGGGAATGGATTGGATTGTGTTCGGACATGGGAAGCACTGGTTTTAGGGCAGATTCCCATTGTTGAAAGAACCAAAACTCTGTTGGACGATTTGCATAAACAATTTCCGATTGTGATTATTGATGATGTTTCTGAGATTAATGTGAAGAATTTGGAGGTTTGGTATAATAAGTATTCTAAACAATTTGGGAGAAACTTGGAGAAAAAGTTAACGAATGGGTATTGGGTTAGGTTGATTGAAAAAAGATGGAGTTAATTTTTCCAAAAATAAAACATATTTGTATAGGGATATTTTAATGCTGAATTGTTGAATATTTTGCTAAGTTCTTCTTTTGTGTTTAGTAGTGTTTTTGGTTTGTTTTGTGGATAAAAGTGGAAATTATAATTGCTGTTCTTTAGGAATTTTAGGAATTTTAAAAGTGTGTCTTTTTGAGGGTTGTCTTTTTTGAAAAAATGCCATTCTATGATCCCTTTGTTGAATGTGAATTTTTTTGGATTTTCTAAAAAATAGTCAATAATTTGAAATTCTCCGCCTTCGATATCGCATTTGAATCCATCAAAGTCTGCAAGCTTCATAATTTCTTTTATATTCATGCATCTTACTGTTTCTATTTCTTTGAGGGTTGGATCGTTGCTGAATGATGATGCTCCACAGAAGTTTCCGTTTTTCTTTATTTCGAGATATTCTTGGTTTCCTGAAATTACTGCGTAGTTATAGGGAATGATTTTATTTTGTAGTTTATTCAGATGTATGTTTTTTAAGAGCCATTTGAATTTTTCTTGTTCTGGTTCGAATACATGGATTTTTTTGTTGTGGTATATACATAATTCGATTGGGCTGTCGCCGATATATCCTCCTAAATCCAGAATGTTTTCAAGGTGATTTAATTTGTCGAAGCCGTTTTTTTCAAGTAGCATTTTCCAGCCTTTATTGTGAAATTGAAATTTGTCGTATTTGACGAAGAAATTTTTTATGTTGAATAGTTCGTAAATGTCTAGTTTGGTTTTTTGAAAGAATCCGATTGGTCCGAAGGTGTATTTTGGATTTATGAAGAAGATTGAATATGGTATTTTGATTAGGTTGTAAACTGGTCTTGGCAGGTTTTTTTTTAGGCTGTTTACGATTAGATTGAACATATAAAGATTGCGGAGAGAATATTTTTAAATATTTAGGAATTGGTTTTTTGTAGAGTTTTACTATATCCTATATAGTTGTTCTGAAATATAGCTATACTTAAATAGAATTAATTTTATTATATACATAATGAAAAAAGCGTTTATTACTGGTATTACGGGGCAGGATGGTTCTTATTTAGCAGAGTTTCTTCTAGATAAGGGGTATGAGGTTCATGGATTGATTCGACGCGTGGCGCTTGAGGATCCGAGGAATAGATTAAAAAGAATTTACCCTATTAAAGACAAGTTAATTCTTCATTCTGGCTCCTTACAAAGCTATTCAAGATTGCTAGAAATTTTTGATGAGGTAAAGCCAGATGAAGTTTATCATCTAGGGGCCCAAAGTTTTGTTCATGAATCTTTTGATGATGCTTTTACAACATTTGATATTAATATCTATGGAACTTTGAATGTTTTTTCTGCTTTAAAGAAAAAAAGCTCTCATTCCAAGGTTTATTTTGCGGGGACTTCTGAAATGTTTGGAAAAGTCGAGGCAATCCCTCAGGATGAGAATACTAAGTTCCATCCTCGATCTCCATATGGAATTAGCAAACTGGCCGGGTATGAGATCGTTAGAAATTATAGAGAATCTTATGGAATGTTTGCTTGCACAGGTATATTGTTTAATCATGAATCGCCAAGAAGGGGATGCGAATTTGTAACAAGAAAAATAACTAAAACTATTGCCGATATCAAGAAAGGGAAAACAAATATCCTTGTTCTCGGTAATTTGGATGCGAAGAGAGATTGGGGTTATGCTGGAGATTATGTTAGGGCGATGTGGTTGATGTTGCAAGCTGAAAAGCCGAATGATTATGTTGTTGGTACGGGAAAAAGTCACTCCGTTAGAGAGTTTTTGGATTGTTGTTTTAAAAAATTGAATATTAATTATGAATTGATTGATTTGCATAAGACATCTAACACTGAAGCCGATTATATAATTTCTGAGTTAAAAAACAAGAAAGATGTTTTTGTTGTGCAGCATCCTTTGTTTTACCGTCCTGCAGAGGTGGATGTTCTGCTTTCATATCCAAAGAAAATTAAGGATGAACTTGGATGGGTTTCGGAAACTTCGTTTGAAGAGTTGGTTGATATGATGATTAGTGAAGATATGATGGGTGGTTAGACGATATTGAAAATATTTATAAGTAATATTGTTGCTTTAGTGTTATGAGAATATTATACGATAGTCAAATTTTTGAAAGTCAGAAGATTGGGGGAATATCTAGATTGTTTTCGGAATTAATAAAGCGACTTGATAATTCTAAAGATATTCTTGTTAATTTTCCTATTAGTTTTAGCGAAAATATCTATATTGGAGACGTGAATTTTTTAAAGCGTGTGAAGAAGCCGAAGATTTTATTTAGTAATTTTTTACATTGGTTTGACTTTCCTGGTAAGGGGAAAATTTATAGGTATCTTTATTTGAGAGAAAATAAAAAGAAAGTTATTAGAAATTTGGAGGATGGTAACTTCGATGTTTTTCATCCAACATATTATGATCCATATTTTTTGAGATACATTGGAAAGAAGCCTTTTGTGTTGACTATTTATGATATGACTCATGAAATATATGGCGAGGAAATGCCTAGGTTTGATTTTTCTGCTAAGAACAAAGGGACATTGGCAGAGAAGGCGTCTAAAATAATTACTATATCCAATAATACAAAAAGAGATTTGATGAAATTTTATGATATTCCCGAGGAAAAAATAAAGGTGATATATCTTGCTAACTCGTTAAAGCCTGTTAAGAAAAAACCATTAGGCACTCCGCAATTACCTAAAAAATATATTCTCTTTGTTGGGGAACGAAGTGGTTATAAAAATTTTAGTTTTTTTGTTAAATCCATAGCTCCTCTATTAAAAAAAGATGAGAGGTTGTCTTTGATTTGTGCGGGACAGGATTTTAGCAAACGGGAGAGGCAAATGTTTGGGAAACTTGGAATTGATGGGAGAATAAAAAGTTATTTGGTTGATGATTCGATTTTATCTTATTTGTATCAGAAGGCTACTTGCTTCGCCTTCCCCTCTTTGTATGAAGGTTTTGGGATTCCTACTTTGGAGGCTTTTTCGTGTGGATGCCCTGCTGTTCTTTCGAATTCTTCTTGCATGTCAGAGGTTGGTGGTCTGGCTGCGATTTATTTTGACCCGCAAGATTCGGGAGATATTCTAAAGAAAGTTGGTGGTGTGGTTAATTCTGAGGGACTTAGGAAAAAAATGATAGAGAGAGGGTATAAGCAATTGAAAAAGTTTTCTTGGGAAAAGTGTGCTAGGGAAACGGAAAAAGTTTATAGAAGCGTTCTAAATGAAAAAATTTAAAAAGTATTCCAACTAAAGATTTTTAAGATGAAAAATTTTATTAAAAAAAACCTTAGAATAATCAATAATAATAATAATGAAGAGGTGAGATTTGCAATAGGAGTTTTGAACAATAAAATAAATAAAATTCTTAAAAACACCAATCCAAAAGAGAATGAGTTTAAAGTTTTTTCTCAAGGTGGGGAAGATGGAATTATACAATATATAATAGAGAATATTAAAATAAAGAATAAAATCTTTGTTGAGTTTGGTGTAGAAAATTATAGAGAATCTAATACAAAATTTTTATTAATGAAAGATAATTGGTCTGGATTGATTATGGACGGTTCGAGATCTAAAATAAATGAAATAAAAAGCAGTGATAATTATTGGAAGTATAATTTACAAGCCAAAAGGGCATTTATTACAAGGGAGAATATAAATAGTCTACTTAAAGAATCGGGAATTTGGGGGGATATTGGATTATTATCTATTGATATCGATGGCGTTGACTATTGGGTGTGGGATTCCATAAATGTAATTAGTCCAAGGATTGTTATTATAGAATATGCTTCTATTTTTGGGAATAATACTAAAGTAGTGGTTCCATATAAGCATAATTTTAATAGAGAGGTGGAGCATTATTCAAATTGTTATTTTGGGGCATCATTAAATGCTCTTGTGAAATTAGGAGAAAAAAAAGGATATTCTTTAATTTGCTGTAGTTCAATGGGAAATAATGCATTTTTTGTAAGAAATGATGTCTTGGGCAATTTAAAAAAAAGGACTGCCAAGCAAGCATATATCAAAGCCCAATATAGGGAGTCTCGTGACAAAAATAAAAAATTGACATTTCTAACAATAGATAGGTCTATAAAACTAATGAAGAACAAAAAGGTTTACGATTTAAGTGAAAAAAAGGAAATTTTCATCAAAAGTTTAAATATAAAATATGAATAATTTTGTTAAAACTTAGATTTAATTAGATTTAATTTTTTTAAACTTGTTATGATTATACGTTTCATGAATTCAGGGTTGTTTTTTGAACAAGCTTTTTGATATTTAATTTTTTCCAAAAGAGACCTATTGCTTTTTCTTGTCGCAACAATTATCTGAGGGTATTTATCCTTCCATAAATCTACTTCGTCATTTCCAAACTGTGCGGGATGCCTAAAAGTTTTAAGTTTATATTTTTTTTTCAATAAACTAAAAATGACTTGGTCATGTCTATTCTCAATAAATCCTCTATAATTTTTTCCAAGCTGACTTGGAATATCTGTAATAATTCTTTCGTCCTGAGCATATTCCAAAAATTCTTTAAAAAAATGAATTGAGGATGTGCTTTTCCTAATTAAAACAGATCCACATCCTATCTGGGGAGTATTATAAAATTCTTTTTTATCTAGGCCCATTAAGATAAAGGCGTCCCTCTTCGCCCAATATTTTTCAATAGGACATTTTTTCATACCGAGGGGAATTATGTCTTGTTTGTATTTTTTAGATAGATTAACTAAATAATCAATTTTGTTAATAAAATATGAGCCACTATCAGAATAAAATATATAATCTCCCATTTTTATATCTTTCCTCATTAAAGTTTTAAGGATTATATATGGTTTCCAAAGCCAATAGCCCCCGCCCCTAAGTTGTATTAAAATGTGTTTATTTTTTTTATAGAATTTTTTATCAATATCTTTTGGTCCATATTCAATTATTCTGTCAAAATTTCCAACTTCCATTCCAGTTTTCGAATTTAGTTTTTGTGCTTTTTTGAAAGCGTCGTTTGCGTAATTTATTAATATTTTCTTCGCCATCACCAGTAACAACTCCCTTCTATATTTTTAACTTTTTTTATCATATTTGGTGTATCTTCTCTTAGCGGAGTAATCCATGTCTTTGGGAATTTTTCCTTTTCCCATCTTTTACCTTTTATTCCAAAAAGAAGTTGCAAACTTCCCCCCATATGAATCGCTTGTTTACCCAGCTTTTTAGTATAAGCCGCCAAGGGGAACCCATAAGCACCACACCCAATTATCGCAATATCAAATTTATCCTTCTTTTTATTTATCTCTTTTTTCATGTATTCAAGTGCTTCAAACCAGTCTTTAAAATCTGTCTTGTTTAATCTAGAACTTTGTACTGCTTTTAATATTTCTATATGTTTAAATTCTGGAATTATGTCAATATTTTTTCTTCTTTTATATTGATATTCAATTGATTTTTTAAAGGGATGAATAACTAAAACTCTTTTGCCCTCTAGTGATTTAATCCATTCGTTTTTGTGGGGATCCAAAACCTCTAAGCCAATGAAATTTTTTATATTTGGATATTTTTTTATTAACCTTACTTTAGCTCTAAAATGATATTTGTATAGCCAAATTGCTAATATATCTAAATGTTTAGATGATTCAAAATTTATTTTTTTGAATTTGTCTATTAGAGATTTATCTTTTGGGAAAAACCCGCAGGCTGTGTGTAAATAATCAAATTCATAATCCCTGTCTCCCAGATTATTTATCACAGAAAATTCAGTGCCCCCATATCTGGCAATCATAAAAGGTTTATTTGAGTTAATCATTTCCTTTATTAATTCGTTTGATTGCTTGTTGTCTAAAAGTTTCAAGTGTTTTTTGCTATTACTAATTCCAATTGCTTTAACCCAAAAAGTTAGTATGGTAAATTTTATTCTCTTAAATATTCCGTAAGGTATCCTAAATATATTTTCTAATGTCTTATTTTTTTTAATAAACTTTTTTACACTTTTCATCTTTTCACTATTTTCCTGTATGTCTCTCTTATGATACTATAAAAACCTAATTTTTTAAGCATTGTCAAAATAAACCATTTTGCCTCTGCAAATATTGTCTCCGTTTTACCTATTAGTCCATGTTTGATTAATACCTCACTCCTTTCTTTAATTTGTTTTTTTGCAAGTTTGTAGTCCGCGCTTATTCCTGTCTGGTCAAATACGGAAACAATAATTGGTAAATATTTAACCTTAGCTCCACCTTTAATTATTGCCCTAATCCAAAAATCAAAATCTGCAACAATTTTATATTGCTCGTCATAATACCCGTATTTTTCAAATAATTGCCTTTTGATAAATGTTGCTTGATGCGAGATAGTTTTTGTTTTGAAGAATTTTTTGTCTAATTTTGATTTTTTGAATGTCACAATTTCTCCGTTATCGTAAAGCAAATCCCCATAATAAATTTCTCCTTGCTTTTTATCCTTTTGAATAAAATTAGCGATTTCTTGTAAAACATCTTTGTCTTTCAGATAATCTCCTCCATTCAAAAATAAAATATATTCTCCCTTTGTTTTCACAATTCCTTTATTCATTGCATTGTAAACTCCGCTATCTTTTTCAGAAATTACCTTGGGAATCTTTTTCCCATATTTTTTTATTATTTCAAGGGTCTTATCTGTCGATTTACCATCTATAATAATCCATTCAAAATTTTTGTAGCCTTGTTTGATGATGCTCTCGCAAGTTTTTTTAATATTTTTCTCTTCGTTGTAACAAACGGTAACAATCGAAAAAAATGGGATTTTTGTTTTATTCGTCATATTACCTAAAGCAATAAAAACTATTTAAGATTAGCTGTTGCATGAAAAGGCAACCGAAAATCTCAATTATAATGCCAGTATATAATTCTGAAAAATATTTGAAAAAATCCATTGGTTCTGTCTTGAATCAAACATTGAGAGAAATTGAGTTGATATGTATAAATGATTGTTCGACCGATAACTCTTTAAAAATATTAATGGGCTTTCAAAAAAAAGATAAGAGAATAAAAATACTTAGTAACAAGAAAAATATTGGCCCTGGTGAATCTCGAAATATTGGAATTAATATTGCCAAGGGGGAATATGTCTGTTTTCTTGATTCGGATGATTGGTTAGAAAAAAATGCTTGTGAAATATTAATTAAAAAGGCGAAAAGTGGGGGTGCTGATATTGTGTATATTAGGCCAAAAATAGTATTTTCAAATAGGATAATTTTAGATAAACGATTATTAACTGAAAAAGATGCTTCTAGTATTGATAAGGTATTTAGAAAAAATTTAATGCGAAAGGTTGCTTGGGCGCCATGGTCCAAAATGATAAAAAGAGATATTCTGCTGAAGAATAAAATATTTTTTCCTAAAATACATATAGCTGAGGACATGGACTTTTCTGCCAGGGTAATATATTTTTCTAAAAAAATAACTTTTGCTGAAGAATATTTATATAACTATTATGTTCGTGAAGGATCTTTAATGTCTTTTTCTAATTCAAAAAGAAGAATTGAAAATTATTTTGAGAGTATCAAGTTGCTTGAGGATTTTTTGTTGTCTAAAGATATCTTTGAAAAATACCATAAAGAATTTGTGTATTTTAAATTATATAATTATTTGGCAACATATGGCGTTATGTATTACTCAAAGGAAAAAATAGATAAGAAATTCTATAAAAAACAAATTAAGAATGATCCCGATTTTAGAATCTTTAATATATTTAGCTTAGGTGTTTTTGATTCTGTAATTATTGGGAGTGTTTTAATTAAACTTCATTTATTTAATTTGGTTTTTAAAATTAGAGAATTTTTCAGAGTTTTTTTAGGTTTTTGGGGGAAAAGGAATCATTAGTGTTTTAATAATCTATATTCCTTTGATAGCCATTAAGCTAAATTTGGTGACCTGATGGAAAAATGTGATATTTTTATTGGTGGGTAATATATTTATGCCCTTTTAAAAAATGGGTTTATTTTATTTTATTTTTGTCCTATCCATAGGACAAAATAGGAAAGTTTATTGCGTAGATAATGGTTTGTTAAATTCTATCAGCTTTAAATTTTCTGATGACTTTGGAAAATTGATGGAGAATCAAATTTTCTTAGAATTATATAGAAGAAGAAATAAAATATTTTATAATCGTGATAAATTTGAATGCGATTTTGTAATAAGGGAAAAAATAAAATTATTCATGCGATTCAGGTTTGTTACAATTTAAATGATAATGATAAGGACAGAGAGATAAATGGGTTAATTGAGGCAATGCGAAAATTTTATAAAACTCCATATTTATTAAAACTATCTTTTGAAACTTTTAAGTAATCGTTTTAGATTATATTTGTGACATTAATCTCATTTTTCTATTTGGAGGTTTCCATTCGCAATGGAAATAAAGAGTTATATCTTTCCATTTAGAATGGAAAGGTATTTAAACTAAAAGAATATAATGATTATATGGAGAAAGAAAGACTAAGGGAAATACTGCTTGACCAAAACATGGAGAGGGAAATAGAATTTGTGCAAAGAGAGAAATATCAGGATTTATTGAAAGATATTAAAACGCCGTTTGTAAAAATACTGACGGGAATTAGAAGATCAGGGAAATCCACATTGTTAATTCAATTAAAGAAACGGCATGATGGAACCTATGTGAATTTTGACGATGAAAGATTTGTGAATTTTAAAGTGGACGATTTTCAAGTGTTATATGAATTATCAATAGAAATATTTGGCAATAAAAAATATTTTTATTTTGATGAAATACAAAACATTGTTGACTGGGAAAGATTTGTGAGAAGACTATCAGAATCGGGGGGAAACGTATTTGTTACGGGCTCAAATGCGACTATGCTATCAAAGGAATTGGGTACTCATTTAACCGGGAGATATATATCATACACTCTTTACCCCTTTTCATTTAGGGAATATCTTAAATTTAAAAAAATGGATAATCTAGAATTTACAACAAAAAATAAAGCAGAAATAAAAAGGAATTTTAGAAAATATTTAACAGAGGGCGGACTCCCGGAATATTTAATGACTGGCAATAGAGATTATTTAAAAATGTTATTTGAAAGCATTCTTTATAGAGATGTTATGACAAGATATAAATTGACGAATGAGAGGGCGTTAAAAGAGTTGGTTTATATAGCGGCAAATAACATATCAAAAGAAATTAGCTTTAATTCAATAAAGAAAATGATTGGACTTGGAAGTTCAACCACGGTAAGTGATTATTTTTCCTATTTAGAAAACACATATCTTTTATTCTTGGTCCCAAAATATAGCCATTCCTTGAAAAAACAAATACATGCTAATAAAAAATTATATATGATAGATAATGCAATTGCTCACCAATTAGGTTTCAGTTTTTCGGAGAATAAAGGTAAATTGTTAGAAAATTTGGTTTTTGTAGAATTAAAAAGAAGAGGGAAAGAAATTTATTATTTTCAAGAAAAGGGTGAGTGTGATTTTATTTTAAGAGAAAATAGAATAAAGGAGGCAATTCAGGTTTGTTATGAAATAAACGATGGCAACAAAGAAAGGGAAATTGCCGGTTTGGCTGAAGCTATGAAAAAGTTTAAACTGAAAGAAGGAATTATTTTGACGATGGATCAGGAGGAAGAAATAGCAAGAGACAATTTAAAAATCAAAATAATTCCTGTCTGGAAGTGGTTGCTGGAAAAGTAAATTTATTTTTTTAATTCGATATTACATTATCTTTTCGCTGATAATCAAATTAAAAGTTTATTAAATTTAGACAGACAAACATATAAAAGTCACTGATTATTTTTATTGAGATGAAGAAAGCACTAATCACAGGTATTACGGGGCAGGATGGCTCTTATCTGGCAGAATTTCTTTTGGAGAAAGGATATGAAGTTCATGGGTTAATTCGGAGATCTAGTTCGATCAACACGTGGAGGATTGATGATTTGTATAATGATAAAGAAATTTTAGACAAAGTGTTGTTTTTGCATTATGGGGATATGACTGACACAATTTCGATGACTAATCTTATTACAAAAATACAACCTGATGAAATTTATAACCTTGCGGCACAGAGTCATGTTCAGGTTTCATTTGAGATTCCTGAGATAACTGCGAATATCGATGCACTTGGAACATTGAAGCTATTAGAGATTGTGAAGAATCTTGGGCTGATAAATAAAACTAAGATATATCAGGCTTCAACTTCCGAATTGTATGGGAAGGTTGTCGAGACGCCGCAAAATGAGAAAACTCCTTTTTATCCGAGAAGTCCGTATGCAGTTGCAAAGCTGTATGGGTTTTGGATTATGAAAAATTATCGTGAGGCGTATAATATGTTTGCATGTAATGGAATTTTATTTAATCATGAGAGTGAGAGACGAGGTTTTAATTTTGTTACGAGAAAGGTAACTATTGGATTGTCAAAAATAAAATTAGGAGAACAAAATGTTCTTGAATTGGGAAATCTTGATGCTAAGAGGGACTGGGGTTATGCGAAAGAATATGTTGAGGCGATGTGGTTAATGTTGCAACAGGATAAGCCGGGAGATTTTGTTATTGCGACTGGAGAGACTCATTCTGTCCGAGAGTTTGTTGAGGCGTGTTGTGAAGAGTTGGATATTAAATTAAAATGGGAAGGTGATGGAATTGATGAAGTTGGAATTAATGAAGATAATGGGGAGGTTATAATTAAAATTAATCCAAAGTATTTTCGACCGACGGAAGTTGAAATGTTGTTGGGGAATCCGACTAAGGCGAAAGAAAAATTGAAGTGGGAGGCTAAAATTAAGTTTAGTGAGTTGGCAAAATTAATGGTAAAAAGTGATTATGAATTGGTTTCTAGAGGAGAAAATGTTCTTTATTAGAATGAAAAAGGATTCAAAGATTGTTGTTTTTGGGGGGAATTTTAGCATTCTCGTAATTTTTTGAAATAGCAAGTTTTATAAATATCATAAAACTGGTAATACTAATATATTCCCCGGTATGGTCTTCGGGCAATGCCGGGCAGTTTTATTTTTACAATTCTTTAATTAAGTCGTTCATATAAATAAAATTATCACAAGTTTTCTTTAGTGGTGTTGAAGAACTACTCTTGAAATAAGCATTTATTACTTTCTTTCTTAATTTTTGAGCTTTTTTAATTGCAGGAACAAAATCTTCATCTCCCGAAACAATTATTGCAATGTCATATAAATCTTCGTAAGCTCCCGAAACTAAATCAACTGCCAAATGAACATCATCACCCTTTACATCAAAAACATAATTTCCGTTTTTTCTTTTATGTTTTCTTAATCTACAGAGTACAACATTAAAATCTGGAATTTTCCTTAATTCATTAAAAAACTTTTGTTGTCGCCAATAAGTTTTGGGATTTATTTTTATATTCAGAGGAGCATTATAATAAAATGTTGAAGTCAATAATTTATCTTTTATTAATAATTGAAGAAGTTTTTGAAAATCTATTCTGTCAATTTTTAATTTTTTTAAACTATAATAAAGATTACTTCCATCAATAAAGATCGCTACTCTTTGTTTTTCCATAAGGCTCTATAAAAAAGATTATTTATAAATACTAACTGAATTTATTTTTTAGTTAAGATTTATTAATCTGTCTTGCTTAATGGTTTTATGATAATAAAAGAAAATGAAAAGCATTTGTTAGGAGGTCGTCAAAGGTGGATATTAAAACAGTTAAATTTAAATGGAAAAATAAAATCGGCAGTAGGGAATTAAAATGATAAATGGCGGAACTATACAAAAGAAAGAGGTGAGTAGAAATACTTATTATGTTTTGATATGAAAAAGGATTCAAAGATTGTTATTTTTGGTGGAAATGGGCTGTTGGGTAGTGCGGTAAAAAGAGTGTTGGCTGAACAGGATTTTGAAAATATCAAATCTCCCAGAAGTTCTGAGATTGATTTATTAGAAAAAGATGAAACTGAAAATTATCTTAAAGTGGAGCAGCCAGGATATATTTTCATGACGGCTGGATTGGTTGGCGGGATTCTTGGGAACAAGACTAGGCCTGCAGATTTTCTTTATCAAAATTCAATGATGATTTTGAATTTATTAGAGGGTGTTAGAAAGTTTTCACCGAAAAGCAAGATTTTGTATACTGGATCGACTTGCATTTATCCAAAAGAGAGTCCACAGCCGATTAATGAAGATAGGTTTATGAGCGGAAAATTAGAAGAAACAAACAAGGGATATGCTGTTGCGAAGGGGATGGGTATTGTTGCTTGTCAATCATATCGACGACAGTATGGACTTGATGCAATTTGCGCTATGCCTACTAATATGTATGGATTGAACGATAATTATGATTTGGAAAATGGGCATATGATTCCGAGCTTAATTAAGAAATTTTTGGTTGCAAAGGGGGATGGTAATAATGTTTCCTTGTGGGGCTCTGGCAATCCCCGACGAGAGGCTTTGTATAGTGAAGATTGTGCAGACGCCATGGTCTATTTAATGGATAATTATTCTTCTGAAAAAATTGTTAATATTGGAACTGGATTTGATTATTCGATTAGGGAGTTCGCTAATATAATAAAAGGAGAAATTGGTGGAAAATATGAAATTGAATGGATTTTTTCCAAACCGGGTGGAACTTTTGAAAAACGGACTGATATTGACAGATTAAAGGGTATTTATCCTGAATTTAATCCGAGAGGTTTAAGAGAAGGTATTAGGGTGATTTTGAATAATAAGAGAGAGCTTGAGAGAATTCTTGGCAACTAAGTAGCTTGTCTCCATAAAATTAACCCTATCAGATAGGCATATCTACTGACTATTGTCGCTACACATGCCCCCACAACCGCATAAAACATTGAATAGCTTAGGCCGATGTTGATGAATATATAGTTCAGAATAATGTTTAAAATTGTTGAGACAACTAACAGAATTGAAAAAATCTTTGTTTTCTCTTGAGATGTATAATATGTTGTGTATAAATTAATTAATGGGAAGCTAATCAGGAGAAGGGATAGGACTCTTAAATAACTAATTGCTGTCAAATATTCTGTTCCATAAATAATTTGGATAATAAATGGAGCTATGGCAAATGTAAAAATTGCGGCCGCGATAGAAATTAAAAATGTTATGTTTCTTGTTTTTTTGAATGCCCGTTCAAGTTGTCTTCCTTTAAGTCTGGCGAATATTGGGAAGACAGCGGCGGCCGAGAATGCGATGATAGCTGAGGCAGAGACTACCAAATTGAAAGCTACTTGATAAAATCCGAGGAATTGACTTTCGACGTAGTGCCCGAGCATGATTTGATCAATATAGCCGAAAAACATACCTGAGAGTGCTGTGACTGAAAGTGGGAGAATAAATCTGAACAACTCGTTTTTTTCTCCGGTGTTTAATTTTTGCGCTTTTGTTTTTCCGAATGGGTGTTTTAGTTTTGCGACTATAAATAAATAAATTCCTCCGATTAAATAACAGAAAGATAGAAGTAAAAAAATCCATAACAAATAAATTTCAATAGATGAAACTTTTGATAAAAAATAAATTATGGATAGTGGGATTATGCTTAAACGGGCAACCTGAACAATTAGTTCTCTTATGAATTGGGGACGAAAATTGTTTTTGGCGATAAAAATTGCATTTAGATATCCTGAGAAAATTGTCGTCGGAAGGTAAATTGCACCAGATAGGAGAGCATAATAAATTGGTTTGTTATAATATGAATTGGCAAGCCAACTTGCCGAGGCTAAAAGTATTAGGGACGATAGTATAACCAGCGAGATCTTGTATTTTGTTAAAAAATAAAGGTACCCTTTAGCTTTGGCTGGTTTTTTATCTATTGTTTTGCAGATAAATGTCATTAATGCCGTGCCTATCCCAAAATCGCTAAAAACTCCCATAAATAGAATGGTCGAAAGCGCCAAGCCATATAATCCATAAATTTCTGGAAGCATTAGCCTTGCTATAATTATTGTGAAAATTAGTGATCCGGCTTTTGCCACAAGTGTTGTTGCAATTTGCCATGAAGAATTTTTTATTGCCCTTCCTTCATTCCCTGAGAAATCTTTTCGCCTGATTCTACCTAAGACTTCTTTGGTTTCGCTTATTTCTTTTTTGATTATATTTTTCATAATTCTCTGAAGCTTTTTTTGTTTTTATTTCTTCTGATGACTGCTGTTAGAAAAATTTTATTGTAAACTGATTCGTCGCGATAGATTAGGTGAGGAAGGTCTGCCGACATGTGAATTGCCACTCCAATTAAAATCCATAAGAAAACTGGATGAATAAATGATAAAATTAGAAGAAGCACCCAAAAGCCGATGCTATGAAAAATAAAAATCCCTCTCTTGAATTCCTCTCTTTCTTTTAATGTTAAAGAAGACCATTTCGGAATTGACTCGTTATACCATTTTATTGCACATAATGGATTGTAATTTTTTGTTTCGAATGCGTACCACAAATAGTGGTCACCGTCTATCATCCAAGATGATAAAAATATAATTAGTCCGGTGGATAGGTGAAAGTCAAAGAATTGAATTAAGATATAGGAGCTCACGAATCCGAATAATAAATGCCATTTGAATTCCATCACAACTCGTAATCATAAATTGTTAATTTAGCCATTTGTCAATGTCTAATTGTTCGCCTCCAATTGTCTGGCAATATCCGCAAATGCTGGTCTTGAAATTAAAACACCTGTCGTAATTCCTATTAATGTTGTTACTGCAAACCCCTTCAAGAGTCCTGCTGATGCCGCCCCGATACCCATAAAACCTAAAAATCCTGTTAAAGGAATCATCGCGACGAATGTTGTTGTGAAGGCTGTGACGATTATGAAGAGTGCTTTTTTGATTCGTTGCACTATAGATTCATCCTTGTCTCGGGCCTCATCTAAAATGATTAGTTGTGAGTCGATTCCGGTTCCGATTGCGGCTATGATTCCGGCTATGGAAGGTAAGTCGAGGTTCCAGCTTATTAGGGATGCCGTCCCTAAGATTATTAGGACTTCGGAAAGTGAAACTGTGACCAGGGCTAGGGATGCCTTAATTTTTCTGTATCGAATGAAAACGACTATAGAGACTGCGATTATTGCGAAGAGTCCGGCTAACAGGAGTTGTTTTGTGAATTGCTCTCCGAGGTTTGGTGAAATTCTGTCAATTTTTACGATTTCGAGTTTGAAGGGAAGAGAGCCTGTGATTAGGATTGTTTGTAGCTTTTTCATTTCTGTTTTGGCGGATTCAATTGCTTCGTTTCGCGTTGTGCCTGAACCTGAACCTGATATTGAAATTTGCGTTGCTACGGATCCTTTTAAGGACGAGCCGATATTTAGGGAGGATGTTAGTTTGTCGTCGATAAAGAAGTCAAGTTTTTTGCTTAGGTAGGAGCCGTTGATTGAGAGTTTGTCTGTTATATCTGCGTGTCGTTGCGCTGCTGCTTCAGATAAGAAAATTGTGAATTGGAAGTTACAAGCTTCGCCTCCTTGGACCGCAAAACATTCTGTTATCATTGCATCTTGCCCTGTTCTCCCGACGTGGGTTATATCTTCTTCTCCGCCTATGAAAACTGTATCGTTTCCGATTTTTGCCTCGAAATGTCCTTGTTTTGCGATTAGCTCTTCTAGGTCTTCTGGGCTTGATCCTGCGATTTCTATTCCCATTAGATTTTCATCTGAGGATGTTCGGACTTTGAAGAATTTGACGTCGGAAAGTCCGTAGGCGTTAAGTCGTTGTTCAGAGACTGCGATTAGGTCGTTGAGTTGTGCGTCGTCAAGTGTGATGTCTGCTTTGACGAAAGCTCTGGCTCCTCCTCTAAGATCTAATCCAGTTTTGATTCTTGTTAGTGGAATTTCTTCTAGTGAAATGTCGTCGATTATTGTCTTGTCATAGAGGTTTATGATTTCGGTTTCTTTGGCCTGTATTGTTAGTTTTATTGTTTGATTCTCTTCCAGATTTGCGACTTCTGACATTGCTGCTGCATAGTCTTCCATGCTTGTAATTTCTTGTCCATTGATTGCTTGGATTGTCATTCCTTCTCGTAACCCGTCTTGGAATACGCTTGAGTTTTGGTTGACTGATATTACTTGGAGTCCTTTTTCTAGGGCTTGTGGTGGGAGGGAAAAGATTGAAATTAAAGATAAGAGAACAACTGCTATTAGTATCCATATTCTGAATGTTATTTTCATTTTACTATTTTTGTACATACCATTTAATTATTGAGGCGTTTGTAATCCATGTGTTGAATAGATCGAAGCCTAGGCCAATTAGGAGGATTGTGAAGATTTGGTTGAGGACGGATTCGAAGGAGTAGACTGCGATTAGGGCGGTTGTGATTGCAATGATGGAGGTGATTGTCATTGTTGTCCCAGTTTTGAATGCGCCGAAGAGAGATGCGTTTACGCCCTTTTTTCTTTTGAGGAGTCTTGTTGTTAGTAGGATGTCTGTATCTACAGAATAACCTATTAACATTAAGAATGCGACGATTCCTGCGGTTGAGAGTTTGATTCCTAGGATATTGACTAGGGTTAGTGTCATTATAATACTTGTGAAAGCGCAGAGCATTACAGCAAAGGCTGGGATTGATTTTTTGATATAGATTCTTATTACGGTTACTGCGAATGCTATGAAGATTAATCCAGAAATGATTGGATTGATTTTTAGGAAGAAGTTTCCGAGGAAGAACCCGAAGAGGATGTTTAGTATTATGACTTGGAATTTTGCTTTTTTGCCTTTTGAGAAGATTACGAAGACTACTGCGGACATCCAGAAGAACGCTAGGATTATTGCGACGATTAGTTGTTTGTAAAAGTCGGCAGATAGGGATGAGGATGTTGTTTCGGTGGATGAGTTTTGTGATGTTAGTTGGTAGCCCAGGAATTCCTCTAGGGATGATTTTAGGATTGATACGTCTTGTTCTTTGGCTGTTATTATTAGTTGGAGCTGGGTTCCGGTGTTGTCGGAGATTGTTTTGATTTCGAAGTCTTGGATTGTTTTGGCTAGGTGGGATTCGAGCTCTTGGGCTTGGATTTGGGTTTGAATTGTTATGGATGTTCCACCTGTGAGTGTGACGTCTTTGTTGATTATGTCGCCGGTTTGGATGTAGAAGAATGTTAGGTAGAGAAGGGATAGGGTCAGGATTATTATTGGGAGGATTAGGATTTTTTTATAGTTGGTGTTATACCATTTTTCAAACTTTTCCATGTAATATTTAGATTGGTTTGGGTTTTAAAGTTATTTGTTAAAATGAGGGAAGGAGGATTCTGCTCACAATTCACACTAAAATTTTTCTAATCACTTCATTAAGAAAAATTCGCGCAAATTGTTTGCCCCCGTATTATCAATTTCTTGAAGTTCTCTCGAGCATTGGAATCTTTCTCTAAAAATGATTTCTTTGAAACCATATGAGGGAAGGAGGATTCGAACCCCCGTAGGCATAAGCCAACAGATCTTGAGTCTGCCCCGTTTGACCACTCCGGCATTCCCTCAATGCGCAGGCGGGGACTCGAACCCCGGTCAACTGGTTTCTTCTAGCTAATAATGGAAGCCAGTTATTCTGCCACTAAACTACCCACGCATTATTTTAGGAAGTATTGTTGGGTTTTTAAAATTAATGGGGACGCTCTCGGCAGGATTTGAACCTGCGACTTTCTCCTTAGGAGGGAGACACTCTATCCAGACTGAGCTACGAGAGCATGATAGTAAAACTGTTCTTCCTCTTTAAAATCTTTCGAATCGGTAGGTTTATAAAATAAAAGCTTGGTGTATATTCAGACGGCCATAGTATTTTGGTTACACCTGATCCCGTTCCGAACTCAGAAGTTAAGCTTGATACGTTCGTGTTTGTACTGTCTTTGATGGGAACGCACGGAGCTGTCTATTTATTTATTAATTAGTTTGGTATAAAATTAGTTTGTGTTGTTGTAAATATAAAAAATCTTGATTAAAACTTTTTAAATTTATTAACCAGTTCAAGAGTGTCTGTTTGTCCTAGAATTTGTGCTCGGCAGCAGTATCGCTTGATTCCTAGTTTGTCGAGAGCTTCTTTTTGAGTCATGCCTTCTTCTACTAGTTCTTTGTATTGTGCGTAGAGGTGGGCGATTGGTTTGCCACAACTAAAGCATCTTATTGGAATTATCATAATTGAGAAGCGGATTTTGGGTATTTAAATTTTTGGTTTGGATTGTCGTTCGACATGTTTCAAATCGTGGGGTGCTGAGGCAAATTTATATAGGAAGATTGCCTATTTATTGTATGGTGAATGAGGGGAAAGAGGTTATTAGATTAAGGAATGTTTCGAGGCATTATCCAATGGGTGATTCTATTGTTAAGGCGCTTAGTCACTTGGAGTTTAAGGTTTTTGAGGGTGAGTTTGTTGCTATTATAGGGCCAAGCGGTTCAGGGAAATCTACGGCGATGAATCTTGTTGGGAGTTTGGATATGCCGACTTATGGGACGATTTATTTGGATGGCAGAGATATTTCGGAGTTTAGTGAGTCTGATTTGGCGCAGGTTAGGGGGAAAAAGATTGGGTTTATTTTTCAGTCGTTTAATTTGATTCCGAATTTGACTGTGAAGGAGAATGTTATGTTGCCTATGATGTTTCAGGGGACTGATATTGAAGAGCGGGCCGATAAGGCAGAGGAGCTTTTGAGATTGGTTGAGTTGCATGATAGGATGGATCATTATCCTGGCGAGATTTCTGGAGGGCAAATGCAGAGGGTTGCGATTGCGCGGAGTTTAGCGAATGATCCTGAGGTTATTCTTGCAGATGAGCCGACTGGGAATTTGGATACTAAGACTGGGAAAATTGTGATGGAGTTTTTGGGGAAAATGAATAAAGAGGGAAAGACTGTTATTATGGTGACGCATGATCTTGATTTGGCTGAGGAACATGTTAATGTTATTTATCAGTTGTTGGATGGGGGATTGGAAAAGGTGACTAAGAGAATTGGGAAGAAATTTGTTGATGTTACGAAGCGGAAGAAGAAAGAAGTTGAATCAGGCGGGAGACAAACTGCTCGGCATAGTCGTAAGAGTCTACATCCTAGGACGAAGAGAAAAAGATAACATCGGGATTTAACGAAGTCGGCGAAGCCGATTTGGGAAAGCGAAGTGCAACGAGGTTTCCGTTAAATTCCTGTTAAATCCGGGTGAGCGTAGCGAAAGTGCAACGTTCCCGAACGAAGTGAGAGTAATTTTGAGAGGCGTCCTATCCAAAGAACAAAGTGATACTTAAAGGACAAGAATCTAGGGGACAATTTTAGTGCCAATATTTATAAACAAAAGACGTTATGGCATATAATATGGCTACAGGAAGAAAGCAATTCGATGATTTTGCACAACTATATGATGAATTATTTTCTCAAGTCTGTGATTACAAAAAAGAAGTAGATTATTACCATCGTATTCTCAAAAGGCATAATGTTAAAAGTATTCTTGAGATTGGTTGCGGTACTGCACATAGATCTAAGTACTTCATTAACAAAGGCTATAGTTATGTTGGATTGGATATAAGTAAGTCAATGATAGCGTTAGCAAAAAAACATTATCCTTCAACAAAATTAATAGTCGGAGATGTCAGAAATCTTAAATTGAAAAGAAAATTTGACGCAGTTATTTTTTTAGGCAAAGGATCTATTTATCTAAATACAAATAAAGAGATTATGGATGCACTTAAATCAATTAAAAAAGTGATGGATAAAGGTTTGATAATAATCGATAGTTTTAATGCAAGTTTTATTATTCCTAATTTTAGAACAAATGTAAAGTGGAGTAAAAAAATAAGTGATAAGATAATCACTAGAAAAAGTAAGAATACTCTTAACTTGAAAACTGGTTGGACTTGGGGAAGAGATGTAACTTATTTAGTTAATAAGAAAAAAGTATTTACTGATACATCAATACTTAGAGCTTTCTCAAAAGAAGAGATGAAAAATTTCTTTGATTATTCAGGAATTAAAGTTTTGAAATTTATTGAGGATGGAGATACGTTGGTGTCTATCGGTAAAATTTAGCGATTATTAAAATTGTCCCCCTTCTGTTTTTTAGCCTCTCAAAATTATTGGATTTAACAACTTTTAACCGCAATTTTCAGTAAAGCATATAAACAATTTCTTCGTGGGAATGTTAAGAATATGGATAAAATTGCGGTTAAAAGAAAATATGGGGAGGAATTAAAATTAAGAAATTTGTCTAAGGAAACCCAGAAAAATTATAATTTGATTGTTAGAAAGTTTTTAGATATTGCGTGTAACCTTTCTAATGAGGAGTTAAGACGAAATGTCTTGAAGGATATAGATGACAAAAAGAGTACGAGTTCTATAAAACAAAAATATTCTGCCTTGAAAATTCTCTATGAGATTAATCACAAACCTCAAAACTTTAGGTTACCTAATTATCAAACAGAATCGAAACTTCCAGATGTTCTGAATAAAGGAAACGTGAAAAGGATAATTGAGTTTACTAAGAACCCGGTGCATAAATTGATTGTTCAGTTGCTTTATTCTGGTGGGTTGAGAGTTTCTGAAATTGTGAATCTTCAGCCGAGAGATATTGATGTTGAAAGAAATGTTTTGATTGTTCGGCAGGGGAAGGGGAAGAAAGACAGGATTACTCTTTTATCGGAATCTCTGAAGGAAGACATACTTAAACATCTTCTGGCGAATAATCCGATTAAGTATTTTTTTGAGTCGAATAGAAAGAAAAAATATTCGAAGCGGACGATTGAGGAAATTGTTTCTAGAAATTCTTTTAGCGCTATTGGGAGAAAGGCAACTCCGCATACTTTGAGGCATTCTTTCGCTACGCATTTATTGGAAGCCGGAACAGATATTCGTTATATTCAGAAATTGCTTGGTCATAAAAATTTAAGGACGACGCAAATATATACTCACGTGGCAAATTCAGATATAGCTAAAATAAAGAGTCCTTTGGATAGTTTATAATGAAACTTGATTATTTGATTCTTGCTTTGAAAAATTTGGAGCATCGGGGAATTCGGTCATGGCTTACTTTGCTTGGAATTTTTATTGGTGTGACTGCCGTTGTTTCCTTGATTAGTTTGGGTGCGGGTTTACAGGCTGCGGTTAGTGCTCAGTTTGGGATTAGTTCGACACAGGTTATTACTGTTCAGGCGGGAGGTATCAATGCTTATGGTGTGCCTGGAAGTGGTGCTGCTGATAAGTTAACGATTGATGATGCCGAGGCAATTGAGAGGCTGTCTTCTGTTGAAATTGCTATTCCCAGAATTATCAGTTCAGTGAAAATTGAATTTAATGATATTGTTGATTTTGGAATGGTGTCATCTGTTCCTGATGGAGATGGGAGAAAGTTTAGTTATGAAGTGCTTGATATTGAAGCCGAAACTGGGAGAATGCTTAAGGATGACGACATAAGTAAGGTTTTACTTGGTTATAATTTTGGGAGGGATGATGGAATTTTTGAGAAGGCGATTGTTCCAGGAAAGAGTGTTTTAATTCAGGATCAGCGATTTAAGGTTGTAGGAATTTTGGAAAAAACGGGCAGCATTATGTTTGATGAGATTGTGATGATTAATGAGGCGCCGTTGAGGGATTTGTTGGATTATGGGGATGACGTGGATCTTATTGGAGTGAAGGCTCGGAGTGAAGATGTGATGGATAGGGCAAAGGAAGATGTTGAGAAGTTGATGCGGAAGCGAAGAGATGTTGAAGTTGGCGAGGAGGATTTTGAGGTTTCTACGCCTGAGGCGATGATGGAGACTGTAAATAATATTCTTGGGGGCGTTCAGGCTTTTATTATAATTGTTGCATCGATTTCGATTTTGGTTGGAGCATTGGGGATTGTTAACACTATGACGACTTCTGTTTTGGAGAGAAGGAAGGAGATTGGGATTATGAAGGCGATTGGCGCCAAGAATAGTCAGGTGTTTATGCAGTTCTTTTTTGAATCTGGTATGCTGGGTTTTATTGGGGGGTTGGTTGGCGTTGTTTTTGGGACATTAATTGGTATTGCTGGGATTATGGGAATTAATAATTTTCTTGGGGCGGAACTCTCTCCTATAATTGATTTTGTATTGATTGGTGGGGCTTTAGTTGGAAGTTTTGTGATTGGGGCTGTTGCAGGAATTGTGCCGGCAATGAGTGCTGCGAAACAAAATCCAGTGGAGGCACTTCGAGGATGAAATCAAAATCAGAGATTTTAATTTCGGTTGTTGGTTGTTGGTTGTTGGTTGTTGGTGGTGGCTTGAGGGAGGTGAGGCGATGGTGATTAGTAAAGAGAGTGTAAAATATTCGTTAAATAATATTAGAAAAAGTAAGGTTAGAAGTATTCTTACGATTTTGTCGATTTTTGTTGGGATTGCTACGATTTTTATTTTTGTTAGTTTTGGTTGGGGACTTTATGATTATATTGATGAGTTTACTTCGTCGTCTTCGGCAGATAAGTTAATGATTATGCCGAAAGGGGGCGTGATTCCCGGTTTGGATACAACGTTTAAACTTTTGGATAGTGATGTACGGGCGATTAGGAAGACGGCTGGTGTTTATGAGGCGACGGGAGTGTATATGAATGTGGGTGAAATTGTGCAGGATGATTCAAAAAAATATGCTTTTGTTATGAGTTATGATCCTGATTTGCCCATGGTGATGGAGCTTTCGGATATTGAGGTAGTTGAAGGGCGACCTCTTCGTTCTGGTGATTCTGGAAAGGTTACTTTGGGTTATAACTATATGTTGAAAAATAAAATTTTTCCGAAAGCTTATTCTCTTAATAGCAAGATTAATGTTCAGGATCGGGATCTTCGGATTGTTGGGTTTTATGAGAAGATCGGAAACCCTCAGGATGATTCCAATGTTTATGTGACGAATGATTTTATGTCTGAACTTTATCCGGATAAGAATCTTTCTTATGGGATGATAATTGCTCGGGCCGATAGGGATAATATTGATGATGTTGCTGAAAGGGTTAAGAAAAAGTTGAGACAGCATCGGGATTTAGATGAAGGGGGAGAGGATTTTACTGTTCAGTCTTATGCTAATTTGTTGGAATCTTATATGGTAGTTTTGGATATCATTATCGGTTTTGTTATTTTGATTGCATTTATCTCTGTTATTGTGTCTGCTGTTAATACTGCGAACACTATGATTACTTCGGTGTTGGAGCGATTTAAGGAGATTGGGGTTTTGAAATCTATTGGCGCTAGGAACTCTGAGATTTTTAAGATATTTTTATTTGAGTCTGGATTTCTTGGGTTTGTTGCGGGAGTGATTGGGGTTTTTGTTGGATGGGGTGCTAGTAATATAGGGGCTGATGTTTTAGATAATTTTGGGTATGGATTTCTTAGTCCTCATTATTCTTGGGTTTTATTCGCTGGGCTAATTGTATTTGCGACATTTACAGGAGCAATTTCTGGGATGGTTCCTGCATGGCGGGCGAGTAAGATTAATGCTGTTGATGCTCTGAGATATGAGTAATGATGGAGAAATACTTTCATTTATTTTGTTGAACTTATTAAATGGATTTAGACAAAAACAAGCTAGGAAGAAAGATTGCTAGGATTATTTTTTCTTTTTCTTTTGGAATTTCCTGATGCCCCACCATCCTATTAATAAAACAATTACTGCCCAAAAAATATATGTTCCTATTCCTATTGTTTTTTTATCTGCTTTTCTGTCTGTAAAATAGGATGAGTCAAAATTTACGGTCTCCTCAGCTGATCTTCTTGTGTTGATTATGTCTGAATAAATCATGTTTACTTTGAATTCTCCGTCGGAAGGCACTGCTTCAAATTCTGCTGTTGTATACTCATTAGAATCTAAATCTCCTACCACCACTCTGTTTGCACCCTTAATATTTATTGAACCTTGTTTTGGAATTTCTATTGTTAGTGCTTCAACATCTGCTTCTGCAATGTTTAATACTTCGAGTGTTAGCTCGTGTGTTGCATAGTCGTAATCCTTTACATATATTTCAAAATTAGCCCTGACATCGTCAACTTCAATATTGAATGTTTTTGTTAGGGGTGCGTCGTTTTGGCTTTGAACTCGAACTTCTATTGGGTTTGCTCCGTCGAGTGCGTCTTCATTGATTCGGACTTCATAGGGGATTAGTAGGTTTGTTTCGTAGTCTTTTATGTAGTCGACTTTCTTGAAAGTTCTTAGTCCGGATTCTCCTGGATTGAATTCTATTGGGTAGTCCGCTAAGAGGTTGAATGTTATGTCGTTGCAATCTGGTGAATCTAGGCCTTCTATCTGGAAGACTAATTTGACGTAGTCGCCTGGAACGGCTGGATATGGGTCTTGGTTTAATAGAGTTACGTCAAGATCACATGCTGTTTCGGCTAATGTAAAGCCTGATGATAATAGTAGTAGAAAGACTAACATTACATCTTTTTTCATAGTTATTATTAACGCTGTTTCTTTTTAAAGTTTGCTTATTGTTGGGAAGGTTGTTGCGAATCTCATAAAAATTTAAAAAGAGATAGATGTGATTGTTGCGTAGGTGATGAAGTGAAAAAGTGTGTTTATTGTTCTGTTGAGGTTGCGGATGATTCTGTGGTGGATATGTGTGAGCGTTGTATGTATCAGGTTTGGGGAGAGAAGATGGCGAGGACGATTGTTGAGAATATGGAAAGAGAGCGGAACGCTGGGAATTTAGAATTGGGGCAGGTGGGAGACACCGGAAGTTTCGAGAGGTCAGATGTCAGAAGTCAGGGATCAGATGTCTTGGTGAGTGAGAAAGTCGTTAAGAGGTCGGTTATTGAGGAGGTTAGTGTAGAGGAATTGGCGATGGAGAATATTGAGCGTTCTCGATTTAGTGGGACGGAAAGTTTATAAAAGGAATTTTTCTTGCTTTGTTAGGATAGAAATGTCCGAGTTAATTATGGCGCTGAAGAGTTCTGTAGTTTGAGGAATAAATGGCACGAAGAGCAAAGGAAATTAGAAAGAAAGGAAAGTTGAATCTTAGTTCTTACTTTAGAAATATTGAGGATGGAACGAGAGTTGCTGTGGTTGATGAGAGAGGAGTTCGAATAAGTTTTCCTACGAGGCTTCGAGGAATGAGTGGAAAAGTTAAGGCTAGTCGGGGTAAATTTAAAGAAGTTGAAATTAAAGATGGGAACAAGTTGAAGATTTTTATTATTCATCCTGTTCATTTGAGGGTTTTGGAATGATAAAGGAATCAAGGCCAGTTGTGATGGCTGAGGTTGTTAGATTGGTTGGGGACTCGGATAAAGGTGAGGATATTAAGAAATTTGTAAAGAATTTTGATGTTTTGGATTTTGAGAAAGCGAAGGAATTGACTGAGGAACTTAAGGGGCTTGATTTAATTAAGTTGAAAGATGAACATATTGTGAAGATTGTGGATTTTGTGCCGACTGATGCGGCGGAGTTGAATAAGGTTATTATTGAGGTGTCCCTTGATCAGGACGAAGTAAATAAGATTTTGGAAATTACCAAAAAATATAGGTGATTCAGATGGCACGAGAGGATTATGCGATTATTCTAGACTTTTTACCATATGGTTATCCTTTGGAAAATCGGAGAACATCTTTGGCACAGGCGATTGGGACGAATGATTTCACTTTGTTGCAGTTGGTTCCTAGGCGTGGTGAGAAGTTTGAAATTGGGGAGAAAGTTTATATTGGAGATGGTAAGAGAGATAAGGTTCAGTATATTTTGGGTCGGTGTCCTAGGGAGAAGTTGACTGATGCTGCTAAGTTGCAGTTAGAGGATTTTGTTTCTGAGATGGTTGAGAATAATGAGGAGAGATTTGTTAAATTTTTTAATAAAGCGCAAGCTATAAATACTCGACTTCATCAGTTCGAATTGTTGCCTGGGTTGGGAAAGAAGCATACGGCTGCTATTATTGAGGCACGGGAAGAAAAAGACTTTGAGTCTTTTAATGATATTCGAGAGCGGGTTGCAAATATACCATCGCCTGAGAAAGTTATTGAAAAAAGAATTATGGAGGAGCTGACGGAGATTCAGCGGCATAATTTATTTATTGCATAAAATGGGAGAAAAGAAAGATTACAGGAAGAAAGAAGAAGAAGTCACACTTGTGAGGGTTCTTGGGAGAGATATTCGTGGGGATATTAAGATAGCATCTGCTTTGACTAAGATTAATGGAATTTCATGGACGCTTTCGAATGCGATTTGTAAGATTTTGAAATTAGATAAGGGGAAGAAGATTCAGGATTTTGAGAAGGCTGAGTTGGGTAGGATTGAGAGTTTTATGAAGACTCCGGAGCTACCTGCATTTTTAAAGAATCGGCAGAAGGATTTGGAGACTGGGGATGATTTGCATATTAGTGGGATGGATTTGAAATTAAGGAAGGAGTTTGATTTGAAGAGACTGAAGAAGATTAAGTCATATAAAGGTATTCGACATATAGTTGGATTGCCTGTTCGAGGTCAGAGAACTAAAGCGAATTTTAGGAGGAATCGAAAGCCATCTGTTGCTGCGGCAAAGAAGAAGACTAGTGATTAACATAATTAATGGGAGATATTAAGAAAAAAAGAAAATTGTTTAGCCGACCTAAAAAGTTGTATGATCGGATTAGGATGGATGAGGAAAATATTCTAGTGAAGAAGTATGGTTTGAAGAATAAGCGGGAGATTTGGAAGGCGAGAAGTGTAGTTTCGAAGATGAGGCGGAGAGCGAAAGCCTTGATTGGGAAAAATGATGAGATGCAGAGGGCATTTTTTGATAAGTTGAGTAAGATGGGAATTAATGTTGTTGATATTGCTGATGTTTTGGCTTTAACTGAAGAGAATATTTTTGCTCGAAGGTTGCAGACTTTTATTTTTAGGAAGAAATTAGCGAGTACATTTAAGGGAGCTCGGCAGTTGATTGTTCATAAGAATGTTTTGGTTGATGGGAAGGTTGTTAATATTCCGTCGTTTGTTGTGACTAAGGATTTGGAAGATAAAATTTTGTTGAAAGAAAAAAAGGTTAAAGTTGAAAAGAAAGAGTTTGTTAAAGAAGAAAATATTGAGGGGGAAAGTAAAAAATAATGGTAAAAAAAACTGAAGAGAATATCGGTATTGTGAATATTTATGCGAGCTTTAATAATACGATTGCGACTGTGACCGATTTGGCTGGAAATACGATTGGACGTGTTAGTGGAGGGCAGATTACGAAGCATGATAGGATGCGGGCAAATCCGACGATTGCTATGTTTATTGCGAAGAAGGTTCAGGAGATTTGTAGAGATTATAGGATTAATGCGGTTTATGTTCGAATGAAGGGGCAGACTGGTGCGACGGGAATTGGACCTGGGGCACATGCGATTGTTAGGACTTTGACGAAGGAAGGGATGAAAATTTTGAGTATGGTTGAAACTACAGCTGTTGCTCGTGGTGGACCGAAGAAGAAAGGTGGGCGAAGAGGGAGGAGACCATAATGATTCAAATAAATTCAAGTAGTATAAACTTATAAACTAAAAATTCGAAAAAATAAAATGGAAATGATAAAAAATATAAATGAAGAAATTGTTTTCACTTCTGATATAAACATTAGTTTGGCTAATGCAATTCGTCGAAGTGTGGGAGAGATTAATGTTTTAGCGATTGATGAGTGTGATATTTATAAGAATGACTCATCGCTTTATGATGAGATTATTGCACATCGGTTAGGATTAATTTCTTTGAGGAACCAGAAGATGAAGAGTGCTGACGTTGTGGAATTTAAGTTGAAAGTGAAAGGTAAGGGGGATGGCAAAATGGTTTTGGCTGGTGAGCTTGGAGATGATGTTGTTTACCCAGAGACGCCGATTGTTTTATTAAGTGAGGGGCAGCAATTAGAACTTGTTGCGAGGGCTCGTATTGGAAAGGGAATTAATCATGCGAAGTTTATGCCTGGGCTTGTTTATTATAAGCATTTACCGAGAATTAAGATTTCTGGAGAGGGTGAAAAGCAGACTGAGTTGGTTGCACTTTATCCTGAAGTTTTTGAGATGTATGGTGAAAAAGTTAGGGCTAAGGATGCGTGGAAATGTGATTTGGATAATGATGATATGAAGGAATATCCTGGTGTTGAGATTTCGTTTGGAGATAGTTTGGTTTTTGTGATTGAGTCATGGGGCCAGATGGAGGCTAAGAAAATTTTCGTGGAGGCTTGCAAGGCACTGAAGAGTAATTTGTCAGAGGTTTCTAAAGCTTTGAAGTAAAATGGAAGTTAAAATTAATAAGACTAAGATTGAAAAGAGAATGCGTGGAAAGATGGATGGTGAGTTGGTTAATACAATTGTTAGATTGAAAAAAACGAATCCTGTTGTGGCAAAGGAGTTGGCGCGACCGAAGAGACGATGGCCGGCTGTGAATTTGAAGGATATTGATATGATTGAGGGAGATGTGTTGGTTGCTGGGAAGATTTTGAGTGCGGGAGATTTGAGTGGGGCGAAGAAGATTGTCGCTTGGTCTGCAAGCGAGAAGGCTTTGGGAAAGATCAAGAATGCGAAGGGAACATTCGTTTCTATTGTTGATGAGGTTAAGAAGAATCCGGAATTAAATGGTTTTGATATTTTGAGATAATGACAAAGAAATATAATGGAATTATGATAGGGGTTATGAATGGTGCGGAGGCATTAATTTTTTATAAAAATAACAAGGAAGGGAGGCGACTTTATGAAGACAATACTAGTTTTATCAAAGAGAATGAAACTTATTTGTGGAGTGAGCAGCCCAAAACACGATCTAAATTAATTCAAATGTTAGAAGGGAGTAACTTTAAATAAAATGGTTAAATTAATTTACGACGGCAAAGAGGCGGTTTTTGGTAGATTGGCGAGTGTTGTTGCGAAGGAATTATTAAAGGGTAATTCTGTTGATATTATTAATTGTGGTGATATAATCGTTTCGGGGGATAAGAAATTATTGGCGAAGAAGATTTTGGCGAAGAAGGAGATGGGAAGTGGTGGTTCAATGAAGGGACCGAAATATCCACGTGTTGCGGATCGGTTGGTTAAAAGAATGATTAGGGGAATGTTGCCGCGAGATAGAGTGAAGGGACAGGAGGCATTTAAGAGATTGAAATGTTATGTGTCTGAGTCGGGAGTTGGGAGTCGGGAGTCGGGAGTCGGGGTTATTAAATTAAATCATAAGAAACCAATGAAGTTTTCTACGGTTGCGGAAATTGTGAGGTTGTTAAAATAAGATGGATAAATTAGTTGTTTCTGGGAAAAGGAAGACGGCGATTGCGAAGGCCATGATTGAAGCGGGAAGTGGTGTTGTGACTTTTAATAAGAAGCCGATTAGTTTTTTAAGTAATTTGCAACAGCTTGAAATTAGTGAGCCGTTGGTTATTGCTAAAGATGTTTTGGGGAGGCTGGATTTTGATATTGCCTTGAATGTGAAGGGTGGTGGGATTGCTTGCCAGGTTGAGGCGGCGCGGTTGGCGATCGCGAAGGCGATTGTTAAGTTTACGGGTAAAGATGATGTGAGACATGCGTTTTTGGCTTATGATAGGAATATGTTGGTTGCGGATACTCGAAGGAAGGAAGCTTGTAAGCCTGGGGATTCGAAGGCTCGGAGTATGAGACAGACGAGTTTCCGTTAGAACGGAATAGGGGATTTGGGTGCTTTGCTTTTGGGATTTGTAGGGGGATTGTTATGGAAGTGCAGTTTTCCAAAGATATTCAAAATAGTTTTTATAAGATTCATAAATATCTTTAGATTCTATAATAATTCCGAGGGGATCATCTACCCACATTACCATTGCAACTTTATTATCAAAGATGTAGGTAGAAACACTTGAATTAAATTCAGACGGGACATATTTTATTTTTGTTTGGGGAATTTTTATTGGTTTAAATTTGATGTTTGCAATTATTCTCATCTGAATTTTTTTGCTTCTTCTTTCTTTTTCCCACTTGGAATAGCCATAAGGAAGAAATTCTTTTATTTTATATTCTGCCCCAAAATCCAGTATTTCTGTTTTTGACTTGAGCATCTCGTTTAGAACTGTTTTAATTCCTGCTAATCCTTTAAAGCTATGTATCTCTTGTTTCTCGTTGGAACTATTAAAATAATTTAAAAGTTTAGGAACAATTTCTTTTGATTTTGACAATTCGTCTTCTTTAGCTTTGATAATTTCATTTATTTTTTCGGGGTTTCCTGCTTCAAAAAGTAATTTGTTTGATTTTGTAATCTGGCTTATCAAACCTTTTTCTCTTAGTCCTCTTAGAGCATCATAAACAGAAACCCGATGGATTCCGCTTGCTCTTGAAATTTCATTAGCAGATGCAGAACCTAATTTCAATAGGCTGACATAACATTTGGATTCATTTGGACTTAGTCCAATTTTTTCTAATAATTCATATTTCATATAAAAATACTGCAATAATTATTTATAAATCTTTCTTAATGTTGTAATCTCCCTTACTACACTTGCTTATATATTATATATTGTTACCATTATTAAGTAGGTAGACATGATGAAAAACAAAAATAAAATACTTAAAAAAAGAATAACTCAAACAGTTTCTTTAAATCAGGCAGTTGAAAATATTTTTGATGCGGAGATGAATGGACGGACATATGTGCTTGAGAATGAGGCAATCGGGGGGATAGTCGCAAGAGAATATAATATCCTCGGGAAAACTTCAAGAAATGATACTTATAGAAAAATATGTGAAGATTTTAAGAATTCAGCAGAGTGTTATGCAAAAAATCATCTGAATATGGATTGTGGAACAATTGTTGATATAGGTTGCGGTTCTGGGTTGTTATCTCTGCCCTTGTCGGAGAAAACTAATGGGTATATTCTTGGAATCGATTCTTCGACAGAGATGATTGATTTGGCTTATAAAAATCTTAAAGAATATTCTCAGAAAAAATTAAATGGGGCGGAAATATTTCAAAAGAGGATACACAACAATGCGAAGCGTAAAGGGAATCTGGCGGAATTTGTAAAACCTGCGGTAGAATTTAGGAAAGGGAGCGTTTATTATTTGCCCGAATTAGTTTCAGATAAAAAGAATATTAATTATATCCTTTGCAGAAATGCCTTGCATAGATTCAGAAATCCCAAAGAAGCGATACAAAAAATGTATTCTGTTTTGTCTTCTGGTGGAAAAATATATATTAGAGATATTAGAAGGGACGCGAATTGGGAAACTGTTATTAGTAGAATTGGAAAACAGAGATGGACAACACCTTGTCTTGTTGAGGACTATATAGGTGCGATGGCTTCGATGTTAAACACGGGGGAATTAGAGAAGATACTTAAGGAAATTGGGATTAAAAATTATAAAATCAGGGATGGGTGTTACAATACTTCTGAAAATTCAATCGATAATTCAAATTTGAAAGAATATGAATCTGAAGTGGAATATGTTTGCGTTATAAAAAAAGTGCTTTCTGAAGGTTAACCTACTATTTCCTCGGTTTCAAATATGTTTTTAATTTTCTTTGAACTGCGTAGAATATTTCCGGGTTGATTACTGGTTGATGGTCACCTTTGTGAATTTTGTTGTCGAATTTGATTTCGCCGAGATAGGTTCGGTTGGTGAGGATTTTTTTGAGACCGTTGATTGAAAGGGAAAAATTTTTAGCGAGGGAATTAAGGGAATAGTTTCGGGCGAGAAAGGTTCGGAAAAGGGATCGGATGCGGATTGCATCTTCGTTTGGCGTGAGGTTGCCGTTGATGACGTCGTAGCCTAAGGGTGGTCGGCTTTGAAGTCTGCCGATTTGCGCCATTTTTTGCATGCCGTTTTTTTGTTTTGTGCCGGGAGTGTGGCCGTGAATTCTGAATGTATCGAGGATTTTCCAGTCAATTTTTTCTAGGATGTAGAGTTGGAAATCTTTGGGATTTGTGGGAGCGAATGTTGCGCAGATTTTACATAAGGGAGAGCCGAAAATTTTAGTTTCTTTTTTTTCAGTGTATCCGCATTTTTTGCATGGCATAATAAAATATATTTAGAAGAATTTATAAAATGTTTTGTCTTTAGATTTTTATGAAAAAATGTGGTGGTGCATTGTTAATTATTGGAATTGTGATTTTGGTTTTATTAATTGGAATTGTTGGCACTGGGTTTTATCTTTATAATTTTCATGTTTTCAAAGAGGTACGGATTTGTATTGGTGATGCAACTAATACTATGATGCCTTGTGAAATAACTCAGGATTGTATTGACATGGAAAAGGCAATCGGATTTGATATTGATTTAGAAGGTGCTCCGAATTTTGTTCAGGATAATTTTCAGAAAGTTTTTGATGAGGTTATTTATTGTGATAGAACTTGTTTCATAAGGAGCATTAGAGGGTTTAATTATAAGACGCAAGAAATAGAGATGTTGGATAGTTGTTTGGATAGTGAGGTTGAGTTTGTTGTGGAGATTCGTGGGAAAGAGGGTTTGGAAGTTTGGGAATGGATGAGAAAGGGGGAGAGATAATTAAATCATAGTGATTCAATTGGGCTTTTTATTTTTTTGAGTTCTTCTGTTGAAACGTGGGTGTAGATTTGGGTTGTCGATAGGTTTGAGTGACCGAGGAGTTCTTGGATTTTTCTGATGTCGATGCCGTCTTCGAGAAGGTGGGTTGCGAAGGAGTGGCGGAGGGTGTGGGTATGAATGTTTTTTAGATTGGCTCGTTTTGCGGCTTGTGCTACAATTTTTTGGACATTTCGGACCGAAAGTTTTCCTGATCTTCCTGAAAATAGATATTTTTGGTTATTTTTGGCTTGCTGTTCTGCGCGGTGTTTTATTTCGTCGAAAAGAAACTCTGGGATATTGAAAATTCTGTCTTTGTTACCTTTTGCTTGGCGGATGTATCCGATTTTTTCTGGGAGGTTTAGATCTTGGATTTTTAGGTTTGTGATTTCGGATACTCTGAATCCGGCGGCGTAGATTAGGCTTACGATTAGATTGGATTTTTCATTTTTGACTTGAGATAAGAGGAGTTTGATTTCTTGCTTTGAGAGGATTGTTGGAAGATGGATTTCTTTTTTGGGACGTCGGATTGATTCGGTTAGATTTTTATTGAGTATTGTTTTGTAAGCGTATTTTATTGCGGCGAGAAAAAGGCTGATTGTTGAGGCAGCCGAGGTTGTGAGATTTTCTGCAATGTAGTGTTTGATGTTGTCGGTTGTGATTTCAGATGGGATTTTGTTCGAGAAGGTCAGGAGGGATTGATTTTGTTTGAGGTAGTTTTTGATTGTGTGGGGCGAGGCTTTGGAGATTTTGAGTTCGATTTCGAGTTTTTTTAAAAATTCTTCACTATTCATTTTATTACCTATTTATTTTGGGATGCGAAGGTTTTTATAGTTATATTTTGGAATGTTTGTATGGAAGGAGAAAAATTCAAGGCAGTCTGTTCAGAGTGCGGTGAAGAATGCGAAATTCCGTTTAATCCGACTGAAGGTCGACCGGTGAAATGCGATGAGTGTTTCCGGAAGGGTCGAGATCGTCGGGGAAATCGTGGATTTGATAAAAGGCGAGATTTTAATGTAGTTTGCGCTGAATGCGGTAGAGCTACAACTGTTCCGTTTAAGCCAACTCAAGGCAAGCCTGTTCTTTGTAGAGATTGTTTTAAGAAAAAGTAGATTTTGATTTTGATTTTCGTTAAACCGAATAATTATTAGTTTTTTATTTAAATGTATTTTGATTTTATTATTTTGGATTGTGCGAACTTTTTTACATTAGTTATAACTGTTACTTTTCTATTTTAATGATGCTTTCTTGATATCTTTTTGTTGGTTTTTGGTTTTTTTCTCACTTTTTCGTAAAAATCAATGTTTTCTAACTCTCACTTTTTCGTTTAAAATTTGGTTATTTCGGGATTTTAAAAATATTAAAAAAATTTAAGTAAAATATGGTAATTTTGCGTTTTAAAGGGGTTTAGGGTTGTTTTTTATTTAAAACTAGGGATTTTATTGGCTTCTGATGTTAAAATTTATTAGAGAGATGTTAAAATCTGTTAGAGAATTTGCTTAGGGTTGGGATATAGTAGTGTTTTCTAGTGGAAGATCGTAGCCTTTTTGTTTTAGGATTGCGAAGATTCCGGGACGGAAGTTATGGTTGTGGATCATTCTGTGATGGTTTGGGCAGAGTCCTATGAGGTTTTTAGATGAATTATTATTTTTGTTGAGATCTATGTGGTGGATGTCTACGATTTTATTGAATTCGCAGATGACGCATTGTTTTGTGACTTTTCGGAAGGTTTTAATGTCTATATTGTTTCGTTTTCGCTGATTATAGGCTTTGGATTTGTCAAGATGGAACGTGAGATTATAGCAGCTGGCACAGAGGTTTTTGGCGTGGATGGCTAGCTTTCTTTTACATCGGCGGCAAGATTTGACTTTGGGTTTCCAGTGTAATTTTTTATAGCAGGTGTAACAGAGACCTTTTGCGTGATGCTCTTTTTTTTCTTGGCAATTGATACAAGTTTTAATAACCATTTATTAAAAAAAGCGTTCGCATATTAAATAATTTATGCAAACGGGCAAATTCCGTTCGCTTTTGATTGGAAGAACGTCATATAATGTATATTGTGCGAACTTCTTTGAAATTCGCACAATATTTCGCAGATTATACAAACTTTTGAAAAAAAATT